>JBDTGA010000115.1:0-3006 GCA_039937655.1 Ginsengibacter sp.
CTTGCGGGAAAGGTACCCTTGAAATCTAACAGTACTTTGCAACAGTATTTTGATGTTTTAATGCCCATCGGTAATGTACCTTCGGTTTTGGCAGAAGCATTAGCTTCCACGGAAGCTAATCTGATAACGGCATGTAGAGGATTTGGAAACTTGTTAAGTGTCGGGACATCGCTTGCGGAATGATTTTTTCTCATAATCAAGAAAAATCAAATTGCTGATGATTTTCTAATCTGTTGAATTTTTAATTTTTTCTCATCCTATATACTCTATTAAGGAGACATGAATCTTATAATAAAAAGCCTCTAATATGTCAAAGATTAAAAATATATTCCTTTTATTATGTATTAATCTGATTGGATATTATGCTTTAGGACAGGTAAATGTTGCTAAACCTTTCAATACCGCTAAACCTTGGACCTATTGGTGGTGGATGGGAAGTGCGGTAAGTAAAAAGGAAATTTTGAGAGAGCTTAGACAGTTTAAAAAAATAGGTATTGGCGGTGTTCAGATTATTCCGATTTATGGTGTTAAAGGTGCTGAAAGTAAGTTTATTCCTTATTTAAGTGATAGATGGATAAATATGTTACAATATACTCTAGTTCAGGCAAGAAAATTAAACCTCGGTGTTGATATGAGTACGGGTACTGGATGGCCCTTTGGGGGACCTAATGTAACCAAAGAAATAGCAACAAAAATTTATGAAATGAAAGGCGGTATGCCAGTGTCTGTGCCAACAGGACAACGTGTGGAGAAGGCCGCCCCTGGAGGCGAGGGTTATGTACTAGATCCATTTAGTAATATCGGGATGAAGATCTATTTAAATAGGTTTGATTCTGCTTTTGCTGGAATGAAGCTGTTCCCACGAGCGATGTATTGTGATTCGTATGAAGTAAATTCGAATTGGACAAATGATTTCCTTTCAGAGTTTAAGCGAAAACGAGGATATAGCTTGGTGTCCCAATGGAATGAGTTTCAAGATACATCTTCGTCAGTTGCCAGTGAATTGGTAAGAATTGATTATCATGAAACCATAGCTGAGTTATTGTTAAAGAATTATGCAAAGACTTGGATTGACTGGTGTAGGAAACGCCATATGTTAGCTCGATATCAGGCTCATGGTTCACCTGGGAACTTATTGGACTTGTATGGATCTGCCGATATACCCGAAACGGAATCGTTTGGAAGCAGTAATTTTAATATCCCCATGTTAAGGGTTGATCAGGATTTCTCTGCTAAATTATTTGGTAGGCCAAATCAATTGACCATAAAATTCGCGTCTTCTGCTGCTCATATAATGGGGCAAAGATTAGTAAGTTCTGAAACGGGAACTTGGCTTGCTAACCATTTTAAAGTTTCCTTATCTCAATTGAAGCCACAAATAGATGAACTTTTTGCAGCAGGTATCAATCATATCTTCTTTCATGGTACAGCATATTCACCTTCAGATACACCTTATCCCGGTTGGTTATATTATGCTTCAACTAACTTTGGCTTATCATCTAGTTTTTATAAACAATTACCTTTGCTTAATAGGTATATTGAACGTTGTCAGAATATTCTACAGAACAGCCAGCCCAATAATGATATCTTAATATACTTCCCAATTTTCGATATATGGTCTATGCCTTCTTTCTCTAAAGATGGCACTGATCAACTCACGGTACATAGCAACACTAATGTGTGGTTATTTCCAACACCTTTTGGCAAACTATCAGGTAATCTCCAAAGTAAAGGTTTTTCATTTGATTATATTTCTGATGAGCAATTGATCAATATGAAAAATTCAGGCGGGGAATTGATAAGCCATGGTCAATCCTATAAGGTCTTGATTATTCCATCTTGCGATTACATGCCTGAAAGAACTTTGCAATGCCTCGTTAAAATGGCTGCGGCTGGAGTAAAAATTATATTTGAAGGCCATCTTCCTAAAAGGCCTACAGGATTTTATAAGTATCAGCAACAAGTCAGATCTTTTTTGCAGTTAGAGATGACGATTAAGAAATACCCCAATGTTTCAATCGTTAATTATTACGATGATAAATTACTTGAAGATGGTGCCCTTGAGAATGCTGGACTTGCGGTACATGGACTTTCTTTTATGAGGAAGATATATGAAGGCAGGCCAATCTATTTTATCGCTAATTTAGATAACAAATTTTCCAGAGGGTGGATACAAATCAATTTGAATGGGAATGATGTTGAAAAATATGATCCATTAAACAACGTAACGCACTTACTACCGATCCGGTATCATAATGGGAAACTAGAGATGTATTTGGAGCTACTTCCGGGTCAATCTTGTTTTGTGAAAACCAATAATAATATACGGCCTATGGTATCTCCTCCCTTAGCGTATAATGTTCAGGATATAAATACAAAATGGAAGTTGACTCTATCTGGGGGAAGACCACTTGGCTATCATGAAACCTTTCAACTTGATTCTTTAAAGTCTTGGACTGGTTTTTCTGATTCCGCAAGCTATTATTCAGGAGTTGGTAAATATACTACATCGTTTTATATAACAGATCAGATTGCTAACGCCAAGGATGTACTCATTGATTTAGGAAATGTATGTGAGTCAGCTAACGTTAAAATTAATGATAAATCTATAGGCACAGCATGGTGTATTCCCTACCGCTTACATATACCTACAGGAATACTTAATGCAGATGAAAATCATCTTGAAATATATGTCACCAATCTTTCCGTTAATTATATGCGGTTGTACCAGCTAGAGCATCCTCATTGGCCACCTTTTTATTTTATAGATATAACATATAACCCATTTGATATTAAAAATTGGAAGGCCATGCCTTCGGGGTTAATCACTAATATAAAGATACTATATAGGTAGTACAAAAAAGGGTTTATTCGTTTACATAGTCGACCCTCAAAAAGTCAATTTTAGATTATGAGCAATAAAATTCCAATAAGCACTTACAATAAAGTTGTAAATAAGTAACCAACATCTGATTGCCTCTGTACGCCAGAGGTTCATGACTCGTT
>JBDTGA010000116.1:0-48193 GCA_039937655.1 Ginsengibacter sp.
GAGACGAAACTTTCCACTATCTGAGAAAAAATATAAATAAAAAGGAACAGCGCCAGATAGGAAAGAATGCCATCTGATCTCATAAAGAATCTGAAAGTATAAATTAAAGAAAAAATATAGAGTAAGATGAACAAAGCCAGCCCGGCGAAACCCCAGCGAAAAATAACGCCAGCCCAAACCATATCCGAGGTTGCAAACCCCATTTCGGCGTAAGAGGAATATTGATTTGCTGTAACCGGCCCCATACCAAAAATCTTCTTATCTGTCCCCATGCTGGAAATGATGTTACCTGTTCTCATAAAGCGATATTGGAGATTATTAGGGTCTTGAGTGGTAGAAGGGGTGGACAATTCAGTGAATCTATCCATAAAGTATTTGCTTTTGACTGGAAAGATTTTAGAAAGTATAAAAATTCCAAAAAGAGCAAGTAAGCTGTATAAAAAGATATTTTTAAAAATAAGTCCAATTTTCCCTTTTTTTATTCCCATGAGTAAAAAATACAAAAGAAAGATTAAAGCTATAATTATCACATAAGACCGGGTGTAGGTAATGAATACAGCAAGTAGGTTTATTATTAATAAAGGCCGGTAAAGCAAGGGGTACTTTTCTTTAAAAACCAGAAGGAAAGTAATAGAAAAAAAAAGAAATTGAGGCATGAAATAGAAACTCCTGCTAATCTCTACCCCTTCAAAGGACTCTTTCAGATATTCCTCCTCAAGATAAATTCTTAGGTTGAGCCCCTGGTGAAGTATAAAAAGGATAGAGGCAATGCTATTAATGATTACGAGACTGAATAAAAATTTTATTACTAATTCCGTTTTATTGTGAGATATCCAGTTTTTAATAATAAAATACCCCAGGAACAGGGAAATTAATTGTGCGAATTCCTGAAATATTTCAGGAACCTCGTTATTAATAAAAGTTCTTGCAAAATCAAATAATGAGATTGTTATTAGTCCGATAATAAAGTAGTCCAATAAATTTAACGGGGAATTTTGGCCTAAGCCATCTTTTTTATTCTTCGGTGAGGTTCGGATTGAAAGTGAGAAAATCCATAATAATGTAAGCCAAAGAAATAATAGAATATAACCTATGCTACCTGGGATTGTAAAAATTTTAACTCCTTCAAAAAAAATGGAATTACTCATGTAAATAAGAAAAGGAATACCTAAAAGATAAATACGTTCTCTGTTTGCTTTTACAATAAAGAAAAGTAAAAATAAATAGGGTAGTACCTGCCTGAGTAGATTCATGCTTTTTGCAACACCGGTTGTAATACCGTATTGTGTGAACCCGAAAATGAATTAATAAGTACGCTTTTCAGTTGTTCGATAGTTTGAAAATCCATATAAGTGTTTACACTTTTTTTGAATGATAGAGGATCAATATTTTTGAATAGATCAAACTGAGTTTCTAAAGAAGAGAAGCCATCGTCTTTGTAAGTAAGCCCCAGGTTATGATTTTTTATTCTATACCCTATAATCCCCGAATCCGGAGATAAAACCGGGATTCCAAGATCTAAAGCCTGTAGCATCACTCCACTTGATCCATAATATTGCCTGTAAGGAAGAACGAGATGACTTACTGATTTAAAAAAATGTTCAATGCATAAAGGATCAGCGAGGTATTGATTTGTCTCAAATAAATGGCCATCCTTGCTTAAAGAGGCTCTTAGGTTATGGATGTCATAATCATATTGAACCTTGTTATCTATTAATCCGCAATGAATAAAGCAACCACCTGTTTTTTGGGCAAGATTCAATAATATATCATATCCTCTTCTATATTGGGAAGTTCCGAAATATAAAAAATGAAATTTGTCTTTGTTATTTTCTTTAAATTTATCCAGTTTTTCAATCCATATCCTGTCTTCTGATTTTTCATCTTTTACAATTGATTCTGCATATTGTTGAAATACATCGGGCAGCCATTTAAGATATGGGTGATGGGTAACAAAATTCTCATCAATACATAACGAGGTATCCAGAAGATGAAATCTTTTTAGAAAAAAATCATAAAATACATTCTCATCTTTTTTTACCCTTGAACGAAAATGTTTCAGAAATCTGAGTTTATCGAGAACCCCTGCTGATTGGCGATAAAAATAAAAAGGACGCATAAAAATTCCTGTTGTGCGGCCCCGAAGCCTGTTCTTTTTGCTGGAGATTTGCGATGCAAGGAGTTTCAAATGATGATCGGCTTCAGGAAAAATAGTCAATTCTGTCTTGAGATTATTTTGTAATTCTAAAAATTCCTGAATGGTTATATCGAGGCCTCCTTCAGCATATTTACTGGTATCAATGAAGTTAATTTCAGGATTTTCATTGAGTTTATCAATATAAAATGAGTTTGATATTTTTTGTTTTGTATTCCCTGCTATATATATGTTGAAGTCCAGTTCCTTTAATATATGTGCTATTACAAATACGTAAACTTGTCTATGACCATCAAAGCCCGGTGAAAATATCAATGCATTGCGTGCCATATTATACCCTTGGATTTTTTGAGGAAGTAAAGATCAAAGAAAGCGGAATTTTAGAATTATTACCCCACTCTTCATTCCTTGTAAAAAAGGATTTACAATCCTGCAATGTAAGGAGAGAAATCAGTTCTTTGAATTTTTCCATGGAATAATTATTGATAACACCCCTGGCCTGTTTGACTTATTATAAAAAGTCCAGTACGGAGATACTCCGTGATTCATTTCCACATCAAAAGATAATAATGGGTCCCCATTAATGATCCATTTCTTATCATGGATGCTGATTTTAGGGCTTATAAAATAAGTGCCTTCCCGTAAAATGCTATCAGGAATATCACAATAGATTGAATTAAGCCCTTCTTTTAGTACTGGCCATTCTTGCTGATAATAATCATGGTGATATGACCTTAGTATAATTATACCATCTTCATTGGTCAGGTCGAACCCTACTACCAATAAGTTGTCCATTTTAAGAATTTCAAAATCAAATTGAATTCTTATTTTAGATTTTGTGAAGAAATGATTGCGAATTCTATTATCCTGATCTAAGATTTTAATGGCTCTTAATTTTATTAAGGAGTCTCCCGGCGCATCATTTTTATTCCATTCAATCACTCCATTTTTTGAAGTCTCGTACACTAAATAATCCTGGATGACCTTCGCCGTTTCACCATCCTTAATCATTGACCCTTTGTCGAGTAAGATAATACGGCTACACAGGCTTGAAATTGCCTGCATATTATGACTAACGAAAAGAACGGTTCTTCCCCCTTCTTTCGACAGGTCTTCCATTTTTCCAAGACATTTCTTTTGAAATTGAGCATCTCCTACTGCAAGTACTTCATCAACCACCAGAATTTCTGATTCGAGGTAAGCCGCGACTGCAAATGCCAGTCTTACATACATGCCGCTGGAGTATCGTTTCACAGGAGTATCCAGGAATTTCCCTACTTCTGAAAAATCTACGATTTCATCAAATTTCCTTTTTATCTCAGACCTGTGCATTCCTAAGACGGCCCCGTTCAGATAGATATTTTCCCGACCGGTAAGTTCAGGATGAAATCCTGTTCCTACCTCGAGCAAACTAGCTAAACGGCCATTAATGGAAATTCGACCAAGGGTAGGCTCTGTTATGCGGCTTAGGATTTTTAATAGTGTAGATTTTCCGGCGCCATTGCGCCCAATGATACCGACACGTTCACCTTGTTTCACTTCGAAGTTGATACCATTCAACGCCCAAAATTCATCTTTACTCTCCTGTTGAGAAATTGTCTTCTTTGTGATTAAGTTTTTTGTGCTTTTCAACGCTCCTTTTACCTTTCTGGCTATTACATCTCTTAGTGCATCATCTTTGGAATTTTCCTTATGCCCAATAATGTATTTTTTACCTAACCCCTCTACTTTTATTACTGTATTCATATATTTTAAACTATGTCGGCAAATGTTTTTTCCATTTTCCTGAAGTACATGACCCCGAAAATGAGGATAAGAAAAGTGATTCCTATTGAGAGTAACATTCCGGGAATGTAAATATGACTATTTCCTCCCAAAATACACCACCGAAAACCATCAATTACTCCCACCATTGGATTTAAAGAGTATAGAAACCTCCATTTTTCAGGAATTACGTTACTACTGAAGCCTACTGGAGATACGTACATTCCGAGTTGAACCACGAAGGGAACAATGTATTTAAAGTCTCTGTATTTTACATTTAGAGCAGCTACGAACAAGCCCGCTCCCATTGACAGGAAGAATGCCAATACAAGAAAAAGAGGCAGGAATAGAATGGTTAATGGTGGAACAAAATGGTACCAGATCATCAATCCTATTAAGATAATGAAGGAGATGAGGAAGTCAACAAGATTGACTATAACGGTGCTCGTCGGAATAATCAGTCGTGGAAAATAAATTTTTGTAAGCATATTCGCATTAGCAAGTAATGAATTACTTGCATCGCTGAATGCAGTAGAAAAAAATTGCCATGGAAGCATGGCAGCATATACTAAAATAGGATAAGGAACTCCTTCAGAGGGTAATTTGGCCAAACGACCAAAGACAACCGTAAAAACGATCATGGTTAAGAAGGGGCGTATCAGGCTCCAGGAAAGTCCGATTGCAGTTTGCTTATACCTTACCAAAATATCCCGCCATGAGAGGAACAGAAATAACTCGCGGAAACGCCATAAGTCATTCCAATAATTCTTTTTTGATCTGCCGGGCTCAATTACTAAATCAAATTCTTTAGTTTGTTCTATCATTATTGTATTTACCTGATTTTTAAAAAGATACTTTTAAAAAGTATTTATTCATGAACTGTTTTGAAAAGGGCGGCTGATCCCATTTTTTGATAGCGCTATTCATGTAATTTTCCTTATGTGCCTGCTTTAAAAATTTTAAGATCGTATGCTACCATTTCCTTTACAAGGTCTGTTAATATATGTTTCGGCTGCCATCCTAAGATACGCTTGGCCTTGCTCGCATCTCCAATCAGTAATTCGACTTCTGTTGGCCGGAAATACTCCGGATCAATAGCTACCACTACTTTGCCTACAGGTAATTGGTAGGAAGGATTGGAACATTTTACCACGGTTCCTTTTTCTTCTTGCCCATCCCCTGAGAAAGCAATCTCAATACCCGCTTCGGCAAAAGATGTTTTTACGAATTTTTTCACGGTAGTGGTAATTCCTGTTGCGATCACAAAGTCTTCAGGTTTTTCCTGCTGCAGCATAAGCCACATGGCTTCTACATAGTCTTTTGCGTGCCCCCAATCTCTTTGAGCATTTAAGTTGCCGAGAAACAAAGTATCCTGCTGTCCATTTGCTATTGCAGCAACTGCTCTTGTAATCTTTCTCGTTACAAAGGTTTCTCCCCGGAGTGGACTTTCATGATTGAAAAGTATTCCGTTACAGGCAAACATATTATAAGCTTCTCTGTAATTTACTATTATCCAATAGGCGTATAATTTAGCGACCCCATAGGGGCTTCTAGGATAAAAAGGAGTAGTTTCTTTTTGCGGAACTTCCTGTACCAATCCAAACAATTCGGAGGTAGAGGCCTGGTAAATGCGTGTTTTGTTTTCTAATTTTAAGATCCTTATTGCTTCAAGCAGTCGTAAAGTGCCCAAGCCATCTGCATTCGCAGTATATTCGGGATTGTCAAAACTTACCTTTACATGGCTCATGGCCGCAAGATTGTATATTTCGTCGGGTTGAGTCTCCTGTACTATACGTATAAGGTTTGTACTATCTGTCATGTCACCGTAGTGCAATTTGAAATTGCCATGGTTTTCGTGAGGGTCAACGTATAAGTGGTCTATTCTATGAGTATTAATCAAAGAAGACCTTCTTTTTATTCCGTGTACAAGGTAACCTTTGGACAAAAGTAACTCGGCAAGGTATGCCCCGTCCTGCCCGGTAATACCAGTGATTAGTGCTGTTTTCATCTATTAAATTGTGATTGTGGAATGCTTATTTGAGAAATGGTCTCAGAGTATTGGGGGGCATAAATAGAGGTAAGCTATTCATTCCTTTAGTGAGAGTTTTTTAAGCAGTATATTGTAAGTATATAAATTCTTTTTAATCATGCTTCACGAAGATCGGACTTGTGAAGCGTGTGTAGCGGACGGCATTCTTCGGCTAATTAATAGTTTAAGTGTCTGAAGAATGCATTCCGGACGGATGAAATCATTTACTGTTTTGTTCTTTGGGAACTAAAACTGTTTTTATGACTGAAATAGTAATTCTTTATTCCCAAAAGACACCTCCTGATTTAACGCATTTTCAGAAGATACTTCTGCGATCATGGTAAATCCGAGAGAAGGCAAGTTCATCTTTATTGCGGATGTTTTAATACTTAAAATGTTTCCATCTATTGAATATCTGGAACCGTCAATCATCCTTAACGCCTCATTAGGGTTAACTTCCGTTCTTTCTAATTTAATATTTTGATGATCAGAAGTAAATTCTTTAATAGCTTCAATCTCTTCTTCACGGACAACAGCCGGCCGCCCTCTCCAATACACCAGATTTACGACCCCATCCACTTCTCTGATTCTGCCTATCTCCGACTCTGCAATATTTGCAAATACATAACAGTCGAAAAGTGGCTCAGGCTGTAATTTCCTTTTTCTAATAGATTGAGTGTGCTGATTACTTTTGAGAGGAAAAAAGTTTTCAATTTTCCTTTTAGTAAATGTAGTAGCGACTTTCTTTTCGCACTTTTCCTTTGTATATATGATATACCAATTCTTCTGCATAATTTTTTTTTAAAATTTAAATTTGCAGCAATTCAAAGGATTGATATTAGTGATACTATAAGAAGAACATGGCTTCGCCGTCCTCAGTTACATCTTAACGTATTGAGTTTGAAAATCTTTCATAATATAGGATTAATATTTTGCTATGGGACTTTTGATCTCTTTCTTTCGTTCCTTATTCCCGTACACATAATCATACCCATACCCATAATTATTTTTAAAAAATCCTCTCATCTTTATTCCGTTAAAAATGATGGCTGGATTATTTATAGGATTAATATGGTTGGTTTCATCTATTCTTCTAATGAGCATTTTGGGAGTGTACTTATGCCTTATAATATATAAGGTTGCATCACACAATCCCGTTAATAAGTAACCGTCGGTAACCAGAACCATTGGTGAAGTATCAATAATGACAATATCAAAAATGTTTTCCAGATAGCTGATCAAGTCATTAGCTTTTCCGTTTGATAATAATTCTGACGGATTTTCAGGAAGAACGGCACCTGCTGATATAAAAAACAGGTTTTCATGCTCCTCAACTTGTTTGATTATTTCCTCGGGATCTTTCTCTCCTTCCAAAAATTCGGTAACGCCTTCTTCACTTTCAAGGTTCAATATACTATTGAGAGTAGGATTATTAAGATCCATATCTACGAGAACAACTTTCTTTCCTGTTAGAGAGAGGCTTACCGCCAAATTAGCTGCGATAAAACTTTTCCCTTCTCCTGATATACTTGAAGTGATCAGAATTTTTTTATGGGAAGAATCAATTCCTAAAAATGATAATGATATTCTTAATTTTCTGAACTCTTCTGCCACAAAGCTACGTCTCCCTTTTTTAATTACAATTTTATCGTTGGATTTATCAAAAGCAACTTCTCCCAGAATGGGGATGGATGTCAGAGATTCTATTTCGCGTCTGTACAGTACTTTACCCGTAAGGAACTCTTTAACAAAGATGATAGCAGCACACAATCCTATTAGTAAGAAAATGAAAGCAATATAGATCATGTTTTTTTTCGGACTCACAGGATTGTAGCTTGCCTGTGCATAATCAACTACTCTGCTATTAGATACTGCAGATGCGTAGGCTATTTCACTTTCTTCTCTTTTTTGAAGTAAGAATGCGTAAAGGTTGCTTTTTATTTGCTGTTCTCTGCTAATATCAAGCAATTGCCGTTCTTTTTGAGGAACAGCTTGCAACATAGAGTTATAAGCTCCGTTTGTAGAGGAAATGGTTTGCTGCGTAGCATTAAGGCTCTGTCGTTGGCTTTGAATATTATCCAGTATGCTGGGCTTTATCTTATTGATTTTATCAGCGATCGCTACGAGACTCGGATTATTTTCTCCCACCGTTTTCTTTAGCTTATCATATTCCAGCTCGGAACTATAAAGTTGATCAATTAATTGATTAAGCATAGGGTCACCTACTCCCAGGGTAGAAGGTACGATTCCTCCTCCTGTAATATTTTTTTTCTTTACGAAGTTCTCAACCTGATTTAAAACAGCAATTTGGGTATTTACATCCCCCAATTTTTGATCATTATCACTTACATTTTTCAGAAACAGGCTGCCCTGTGTACTGATGTCAACCGCGCGGTTCCCGGATTTGAACTGTTGTACCTTTTGCTCTATAGAATCCAGGTCATGAGATACTAAGCTAAGCCTGTCATTTACAAATGCGAGAGTATTACTGGCTAGTACATTTTTTTCATCATTATCAGACTGCTGGTAGGCATTTATTAAGGCATTTAAAATATTTTCTGCCCTTAACGGATCAATATCGTTATAACTTAAATCAACGATAGAGGACAATTTGCCGGCAGGTTCTGCTTTAAGTCCGCTTAAGAAGGATGGGGCAATGCCTTTTGGGTTAGATAAAGTAAAATATAATTGTTTATTTGGAACCTCGCTACTGTAAAATTTATTGGGGACAAATTGTAACCTGCCAAAGGGGGTTTTTACTTCCTCATTGATTGGATATTTATATTTTTTATCCAGAACGACTTGCTTACTGGCAGCGTTATAATCTATGAATATTTCATCAGTTTGCTTTAATGAATCGGGAAAGGTAGCCAGAATGGAAACAGGGGATGTGGTGTAGGCTAAAACATTGTGAACATCGCCTTTCATGTAAATAGGTGCATATAAAGCCAATGCTTTTACTACGTTTTCCATCAATTTTCTTGACTGGATGATTTCGACCTCATTTTCAACAATTTTTTTGGCTGATATCTGGTCGAGGGATTCCACTAATTTAGATTCTTCATTTCCTTTTTTATCATCTTTTATAATGATGGTTGCTGTAGCCTGGTAGATAGGGGTGGAATACCGAAGATAAACATAAGCGATACCGATAGCTATGGCTATTGATAAAAGAAACAGAGGCCAGTAAGGAAGATACTTGGATACAAATTGTTGTACCATGCTTTCCTCTCTCTCTTCAGTAACACTATATCTTCTTTGTTGCATTTTTTATTCAATTGATTTAAATTAGCCATCACTATCTCACTAGCCTATCAATAACTATAGCAACTACTGATAGTGCACTAATTACAATAGGTAATATTTGCTGGTTCCTGACAGCGCTTGCTGCTTTGTTTCTATTAGGTTCCACATAAATCACATCATTAGGTTGCAAATAATAATAGGGTGAATTAAAAAAATCAGCAGAATTTAAGTCAATATGTCTTGTTATCTTTTTGTTACCCTCTTCTCTGATCAATAATACATTTTCTCTTTTCCCATAAATTGTCAGGTCTCCAGCCAGCCCGAGGGCTTTAAGGAGTGTTATTTTTTCACTTGGTACTGTAATGACAGTTGGATGATTTACTTCCCCTAAAACGGTGACTTCATAATTTAAAAACCTGATATCAACTATGGGGTCTATCAATTGCTTCTTGGATAGAATAAGATTTACGATATTTACTCTTAATTGATCTTTTGTAAGGCCGGCAGCTTTAACAGTACCAAGAATGGGCAGCTCAATATTCCCGTCTGCATTCACTAAATACCCTCCCGATTGTGTATTGCTTCCTGTAGCTGTTGTGGTGGTGGTATTATTGCTTTGTATATTAAAATCTCTGGAGGCATCTGCATTGGCACTGCTGATTACAATGCTCATAATATCATTTGCTTCAATGGGTTTTTGTATTACGGTAGTTCCAGAATAGAAGGTGGTATCCTTAACGTTATTGAAGTAGGTAACATTTTTAGTGCTTGCACATGAAATAAGGAATATTGATCCAAGAAACACATAAAAAAAATATAAAAAAAATCTGGCCATAATAAAAATTTACAGTTGCTGTATTAACTATGCTACAACATATTTATTGTAATTGGAAGATTTTTTTTAGGAATGGGATCAGAGAGGTAGAATTTATTTACCACATGGTCTTTTATTCGGGTCGGATTCTAATTACTTTTTAAGAGCACAAACATAAATATTTAAAACTGTAAATCCAAATTTTTCAGGAAAAATGAGACTGAGTAGACGAAAGTGGTTGATTGATTTTAGAATGAGTTTTTGTAGTGGTTTTCATTTATACTCTCTTTGCTTTCGACTGCCATTTTTGTTGCTGAGGTGAAGGGAGATGAGGAAATTACGGTGTTTTTGAGTGGTTTTGCCTTTAATTAATTTTTGGTTCAATAAAGAGGATTATTATTCGTTAGAATTAAAGAAAAACTCTTTGAAGTTAAGGGGTGCCCTTTCACCGAAAATGTGTCCTATGAAAAAATTTTACTTATTAATTCAGTTATTCTTTTTCTTTAGTTCTTTTTATTCTAATTCTGCTTCTGCACAATTGACCGCAACTATTACAGCTTATGAATCAAGATGCGCTGCTACCGGAGCCATAAAGATTGTAGCTACAGACACTTCTGGATCATTCCAATATAAAGTACAAGGGCCTGTTAATACCAACTTTACTGACCAGGATTCTATTACCGGCCTATCATCGGGGATATACACTGTGATCGTGAATAATATTAATACAGGTGAAACAATTACGCAAGGAGGTATCGTCATATTTGGATCTTACGCGGATCCAGGCTTTACTCTTGGCCATGTGAATGTTAGCTGTGATAATGGGTATAACGGGAGCATTTCTATTCAGGGATTTATCATCAATGGAAGGGGCCCATTTATTTTTACGATCGTGGCACCTTCTCCAATGGGAGTGGGTACAACAAGCCCTGACGGTTCTTTTGGCGGGTTAAAGGCAGGTGATTACAGCATACAGATGAACGACTCTTGCGGAGGAATTCAAACAAGAACTGTAACCATTAACAACTATACATGGTCATTGGATACCTATGGTTTTACAAAAACCTCATGTGATCTTGGGGCTGGATTTGTTTCTGTAAAGGACAGTAAGGGTAATGACAGCAAATACACTACTATCCCCGGATTTTCTTATGGGTTGGTAAGATCTGCCGGAGACACAATATGGACTTCGGACGGAAACTTTACTAATATTACAATCACAGGACTTCCTTCTGTGAATCTTTTAGCAAAAGACGGATGTGGAAATATCAAAGAGGTTACTACCCCCATTTCATTGGTGCCATTTGTGGATGCGGCTGTAAAAATATCCAATCAACAGTGTACCACTTTTTCTGCTGCCGTAACCGGTGTTACTAATTTCTTCCCTGCTGATTATGCTTTATTTAATGGTGCAGGAATGCAAATAGCCAGTAATGCTACCGGTCAGTTCGATAATTTAGCTTATGGAGATTATTGTATAAAAGTACACGATGGTTGTACGGACACCACTATTGAACGTTGCTTTTCCAAAGCCGGGCCTATAGCCTCAGTCGCAGCCAATGTTACCATCTCTAATAAACTGTGTACTACTTTCTCCGTTTCTATTGACGGACAACAGAATCTGACTAACCCTGGATATTGCTTGCTAAATTCGGTAGGAGTTGTAATAGATTGCAACAGTACTGGCCATTTCGATAATCAACCTTATGGCGAATATTGTATTACTATTAAAGATGGTTGTATAGATACTACTATTACAAGATGCTTCTCAGCAAGCAGACCTGTTCCTAAAGTAAATGATCCGATAGTTCCTGCCTATGTCACTTGTACCAATTTTGGACTTGATGTGGGTGCACAAAGTGATAGTCTTACTAATCCTGTTTTCTGCCTTTATGATAAGGACAATAATCCTATAGGAACCTGCAATTCTACGGGAATATTTGATAGTATCCCTTTGGGAAGCTATTACGTTACCATTCATGACGGATGTACAGATACCACTATAAAAAGAGATTTTACGGTAAACATGCCTGTTATTATAAATGATGTCAATGTTGCTATTTCGGATGAAAACTGTACAACTTTTACTGCTACCGCCTCAAGCAATAATTTGACCAATGCTGAATTTTGTTTATTCAATTCGGTTGATTCCTCTTTAATTAGTTGTGGTACTAATGGAGTTTTTACCGGGCTTATATATGGTAAGGATTATTATATTTCTTCAAAAAATGGATGTCCTGATACTACTATGCTGACCAGTTTTTCAGATGTTCGTAGTCTTCCGTCGGTAAATTCTGCTGTTCAGATCAGTAATAAGACGTGTACTACATTCTCTGCGAATATTACTAACTGGCAGAATTTGATCAGTCCTGAATTCTGCCTTATTGATACTACTTCAAAAGACACCCTTGATTGCAATACGAGTGGTATTTTCAATAATGTTCCTTTTGGTTCTTATCTAATACAGATCGTATCAGGGTGTAATGATACTTTAAGGGTTCTCTTTAGTCAAGCTCCCGATTCTATTGTCCTTACTGTCACCGCATCAAAGTCTTGTACTTACGGGTATTCTCTGTTTACTATAAAGGTAAAAGGGGTATTGCCGACGAATATTAAGATATATGCCCCAGACAAAAGTCTCGTAAAAGAGGTAGATTCCAATAGTAGTAATTTTACAATTGACAACCTGCTTCCCCTTGCTTCTGGTGATACATACATGGTAATTGGTACCGATGCTTGTGGCAATAAGGATACTGTGAATATTGCTCCGATTGTGGGTTATCTGATTCCTGCATCTGTAGTGGTCTCCAAATGCCCGGGATCGGTATGGCCAAATGGTTCGGGAAATATTAATACAACCATATCTACTAATCTTTCGGGAATTACAGTAAGAATCATTAAAAAAGATGGAACGGCTGTTTCGTTTACCCCGGATTATGTATCCGGGTCTAATTATGCTTTTAATGATCTTGGTCCGGCAACTTATATAATAAGATACCAGTCCAGTGGTGGATGTGGAGTTAGCTTTTATGACACAGTGACTATAACAAATTATAAATATCCGGGTTTAGCCAAGTCATCGGCATACCAGTGTGATGTAAATGGGTTTAGTGTGGGAGCGGTCGCTTCTAATGGAGTGGGGCCTTTTACTTATGAAATAATCGGAAGTACACCTTCCCTTCCTACCTTGATTGCGCCACCACAACCCGATCCGGTATTTACCATTAATAATGGTACAACTTATTCTCTTATTAGATTGCGGGCTCTGGATGCTTGTGGTAATGCGACTTTGGGAGATGTGAGTATTCTGCCACTTGCTAATAATGGGATAAAATCCACTTTAAATTGTTTGGATCAGCCGACAACTCTAAGTGTGGATACTATTTATAACTCTACTTATTCATGGGTGTTACTGAAAAAGAACGGAAGTGGTGGTTTTGATAGTCTGCCGGTGAGTGGCGGGTTTAACTATTACCTTCCTAATATTTTACCTTCCGATACAGGTGTTTATGTGTGTCATGTGGAAGTGAATAATGGCTGTATCAATCGGGATTACCTTTACCATCTGGATGGTAAATGCTTCTCTGTACTACCTTTGTCACTTGAAAATTTTGCAGGGAAACTCCTGGAAGGGAGTGTGCTTTTAACCTGGAATATCAATAATTCCGACAACCTTCAGCAGATAATAGTAGAAAGAAAAAATGACAGTAATAATTTTGTGGACATTGCTACAGTGAATACTATAAAAAAACAAGGCGAAAGTCGTTATCAATTTTTGGATAAAAATGCGGAAAGTCGAAACTTTTATAGAATTAAGATGGTAAAGGATGATTATAGTATTTCTTATAGCTATGTAATATCGGTTGGAAAGCAATTGAATTCAGGAGTTGTCATTTATCCAAATCCTGCTACTGATTTGCTTAATATAGAGTTTTATCAACCAAACAGGCATATCTATAAAATATCTTTAGTGAATATGCTTAATCAGAAGTTGAAAGAAGTGATTTTTAATACCGGGAACAGCAGTAAACTGCAGATGAAGAGGCCGAAAGGTGCTTCGAATGGTATCTATATACTTCTGTTTACAGATGTTAATACACATGAAGAATTCTCTCAAAAAATCATTCTTAGATAGAAATAGAGTCCATAGTATTAAAACGCCTTCAATTGTTAAATGTGAATAAGTATTTGGACGAATACTTGCAAGAGAAACTTTGTCTATATACTTTTGTCTGAGATTACAATCTGTAATACAAACCGATTCACATCCTCTGAATTTCTACCCTCGCTTCTTTGTAAGTGAAACCCAATCTCAATTTTCCTGAAAATAAATTTATTGAGGATTTCTTTCAACAGAATTTGTACTTTTTAATATTTGCAAGTTCTTGTGTTAGAAAAGCTACCTTGCCTTTTTATTTATTGAATATCCTGTTTAAGACCCCATATTATCGATTCCTGTGATTTATCATTTTCAGAAATGGCATGGAATTTTATTGCACTCTTTAATTAATTTGTTTGTGTAATAAGAATTGAATGTGTACCTAAAAAACAGGAATTATGAAAAGTATCTACAAAGCGTATACAAAGGAGATTGATGGTAAAGTTTTTTATTTTGTAAAAAAATATACTACTTTCCCTGAATATGAAGATTTCCCACCTGTTCTGGATACCATGGGTATGCATACAGATTTCTACAAGGCATGTAATATTGCTAAAATATATGATGAGGTTGTAATATCAAGGTTGCTGAGCGAATTACATATTGTCCCTGAATCTGCAAAAGTAATTCCTCTTCATAAGGTTAGGGCGATCACTCATTCGTTGATCAAAAATACTCATCACGCACTTTCAAAAATGCGGATTGCGGGAATTAATTAGTATGTAATCTGATTATACTTTTACTTTTGTTCCATTTTACTTCTACAGCGGGATGAAATGATTCCTTTTTGTAGCCTTGTTTTACCTGTAGTAACTCCTCCCTGCACTCTGTTGTTGTATAATTTTATTATTAAAATATCCCTTACCTTTGCGCCTCAAAAAAATTAAATAATTAATAATGAAAACAATTACAATCGAAGGACAACTCAGGACCGAATTTGGCAAAACAGCCACCCGCCAACTTCGCTCTGAGGAAAAAGTGCCAGCTGTAATTTATGGAGGTGCAAAAGAAATTAATTTTTCTGCTCCGGCAACAGCTTTTAAGAATATTGTCTATACACCGGATTTTATGTTGGCAGAGGTGAAGATTGATGGCACTTCCTACAAATGTGTGTTGAAAGACATCCAATTTGATAAGGTTAGTGACCAGCTGATTCATGTTGATTTTCTTGAATTGGTGGGGAGTAAAAAAGTTACTGTTACAATTCCTCTTAAATTTACAGGTATTCCGGCAGGTGTAAAAGATGGTGGAAAATTAATGATCAAAATGAAGTCCCTCAAAGTAAAGGTACTCCCTGAACATTTGCTGGAAAACATTGAAATGGATATTACCGATTTGAAATTGGACGAGAATGTGCGGGTACAGGATGTGAAAGTAAAAAACATGGAGGTATTGAACTCCCCACGTATTCCGATTGCTTCTGTAACTCTTACACGTCAGCTTAAGCAGGAAGAAGCCAAGGCTCCTGTTGCTACTGATGCCAAAGCTGCTGTTCCTGCTGCAGATGCCAAAGCCGCCACTCCTGCCAAGGCTGCCGCTCCTGCTAAAGCTGCTGCCCCGGCTTCTAAGAAATAGTTAAGGAATGAATATATTTTTTTTCATAAATGCCCTCTTTTACAGGGCATTTATTATTTTATCACCGGTCATTTTACAAAAGAGCTAAACTATAAAGTTTGCGTACATTTGCACCCTAATTTTTAAATATGGGAATGGATAGAAATACAATTATTGGTTTTGTTTTATTGGCTTTTTTATTTATCGGATATTTCTATTATTCCAAGCAGGGGCAGGTAGCAGCAGAAAAACAAAAGCAGCATATTCAGGATTCAATCAACCGGCTTAAACCAAAAGTGGATACTACACTTAAACTGACTGCTGCTGAAGATTCTTTATATGCTAAGAGAGATTCTTCTTTGTCAGGGATTATTCAGGACACTACCGGTAAAGAACAATTGATAACCGTACAGAATAAGGTACTTAAAATCACTTTTTCAAGTAAAGGAGGACAACCTAAAGAAATTGAGATTAAAGATTTCAGGACTTTCAACGGGAATCCACTCATACTTCAGGATGGCAGTTTTAATAATATTTCTTATGCTATTAATACCGGTAAAAATCTTACGGCGCAAACTTCTGATTTATTCTTTACCCCTTCGGCAATACAAACAACCCCTGACAGCAATCAGATTATTAGCTTCCGGTTACGAACCAAAAGTGGTGAGACTATAGAGCACCAATATATTTTGAAACCAGACGATTACATGATCGGGTTTAATATAAAATTCAACGGTGCTGATAGATTGGTTACACAAAACACTCTTAATCTTATATGGCAGGTAAAGGCTGGTAAACTTGAGAAAGATATGCAGTGGGAGACTCAGCAGTCTCATATCTCTTATGTGGAGAATGGCGAGTACGATTTTGAACATATTGCAGAAGGTAGGGGGGACAGTAAGCAATTTGCAAAGCCTATTGATTGGCTCGCCCTGAATCAACAGTTCTTTGCCTCGGCGATTGTTGCGAAAAATAAATTTACAAATGGAGAGGTGAAATGGGAATCTCCTAAAGATACTGGCTTGCATATTATCGGTACAGCTACTGCTGATCTGAGGTTGAGCGTCCCCCCGGGAAGTGATGTGGTGTTGCCAATGGAGCTTTTTTATGGTCCCACCAATTATAAGATTTTGAAGTCCTATGGAAATCAAATGTTTAATATGGTGCCGCTCGGTAGTGGTATCCTTGCATTTGTGAAGTATATAAACAGAGGGTTTATTATGCCTGTGTTTAATTTCCTTTCAGGGAAAATTGCCAGTTATGGATTAGTGATTGCTTTACTTACAATTATTATCAGGCTTCTGATCTCTCCTCTTACTTATCAAAGTTATTTGAGCGGGGCAAAGATGAAATTATTGAAACCTGAAATAGAGATACTCAAGACAAAGTTCAAAGATGACAAGCAGGCTTTTGGAATGGAACAAATGAAATTGTTCAAAAGCGCTGGCGTAAATCCACTGGGCGGATGTATTCCGGCATTGTTTCAAATACCTATCTTCTTTGCGCTGTATGATTTCTTTAACTCTAACATAGCTTTGCGGCAACAGAGTTTTTGGTGGGCAAAGGATTTATCAACGTATGATTCAATTTATAATCTTCCGTTTAACATACCTTTTTATGGCAGTCATGTAAGTTTATTTACTATTACTGCAGCGGTAACCAGTATGCTGATTTCTATATATGGCATGAGTAATATGCAGGATAATAGCAATCCTGTGATGAAGTATCTTCCTTTTATTTTCCCGGTCTTCCTGATTGGAATATTTAATAGGATGCCGGCAGCTCTAACATGGTATTATACTGTTTCTAATACAATTACCCTAATTATTCAACTGGTGATACAGAAATATATTATAGACCATGATAAGATTATGGCCAAGTTACAGGAGAATAAAAAGAAGCCGGTGACACAAAGCAAATGGCAGGAGCGAGTCACGGCCATGCAGGACTCTAATGCAAAGTTGAAAAGCATGCGTGAAAAAGCGGATGCAATAAAGAAAAAGAAATAGAAATTGAATAAGTTGCAACCCTTGAGAAGTTATTTCAATCTTACTTTGTAATTATCTTTAATTTTCTTAAATATGACGGTATAATGAAATTTCCTATTCTTTTACTTGCTTGTATGTATTCTGTGCTTTTTGTTTCGGCACAAAAGCCTGTAAATGAGACAACACTTGTTTATAACATGTCTGTAGAGACAGGAAGTGGCGAGCCTAAGATGGCAGACATGCTTGATGGGGCTACAACTACTATTTACATAAAAGGGAATCAAAGCCGGTCAGAATTGATAAGTAGTTTGGGTAGTGAGGCTACTATTTATGATGCATCCACTGGTAGAGGAGTTATACTCAAAGATTACAGCGGACAGAAACTTATGATAACCCTTTCCCCTCAGGATTGGGAGGCGAATAATAAAAAGTACAATGGAATCGTGTTTGAGAATACCGGTGAAACTTCGACTATTGCAGGGTTCAAATGCAAGAAAGCAATTGCTAAATTAAAAAATGGAACCAGCTTTACTGTATATTATACCGAAGAGGTAAATATTAGTAATAAGTCGTATGATGCTCAGTTTAGAACATTGCCTGGCCTGGCAATTCAGTATGAAATGCAGTCCGGTAAAATGAAATTTAAATTCACATTGGCAAAAATAACTTACACGCCTATATCTTTGTCCAGATTCGAAATTCCGAAGTCGGGATATCGGGTGCTTACTTATGGGGAAACGAAATCAAAGTAGATTAGTGAAAGATATTTTCAGTGTAAACCTGAATTATGAACATAAAAAAACCCGCAGAATGCAGGTTCTTTGTTTAAAGATCATTTTCTATTTTCTCCCCCGGATAATTAATTTATAACCATTTTGCTGGCTGTATTCAGGAATAAGGACCTTTTGTTTGTAAGGTACTATATAAGTTGTGTTCCCTTTTTTATAGGAGATATAGGCATCGCTTACCACATTATTCCCTACCTGCTGTCTATTGATAAAGAAACTACCACGATAAGAGAGACCTGATTTTAAATTAAATTGAATGGAATTTTTTAAATTGCCATTAATGTTGATGTTAAGGTGTGGATTGTTCTTTTTCACAAAACCGCCTCTGTCAGCAAAGGCAAAAAGACATACTCCACACACAAGTAGTATAACTGTTGCTATTTTGGAATACTTTGTCATTTGTGAAAAATTTATTAATTAGCACAAAATTAAGAAATTATTATGAGAGTTAAAAGCCATTCATCATATTTTTTTTCATAATGGTAAAAATAATCCTGAATATAATTTTGTTCTAAAATTATCAGTACTTTGTAGCACAACTCTGATTGTTATGAAAGATAACCATTATGGAAGAGAAAAGGAGGAGATGAATGATTTGCTTCGCGAGTATAATAATTTCAAAACCGGAAGGAAATTCAAATTTATTGAAGAAGAGTCTTTTCAACGCCTCATAGATTACTTTGATGAGAATGACAATCTTCCTTCTGCATTGGAAGCTGTTAATTTTGCGATAGAGCAGTACCCTTATTCATCTTTTCTTTATATTCGAAAAGCAGATATTCTGCTCGCTACTCAAAACTATCAGGAGGCCTTGATCTTATTGGGAAAAGCAGAAGTTCTTGACAGTACTGATATTAATCTTTATATTCTCAAGACAGATGCCTATCTGGCACTGGATTATCAGGAGAGAGCCGCAGCCCTGCTTGAAGAAGCTATAGCAGTTTTTATTGGCGAAGATAAAGTTGAATTGCTTTTTGAATTGGCGGACGTTTATGATGATTACGAAGATTTTGATAAGGTATTTAATTGCCTTCGATTGATTCTTGAAGAGAATCCCACCAATGAAGAGGCGTTGTATAAGATATGCTTCTGGGCAGATTATACTAATAGAAATGAGGAAAGCGTAAAGATTCATCAGGGCATTATTGATGAATTTCCTTATTCGCAATTGGCATGGTTTAATCTTGGTACCGCATATCAGGGACTGAAACTGTATGAAAAGGCAGTAGATGCTTATCAATATGCTGTCGCAATTGATGAAAAATTTGATTATGCTTATCGTAATCTGGGCGATGCATACCTGAGGTTAAAAAAGTATCGTGAAGCAATAGAGGCTCTTCAGAAAGTGCTCGAACTTTCGATGCCTGAAGAAGTGATCTATGAAGCCATTGGCTATTGTTACGAGAGGTTGAAAAATCCTGCACAGGCAAGGTTTCATTATAGAAAAGCAGTTCATTTGAATTCTGCTGAAAGCCGCCTGTATTATAAGATCGCAGGAACTTACATGAAAGAGGGTTATTGGGAAAGTGCCATTAAGAACCTGGAAAATGCGATGAATATCAATAAGTCACAACCCGATTTCCATTTTTCACTGGCACAATGCTTTATTCAGATGGGACGTATAAAAGATGCGGTCGTCCATTTTACTTATTTCATTAAAGCCCGACCTAAAAATGTGAAAGGATGGAAAGAACTTATAAAGTGCCTGTACGATGCAGGCTATTATGAAGAAGCATTGGAACAGGTTAGTAATGCTCAGAAAAGTACTGATAACAGACCTTTATTTGTTTATTATAAAGCCGGTGTCCTCTTTGCTCTTGGTAAATCCAAAGAGGCCTTGTTGCATCTTCAACACGGTATTCAAACTGCACCGACACTAATAAAGCAATTTATAGAATTGAATCCGGCACTCTTACAGCATTCTTCGGTAGTTGACATTATCAGTAATTATAAAATCCCGGGTAGAAAGAAAAGGAGGTAAATTTTTTTTACTTCTTTTCGCTCCAGCCAGATTATATTTGCGCATCTCAAAAATTTAAAATGAATTTTAATCTTAATCAAATTCCTGACAGAGTTGAAAAACCCCGTAAGTATGGAATCACCATGGTAATGGACAAAGGCCTGAGCCTTGAAGAGAGCAGAAATCTAATTAGTGCGGCACATCCGCATATTGATGTAATAAAACTGGGATTTGGGACAGCGTATGTAACACCGAACCTTCGTGAAAAAATTGATCTATATCAATCATTTGGTATCCCTGTTTATTTTGGAGGCACTTTATTTGAGGCTTTCCTTGTGAGAGATCAGTTCAATGATTATATACAACTTTGTAAAGACTATCATGTTACTTATATGGAAGTAAGTGATGGTTCTATTACGATTCCTCATACTGAAAAGTGTGGCTATATTGAAAAACTTACTAAATACGGAACTGTACTTAGTGAAGTAGGTAGTAAAGATGCCACTCATATTATTCCTCCCTACAAATGGATAGAACAGATGAAGGCTGAATTGAGTGCGGGAGCTTCTTACGTAATAGCCGAAGCCCGCGAAGCAGGAAATGTGGGTATTTATCGTGGTACAGGAGAAGTGAGGGAAGGGCTGGTACAGGAAATCCTTACCCAGGTTCCGGAACAGCAAATATTATGGGAAGCACCACAAAAAGCTCAACAACTTTATTTTCTTGAATTAGTTGGTTGCAATGCAAATCTTGGTAATATAGCCCCTTCAGAAATAATTCCTTTGGAAGCAATGCGTATCGGGCTTCGTGGAGATACTTTTCACTTATATCTGGATAAAGAAACTGACTGATGAAAATTTACGGACTGATCGGCAAATCTTTAGGCCACTCGTTTTCTCAAAAGTATTTTACCGAAAAATTTCAAAAAGAAAATATTGTCCGTTGTGAATACAGAAATTTTGAATTGAAAGATTTGTATAATGAAATTGCTGAGTTAAAAAACAACATTGGCTTAAAAGGACTTAATGTTACTATACCCTATAAAACAGCTATCCTTCCATTTCTTGATGAGGTGACGGAGGAATGCCGTGAAATAAATGCATGCAATTGTATAAAGATAAAAGACTGTAAATGGATCGGGTTTAATACTGATGTAACCGGTTTTGAAAAATCTTTTTCTCCTTATTTGAAATCTGATCATAAAAAAGCCTTGATACTTGGTACGGGTGGCGCTTCCAAAGCCATAGCTTTTGTGTTGAAGCGAGTGGGGATTGGCTTTTTGAAAGTCAGCCGGAAGAAAGGAAACACATCATCTTCCATAATCTCTTATGATGATATTACTAAGGATCTGTTAAAGGAATATACAGTTGTTATTAATACAACACCTCTGGGTACATCGCCTAACATAGATGAGTACCCCAGATTGCCGTATGAGTTTGTTACCGGGCATCATTATTTTTTCGATTTGGTTTATAATCCTTCAAAAACTTTATTTCTTTCTCTTGCAGAAAAGCAGGGTGCTTTTATCAAAAACGGCGAGAAAATGCTTTCTATTCAAGCGGAAGAAAGCTGGAGAATATGGAATGATTAAGAAATGAGGATCGTTTTTAATTCTTCGGGTACGGAACTCACTTTTTTAATTTTGTAATCGTAACAAACCATTCCTGTTTTTGCATGAGCAATGATAACTCTCTGCCCTTCCCTTTTTACAGATACTTCGTAAAAAAGCTCAAAGCCAACCCTTGATATTTCTCCTGAAAAAACTCTTACCTCGAGCAGGTCATTATAGAAGGACTCATTTTTAAATTCAACCGAAAGCTCACTCATTATAAGAGAGGTGCCTGCCACAGCCAATTCGGTAAATCCATGTTTTCCCAAAAGCTGGACCCTCGCTTCGTGAACGATTTCTACTATGGCATTATTGCCTACATGATTCCCATAGTTAATATCTGTGATGCGTACGGGGATTGAAACCGTGGCAAGTATTTTTTGTGGAAGTTCGATTTTAAGCCTTGCCATGTTTGAAAATTTTATTCGAGATGATCATTGCTGGCGGCCAGTTCTACAATATCTACAAGGTTAGCCGATGTAGGAGAAACAGTACTGCTCAACATGATCTTTTGCCATTTATCTATTTTTCTACTCCATACCGGCCTGGGAGGAAACTCATTGTCGGCGGAAATGATAAGAGTAGCCACCTTGGGGGAAATCTTTACCGGATGTCCTTCAGGGCCTGCTATAGTCAAATATTTTTTAGTAAAAGTAGAGGGGCTGGAAACTATTTCTTCCTTTTCAGCCGGATTGTTGATAATAGATTTTAGGAGTTGTTGATTTAATATTACGGAATCTTTTATTTTTTGTTGATTCTGTTGATCGGATTTCATCTTATGGGATGTATATGATTCGATGACTTTACCGGAATTTTTTTGGAAAAATAATGAACCTATAAGAATAATGACGATTGAAGCTGCTGCAGTTATTCCATAGAATAATAACCGTGGTCTTTTGCGATTGTACATTTTTAGTACTTTCTTATTATCGAGTTCTTCGATAATTTGTGCCCACACTCCTTCCGGAGGAGGAGTATCGTAGTTATAAAGTTTATTTTTGAAATCTTGCATGATATTATTATAAAATGCCTAATTATTACGTGAAGAAGTTATCTTAGTTTCTATTATCTTTTTTAATACTCCCTTTGCTCTTGCCAATTGCGATTTGCTGGTACCTTCTGTAATTCCAAGCAATTTGGCAATTTCTTTATGTGCAAATCCTTCAACCACATGCAGATTAAATACAGTTTTGTATCCCTGTGGTAGCTGGTTGATAATATTCAGAATGTCTTTTACGGCAAGTGAATCCATCACATCCAGATTGGTATCTTCAATGGTATTCTCGTGAACCTCATCCACATTATACAACTTTACTCTTTTTCTAAAATGTTCAATAGAGGTATTAATGAAGATACGCCTTACCCATCCTTCAAAAGATCCTTCACTTCTGAATTTATGCAGATTTTTATAAACCTTAATAAATCCTTCCTGTAAAACGTCATTGGCGTCTTCCTGATTTTCAGCATAACGAAGACATACGCCATACATTTTTGAAGAGAACCTTTGGTAAAGCAATGTTTGCATTTGTCTGTCTCCATCAATGCATCCATTTATTAAGTCGGTTTCTGACGGTGTATGGTTGCTTTGGTCAATCAAATTTTTTGGATGTTTTTCTTGTTTTCAAGGTTATAGCCTCTCTTCCAGAAAAGTAGTTAGCTTTTCTATTGCTTTCCTTCTGTGACTAAAATGATTTTTTTCTTCCGTGGTCATTTCACCAAAAGTGAGGGTTGCTCCATCTGGCGTGAATACAGCATCGTACCCGAAGCCTCCTTTCCCTTTTCTTTCTGCAATAATAGTACCTTTGCATATACCTTCAAAAAATTTCTCTTTGCCGTTGAGAATAAGACAAATGACGGTTCTGAACTGAGCTTTACGGTTTTCAGCGTTTCTTAAGTTGGTAAGTAGTTTATCAATATTATTTTCAAAAGACCGGTTATCACCTGCATATCGGGCACTCCTTACGCCGGGTTCACCATGTAAAAACTCTGTTTCGAGGCCGGTATCTTCTGAGAAACAATTTTTCTTTGTAAGCCTGTGAATAACGATTGCTTTTTCGCGTGCATTTTCTTCGAGAGTAAGGTAAGGTTCGGGGATATCAATTCCGATACCCGCTTCTTCGAGAGATAAAACATTCAACCTTCCTTTAAGTATGTTTTTTACTTCAGCGACTTTGTTGGCGTTATTGGTTGCGAAAATGATTGTGTTCATTTGTTTTCAGTGTAAAATATTTTTTTAAGGCAAGCCCATAATTCTTTTTTTAGGCCTACATTATTTAGAAAATCTTTGAGAGGAGGGCCTGCAACGTATAATTGTTGATTGTATGGTTGTATCTGAAAGAAAGGAATAGTAAACGGCAAATCCAGTTCAGAAGTGGTGACCCCAAAAACGAATATTTTTTTGGGGTTGAAATGAGATGTGAGAACCTTGTAGTTGGAACGGTTGGTGTGATAGTTCACGAGGGCAATATCTGCCATGGATAATTTACAGGCGGTGATGAGGTTGAACAATAAGTCCATTTCGTCATCGGCAAGAAATTTATTTTCAGAATTATTTACGAGAAAAAGAATATTTTTTCTGTTTTCACCAAGACTGTCCGGCTTTGAGGAAATCTCCTTAACCGGTTGTGTCTGAGTAGATTCTACGAGACTCTTTGAGTAAAGTGATTGAATAGCGTATTTCGAAAGTTGTATATTATCCAGGCTCATTAAGTATTTTTCCTCCTTTTTTTTCGTTCCTTTGTGGCAAATTTAATGATATGATTGCTACAGGAGATTTTAAAATTACGAAAGCTAAAGAAAGCAAATTAGATTCACTGAATCTTACTAATATTCCATTCGGTAAATATTTTTCGGACCACATGCTGGAAGTTGATTTCGAAAATGGAGAGTGGGGTACTGTGGAAATAAAGCCATATCAACCCATATCTTTCGATCCATCCTGCTCTGCACTGCATTATGGGCAGGCTATTTTTGAAGGGATAAAAGCATACAGGAATGATGGGGGCGAAATATGTATTTTCAGGCCTGAAGATAATTTCAAACGGTTTAATATTTCTGCTGAAAGAATGGAGATGCCGGCTGTTCCTGAAGAGATCTTTATAGAAGGGATGAAACAATTAATAAAGCTGGATCAGAAGTGGGTACCTGCCATACATGAGCATTCTTTGTATGTAAGGCCTTTTATGTTTAGTACAGATGAAATGATAGGTGTAAAGCCAAGTTCAAAATATAAATTCCTTATAATTTTAAGCCCTACCGGCCCATATTATAGCGCTCCTATGAGAATATATGCCGAGGAAAAATATGTTCGTGCAGTACCGGGAGGGGTTGGGTATGTGAAGACCGCAGGCAATTACGGATCCTCAATGTTTCCAACTGCAGAAGCGAAAAGAAAAGGATATGATCAGGTGCTCTGGATGGATGCTTTAGAGCACAAGTATGTGCAGGAATGTGGTACAATGAATGTGTTTTTTATTATAGGAAATACGGCCGTAACACCTCCTATTAATGAGGGGACTATTCTTGCCGGAGTTACCAGAGATAGTGTGATCATATTGCTGAAGGATATAGGATTGAAGGTTGAAGAAAGACAATTGAGTATTGACGAAATTATGGAGGCCTATAAAAAAGGGACTTTCCGAGAAGTTTTTGGAACAGGTACCGCCGCTACAATCTCTTCTATAAAAGAACTTAGGTATAAGGATTTTGTAATGACTTTTGATACTGAAAAATGGGTAACCGCTCCGGAGATCAAAAAAAGAATGAATGATATTAAAGAAGGTAAAACAGAAGATAAGTTTGGATGGCTGGTAAGAATATAAATCTGACAATCTTAGTCTTGAGAAAGTATTTTCATGAAATGGTAGAGGAGGATATATAAAATATTCTCCTTTTTTATTGAAAAAATCCAGTTTCTCTTTACCCTGTGTCCCGGCTACCAAATAATTTTGGTTTTTATCAAACCTGCACTTACCTTTGCCGTCCAAAAAAATAAGGGTAAAAACGATGCCTACAATACAACAATTAGTAAGAAAAGGAAGAACCATTATCAGGGCAAAAAGCAAATCAAGGGCACTTGATAGCTGTCCGCAACGCAGGGGCGTATGTACCAGAGTATATACTACTACTCCCAAGAAGCCGAATTCAGCATTGCGCAAAGTAGCGAAAGTGAGGCTTACAAATAAGATTGAAGTTATTGCCTATATTCCCGGTGAAGGACATAATTTGCAGGAACATAGTATCGTATTGCTTCGTGGTGGAAGGGTAAAAGATCTTCCGGGAGTTCGTTATCATATTGTACGGGGAAGCCTTGATACTGCCGGCGTAAAAGACCGCAAACAAAGCCGCTCTAAATACGGGACCAAGAGAGTGAAAGCTAAAAAGTAATCCGATGGTCTCCATCTGATTTTTACCAAAATATCATCTGACGTTATTTGTGTGATGATAAAAATAAAATTTAACATTCGCCAGGCCGAAACGGCTCGAACGAGAAAAAATAAAAAAAACAATGCGTAAAGCACAAGCCAAAAAACTTCCTTTAGCTCCTGATCCTAAATTTCAGGATAGACTGGTAACACGTTTTGTAAATAATTTAATGTGGGAAGGTAAAAAGAGTGGAGCCTACAATATATTTTATGATGCCCTCGATAAAGTAACGAAGATCTCCGGCGAAGATGGATATGAAGTTTGGAAAAAGGCTTTGTCTAATGTAACCCCTGGAGTAGAAGTAAAAAGCCGCAGAATCGGTGGAGCTACTTTTCAAATTCCTTCGGAAGTGCGCGCAGACAGGAAAGTTTCATTGAGCATTAAATGGCTTATTAAATACAGCCGTGACAGAAACGGACGCAGTATGTCTGAAAAGCTGGCCAATGAAATAGTAGCCGCCAGTAAAGGTGAAGGAGCAGCTTTTAAAAAGAAAGAAGATACTCACCGTATGGCCGATGCAAATAAAGCATTTGCTCATTTCAGAATCTAATAAAGTATTAATCTAAAATAGTAACCCTTCTTGTTTCAGGAAGGGTTTTTTTGTTTTTGGGAGGATTGGTTTATGGTAATGTACCGGGTGTTGTTTAATAATTATAAAGTTCATCTAGCATGAAAAAACCAAAAGAAGAAAGTTCTTATTATGAGAACTGCCGTTTAATTAAAAAGAGTAGAAATCCTTTACTAATTGCAGCATCTCTTGAGTTTTATCGGATTTTCTCAATAAGATCACTTTTGAATGTTTTGAATTGTGGCAAAGGCAATTCTTCACAATTGGCTTTTCTTAAATGAAAATTATCTTTATAATCCTTTCTTATAGAGGATATCTTGAAAACTTAGGAAATCAATTGTGCTCCCATGCGTCATTTCAGGTAGCTTTACTAAGAAAACCGTAGCCCTTCGATACGAAAGACAAAATAGGGCATATATTTATCCACATAGGGTAAAAAATTAAAAATCTTGTGCAGTAGATTTACATCTTTAATTAATGGGCTCGTAGCGAAGGGCCAATTTGGAATTTTACATTTGTTATTTTGTAATTTAAATTATGATTGTAGATATTCACACACACGTTTTTAATCCAGAATCCGATTTTGGGCCAAAGCTACAGGTAGATATGAAGCGTTGTCACGTTGATCAATCTGTTTGGGGCGATGTAGAGAGTCGGCATTTAGAAACCACTACTGCAGCAGATGTTGCAATTGTATTTGGTTTACAGGCATCTGCTACAGATTGGAATATTCCTAATGAAAATGTGGCTGCGCATGTATCCCGCGCTCCGGATCGTTTATTGTTTTTCGCATCAATAGATCCCTTAAAACCCGGGTTTATGCAAGAACTGGAAAAATGCCACAAGCATCTGGGAGCAGTAGGAGTGAAGCTGGCTCCCCTATACCAAAATGTACATCCCGCAGATCCGAGATGTTATGAAATTTACAGGTACTGTGTCAAAAACGGATTACCGATACTTTTTCATACTGGAACATCTTTTGTAAGCGGTACTCCATTAGATTATTCCCGTCCCGTCCATTTTGATGCTGTTGCGGTAGATTTTCCCGATCTGAAAATGGTGCTTGCTCATCTGGGGCATCCATGGGAAGGAGAAACTATATCGGTTATAAGGCGTAATGCAAATGTTTATGCCGATTTATCTGCTTTGTATTACCGGCCATGGCAGTTTTATAACTCGATGCGTTTATTAGTAGAATACCATGCAGAACATAAGGTCCTTTTTGGTTCCGACTCACCTTTTACCACAACTCAGAGTTCATTGGACGGAGTCCGAGGAGTAAACACTGTAATCGGCAAGAGCGGATTGCCACCCATCCCCGGGGATGTAATAGAAAATATTATTAACAGAAACTCACTGGAGTTGTTAGGGTTACCTAATCCAAAATTGCGTTGAATGATGCGAGAACTACCTGCTACTATGATGTCTATTCAATTGCAAGAACCACAAAAAATGGTTCTTACAGAATTACCTATTCCTAAACCGAAGTCAAATGAAGTACTAATAAAAACTAAAGCAGCCACGATATGTACTTCGGATTTACATGATATTGAAAGTAATCCTTTTGGAATAAAACTGCCCAATGTTCTTGGACATGAAGGAGCCGGAGTGATAGTCGCATGCGGTGGAGAAGTAAAATATTTTTTACCGGGAATGCGAGTAGCCGCACATCCTGTGGTTCCATGTGGTGTTTGTGAAGAATGCAGGCGTGGATTCGAGCATCTTTGTTTAAATATGGGGCACCTAGGTATTGATAGACCAGGCACTTATGCTGAATACTTCATCCAAAGGTCAGACAGGATCCGCCAAATACCTGATGATATGTCATTTCCATTAGGCTCACTTCTTGAACCTGTTGCAAATTGCTTGCAGGCTGTTTCCAGGTCGGGAAATATTGCATTTAAAAAAATCCTGATTGTCGGTGATGGCCCTTTCGCTAATATTATTGCCCGCCTCGCTGTAAAAGCTGGTGCAGGAAAAGTAATGGTTACTGGTAAAACTCCTTTTAGATTAAGTATGATACCCGGAGTAGAGATTGTAGATAACGTTCCCAAACATTCGGTAGATGTTGCCATATTGGCTGTAAGCGCTGAAGAAGCAGTAAAAACCTGTCTGAATTCATTACGAAAACGAGGTAGAATGGTGGTCTTTAGTTTGTTAGAAAATCCTGTAGCTGTTGATTTATTTAACCTGCATATTTCTGAATTAGAAATTACAGGTTGTTGCAATGATGAGTTCAAAATTGACCAATCTTTAGCATGTTTAAACGATCCGGAATTAAATTTTTCTGAGATCATAACACATCAAATACCTTTTAAAAATTGGAAAGAAGCTTTTTATCTTGCCAAAGAAAGGCATGACATAGCTTTGAAAGTTTCTATAGTATTTGATTAAACTTTTGAAAGAAACAATTTTATGAAAATTACTGACGTAGAAGCATTTATTCTTGAATCACCTTTTGAAAACACCTCTCCTGAAGGAAGTGAAGAGGCGAATGGGGTGAAGCATTGTTTCTTATTAAAAGTGAGCACTGATGAGGGGATTGTTGGCTGGTCGGATATCGAAACGGCATCTCATGTAGCTGCAGCGGCGGTGAATGCACCAGATAGTGGCGCAGGATGTTTTGAAGGGCTTCGAACACTTGTGATTGGAGAAGATCCCTTCGCCGTTGAACGTTTATGGGATAAGGTCTATCAGGGCTCTATTTATTATGGAAGAAGAGGAGTTGCTATGCAAATGTTGTCTGGCTTCGACATTGCCTGCCATGATATTATTGGGAAATCTATTAATCGCCCGGTACATACTATATTGGGTGGAAGCAGAAGAGAGCGTGTAAGAGCTTATGCTTCTACAATTTTCCGCCCAACGCCTGAAGCCATAAAAGATGCTTGTGCGTTTTATTTAGAACGCGGGTTTACTGCTGTCAAATTTGGGTTTGGCGTTTTCGGAGAAAATTTCAAAAAAGACATTCAATTGGTATCTGCTGCACGGGAAGCGCTTGGGCCAGAAGTTGATTTGATGGTGGACCCGGGATGGTTTAAAAGTCGCAGCGCCTATGATGTCATAGCATTGTGTCGAGCGCTGGAGCCTTATAATATCTATTTTTTAGAAGATTTTATGTTTCCTGAATGTTACGAGGGGTACGCAAAGGTAAAATCTGCCGGAGTAAAAACACGATTAGCTGCCGGCGAACATGAAGCCACAGCGTGGGGTTTTCACCGGTTAATTCATGAGGGAGGTATAGATATCGTTCAGCCTGATCTTACCCGCTGTGGCGGATTTACACAGGTAAGAAAAATTATATGGGAAGCTGAATATGCAGGAGTAGATGTATGTCCCCATGCATGGCTAACAGACTTAAATACTGCCGCAAGCCTTCATACAAATGCGGTATTACGCCGTTCATTATTCCTGGAATATAATGTAAGTAATAATCCGATGCTAAGAGAAATTATAGAAAATCCGGTTCAAATGGAAAGCGATGGATATATTCCTATACCTCAGGGACCGGGTTTAGGTATAGAAGTTAATGAGAGTGCCGTGAGAAAATTTAGTGTAAACTTATAAAGAGATAGACATTTTGGAAAAAATAACCGATTGTAAATTATCAACTGAGGAAGCCGCTTTATGGTGGTTAGGCCAGGCGGGCTATATCATTAAATCAATGGGGCTTACGATAACGATTGACCCATATCTATCTGATTCAGCCGCAAAAGATGCTCCAGAATTTTCGAGACTTTATCCCCCACCATTTGAGCCTGAAATGCTGGATGCTTCCCTTTATATCGTTACTCATGACCATCTCGACCATCTTGATCCTGTTACTATTAGCAGATATCAAAAAAAATTAACTACCACCTTCATTGCACCACGACAGGCTGCAAAGAAACTTATTTCTCTGGGTATCCCGCAGGAAAATGTGGTCATTTTACATGCTGGAGAATCCTGGCGTTATGAGTCGGTGGAAATTACGGGTATTTTTGCCTTAGCAACCAGCATAGATGTGTTGGATACCACCGGTTACTTTATAAAATTTGATAACGGAAGAAGCCTTTACCACACGAGCGATACGGAATTTCATCCTTTGGTAGTTGCTGCTGCGCCTCAAAAACCGGAAGTTATGTTTGTTCCGATAAATGGCAAATGGGGAAACCCCACTCCAGATGAGGCAGCTCTGTTTGCAAAATCTTTACAACCAAGGTATGTAGTGCCTGATCATTATGACCTTATGGCTCTAAATGCAGAAAATCCGGAAGTGTTCAAATGGTTCTGCGCTCAGCAGGGAATGAAAGAACAATGTATTATTCTTAAAAGAATGGAACCGTTTATTTGGCGAAATAAATAAATTTTATAGTGAGGTATAACTTATTAAGTATTTAAAATTAATCTACAGAGTTATGAATACAAAAACAATCAATATTTCTGATGATACCGCAAAATTCTCATGGATCAAAGAGAACCTTTATGTGCCTGTGGTTTGTGATATCTTAGATATTTTGGGCCATCGTAATTGTGCAATGCACCAAAGATTGAGGCCATTGGATACCAATAATTGTATTATGATTGGAAGGGCAAAAACTTTTCGTTGGATGGAAACGGATTACGTCGAATCGGATGCTTATGATATTGAGATTCAAGCCGTGGATTCTCTCAAGCCTAATGATGTGGTTGTACACTCAGCAGACCATGCATGCACGAATGCACCCTGGGGAGAACTCATGAGCACTATTGCAAAACGTAACGGTGCTGTTGGTGCTATTTGCGATAGTATGATAAGAGATTGCAATAAAATAATGCAAATGGGATTTCCTGTTTTTTATAAAGGCATCAGGCCCGTTGACAGTCTTGGGAGAGGAAAAGTTATGACTTATGATGTACCTGTGCGATGTGGAGATGTTCTGGTGAATCCAGGTGATCTTGTTTTTGCAGATTTCGATGGAATTGTAGTAATACCACAAAGTGTGGAGAATGAAGTGCTTCAAAAAGCGTATGAAAAAATTAGTAAAGAAGATCAAACCAGAGTTGATCTTTTAAAAGGAGATTCACTTAGAACTGTGTACGATAGATACGGGGTTTTATAAAAGGCGCTAGTTCTACTATTCGGGATTTCAGATTTGAAATTTCGGACTTAAGATTTGTCGTTTTATGGTTGAATGTTTATTGGTCCTTAACTTTTACACTAAAAACTGATTTTCGATCATTAGTTAAAATTATTTTTTAATTTTTTAATTTTTCAAAATATGAATATCCTTTGCGTTGCAGCACATGCCGATGATACAGAGATACTTTGCGCTGGTACTTTGGCTTTATACGTTAAACAAGGCCATCAGGTTACAATGGCTGTTTTTACAGATGGGAAGCTAGGGGATGCAAAGGTAAAGCCAGATGAACTTGGCCCTATTATTGAAAAGGAAGCACGTGCTTCAGCAGCAGTTATCGGTGCACACGTAATTTTGTCTGAAGTTCTGGATGAGCATGTTTTTCCTAATGAGAAACAAAGGCGTATTATGATTGATGTCCTTAGGGAGGCTGACCCGGATGTAATCTTTACCCATTCTCCAAATGATTATCATCCTGATCATCGTTACGTAAGCCAGCTTGTTTTTGATTCTTATTTTCAAAAAGGACTCCCGTTTATTCCAAATCAAAACCGCGAAGCATGTCGCTTTGCCAAAGCGCAGTTATATTATATGGATAACATATGTGGAATAGGATTTACTCCAACTGAGTACGTAGATATTACGGATACTTTTGAAACCAAGAAGAAGATGCTACTTTGCCATCAGAGTCAGTTTGTTGCGATGGAAGATCTTGCGAGTACAGATATGCTTGAACTAATCGAAATACAGTCAAGATTCAGAGGCTTAGCCGCAGGCTGCCGTTATGCAGAAGGTTTCAACCGGGTGGATGCCTATCAACGTGGACTGACACGGCGGGTTTTACCTTAAAGCGACTGTTTGTACTACAAATTATAAATTGAACCTTTCTTCAATGAATAAATTTCATCTTTCTACCCTTGACATCAGTATTATTTTAGGAGTGACGTTATCTGTTGCTGTCATTGGTCTTGTGGCTGCTAAAAAAGTAAAAAGAACAGCAGAAGGTTATTTTCTGGCTTCGGGTAAAATGCCTTGGTATCTGATTGGAGCTGCTTTTGTTGCTACCAACGTTTCTGGTGAAGCCATTGTTGGGATAATGGGTTCAACCTACCAATATGGTATGGGCATTGCAAATTGGACATGGTGGGCTTTACCAACCTACCTGCTAACCTTGGTCTTTTTTATTCCCATGTACCTTCGGAATAAGATTACCACTGTTCCAGAACTTTTGAATCGTCGTTTTGGGCCAGTATGTGGTAATATTTATAGCATTGTTATGCTGTTTGTATATACATTCATTTTTCTGCCACCTGCTATCTATGGAGGAGGTCTCACAATTAGTGCATTAACGGGCTGGAATCTATATTATGTTATGGGAGGTATAATGCTCCTTACAGCAAGTTATACCCTCATTGGTGGCCTCACTTCTGTCATGTGGACAGATGCGATACAATGTGTTCTTCTCGTAGGAGGAGGTATAGTATTTTTCTTTGTGGCACTTCATCACATTCCTGGAGGCTGGGATGCAATGGTAGCTGCAACTCCCGAACGCTACCATTTATATCATCCTCCATCCGATCAACATGCTCCTTTTTTAGGATTAATTATAGCTTCCTTTGGCGTGTTTTTATTTTATCAATCGTCTAATCAAGTAATGATTCAGCGAATATTATCCGCCAGGAGCAGATGGGATGGTATGATGGGATTGATTTTTTCAGGGTTTATAAATTTAGTTATCCCGTTAGGTATCTGCTTTGTAGGACTGATTATGTATTACTGGCTCGATGTATTAGGTAAAGGTCCTTCTTTACTGCCCAATGGCCAGGACAAAGCTTTTCCACTTGCATTAGATATTTTTGCCCCATCCGGCTTAAAAGGTATTATACTTGCCGGCTTTTTTGCAGCCATTATGTCCACGGTAAGTGCGGTCGTGAATTCAATTGCCACCATTTTTTCTTTAGATGTTTACCGAAATTTCTGGCGAAAGAATGCAAATGATAAGGAACTGATAATTACCGGCCAGATTTCAGGCGGTGCTGCTTTATTGATCGCTTTTCTTGCTGCTCCCCTTGTGGGTATGGTCGGTCTTTTCGAATACTTTCAAATAGGTGTGACTTATATGGCTACACCGTTTATTTCGGTAATATTAATGGGAATTTTTTGGAAAAGAACGAGCTATGCCGGTGCCATTGCAGGACTTGTAGGTGGACTGATTATACAGATTATTATAGCGCTTTTGCTATATTTTTTAAATATTAATCTTCATTGGTTATATGTGGGTGGTATTGCAGAAGTATTAACCTTATTACTAATTATTTTTGTATCTCTGCGCACTGCACCTCCTTCCGAGGAACAGTCTAAGCCATTTATATGGAAGCCATCGTGGCTTGGACAATTAGACGACGAAGTGGAAAGACCGTGGTGGAAAAAAGTAGGATTTTGGCTAGCTTTGTATGCTTTAGCCTGGTGCTATGTTTATTGGCAGTTTTGGTAATTAATTTTATGTTGGAGAATTTTATATTTTGAAAATCACCTATTTTTAAATTTATTTTTTTTATTTCTGTCATGTGTATGGGTTTAAAATCAAGTTTGGGCGATTCTGCATACGATAATAATTCTCTCCCGGATACTACTCTAGTGGTCCGTTCCTGTAAGGATTTTCAAATCACCGGAAAAGGAGATAATGTTCAATGGCGAAAAATTGTATGGACTAATTTACAAAAGTTGGATGCGGGTGGAAAGAATTATAAAAGTCAATTTAAAATTTTGTATTCTCCCATAGGAATTTATGTACTCTTTAATGGTGAGGATAAAAAAATTACATCTACCTTTAAAAAGGATTTTGATAAGATTTTCAAGGCAGATGTATTTGAGGTTTTTTTTCACACAGATCCCTCTGAGCCCATATATTTTGAGTACGAAATAAGTCCTTTGAATAAAGAATTAGTTTTGTTGATGATTAACAAGAATGAAATCATTAGCGGATGGGCTCCCTGGCCTTATGAAAAGGAAAGGAAGGTGCAGAAATTGATCCATATTTCTGGGGGGGAAATGGAACCAGGGTCAACAATAGAATCATGGACTGCCGAACTGTTTTTCTCTTATAACTTATTAAGCCCTTTTCAAAATACTCCACCGGTAAAAGGAACACGCTGGAATGCCAATTTCTGTAGGCTTGATTATGATAGTGGTAGCATGATTAAATGGGCTTGGGCACCAGTTAACAATTCCTTCCACGAGTTAGATTGTTACTACTCTTTGTTATTCGGATAGTATTTTATTCTATAAGAGATTTTCTTATGTTTAATTAGTGGTTTTTAAAAGAATATGAATAATTGTAGCTATTAGTAGGATAACATTAAAAATGTGGTCTTATTAAACTTATCAGCGATATAACTGCTATGCGGCGATTCTTGATTCCCCTATCTTTTGTTCTACAATAACCTGAATGTAACTCTTAGAAATATTTGCCTGTGTTCAATTCTTCGGTCAGCAGAACCTTTACTTTCTGAATTTTAAAATACTTTAATCCAAAAATTTGTGTGGATATTCTGGGAGTTTCTATAAAAAATTGATTGTATCTTTAACGTAAGAGACCAGATTATAAACTTTAGTGTATGAGACCAAATTATAAACCCATTCCACCAGATGAATCTAATTTGTTCAATGTAATTCTCCAGGAGAGCAAAAAGGAGTTCGATTACCCATGGCATTACCATCAGGAATATGAACTGACATATATACCAAGAGGTCATGGGATTCGCTATGTGGGGAATAGCGTGGAGAATTTCCTTGATGATGACCTTGTACTGGTGGGGTCTAATTTGCCGCATTGCTGGATCAATGAATGGGATCAGTATCAGCAACCTCTCAATGCAATCGTGGTTTATTTAAAAGATGAATTTTTTGATAAAACGTGGTTCCAGAGTTGCGAGTTTAATGCCATCAGAAAGCTACTTGATTTATCTGCTAAAGGTATTAAGTTTGACCAATCCGTAGCATTACGACTAAAAGAAAAATGTCTTCAGTTGCCCAACCTTCGACCAATTCAAAAATTTATTTTTTTGATGCAGATATTGGAAGAGTTAAGCGAATCGTCAGAATACCGGTTATTATGCAAACAAACTTTTTCCTGTGAGCTTGACAATTGCAATAGTGAACGTATAAATGTAGTGTACAAATATATCCACAGCCATTATCAGGAAAAAATATCTCTTGCAGATATTGCCGGACAATTATATATGAGTCCTGAGTATTTTTCTAAGTTTTTTAGTAAGACAATGAAAAAATCTTTTTTTGAATTTTTAAATGAATTTAAAATCAGCAAGTCCTGTAAGTTACTCATAGAAACTGATAAGTCTATCAGTGATATTTGCTATAATTCTGGGTTTGAAAGTATTCCATTCTTTTACAGGCAGTTCAAGAAGTTTAAGAATTGTCAGCCCAAGCAATACCGCCAGAACTACTCTAAAGCCTTCTCATAAGAGCTTTTTAAAATTATTTGAATATATATTTCAAAGATAATACTTAGGTCATTTATCAGGCAGATTATGCATGCATTGATAATAAACGAGTACTATATAGCAATCGACAATCGGGTCGTTTAATGATGATAAACTACATCGAACAGAGAAAGCTTTCATAAGCCGGGTATAATAATGCGAGACAGAATGTGTCGCAACTTATTGAGAAAATTAATGACGCTCCCTATTCACAAAGGCCATTCTTTTTTGTTGCCTTGGATAATACGGTCCTTTTCCTGAACACTTTTAATAGAAAAACAAAATAAGGTATGAATTTATCTTTATAGGGTAAAAAGTTCACAATGTTGTTTAATAAATTTGAATTGTCATTTTGAATTGTCAGGAACGCTGATAAACTTCATGTCCACTGTATTAAAATTTTATAACAAAACACATTGACAGGTAAAGAAGGTAGCTGTTGTAAGAGATATGGTGAATAGACTTATACTTTAAAAATATGAGTTTTTGACTGAAATGATTATGATTATTCAACTACGAATTAAAAAATCGTGCTTAAATTAAAAAAGAAAGGATTGCAGAATACCAATTAAATTTTTGCTTCTTATGAAAATTTCCCACTCACAGGCTACTAATAATAATATGACTGCAACTATGGAGGTGGGGGTAGCGATAGTAGATATTACACCTAAAAGTCCGATACGTCTTTCCGGTTTTGCGGCCCGTACTAAGTCTGAAGCAGATAAGGTATTGCATAAATTGTCGGCCAAAGCAATTGCATTCGGAAGTAATGATCAGGACAAGACTATTCTAATTGCAGTTGAAATCATTGGAATACAATTGGCTGTTACCGGCAGAGTAGCTGAAATTATTTCAAAAGAAATTGGTATCAAACCAGAGCAGATTGCCATTTTAGTAACACATACCCATGGTAGCCCTGAAGTAGGAAATCTTTTAAATATTCTTCAATGCCGCGGGGATTATCCATCTGAGTATTTTTTTAATTCTTCTCTTTTATCGCTTGATGAATTAATACACATTGCAGAGTTTAATGAATTTCTTGTAAAAAAACTTGCTGATGTCGCTATTGCAGCTTTTAATAATAGAAAGCCGGCATCGGTATCGTGGGGGAAGGGAGAAGTTTCATTTGCTGAAAACAGAAGAACAAAGGGCGGCCCGGTAGATCATTCTCTGCCCGTTTTGTGCATTACAAATTTAGATGGCTCTTTGAGAGCAATCGTTGCAAAATACGCCTGTCACGGTATTAGCCTCGGCTCTGACATTAACCAAATTCATGGCGATTGGATGGGGGAGGCTCAAAGTATAATTGAAGAGAGACATCCCGGTTGCGTTGCCATGATGGTCATAGGATGTGCCGGTGATCTTCATCCTGTTAGACGTAATAAGGTTGAATTCATGAAAGAGTATGGAAAAGATATTGCAGACGAAGTAGATAGAGTAATATCATCGGATCTTATTCCATTGAATACACCCCCCAAGGCTACAATGGAATGGATTAAACTTCCATTTGCCAGGGTGCCAACAATTAAATGGCTTATTGAAAAATCTAAAGATACAGGTATCAGAGGGTTCTATTCGCGACTTGCCTTGGAACGTATTCTGCGAGGAGACAGTATTCCCAAAGAATTGAATTATCCTATTCAGATATGGAATTTCGACAACAAGATGGCCATGATAAATTTGGGAGGTGAAGCTGTTGTTGATTATGCTTACCTATTTAAACAAAAATATGGTGGGGAAAGAGTTTGGATTAATTCTTATGCGAATGATGTGTCGTGTTATATTCCTTCTCTTCGTATTCTCAAAGAGGGAGGATACGAGGGTGAAACAAGTATGTATTGGTACAATCAGCCATCACCATTTGCGGAAACAATAGAACAAAAAGTTGCCGGTAAAGTAAATAGGCTGATGCCTTCCGTATTCCGGAATAAAAGTAAAAGAGGGAAGGGAATGAAGATACCTGTAAGTACTACAAATTAATAATTTAACCAAATACAAAAAACAAAGCGGATGAAAAGAGAAGTTGTACTATTTCCCGACTGTGGCTTTAGAAATAAAGCTGTTCCATTTTCAAAAGCTGAAATGAAGCCAATGACTATACTTGATTTTACAGGAAAAGGCTGTATGGTTTTGCTCATTATGCTGTTTTCTTTTTATCAGACACAGGCGCAACATGTTTTAAAAGGAAAAGTTATGGATGGAAAAAGTAATCCACTGATAGGTGCTACAGTGAACATTAAGGGGACGACAAAGGGGGCCATTACGGATAATGATGGGCGTTTTATTCTTGAAGTGAATAATCCCGACTCTTTAGTAGTGAGCTATCAGGGCTTCATTACTTCAACCACACAGGCAGGGTTGCTCAAAGAAAGAATTTTTCAACTAAAAGAAAATCTTAACACGAAATTGGATGAAGTCGTAGTAGTTGGTTATGGGCACCAAAAGAAGATTACAGTCACAGGTGCTATTTCAACTATTTCCGTAAAGGAAATTCAGCAATTTGCGACGCCTTCTTTATCGAATGCCATTAGCGGGAAAATACCAGGTATTATTTCCCGCCAATCATCAGGGATGCCGGGGGGAGATGCTGCACAGGTTTATGTAAGAGGATTTGGCACCTTGGGAAATAATGCCCCTCTGGTTTTGGTAGATGGAATTGAAAGAGATATGAATGATATCAATGCTCAGGAAATAGAAAGTTTTTCCATACTTAAAGATGCTTCAGCTACAGCCGTTTTTGGTATGAGAGGAGCTAATGGGGTAATTTTGATTACTACGAAAAGAGGAACACTTGGTAAGCCTAAAATTACATTCAGAACAGAGAATGCCGTGCTTACTGCATTAAGAAGACCAGATTATATAAATGGTTACGAATATGCAAGCCTCGTCAATGAGGGATTATTAAATGTGGGGAAAGACATTAATGTCGGAGGTTTTTCAGCGGATGATTTGCAGAAGTATAAAGATGGAACCGATCCTTTTCTGCATCCGAATGTGGACTGGACAGATGTTGTATTGAATAAGAACACTTTTCAAAGTATCTCCAACTTGAGTATAACCGGCGGGAATAATATTATAAAATATTTTACCAATGTGGGTTTAACCCATGAGAGCGGTATATATAAAGTAGACGACCTAAATAAATTTAATACTAATGCAGACTTAAAAAGGTATAATTTCAGATCGAATGTTGATATTAATGTATCAAAGAATCTGAAAATGAACCTTAGCTTAGGTGGTATTATTAATTTGCAAAACTATCCTGGCAATACCACCGTGGATATTTTCACAGCACTTAGGAGAACGACACCCATTGACTTTCCTATAAAAAATCCAGATGGTAGTTTGGGGGGCAATCCTGATTTAATCGGATATAATCCCTATGGAATAGCAACCCAATCAGGGTATATGAGCTATTTTAGAAACACGCTACAGGGAACCTTCGGAACAGTATGGGACCTATCGGATTTGGTAACCAAAGGACTTTCAATTGGCGGTCGTTTTGCTTATGACTATTATTCTTTTAATCAAACAACGCGTCAGAAATACTTTGGGGTCAATCAATACAAAGGGATAGATCAGGTTACGGGTAATCAGCAATATAATCTTTTGCGTGAAGAACTTCCATTGGGCTATTCGATCTCTAATGTTGCCAACCGGGCAATATATACAGAAGCTTCAGTTAACTATAATCACACTTTTGGCGATCATAGCTTGAATGGCCTCCTCTTGTTTAATCAACGCGATTATGTTGATCTCATGGCACCTACTTCTATCGCTAATTTACCATCGCGGAGACAAGGTATTGCTGGACGTGTAGGCTATAGCTATAAAGATAAATACCTTCTTGAAACAGATATGGGTTACAATGGTTCGGAAAACTTCCCTAAAGGTAAAAAATTTGGTTTTTTCCCTTCTGTTTCTGCAGGCTGGGTGATTTCCAATGAAAGTTTTTGGAAGATTGATTTTATTAATGTTCTTAAAATTCGCGGATCTTATGGGCAGGTGGGAAATGACCAGATTGGGGGAAACCGCTTCTTGTTCCTTACTACGATAAATCGTAATGGACTTTCTTATCCTTTCGGTGATAACCAACAGCTTTCTCCGGGATTTGACGAGGCAAAAATAGGGAATCCTGCTGTGACATGGGAAGTAGCAACTAAATCCGACCTTGGCTTAGATTTGGAATTGTTTTCAGGGAAGGTGAGATTGCAAGCAGATGTTTTTCAGGAGGATCGGAAGGGAATATTACTGCAACTGGGGAGTATTCCTTTAATAAGCGGAATATCTCAAAACGTTATTCCCTTTGCAAATTTGGGTAAAGTGCATAATAAGGGTATTGATGCGCTGTTGGAATTTAAAAACACTACTGCCTCCGGATGGTTCTATAGTCTTCGGGGAAACTTCACTTTTGCAAAAAACAGAATTATTGAATACAATACACCGGAACAGTTGTATGCCTATCAGGACCCACGTCTTATGGGTGCTTCTATTAATCAACCATTTGCTTTATTGGCTACCGGCTTTTATAAGGATCAGCATGACATTAACACTAGTCCAATACAGACTTTTAGTACGAATGTAAAACCAGGTGATATTAAATACCTTGATGTAAATGGTGATGGTAAAATTGATGATTATGATCGGGTTTACATGGGGTATCCTCGTACTCCGGAAATTATGTATGGCTTTGGCGGAACGTTAGCTTATAAAGGAGTTGATCTCAGCTTATACTTTACCGGTGCTACAAAGACAAGTATTTTCCTTGAGGGGCCATCCATGTATCCTTTTGGTAGTAATGTAATTGGGCCGAATAACGTGATTAGGGAATATTATGATAATAGATGGACACCTGATAATCCTAATCCAAAGTATCCATCTCCTGGGGATTCTTATAGTCAAAATAACTACAGACGCTCCACTATTTGGCTAAAAGATGCTTCCTACCTGCGTCTTAGAAATGCTGAGATAGGGTATAATTTTCAGTCTTCTTTGTTGAATAAAATACGCCTTAAAGAAATAAGGTTGTTTGTGAACGGTACAAATCTATTTACATGGGATAAATTAAAATTTCTTGATCCCGAATCGGACGATGGAACAGGGAACTATCCTATTCAACGTTCTATCAACTTTGGCCTTCAAATTACATTTTAAGTATATTAATTATATTGTTATGAATAGAATATTAATTTTAATTGCAGTTATTATTACCCTGGCATTTACTGGATGTAAAAAGGAAGTTAATTTTCTGGACAAAACACCGGATGAAGATCTTACTCTCAGCGATGTTTTCAGTCAGTACAGATATGCCGAATCTTTTTTGACCTCAACATACGCTAATTTGCCACGGGAGTATAATATGAGCGATCAAAGTGGATTGAATCCTTTTGTTGCTGCTACAGATGAAATGGATATCAGTTATGCCTATCCTTATTCTCATAATATGGTCAGTGGAAATTGGGGACCTTCTGATCTTGCTAGTAATCCGGGTGGCTATATTAATATTTGGGCAAATAGCTATCAGGGAATCAGGAAAGCTAATTTATTCCTTGAAAATGTAGATAAAATACCTTTAAGTGCCTCTGCTTTCACTAAAGAACAGAGGGATACCTGGAAAGGGGAAGCCTATTTTTTACGGGCATTCTACCATTTCTTGTTGATCAGAATTTTTGGTCCGATACCCATTTCTACCCATTCAAGTACTGTGGCGGATGACTTTACTCAACTTCGGAGACAGCCTTTAGATGATTGTATCAACTTTGTAGTAAGTCAGTGTGATACAGCAGCGCTTTTACTACCAATGCAGGTTAGTGACCATTCTGATTATGGCAGAGCGAATAAGGCGGCGGCATTAGCTTTGAAAGCAAGGATTTTGCTCTATGATGCCAGCCCGTTATGGAACGGGAATCCTGATTACGCAGGCTTTAGTGATAATAAGGGAGTTGCTTTATTTCCTGCTACCTATGATAAAGAGAAGTGGAAAAAAGCCTATCTCGCTGCAAAAGACTGTATAGACCAAACGGAAGCTAGTGGTTATGCAATTTATGGACAGAATAATACAGATCCGGTGACAACCCGGGAGAATTTGTTTTTGGTAAATAATAATAATGAAATATTTTTTGCCAGAAATCTTGGTTTCAGCGGAGTTTTTGAGGGGGCTTCGAGTCCGGTAAGTTATGGAGGGAATGCCGGCTATTGCCCAACACAGGAAATTGTGGATGCGTATCAAATGGCGAATGGAGAGGATCCCATCACCGGCTATAATCCCGATCATTCGGCTAAAATTAATCCATCTTCAGGATATACGGAAACTGGTTTTTCTCCAAGTGCCGACCCTAGTGGGAATTATCCCGCGGGTATTAGTAATATGTATGTTGACAGGGAGCCGCGATTCTATGCCGATATCCATTTCAGTGGTTCTGTTTGGAGAGGTACTCAGATGCAGTTTTGGAATAGTGGGAAGGATGGGCATGGAACCGGGAGTAGTAACTATCCAATTACAGGTTATTTGATTAAGAAATTTGCTGATCCTTCTGTAAATCCTCAAAATTTAAATAGTCTTGGTGTATTAAAAACCTGGGTGTATTTCAGACTGGGGGAACAATATTTAAATTATGCCGAAGCGCTCAACGAATATCAAGGCCCGATTGGGGATGTTTACAGATATGTTAATTTGATTAGAAAACGTGCGGGGCTTCCAGATCTTCCCGGGGGCTTATCTCAGGATCAGATGCGGGATAGAATCAGGCACGAAAGACAAATAGAACTGGCCTTTGAAACGCATCGTTATTTCGATTTAAGAAGATGGAAACTTGCCGCTGCTGTTGATGGGCAGGATGTATATGGTATGAATACGCATGCAGGAACAACCTTGCAGGATCCTGCTTTCTATGTAAGGACGAAGATAGAAACCAGAATTTTTACAGCTCCTAAGCATTATTTGTGGCCCATCCCACAACCGGAAATTGATAAAGACCATAATCTTTCCCAAAACCCAGGATGGTAAATAAATTAAAAATTATAAACATGAAAATTCGTATAATTCTTGCTTTTCTTGTACTTACCGGTTTTTTTTCCTGCTCAAAAAATCCAATTTTGATCAAAGATGCAGCTTCTTACTCGAGCCTTTATATTCCGCAAGCCGCTCAGAATCCATTTAAAGTAAATGTTTTTGTGATTGATTCTACACAGAGTTATAGCATCAACGCCTATTTTGGCGGCTCTATAAAGCCCTCTAAAGATATTAAAGTCACCTTCAGCATTAATCCTGATATGGTAGATAGCTTTAACGCCAAAAATGGGACTGCATATTCATTGCTGCCATCGAATGCTTATAAACTTGAAAAAAGTTCTGCTACTATCCACGCCGGTTCTTTTTCAAGTGAATCAATAAATATAGATGTTATTACAACAACCTCTTTTCCCGCCTTTACCCCCTTTATACTACCGGTTACGATTAAATCTGGTGATGCTCCAGTAGAAAAAGACGTGAATACCATTTATTTTCAAGTGACAGCTTCTTATTCACCTGGTAATATTCCCCGTATAGAACTTTTCCAATTACCAAAAGATTATGAATCCGTATTTTCTTATAAAAATTCAATTTTTGAGCATGCAAAATCGGGAGAGATTTACAAGTTCCCATATAATGTGACCAATGATACTTTCGACCCTGTTATACAACTTGACAATTCAGGGTGGGGGACTTCTTTACAATGGCTCTGCCCGCTAAATGATTACGTTTTTGGTATGGGTGTTAATGGATCGCCAGTCGGTACTGCTTATGGTTATCTCTATGTGTATAAGATTTTGAACGACGGAGCTTCTTTTCGAATGGATGGATACACGGGTAATCCTCCGTTTTCGAATAGCTATGATATGATGATTCCTTTTAAGAATTCACTTTTATTCAGGTCTTCAGGGGGTAATAGTATGAGGATGTATAATACGAATGGAGCATTTACTTTAGGAAAAGACACCGTACTGGCCGGTAGTTGGCATTTCAATAGCATTTTTGCGTACGGTGACAACCTTTTCACTGTTGACGGTAAAGGAGACCTATGGCAATATCCGCTGACCGAAGACGGGAAAGTAGGTTTGCCCGCAAAAATTGGGAGCGGTTGGGATATGTATAAGAAAGTATTTGCCTTTAACAATGATCTAATAGGTATTGATCAAGACAATAAATTATGGTTGTATAATTTCGATATCCGTGCCTTCTGGGCATTGAAGAAATAAATTACTGATTTGGGTATGTAAAGTGTTTCTGATGATTCGATATGAGTTAAAATATTAAATAAAAATATGGTGCTAAGAAAAATGAGGGGGGTCAATTTAATTTTGTTATTATTTTTTGGAAATTCTGTATTGCTTGGATGTTCGAAGAATGAAGGGAAGGATTTAAACCAAAATACAAATCCTGATACCGAACAGACAGACAGCCCAAAAATACAATCACTGGAACCTGCTACCGCTAATCCAGGTGATACTGTTCTTGTCAATGGGGTGAATTTTGGTAATAACGCATCGGTTGTTTCGGTTGCATTCAATGACAAAAGTGCTCAGGTAATTTCTGTAGCCGATGTGAAAATAAAAATGATTGTTCCGCCACCAGGCGATAAAGATTGGTCTAATGTAATCGTAAAGGTATCAGGGAAATCTTCTAATTCATTTTTATTTACTTACAGTATTGTAACACCTAAGATAGATTCCCTTTCTGCCAGTGTCGTGCCAGCCGGAACAAATATAGAAATTCTGGGCTCCGGCTTTGGAAATAAAGAGGGTAACGTAACGGTAACTTTTGGAGATAATCCTGTGTCTGTTACTTCAGTTGAGGATAAAAGTATTAGGGTTGTTGTTCCGCCTTATTCAGGAGAAAAGTCAGTTGAGGTACAGGTTACTGTAAAATCTTATAAATCTAACAAGGTTGCCTTTTATTATAAAAATGTTTCGTATAATAACCCGGTTTCGAATACGAGTCTTCCCGATCCGACGCTTATTAAAGGTCAGGATGGTTGGTTTTACTTGTACGCTACCGAAGATACCAGGGGTATGCCTATTATGAGATCAAAAGATTTGACGGACTGGGTATGGACCGGATTAACAGTTTTTAACGATAATACGAGACCAGCCTGGCTTTCCGGAGGTGGGCTGTGGGCGCCTGATATTAATTATATAAACAATAAATATGTTCTTTATTATGCCTTATCAACATGGGGGGAAGTGCATGCCAATGGGATAGGTATTGCAACAGCAGATGATCCGAAAGGTCCATTTGCAGATAGAGGCAAATTATTTACGAGCGATGAAATTGGTGTTGTGAACTCTATTGATCCTGACTTATTTGTAGATGATGATGGGAGGAAATACTTGTTTTGGGGAAGTTTGGGTGGCGGGCTCTATATGATAGAAATGAGTACCGATGGGTTATCCATAAAGCAAGGTGCAGTAAAACAAAAGGTCGCAGGCAATGGAATGGAAGGAGTCTATATTTATAAAAAAGGAAATTATTATTATTTATTTGCTTCTGTAGGTTCCTGTTGTGCAGGAATAAATAGTACCTATCAGCTGGTGGTAGGGCGATCACTTAATCTTACAGGACCCTATGTTAGCAAGTCAGGAGATGCATTGTTGGATGGCAATTACACTGTTGTTATCAGTGGAAATAACACATTTGCAGGGCCAGGGCATTGTTCTCAGATCATCAAAGATTCGGATGGGAATGATTGGATATTATACCATGCAATTGATAAGAAAAATTCGGCACAATTTTCCTGGCGAATGTTGATGTTAGACAGGTTATATTGGGATAATGATGCATGGCCATATATCGGTAATAATGGAACACCTTCTACCACAGAACCTGGTCCCTTTTTTATAACTGAATAACAGATTATAGGATATTAATATTTTGACAACATAAAGGTTTTAGTAGAAAGAAATTTTATTATTAATTCAATTTTTTATTATGAAAAGAATAACGGTTAATTATTTCTGTTTTCTTATAGCTGGGTTAGCATTCGTTTTAATAAACGGATGCAATAAAAAGGACTCTCTCCCTATTCCGGAATTCCCCGACTTCTATGGCAGCATTTCTATTCCGCAAGCGGCGAATAGTCCCGTTAATGCCTCTTTGTTGATAGGAGGAGGAGATACTTCCTTTCAGTTTCAGGTTCTTGCGGTCGGAGATCACTCCGAAGGTCATGACAGAGACATCAATGTAACTATTCAGGCTATGCCACAACTGGTGGACTCTTTTAATGCAAAAAATAATACGAATTACACTATAATGCCACAAGGCAGCTATGAACTTGATAGTGGGAATGCTGTGATAAAAGCACAAAAATCTCAATCGAATAATGTAACACTTAAGCTTAGCCCAAAGAATATTACCGGAGGAAATACTTATCTTTTACCTGTCGGTATCACCGCCATGGACAATCCGGCCTTTGTTATAAATTCCATGAGCAAGACTCTTTTTTTTATAGTAAAAGTATCCGACCATTCCGCAAAAATGGTTTTACAATTGGAGAATATTGGGGATAACCCTTTTTCATGTTTTAAAATGGGTAATAATTTAATTACGTTCAGTTATGGTACAGGGGATGGCGTGATGAGAAAATATTCGTATGACTCATCTGCAGTTAAGTTTAGTCCAGGTGCCGTTATAACTAATACTTTTATTTCCAGTTATAACTATGCATCATTTAGTGCTTTCATTCCCATTTCATCCAGTTATATTATCATTAGATATAGTGGCGACGGGTTGTATGGTTTGGATGCAAATAATATTGATAATAACTCTGTTTCCTTCACTAACTCTATTAGTGCATTTGCTTTCGGATATACCGGATATGATAGGATGATTCCATACAAAGGAAGTATTCTAGGGTTGACTCTTGCGTCTAATGGCTTGCTGGATAATCATATTGTGGATACGGCCACTGCAGGTGTTTTATCAGTTTCGGGCCAGGGACCTGATCTTGGCTCAGGGTGGGGGATATATTCGCAAATAATACCCTACACTGACGGTCTTTTGTGTGTAACATCGTCTGGCGATTTATACTACTATCCCGTATCAACGGATTTCAAAGTTTCACCGGCAAAAAAGGTCGGCACTGGTTGGAATAAGTATAAAAAAATTGTCCCTTTTGGTAATGATTTGCTGGGAATAGATGCAAATAATGTTGTTTATCGTTATTCATTTAATATAAATGAAGAATGGGATATTAAATAAACCGGTTGCAGTATTTGAAATTATTCTCCGAATGAACTTAAATTTCAAAATTGATTGATTAAATGAAAAGATATTTTTTAGTTTTTCTTGTCTGTATTTTAACATTGTCTGCATTTCCTCAAAATAATGACAAGACTTTTGTAGAACCCAGTATGGCCAAAGCTCTGATAGAATGGCCTGATCAAATAAATGTATGGACACCAGTGGGTTGGAAAGATCATTCTTACCGGTTTAATGTAGTCTATAATGGTGATATTCTGGCAGTGCCAGCACCCCGATGGGGATGGCCAAGAGAAA
>JBDTGA010000117.1:0-12824 GCA_039937655.1 Ginsengibacter sp.
AACGAGTCATGAACCTCTGGCGTACAGAGGCAATCAGATGTTGGTTACTTATTTACAACTTTATTGTAAGTGCTTATTGGAATTTTATTGCTCATAATCTAAAATTGACTTTTTGAGGGTCGACTATATATTCTTTTTGAAAGAGTTGATTAAACCTTTTTTGATAAATTTTATCAAAAAGATCTAAATCAATAAAATGAAAAAGGTCATCTTTTTAGTAAGTACAATATTTTTCGTATCTATTATTATGATAGGTTGCCGATCTTCTTTGGTGGTGAGAGACAGGCCTTATCCTCCGAGTTATGAACGTCCCATAGCTCCCGGCCCTAATCATGTATGGGTAACCGGTGAGTGGGTAAAGCGTGGCAGAGGGTATATCTACAGGCCTGGTTATTGGTCTCGTCAGCGCGGCGGACACATGTACTATATTTCAGGACATTGGCAAAGTAGAAGGCAAGGGTGGACATGGATTCGTGGTTATTGGAGATAATAATAGATATGTTTCCTTTTATTCATAAAATTCTAAATATAATGAACGAAAATTTTGTTTTTGTGAAATGTTTTTGAAAATATGAGCGGTAATATGATCCATTCTTTTTAATATTGAAATAAACCCATACCCCATGATACAAAAATCTCTTTTTGCATTTCTAATGCTGCTTTCTCTGAATGGTTTTTCGCAGAAAAAATTTGATCCTAATAGAGATCATGAAAATTTTTTCAGAATTGGTGCTAAAGCCGGTGTTAATATCAATAAGATCACCGGAGAGTCTTATAAATCAGGATTTAATTATAACTATCTGCTGGGTGGTTTTATGCAATTTAATTTTTCAAAAACATTTGGCTTCCAGCCTGAATTAAATTTTGTACAATCTTCCTCCGAATTTACAAGTGATGCTTCGGATGTGTATGACGATCTTTTTGTGACAGGTTCACAGAGGAAAGCAAAACTTAATTATTTGAAAATTCCTTTGCTTCTAAATATAAATGTAGGACCCAGCAAAAGGGTAAAACTTCAATTAGGGCCGCAGGTAGGTGGACTACTCAAGCAAAGTATAGACAGTTTATACAATAATCGGGATATTTTTAAGAAAGGCGATTGGTCGGCAGTGGGTGGCCTTTGGATACAGCTTCCCTTTGTCAATATTGGTGGCCGGTATGAAGTAGGTCTTAGCAATCTGAATGATATTGATAACAGTGAAAAATGGAGAAGTCAGGCATTTACCATATTTGCAGGATTTACATTTTAAAACGTATGCTATTGATGGCTTTGTAACGATTGCCGGCAAGAAAGGATTGCTGATTTTGGATGATTTACCCCTGATGGGTGGCCAGTTTTATTTTTCCGACAATCTGTGAGTACAAATGCAAGGTGTAGCAGGTGGCTTCCTCTTTTAATAAGAGAAGAAATACCATTGGTGGATACTTGATTTTATGTTTTTCTGGAATTAACCATTTCCAGAAACAAAGCCAGTATCTGTGGTTGTTAGATAAGATATTTACCGGCAAAAAAATAAATCCATTGCATTTTAAAAATCTGGCATTAAGATTGTCAGGCAATTATTGTCGGTATCACATGTTTTATATGGCTATTTAAAAACAGATCTAAAAACAATCAAACAATTATGCTAACAAAAAATTATTATAAAAGTAAAATATTTTCAATCGCGTCTATTTCGTTTGTGCTTTTTGTCATAGTGTCTCTCGGATCGTGCGCACGGAAAATGACTTTCGGCGTTTCGCCAGTTGTCCCTGCGGCAACAGGAAAGGTAAAAATCAAAAAGAGCAAGAACGATAATTATGTGATTAACGTAAAGGTTTTGAATCTGGCACCCGCAAACAGATTGAGCCCTTCTAGAGAATTGTATGTAGTGTGGATGCAAACAGACAGGAGCCGTGTAAAAAACATCGGCATGATAAAAAGTTCTAAAGGATTTCTCTCCAACAAATTTAAAGGTGATATGACCGCCACTTCTATCGAGAAACCTACTGAGATATTTATTACCGCGGAGGATAATGGCAATGTATCGTACCCCGGTTCTCAGGTGGTTCTCAAAACAGAATAAGCGGGAAAGTACCTGGGGAATAATGTCTTTTGAAATTTACAAAACACCTTTGGGGTAGGCTGTAAGTTTTTAAAGACATTTTTTATTTGTTATCTTTTTAAGAATATAAGTTCTTTTTTACTGAGAATAAAGGTATTTCTGTACTGCTTTTTATGTTTTTTCATCTTCAGGCGTGGAATTATTTATACATGGAATACCGATTTGTGGGCCCATCTTATTTCATCTTGTGTAATGGTATGCCCCATATTTTCGTAGATCTTTTCAGTAACCTCTGCATTCATTGCTCTTAGAATATTGGTGGTCGCCTGTACTCTTTGGAGTGGCACATGCGGATCGGGGTTGCTGCTACCTATGAATATGGGAGTGTTTTTAAAATCTCCTTTATAATTCTCAGAGTAAATTTTATCTCCTATTAATCCACCCGTAAAGGCAATTGATCCTCCGAATTTTGATGCGTTCCTTGTTACAAATTCAAGCGTTAAGCAGGCTCCCTGTGAGAAGCCGAGGAAGTAAATATTCTCTTTGCTGATACCTTCTGCAATTACATCATCCAGTATTTCTTTTAGTGTTGACAATGCGGCAGACAGCCATGGCTCATTGTTGGATGGAGGTGCCATAAAAGAATAAGGGTACCAACTGTTATTATTTGCCTGTGGCGCAAGTAACGCGAAATCATTTCCTGGAAAATGGGTGGCAAGTGAGAGAATATCTTCCGCACTACCACCACGGCCATGGATCATTATGAAAACTTTTTTCGCATCTTTTATATTTTTTCCGGCGGTTACAATCTTTTTGGGATGTACTTTATTGATTACCATTTTGTATTTTATGGAGTTTACCGAATGTAACATTTGTCAGGGTATAAACAAAAAAGATACATTCCGGGTTTCTTCTTCGTTTTCATTTGAAATTCATCTATAGAAACCAAAGATATTTCCTTACGGACAAAACACCGAGACGAATCACTGATAGCTCTTTCATAGGTAAGATAGAGATTGATCCGAATGGTCAAAGATTCCTATTTAACTGGTTGAATTTTTTTGTACATTCATTTATAAAACGAAGATATTTATGCAGCAAAATGCCCTCGATAACTTATTCTTAATAGATATTGAAACTGTCTCTGAAAAAGAAGATTTTCATTTATTGGATGAGGAGTGGCAGGAATTATGGGCAGAGAAAATAAGCAAGAGCCTTCCACCCGACACTACCGCTGAGGAATATTATCCTATGCGTGCCGCTATTCTCGCTGAATTTGCCAAAGTAGCTTGCATTAGTTTCGGCTATTTTAAAAAGGATAATAGTGATCCAGAATCCATCGAATGGCAATTGAGGATAAAGTCTCTGTATTCTGAAAATGAAAAGGACATATTGAACCAGTTTGTTACCACGCTGAAACAATTGCACGTCAACAATCATTCATGGATTTTTACCGGGCACAATATCAAAGAGTTTGATGTGCCGTTTTTGTGCCGGAGAATGTTGATCAATAACATTCCTATCCCTTCTTATATTGATTTCCAGAATATGAAACCGTGGGAGACACCGGTGCTGGATACTCTGCACCTTTGGCGTTTCGGCGATTACAAGAATTATACTTCTTTGAAATTGCTTGCCGCTGTTCTGGGTGTTCCTTCGCCTAAAGATGATATTGACGGCAGCCAGGTAGGCCATGTGTATTGGAAAGAAAAAGATCTCAAACGCATTGCTGTTTATTGTGAGAAAGATGTAGCAACGGTAGCTAATGTAATGTTGCGATTTAGAGGCTTGCCATTGTTAAGAGAAGATCAGATTGTGTTTGTGGATAGGCAATAATTCTTAGTACTGCGATTTTGATTTTTTTTCATAATGATATTGTCATATCCGATTCAGATTTTTTTTACGACATAATCCTCAAAACGGAATCTATTAATCCGAGGGAGTAATCCTCCTTTAATGAATGATGTGAATGTAACCTCTATGAAGTCCAATTCGAGAATGAAGTGGTGCCATTGAAGTTAATCTAAGGTTTAAAATAATTCCACGCACCATGTCCTTTTCCAGGAGGCTCCTGCAGCCAGTTTGTTGATGCCTTCTTTATTTGTCAATTGATAATCGTGATGAATATTATCTGCTATGCCACACCACGGTTCCAGACAAACAAATGGGGCATCTTTAGCAGCCCATATTCCGAAATAGGGAAAGTCTTTAAAAGTAAAAGTCAGGCCGTGTGGATCTTTATCAGAGTACAATTTTATTTGATCACTGCTGGTGTGTTTCAAAACTATGGCATCATTATAAAATAAGGAAGATTGGAGAGGCAATTTTTTATCATCAAGCGCTATGGTCTCAGTCCTGTCATTTGTCAAGCCATGATCCAGGAGAAAGCACTGTAAAGTAGTATCGTTGTTGAAGGACAGTGTATAATCTTCGTAGTGCAGTTTATCATTCAAGGGTACATTGAAGGCAGGGTGGCCGCCAACAGAAAAGTACATATCTCCCTCATTGACATTCTGTACAATGTAGCTGCAATAAAGGGTGTGCTCTTTGATCTCATATTGAATCTGAAAAACAAATTGGAACGGATATACTGCAAGTGTATCGGCACTACTATGCAAGGTGAAAATTGCAGAGGTGTCGGCAGTCTGTTTTGCTTCAAATGTTTTATCTCTTGCAAAGCCATGGCGTGACAAATGATATTCTTTGTCATCAAAAATATATTTACCATCTTTCAATTCACCTATTATAGGAAATAACACAGGTGCATGTTTGCCCCAATAATTTGAATCAGCCTGCCATAAATATTCAAGCGCATTTAATTGGATGCTTTGCAACTCAGCGCCCTTCTCACTTATCGTAACTACAAGATGATCGTTTTTTATTTGTATCATTTGGCAAAAGTACAAGGATTTCCTTTTCAAAAAGGAGGTAAAACACGCATCAACAAGTTAAGTTTGATCCTTATTTTGAATTCATTTCATAATTTACTGATTTTTTAGCTGCACCTTAATCACAATGGCTACCAGCGGAACATAAGAGACGGATCTCTCTATCGAAGCTCTTAGAGTAATAAATTTCTATTTTATTTACTAAAGCATAATTATTTACCTTGTGACAAGTGTGAAACAAAATCTTTAATGCTTATAATATTTAAAACATGTGGGCACTTATCACCAATTGTGGCAAACAATTAACTATTAATTCCAAAGTAAGAGAAAATAGCGATGGACATCTTGCAGTATATAAAATTGTAGAGGTGGAAAGTGATCAATTTAAACTCAAACTGATTGAAAAAAATAATTCACCAGTGTCAGAAGAAGTGGGGCCTGTATTAAGCTGCATTCAAATGTTACAATACGCCTTTGAGGTGGAACAAAAGGGATAAGATGTAATATTTATTTGGCAAAAAGTATCAATTACATCTTTCATTAGTGAAAATATGGTTACTTTATTTTAAACCTCCACATAACTCTCCACTGGCTCACAAGTACAAACCAAATTCCTATCACCATACGTATTATTCACTCGGCTCACTGCAGGCCAAAATTTATTTTCTTTCAGATAAGACAGTGGAAATGCAGCTTTGCTCCGGGAGTAGGCATGTTTCCAGTCATCTTCGGTAATTACAGATAAAGTGTGTGGTGCATTTTTGAGCACATTATCTTTTGTATCGGCTTCGCCGTTTTCTATACTTTTTATTTCTTTATAAATGGAGATGAGCGCTTCACAAAACCGGTCAAGTTCAGCTTTGTTTTCACTTTCTGTCGGTTCTATCATAATAGTTCCGGCCACAGGGAAACTCAATGTAGGCGCATGAAAATTATAATCCATTAATCTTTTTGCTACGTCTTCGGCTTCAATACCGGCGCTTGTTTTGAAAGGGCGCAGGTCAACAATAAATTCATGAGCACAGGTGCCTTCTTTTCCGGTAAATAATATTTTAAAATTATCCTTCAATTTTGCTTTCATATAGTTCGCATTTAGGATAGCGTATTGTGTTGCTTTTTTTAATCCGTTTGCTCCCAGCATTTTTATATAAGCATAGCTGATTAATAATATACTTGCAGAGCCGTACTGTGCCGCACTCACACTTCCTTCATTATTTTCCCCCGGTAAGAAAGGTGCTAATTTTTCATTCACGCAAATAGGCCCCATGCCCGGCCCACCACCGCCATGTGGTATGGCAAAGGTTTTATGCAGATTCAAATGGCACACATCGGCACCAATAAATCCCGGCGATGTAAATCCAACCTGTGCATTCATATTGGCACCATCCATATAAACCAGACCACCATTATCATGAGTGATCTTACACATTTCTACAATGCCTTCTTCAAAAACGCCATGTGTAGAAGGATAAGTAACCATCAATCCTGCAAGAGCATCTTTGTTTTTCTCTGCCTGCAATTTTAGATCAACGAGGTCTATATTTCCTTCCTCATCGCATTTAGTTACAACGACTTTAAAGCCCGCCATTACTGCGGAAGCGGGATTGGTCCCGTGTGCAGAAATAGGAATCAAAATTACATTGCGGTGCAATTCATTTTTGCTTTCATGATATCTTTTTATAGAAAGTAATCCCGAAAACTCACCCTGTGCGCCGCTGTTAGGCTGAAGACTACAAGCATGAAAACCTGTGATGGTACATAATAACCTTTCAAGGTCTTTGATAATATAATCATAACCTTCCGTTTGTGTGGAAGGGGCGAAAGGATGAATTCTACTGAAATGTGACCAGCTTACCGGAATTAGTTCTGTGGCGGCATTTAATTTCATGGTGCATGAGCCCAATGCGATCATTGAATGAGCAAGCGATAAATCTTTATTTTCTAACAATTTTAAATAGCGCATCATTTCTGTTTCGCTATGGTATTTATTAAAAACGGGATGCAATAAAAAGGTAGAATTTCTTTGTAAAGGAGCGGGAATATTTTTTAAATTAATTTTATTATCAAAAGTAATAGCAGAAGTATCTACACCGTTTGCCGCATTGAACACACTTAAAATATCGAGTACATCAGATAGTGTGGTGGTTTCATCCAAAGAAATGGTAACTGAATTCTCCGAAGGGAAATGAAAATTCATTTCATGCTTCTGTGAGATATTTTTTATTTTTTCGGGATTATTTACTTTGAAAGTAACCGTATCAAAATAACCTTTATTCATTAATTCATAACCACTTTCTACCAAATGTTCAGTAAGAGCTTGAGTCAGTAATGTAATTCTTCTGGCAATATCTTTTAAACCTTCGGGGCCATGATACACAGCATACATCGCAGCCATGTTTGCCAGTAAAGCCTGCGCAGTGCAAATATTGGAAGTGGCTTTTTCACGGCGGATATGTTGCTCTCTTGTTTGCAAAGCCATGCGAAGTGCACGGTTGTTTTGAGCATCTACACTCACGCCAATAATTCTTCCGGGAATGTTTCTTTTGAATTCATCTTTGGTAGAAAAAAAGGCGGCATGTGGTCCGCCGAATCCCATCGGTACACCAAAGCGTTGTGAAGAGCCAATGGCCACGTCGGCACCCAATTCGCCGGGAGGTGTTAATAATGTAAGCGCCAATAGGTCGGTAGCCATGATCACCTGTGCATTTACATGATGAGCACTTTCAATAAAAAGTTTGTGGTCTTCAATACTTCCTTCACTATTGGGATATTGAACGATTACTCCAAAGTAAGTTTCATCGAGTTGCACAGTTTTAAAATCCCCAAAAACGGGTTCAATTCCTACCGGTTTTGCCCGGGTAATTAAAATATTTTTTGTCTGCTGAAATATTTTCTCATCAATAAAAAATTTAGCCGATGTAATATGGTCGGTATTTTTATTTTTATGGTTAAAAAGCATCGCCATAGCTTCGGCGGCAGCGGTTCCTTCATCAAGCAAACTTGCATTGGCAATCGGCAAAGCAGTCAGATCGCTTACCATTGTTTGAAAATTCAACAGACTTTCCAGACGTCCCTGCGCAATTTCTGCCTGGTAGGGAGTATATTGAGTGTACCATCCCGGATTTTCGAAAAGATTGCGCAAGATGACAGACGGTGTGATGGTATCATAATATCCCTGTCCGATGTAGGATTTAAAAACTTTGTTTTTGTTGGCAATAGTTTTTAGTTTGGTAAGGTATTCAAATTCACTAAGGGCATCTCCGACCCCTTCAAGTGGGGAAATTTGAGAATTTTCAGGTAATCTTATGCCTTTTGGAACTGTTTTATCAATGAGTTCATCTAATGTACTAACACCAATGACAGCAAGCATTTCCTTGGTTTCGGTTTCATCAGGGCCTATGTGCCTGGAAGCAAATTCAGCAGATTGTTTTTCGAAAAGGTTCATATTTTTTATTGCTTTTTAAATTCAATCGTAAACATACAATCCCGGTAGCCTTCGGGAGAGATTTTTTTAATATGTAATAATGAGGCGCAAAGTTACGATGCAAAAGGATAAAAAAATATCGGGAAAATTAACAAGTTTCGCCCAAAATGTATCTTTACCAAATGAAGGAAGACATTTTACATAATTGGGAAAAAAAATCAGACGAACATCAAAAGAAATACGCCCACTTTTTGAAACGGGCAGATAAGAATAAAGTATTGAAGCAATTGCCTGATTTGCACGAAGAAGCCTTTGAGAAAATTAATTGCCTGGAATGTGCCAATTGTTGCCGAAATTTTTCTCCACGGTTCAAGACTCCTGATATCAAGCGTATTTCCAGGCATTTGAAAATGAAGGAAGGTGCTTTTATTGAAACGTATTTACGCCTCGATGAAGACGGCGATTATGTAACCAAAAGTTCCCCCTGTCCATTTTTGGGAGAAGATAATTATTGTAATATTTATGATCAGCGACCCGGAGATTGTCATCGTTTTCCTTATACGGATGAAGATGTTTTATTGAAAAGGCCCGCAATTACTTTAAAGAATTCTACTTTTTGCCCGATTGTATATTTTGTGCTGGAGAAATTGATGGCCTCCCCGGATCCCTCCGGAAGAGGGGCTTAATGAAAGAATTTTCAGATATTCTTTCTTACTTTGTGTGTCGGATAACAATAAAACAATCCACCAATGATTGAAATAAATAAAGACTCTGTAGCTAATCGTTTCATGCGTTACGTTCAGATAGATACTCAAAGCGACCCGCAAAGTGGCCGACATCCCTCAACCGAAAAACAAAAGGATTTAAGTAAAATTCTTGCAGAAGAATTGACACAGATTGGGATTACTGATGCTGAAATGGATGATTATGGATATGTGTATGCAACGGTTCCATCTAATTCGGATAAAAAAAATGTGCCCGTAATTTGCTTTTGCAGCCATGTGGATACTGCGCCGGATTGTAGCGGAACCGGCGTAAAACCTATTCTTCACAAAAATTATGATGGAGGAGATATTGTATTACCGGATGATAAAGCGCAGGTTATATCAATTACCAATCATCCATATCTCAAAGCACATGTCGGCAGCGGTGTAATTACCGCAAGCGGAAGGACCTTGTTGGGGGCAGATGATAAAAGTGGTGTAGCGGCTATCATGCAGGCAGTAGAATATTTAGTTAATCATCCTGAAATAAAACATGGGGAGATAAAAATATTATTTACTCCTGATGAGGAAATTGGTGAAGGAACTGCCAAACTTGATATGAAAAGATTGGGCGCACAGTTTGGCTACACGTTGGATGGCGGTGAAGCAGGAAGCCTCGAAGATGAAACCTTCAGTGCCGATGCAGCAAGAATTATAATCAATGGTGTAATAGCACATCCCGGTTATGCAAAAAACAAATTAGTAAATGCTTTGAAGGTTGGCGCTGAAATTTTACACGCCCTCCCTACCAATGAGTGGGCACCTGAGGCAACAGAAAAAAAAGAAGGTTTTGTTCATCCCACCCGTTTTGAGGGGATTGCAGAAAGATCGGTTCTCGAATTTATCGTTCGTGATTTTGATGATGACAAGTTAAGGGAGCATGGAGAAAGATTGAAAAAAATTGCAGAGGAGGTTGTGAATCATTATAAGGGAGCTACCATAGAATTTACGATTCATGAGCAATACCGCAATATGAAAAAAGTTCTCAATAAATATCCACAGGTTGCACAATATGCTGGTGAAGCCATTATGCGTGCAGGTCTTGAGGTTACTACAGAAAGTATTCGCGGTGGAACAGATGGCAGTCGTTTAAGTTATATGGGATTACCCTGCCCGAATCTTTTTACTGGTATGCAGGGAATCCATTCCAAACAAGAATGGATAGGTGTAAATGATATGGCAAAAGCAGCGGAAACAGTGGTGCATTTGAGCATGATTTGGGAAGAGAAGAGTTAGCTTTGAGCCTTTATATTAGTCGTATAATTTTATATATTCGTACGACTAAATTATTTTTTTATGACGAAGAAAGTAACATTACTCTTAAACCATGATAATTTGAAATTTGCAAAGAAAATTGCAAAGGAAAAGGGCAAGAGTATGTCAAAGATGGTTGATGATTACTTTGCTCTCTTAAAACGTATTGACATGCAATTTTCTAACGAAAAGTTACATCCCTGGGTAAAGGAATTTGGAGGTATGGTTAATACCGGCAAAAATGAGGATATCAGGTCGATTTATAATATTGACGAATGACAAAAAGAATATTTTTTGATGCTAGTATTTTAATTGACTTAGTCAATGCCGGAAATGAACTTTATGAAGAGACTCTTTTCCTTTTTGATCATTTTCTAAGGAATAAAAGTCAATTTTATTGTTCTCCTACTTCTTTTGCAAATACCTGTTTTTTTTTGAACAAGAAAATAAAGAATGTCCAAAAATTGAATCAGGCTTCAAGAAAGGTTTTTTCCGGTTTCATTTTTACCAGGGAAGATAGTATCATAATAGACAAAGTGATGAAATCTGATTTTATGGATTTGGAAGATGCCTTGCAATATTATTCTGCTATAGATTCTGATGTGAATATTATAATTACTAAAAATTTCTTCGATTTAAAAAAATCATCAATTCCTGTTTATCATCCATCGCAATATATCAATGAGTTTTTAATATAAGACCAAATGCCATTTTTTAAACAAGACAAACCTTTTATCGTCCCTACTACGGATGGGAAATTAATTGAGGAGCATTTTGGAAATGCTACTACTCAAAATGAAAATCTAAGTATTGCACACATGGTAGCGCCATCGGGATGGAGTGAGCCATTTCAGAATCCGGAGTTTGATGAATATACTTTGGTGAGCCGGGGCAAAAAAATGTTTGAAGTGGATGGTGAGAAAATTACCGTAGAAGCCGGCCAGAGTATATTGGTGAAAAAAGGAAGCCGTGTACGGTATTCTAATCCCTTTGAGGACCCCTGCGAATATTGGAGTGTGTGCCTCCCAGCCTTCTCAATAGAAAAAGTACATCGGGAAGGAGGACTTTAACATTTGCGTTAAAGTTTTCGATTCTCTTTTATTCATCTTACAATTTTGAAAAACCTTTTTACATTTGTTCCTAAACCAATTTCAATGGATTTATTTTTTCTGCAGATTGATTCAAGCGCAATCACTCATGCTGTACCCAAAACTCAGAGCTTGTGGGAAACCCTTGTAAGTGGTGGGGTTATCATGCTACCTCTTGGTGTTCTTTTTGTTGGTGCGCTCTATTTCTTTTTTGAAAGGATGATTGCCATCAATAAGGCGTCTAAGATAGATGATAATTTTATGCGCATTATTCGAGATCATATTATCAGCGGGAATGTTTCGGCGGCAAGAAGTTTTTCAAAGAATAATGATAATCCCGTGGCGAGAATTATTGATAAGGGGATTCAAAGAATCGGGAAGCCGATTGATGCGATTGAAAAAAGTATGGATAATGTAGGCGCTCTCGAATTGTATAAATTGGAAAAGAATCTTTCTATCATTTCTATTGTGGCCCGTATTGCGCCTTTGTTTGGTTTTCTTGGGACTATCGTCGGGATGTTAGCATTGTTCAAAGGAATAGCCGCAAGTACAGAATACACGCCTAATACTATTGCCGATGGTATTTATATAAAAATGATCACTTCCGCTACAGGGTTAATTATAGGCATATTAGCGTATATTGGCCATAGTTATCTTGCTGCACAAATAACCAGGATTGAAAATAAAATGGAAATTGCGAGTGCAGAATTTGTAGATGTTTTGCAGGAACCTACAAGGTAAGTTGGTAATTGAAAATTGAAATGTGGATTACTGCAATAATTCAGACCTTATTACTGGTAACCAATTAATTATAACTCATATACTCATGAGCATTAGAAGAAGATTTAAAAGCGATGATACTGAACTGGATACCGGCCCGTTGAACGATATTCTGTTCATTCTTATGTTCTTCTTTCTGATCATTTCTACCATGGCCAACCCGAATGTAATTAAAATGAATAATCCACGTGCTACGAGTGAGGCCAAGGCTAAACAAAGTGTAATAGTGAGTATTGATAAAAATAAAGATATCTATATCGGGCAGGATAAGATTCCGTTTGATTCCCTGGAACCTATTTTAAGATCCCGGCTTCCGGTTGCAGATAGCCTTGTAAAACCCGCAGTAGTAATCAATGCTGACTCCCTCGTAAGTTGGGGTGATATTGTGAAAATTATGGAAGTGGCAAAAAAGTTAGGTGCTACTACTTCTGCTTCGGTGAAGAATTAATTCCTGAAAAATGGACAATGTGGTCAAAAATGGTGCAAAAATTTGGCTGTAATCCATGATAGTACTTAATTTGTGAGGATAGTAATGAAAACGGTTTCAATACTATCCTTTTTTTGTGCATAAAACTGCATGA
>JBDTGA010000118.1:0-5979 GCA_039937655.1 Ginsengibacter sp.
AGTGTTATTGATTACTTTGGAGGCAAAGGATTTTTAGAAATTATGAGGATAGGCACTTTATTTGTATAATCCTTTCTTAGTCACAGATACGCCCACCACAAAAGCACTGCTGCATATTTGCGCCAGATCGAAACCAAAACAGAACCCGTTGACAGAAACAGGATTCCAATGAAAATCATTAAACAAACAGAATTAAACCAAGAACAAAAAAGACAGCTTTTTGATTTGTGGAACCATGAGTATCCGGAAAAACTTTCTTATCAGACGGTTGAAGATCTTGAAAAGTATTTAGAAAATCTAAGGGAACAAACACATTATTTACTGATGAACGAAAGGGGAAGACTTGAAGGCTGGGCAATAATTTTTACAAGAGAAAAAGAAAGGTGGTTTGCCATAATTATTCCTGAAAAACTTCACGGGAAAGGAGTAGGAACAAGAATGCTTAATGAATTGAAAAAGAGTGAGAAGGAATTAAATGGTTGGGTAATTGACCATAATCTTGACATAAAAACAGATAGAAGCTTTTATAAATCACCAATTGAGTTTTATAAGAAAAATAATTTTAAAGTTATTTCAGAAACCAGACTTGAGCTTCAAATTATGTCGGCTGTTAAAATAAAATGGAGAAATAACAACAAGGAGAAAAGAACGGAATAATACCAGGTTGGCGAGAGCTTGGTGCATTAAGTTTACTATTCAATAGGGACTATTTCCTACTTTTACTTTGTAAGCCGCAAATGTAAATTCTATAATAACAATAAATAGGTTGATTGAATTGAATCTTAGATCATAATTACTATAACGCTTTGTACCCATGGCGCAATAACCAATGTAACCACAACTACTGACCAGGATCATAATTTTGAAAACTGTTTTAGTCTAAATTACATTGCTAACCCGATAAGACTTAATAAATACAAAATGGAAAAATTATTATACCCCCGCTTTCTTATTGTAAAAGATAATTTTTATGATCATCCTGAAGAGGTATATAAAACGGCATTGCAATCCAATTTTTATGAACCCGAACATGTAACGGGTTTCCGGAGTACAATGGTATATCATCCAAAAGGGATAAAGACAAAATTAGAAAAATTGCTCGGTATAAAAATTACCCGTTGGGATACTGACCCACTGGAAGAGAATGGTGTTTTTTACCAGGGATTGTCAAAAGGTAAAAAAAGGGAATTGCCCGGCGTTCACTCAGATGAACCCTACAATGATATTACGATGGTGATTTATCTTACACCCGGCATACCGCTAAATTGCGGGACATCATTGTGGATGCATAAACAAACCGGACTTACTGACCCGGTAACTCCGGCAGATGCACGCAGATTAAAAATTAAATTTTCGGACCTCAGGAATCAACTGGAATATGAAAGCCAGGACCGCAGCAAATGGATTGAAATAGACAGGATCGGATACCGGTTTAACCGCGTGGTAGCCTATCCTTCCGGAATCTTTCATTCTGCCACCAACCATTATGGCGGCAGTTTAAAGACGGGCCGTATTTATCAAACTTTCAGGATTGGCGTGGATTGGAACACCTTTCGGCCAGATAGCTATCGGGTGAAAAATGAAGGGTAGTTTATACCTTGAAAAAATCAAGTAGTAATTGCTGATACGCATAATCATCTTTTGTTTTTTCAAAAACCATTTTTTTCATCAACTGCAGTTGGCCGTCTTTTCGAACATCCATGGCATAGGCCCATAAAGCTATCTCCTCTAAAGTATTTTTTTCAACAGCAGTTAAGTTGGTAATATCAATTTGTACTTTTTTACAGAACTTACTGATGGCTTCCTCTTTGGCTATGCGATAATTATTTTGCCGGGATTTATTTATGACTGATAAAATTTTGGTGGTTATTTCTATAACATTCAGCGGCATTTTCCCACCAAGCAAAACTCCAATATTACTTTCTGTAAACCGGAGTAGGGTTTTGGCAGTACTGCGATAATTTTTCCTTGTCTTTATTTTATGATGTTCATTTTCTGCCAATGCTTTTAATTCATGATCCACCGGTTTAAATCCATATTTGTAATAAAACCAAAAGGCGCCACTATTGATTCCATCCGGGTTATCCAATCCAAACTGTGAAGGTTCTATTTCAAAATAATTAATGCCAAAATCTTGTTTACAAACCCTTAATAACTGACAGAGAAGGTAACCTGATTCTCCACCCCGGAATGGATCAAAAATGTTTAAGCCAATTTTTGCCATTGTCCCAAATATCCATACGCCCCCATAAGAGACGGGGACTCCGTTTTTTAAAAAAGTGAAACCAAAATAAGTTTCTAATGGTAATTGGTTTTGCGGAATCATGGAGTAAACTGCCAGGGATAATCCTCTTTCTAAATTATAAAGGCGCATCGTTTCAACCTGTAAAAATGTGGCGGGATCAATTTCTCTCACCGTTAAGGCCATAGCATTTTTAATTACTTTATAAAGTTGTTCCCTTTCAGTAGGGGGTGGTATCCGTACTGTTGACAGCGGTTCATTGAATATCTGTTCGGAATTCAATTTCTTTAAGAGATCATGATGGTAATAGGGTTGCTTAACAGGCATGCGGTTAAAAGCCCGGGAAAACTGTCTGTTTTTAGGAATTAATTTTACATACAGATCCATCCTTTCCATAAAAAGTTCTTTTAATAACGGCCGGTCATCCAGCTCCTTCAACTGTCCAAGCAGAAAGGGAGCATACTGATCAGGTTGTATGTTCAGAAGTTCAAGCAAATCTTCATTTTGTAATCCCGCTGTTGTGTTTGATTTTAATACTGCAGGCAAAGTAATATTTAGAATATCGTTGAGTGAAAGGGTAGGGCTATAAAACGAGTCAAAGCCTACCCGTAAATCTGTATGTTGCAAAAGCCATCCCAAAAAATCCGGAGAAAAACGGGTGATGGTATTGGCAAAGGGCAGCCCCTCATTTTCCAAAAGTATTTTTTTTGAATTTTTATGTTTTCCCGCAAATGCTGCAATACGTTTCAACTCCATTTCAGCAAGCGTTTTTGATGTACGATTGGCGGGATAGGCACACAAAAAAATCAGCAGGTCGTAATAATGAAGCAATTGTTTACCTCCCGGTAATTGCATATCACGTAATGCGGTAAGCAAGGCTGTTTTTTTTTGGATTGATTCCTTATCAAAAAAGTTGACTATTTTTTTTAAAGAGTTAATAGCAGTTGAAGAAGTATGTTTCATATAAAATGGATAGTTGTTTGTAGCCGGAAAAGATTGGCTATCGTTCAGCTAATTTACTCATTAGGATTTGAAGCGCCAACAGATAACGGATTGGGAGCCTGAATCTGTTCCAATGTTTCATTATCTTCTGGTTCAGTGCATCCCATCCGCCCACCCACCTACTTGATTGCAGGGGGAAACATACTTTCCGTAATCTGTTTTCTAATTTATCAATACGATCTTTCCGATATGTGAACTGCTCTCCATTAATTTGTGTGCTTTATCAGCCTCCTCCAAAGGGAACGTTTTATAGATAATGGGTTTAAATTTCCCTTGCTCTATAATTGGCCAAACATGCTTTTCAATTTCCTTTGCCAGAGCAGATTTAAAAGTAATGTCCCTGTTACGAAGGGTACTACCGGTAATGATCAGACGCTTTTTCATGATGTCTCTGATATTTAAATCCATCTCACCACCTTTCATGGCATTGATAAAAACCATTCTTCCATCAGGGCGTAATAATCGAATATTTTTTGGAACGTAATCTCCACCAATCATATCCAGAATCACGTCAACCCCTTCAGATTCCAATATTTTTTCAAAATCATCTTTATTGTAATTGATGGCTTTATCTGCTCCTAAAGCTATACAGGCGTTGACCTTGTCTTCCGTACCTGCTGTGGTGAAAACGGTGGCACCTATTGCTTTTGCTAATTGAATAGCGGTGACGCCAATCCCACTACTTCCTCCATGAATTAAGAAGTTCTCTCCCGATTTCAATGCTCCTCTTTGAAAGACATTATGCCAGACAGTGAATACTGTTTCAGGTAAAGAGGCTGCTTCTACAAAACTGAATCCTTTAGGAACGGGAAGGCATTGCCCTCCGGGTACAGAGACATATTCGGCATAACCACCGCCCGAAAGTAAGGCACATACTTCGTCTCCTTTCTTCCAGCGGGTTAAACCTTTGCCGCACTCTTCAATGATTCCCGAAACCTCTAATCCCGGAATATCCGCAGGAGCCCCGGGTGGAGCCGGATAACGGCCCTGACGTTGGGCAATATCCGGACGGTTAATGCCGGCAGCTTTTACCTTTATGAGTACCTCATTTTCTGCGGGCACAGGGATGGGTCTTTCTTCCGGTTGTAAAACACCCGGCTCCCCTGGTTTTGTTATTATAATTGCTTTCATTATTTTTTGTAAGATAAGTAGTAAATATGTGTTTGCAGATACCGGTCATTCGTTAACAAGACCCGCTTGTTTATACAAATTTATTAATATAAAAGCCAACTTGATTTATTCGTGTATTATTGAATTTTACAACTCTCCTTTTAAGATTATTAGTCTGTTTAAAGATAGTAAGTTTATGTTGCTGGCAATATGAAGAGATGAAACGGAAGAAAAGGTAAAGGAGAAAATGATAACCCTAAAGAAAGATGGCATTAGTTTTAATATGGGTATTGACCCATCTGAATCCATTTGAAAAAACTACGCAAAAGGTAGCATTCGTAAAAACTTTATAATTGGAAAAAAGGGAATTATCCGGTATATCTCTTTAGGAAATAATGAAGGTGGTTTAGAAAAAATATCAATGATGATAAATGGATTATTAAAAGAGTAAAACTCCTGGTTTTTTATGTGTAATTATTTTTTATGACACGGAGTATCACGGAGGTTTTCTCTCTGTGACACTCTGTGGTCCTCTGGCCTTCCTCTATGTGATTAATTTTATGTGCCGGGAACTACGAAAATAGTTGTACCTAAAAATTCAGATACCGTAGTTAATGGTCTTTTGATATTACAATCCTAACTTTGGTTTTAACATTTACAGACGAAATCATTAAACTGAGAATGAATTACTTTAGTCCGAAAAATACAGCAGAACGATATGCGAAAGGGAGACCTTTTTTTCACCCCAATACCATACAGCATATAAAGGGATTTATAAAGTTTGATAACAAACTCGAGAATGCCTTAGATGTGGCCTGCGGAACAGGACTTTCCACCACCGCTCTTGTAGAAATTGCTGAAAATGTTTTTGGAACAGATATTTCAGAAGAGATGCTGAAATTGGTTTTAAATCCACAAACGATAAAATATTTAAAGGCTTCAGCAGAAAACTTGCCATTTGAAAATAATTATTTTGATATCATCACTGTTTCTTCCGGAGTACATTGGTTTAATATTGATGATTTTTTACAGGAAGCAAACCGGGTTTTAAAAAGCAAATCATGGCTTGTGCTTTACGAAAATCATTTTATATCTGAAATGCCCGGAGTGGAGAATTTCACCAATTGGTTTCCGAATGTGTATTTAAAAAAATATCCATCACCAAAAAGAAATAACAGCTATGCATGGACCCCTGAAAACCTGAGAGGTAAAGGCTTTATGTTCGTCAATGAAGAAAAGTTTAAAAACGAAGTTGAATTTACCAAAGAACAATTGATCTTATATTTTACCACACAAAGTAATATAACAGCAGCTGTAGAAAATAGAATTTCAGATTATGAAGAGATTGAAAAATGGTTAGATAAAGAGTTAACACCATTTTTTGGCAATGAACAAAAGCGAAAGATTAATTTCGGTAACTGGATAAAATATTTACAGAAAATAAAGTGAGGAAGAAGTTATCATCTGGCGCGGATTATATTCCCTCTTTGTGGATGCTCCCACTAATTAGGGCTTGCTGAATATGTCAAGGAGTATCATAAACTTGAAAGAAATCAGTTCCTGATACCTATTGATAGTTTGGTTCGTGTTATAAAAAGAATTAAAAAAAAGATCCCAAATCTTTG
>JBDTGA010000119.1:0-43810 GCA_039937655.1 Ginsengibacter sp.
TAAAAGATAATGCCTCTTATGTAGGAATGGCCATAGATGCTATTAAAAGATTACAAGAGCACAATACCGGTAAAAACAGATATACAAAAGGACATCTTCCTTGGAAAATAATTTATACAGAACAACACCCCGATTGGGCAACAGCCAGAATTAGAGAAAAATATCTCAAATCAAATGCAGGTAAAATATGGCTCAAAAAACACCTGGATTCTCACGGTGGAATCACGGGTTCCCTGCCTGTGTGACGCAGTCAGGCAGCCAATCCCGTACGTGCTACAAAATAAGCCTGAAATGCATAATATAGCATTCAGGCTTTTCTTTTTTCAAAATAATGGAAAAGAACAATGGTACTTCATTAACCCATCTACAAAAATTAGTTTGTTCTTTGTAAGTTTGTCAGAACTAACCCGAGAAAACATGAACATAAAAAAGACTCTTGTAATTATACTCTGTTTTATCTCTTACAGTGTTTATGCACAAAACAATCCTAAAACATTACTTTGGAAGGTTACTCAAAAAGGAAATTCACATGTCTCCTATTTGTTTGGAACATTTCATCAGGTTAATCCTGACTTTTTTGACTCTCTGTCTATTGCTAATGATTGCCTGAAGAAAAGCAAAATTTTATTTGTTGAATCATATATTCCTGAAAAAAAAACTGATTCTGTTGAAACTACCTCAAAAAATGATTCAGTAAAATTTGAGATATGGGATAAGGAAAGATGGAAATCCAACTTAACCAATAAGCAATTCGATGCTTTTGAAAAATTTGCTAAAAGTGAATGGGTAGATGAAAATGTGTATGGAGTAGATCCGGTGCAACTAATGTTCATTCTCCAATATATGTATTATCAAGGAGTTTGTGATACACTCAACAGAACCTCTTACGAATCTATGGATACAAGAATTACAAATATCGGTATAGCCAATAAATTAAGGGTTATAGGACTGGATGAAAACCAGCTTAAAGAAATTAAGATATCTTCCGAAAAAGATAAAGCCTTATCATTAAAAAATACTATTATAGCTGATGCGACTTACGTCAGTTACCTCTTAGAAAAAAGCACAGATAATCCGATTGCTAAGTTTTTGTTTGATTATCGAAATAAGAATTTAAATTATTCTTTAAATAAAAAAATGAAACTTTTAAATTCTTTATTGAATGAGAGGAACAATAAATGGATGAAAAAAATTTTAAACCAATTTGATACCAATAGCTGCTTTGTGGCAGTAGGCATCAGACATTTATTTTATAAAGATGGATTAATCCAACAATTAAGAAAGCAAGGATATAAGGTGGAACCAGTTGAAAACTAAAACAGATTTACCTGTACATAGGAGGCGGTTTAGCAATATAGCAGAGCAAAAAATATATTCAGTTCTTTATTTGCTAAACGGGTTTACTTCAACCTGATGAATAACGTCAGAAAAAAGAATAAATAATGAACTTGTTCTTATTAATTTAGTTTGGGTTACTGTTTCTCCAATATCCAAACATTCCATCGTAAAGTAGAGTGATAAAAGGCTCTTCTTAATATTTATTTTAATGAAGTCATACCCTAACAATCTTATCTTTGCAATATGTTATCAGTAAGTAATCGCGGCAAAGTAATGCCTGCCTCTCCTATCAGAAAATTAGTACCTTATGCAGAAGCTGCCAAGAAAAAAGGTACCATCGTTTATCATTTGAATATCGGCCAGCCCGACATAGAAACACCTCCTCTAACATTAGAGGCTGTTCGCAAATCAGATTTCAAAATACTGGAATATAGCCATAGTGCCGGTAACGAAAGCTACAGAAAAAAATTAGTAGAGTACTACCGCTCGGTAAATATCCATATAGATCATAATGAAATAATCGTTACCACCGGTGGAAGTGAAGCTATTCTTTTTGGATTTATGAGTTGTCTCGACGCCGGAGATGAGGTGATCATTCCAGAACCCTTTTATGCTAATTACAACGGATTTGCTGTTACAGCCGGAGTGAAAGTAATTCCGGTTACTTCCAATATTAAAACAGGTTTCGCTCTCCCTCCTATTGAAGATTTTGAGAAGCTCATCACCTCTAGGACAAAAGCGATCATCATTTGCAATCCTAATAACCCCACCGGCTATTTATACAGCCGTGCAGAAATGGAAGTACTGAAAACCATTATCAAAAAGCATGATTTATACTTGTTTTCAGATGAGGCGTACCGTGAATTTTGTTATGAAGGGCAACATTTCAGCGCTATGCAATTAGAAGGTGCGGAGGATCATGTAATTCTTATGGATACGGTGAGCAAACGTTACAGCGCCTGCGGAGCAAGGATTGGTGCTTTCGTAACTCATAATAAAGAGGTGCTGCAGACAGCCATGAAATTTGCGCAGGCAAGATTAAGTCCTCCAAGTTTCGGTCAAATTCTAGGGGAAGCAGCAGTGGATTTACCATCTGATTATTTTGAAAAGCCAAAAGCTGAATATCAGTTAAGAAGGGATACCATCGTAAAACGACTTAACCATATACCCGGCGTATTTTGCCCTAATCCGGGAGGTGCATTTTATGCTATGGCTTCATTGCCCATTGATGATACAGATGTTTTTTGCCAATGGCTCCTTGAATCTTTCAATTATAATGGGGCAACCCTGATGCTGGCCCCTGCTACCGGTTTTTACAGCACAGAAGGCTTAGGGAAAAATGAAGTAAGGCTTGCTTATGTATTGAACGTGGATGCCATCAACCATGCAATGGATTGTCTGGAAAAAGCATTGGAAGTATATCCTGGAAGGAAAGTCATAAAATAATTCCTTTTACTTTTTGCATTGCCATTTTTCTGCAATGTATTATCTTCGCCGCCCAAAATGTCGGGGCAACTCAATAAGTTGGATTTGGGATTCATATCCGCCTGAGGTGGACGAAGGCTCAAGTTCACTTCCCGATATAAATTAGTTCTTTAAAATATAAAATGTCGGGGTAGCTCAGCTGGTTAGAGCATCGGATTCATTTCCGCCAGAGGCGGACGAAGGTTCAAGTTCACTCCCCGATATAAATTAGTTCTTTAAAAATAAAATGTCGGGGTAGCTCAGCTGGTTAGAGCATCGGATTCATAACCCGAAGGTCGGCGGTTCAAGTCCGCTCCCCGATACAAAAAACTCCATTCGCCTCGGGCAAAAGACGACTCAAGTTAACATCAATTTCAATGAAGAATTAAATGTATTAAATCACTCTTCTTCCTCTTGATTTATACAGTTTACCTATTATACTCCTCTTTATTCCAAAAGATTTATATCGGCTTTACCTCAAATTTACTTATGAGATTCAAATCTCATAATGAACCGGGAACTAAAGGTTAGACAACAAGTTACAGACCATAGATAATTATTTTTACTGAATTCAATGAAAGAAAACAAGAGGCTTTAGAAAGAGAAAAAAATCTTAAAAGTGGAAAAGGCAGGGAATGGATATGGACGAAAATAAAAGAAGAACTGAGAAGTAACCGTCTTATATCTAACTAAAATAAAGAGATACACGCAATCGCCCACTTTGATGTAGGTCTCCTTCCGTCTAAATTCCCAAAAGTCCACAGCAATCCCCCTCTTCCCAAAACCAAATTCTGCCTGATTTTCCACAAATACTAATTTTCCTCTGCTAATTACTACATTCTAATTCATTCAATATTTGGCATGAAGTAATTTAGCATTTCCTAAAATTCATAGCATATGAAAAAGATATTACTATTTATTTGTTACTTATTCATTGTTCAGACTATTTTTTCCCAAAAAATAGTTACTGACACAGCTCTTGTCGGTGGCGGAAAACAATTTATAAGAATTATAGGTAACAGATTGGTAGATATAAGGAAAGCAACGCCAGCGGAACTAAAAGAAATTAAAGAAAAAGAGCGTATGTCATCTATTTATAATGATCACAAATGGAAGTTCCCTGACTTCGGCAGTATTGCGACAGCTTATGAAAGAAGCGCCGTTGATACCGTTTATTTTGGTGAACCTGTGTATTGGGGAGACAAACGTTTCAATTCTTCCATCATCAATGGAAAATTATATGTAGAATTTGCAGACATCTTTGTTGATGAATCGAATGCAAAAGATTACCGTTATCATGTTATCCTAAATGACAGAAAAGAAATAATTCCCTGGACCATTCCTCAAAATTTCAGAAAAACAAATGACGGAAAAGTATCCTATGCCTATCTTGGAAAATTTGATTACACTCCCAACCAGGTTATAAGAATTGAAATATATAATGTAAATGATTACGCCGACAGATCAGCTTTTGTTGCGGACTGGAGAAAAATTCAAAAATTTAATCCTCAAGCCTTTGTTCAATATCGTATAAGATCTATTCCTGGTAACGTCTTTTCGATTCCTCTGGATAGTTTAAGTAGACCCAGATTTAATAATTTCATAGAAACAACATCACTCAATGATAAAAAATTCAGGCTTTCTGACTCACTGGTCAACATTACATTCATAAATAATAGAAATGATCTCCATTATAAGTATAAAGTAATATTAAAAAGAACTATTGATCAAAAAACAGAAAGACTCGATTTAGGATTGTGCAATGTCACCTATACGTTGGACAAAACCTACTGGGATCAACCTGGTAAATATGAAATTACTTTTACGCCGGAATTAGTAACCTCAGCCACACCAGTCCCTCAAAAAAATGGATACACCCGAAAACTTTTTACAGATGAGGCTTTTCATTATTCATTTTCGGTGTTGCCGCCTTTGCATACCAAAACCTCTTTTTCACTAAAAGGATTACTACTCATAATTGCATCCATCATTCTCTTATTTTCTCTAGTATTATTCTATTTCAAAAATAGAAATAAAAGAAATGTGGTATCCTTATCGCAGCAAAAAGAAGCCGCAAAATGGCAATTGGGTGCTATCCATTCCCAACTCAATCCACACTTTATGTTCAATGCATTGGCAGGCATTCAAAACCTGATGAATAAGAATGAGGTTGATGCTGCAAACAGGTACCTGGGGAAATTCGCAAGACTCACCAGAAACGTACTCGACAATGCAAAAAAAGATCTGATCAGCATTGATGATGAACAATCGTTACTTGAAGATTATCTACAGATGGAACAATTGCGTTTTCATTTTCAATACGTTATTAACATAGATAAAGATATAAATACCATCAATACTGAAATCCCTGCCATGTTATTACAACCGTTTATAGAAAACAGTGTAAACCATGGAATCAATAATTTAAAATCATCCGGATCCATTATTATTAACTTTGTAAAAAATAATAAAGACCTGAAAATGGAAATTATTGACAATGGTTCAGGCTTCGATATCCAAAAGAGTTATAAAGGGATGGGGCTTCAGTTATCAAAAAGCAGGATAGCACTACTTAATACTGTTTATAAAGAAACACCAGTGGAATTAAATATTTCTTCAGATAGTAACGGAACCCAAGTGATCATTACTTTACATAATTGGTTATAAAAATGAACGCAATCCTGATAGATGATGAACCGGGCAATAATGAAAATCTAAAAAACCTGTTACATAAACACTGCCCACAGGTACACGTATCTTCCATTGCTACCGATATTCCGGATGCCTGCGTGCAGATACAAAAATATCCACCCGATCTGATTTTCCTCGATATTCAAATGGGTACTAATTCAGGGTTTGATTTGTTAACGATTTTACCGGAAAGAAATTTCGAAGTGATCTTTGTTACTGCCTTTGACCACTACGGCATTCAGGCAATAAAATTTTCAGCACTGGACTATTTACTAAAGCCCGTAGATATTGACGAACTCATAAATGCAGTGGATAAAGCACAAAAAAAGATTGAACAAAAAAAAGATAATCTGCAATTAGATTTTTTAATCAGCCATCTGAAAAATCCAAAAGATCTCAATTCTAAAATCGCCTTGCCTCAACAACAGGAGATCCGTTACATTTCTATAAAAGATATTGTAAGATGTGAAGCGGAAAATACTTATACCTTTTTCTTCCTACAAAACGGTGACAAAATATTAATATCAAAACCTCTGAAGGAATATGACGGGCTTCTTCAACCTTATGGCTTTATCAGAACCCACCAAACCCACCTGGTAAATCCTCTCTTTGTAAAAAGCTGGCTAAAAGAGGATGGAGGTTCTCTCCTATTAGAAAACGGATGTAAAATCCCTGTATCCCGATCCAAAAAAGAAATGGTAAAAGAATGCCTTTCAAAAAACTCTTAAGGCATAATTTTCAGGATAAACCGGAATCTTATACTATTTCTATGAATTTTAAAGAAACAAATATTTCTTTGTTGTTATCTTCGCGCCAACGAAAATAAAAATTTTTTTTGAATTTCAAAAAATATCAGAAGCACTTAATCAGATACCTCGTCCTCATCAATGACTGGCGCAAAAGGAGAATATCAAAAACAAATTTTTTAATCATTGCGGCTGCTGTTGTGGGAATTCTCGGCGGCATCACTTCTTCTTTATTAAAGAAATTAACCCATCTCTTAGCCAATTTCCTTCAAAACGATTTTCATTGGGAATATAAATATTACCTCTATCTTTTTACCCCCCTCATAGGTATTTTCTTAACTATTTTGTATATCCGCACTTTCATACGCCGGAGTAAATTTCAACACGGCATTCCGGCTATATTATCGAATATCTCACGCAATTCCAGCAAACTCGACTTTCACAATATTTACAGTCAGGTCATTTCAAGTGCCCTCACCGTAGGGCTTGGAGGTTCTGCCGGGCTTGAAGCTCCTGCCGTAGCAAGCGGATCAGCAATCGGCTCCAATATGGGCCGCCTTTTTGGGCTTAATTACAGAGAAACCACTTTGCTACTGGCCTGTGGCGCCGGCGCTGGAATATCGGGTGCATTTGATAGCCCTATTGCGGGAATGATCTTCGCCATAGAAGTGATACTTCCCGAATTTTCTATTCCGGCAGTAATCCCCTTATTAATTTCCTCTGCACTTGCTTCGGTAATATCAAAATTGATCTATAACGAACCTCTTTTTGCACTGGTAACCAAAGACTGGATCGTGGATGATTTCTGGTATTACATAATCCTTGGGATTCTGATTGGTTTGTATTCTGTTTTTTATAGCAAACTGAATAGCAAACTTTTCAAGTCGTTCGGCAAAATAAAAAACCGCTACAATAAAGTATGGATTGGGGGTATCACATTGGGTATCATGATAGCACTGCTTCCGGCACTTTACGGTGAAGGTTATATCACTATTCAAAAGCTTCTGAATGGTGACTATAAATCCCTTCTGGCTAACAGTCTTTTTGGCCAGTACCAGAATGTCGCGTGGGCATTGGTTCTATTTGGTGCATTATCAATGGTTGGTAAAACTTTTGCCAGTGTAATCACCATGGCCAGCGGAGGTAACGGAGGAATGTTTGGCCCCACTGTAGTAGTGGGCGGTCTATTCGGCTTCGCTTTTGCCTTCGGGCTTAATCAAACAGGAATGGTGAATTTGAATGTAACCAATTTCATAATCGCCGGTATGGCCGCCTCAGTTAGCGGAGTAATGCACGCACCATTAACAGGCGTCTTTCTTGCCGCCGAAATCACCGGAGGCTATGTACTTATGGTACCCCTGATGATCGTATCCGCCCTTTCTTACTTTATCAACAAAGGGATTCTAAAATATTCAATTTACACAAAAAGTCTTGCTGAACAAGGCACTCTATTATCACAGGAAAATAAAGACAACAGCGTATTGAGAAGTATTAAACTAAAATACCTGATAGAAAAAGATTTCGTAATCCTGCGACCCGATGATACTCCCAAAAGCAGGAGTAATGATATCATACATACACACCGTAATGTATTTCCCGTAGTGGCCAACGATGGATCACTGACGGGACTTTTATACAGTGATCACCTGCTAGAATTTCTATTAAGTAACAATGAAGAAGATCATAACAGGCTTATAAAAGACGTGGCACAACCTGCTCAAAAAGTGATCAAAGTCAATACCCCCATGCGCGATGTAATGCAAATAATGGACAGTCAGGAGCTGCGTATTCTCCCGGTTGTAGATAAAGATGGGATGTATCTCGGCTTCGTTACTAAAAACAGCATCTTCAATAAATACAGGTCTATGCTTGTAAGGAATGCAGATTATATGCAATAGAATTCAGAAAATCCAATCTTTATTCTTTTACAAGATGTTTATCAAAGCCAAGCGCAATAAGCTTTTCATAAGCGTTCCATATTATTGCCGGTATCTCCTGATAAATCTGAAATCCCCTGGCAGGATAAATTTTGATGCGTTGCAAATCTCCTACCATAATGTTGATTACTTTCTCTAAAGGAATCTCGGTGGTGGCATATTCTTCAAAAGGAATTTGTGGTGAGGTAACAGTCAGTTTCTTATCGGGCCAGTGTTTTTTGAAAGTAGCATACGATCTTCGTTCCATATACGGCTTCTGTACTACAATAAAACTCTTTGGGTCAAAGCCCCTTTCTTTCAATAATTTTTGAGTAAACAAAATATTTTCACCGGTATTAGTTGATTCATTTTCAATTAAAATTACATTCTCTGGTACTCCTTTTTTAATGGCAACCGCTGCAAATTTAACAGCTTCCTTTTCTGTCCACATTTCTTTGGTAAAATTGCCCAGTCCACCCGACATCACAATCAGGGGAGCTAAACCATCGAGATACAATTCCGCTGCTCTATCGGCTACACGCAAATCATGGCTACCCAATGCCAGAATACAATCCGACTTCTCAGGAATTTGATGGGTATGATGATAATCCCATAAGCACTGCGCCAGCGAAAATATCTCAGAAGTAACCATAAAATATGTTTTAAAGGGTCAAACTCTCCTTTGCAATCGAAGATATTATTTTAAAAAATTCTTTTTAGAATAATTAACTATTTTAGAAACAATCCCGTTTATTTTTTTGAATGTTTAAAATTATCTTCACCGCATTGTAAAATTTTTAAAGACTATGGATTCTATCATCGAATTATTACGCGAACTTATCAATCCTGACTGGATCATGGCTCACGGAGGATTATTCCTGGTAGCCTTTATCATCTTTGCAGAAACGGGCCTATTTATTGGTTTTCTGCTTCCGGGCGACTCACTTTTGTTCATTACAGGAATGATCATTGCCGGAGCAAAAACGAATCCATTTCCATTCGATAATCATCCGTTGAATCTTGTTTTCTGGATCCTTTTGCTCACCATCGCAGCTATTATCGGCAACATGGTAGGCTATTGGTTTGGGAAAAAATCGGGGCCACTTCTTTTTGAACGTAAGGAAACCTGGATATTCAAAAGAAAGCATTTAGAAAGTGCTCACTCCTTCTACGAGAAGAGAGGAGGCGCCGCCATCATTATAGCCCGTTTTCTACCAATCGTGCGCACTTTCGCACCTATTGTTGCAGGAGTAGTTCACATGAACTATAAAAAATTCGTTTCATTCAATATCATTGGTGCCTTTTTATGGATTGTCAGCATCACCACATTAGGGTTTATGCTCGGTGAAAATGTTTGGATAAAAGAGCAATTGGAATGGATTATTCTGGGGCTAATATTGATCACTACCTTACCGGTAGCTTTCAAAATGCTTTTCAGTAAAAAGAAGCCGGTTCCAGCCAATTTAAAAAATTCAGAATAGATGACTTTCGTATAGATTTTTAATCTTTTTCCTTTGGATGTAGATTATATCCTGCGAGATAGAAAAAACAAATAAGCCAGCAACCCCATTCCATTGAAAAGTATATTTTAAATGGCCCATTAACCTTTTTGCGTTTGCCATCCCTGAATATCAGATCATACTGAATCGTTCCTTCACTAAACCCCATTCCTGTTTCCACACCTTCCTTTTCATACAATTCAAAATCCTGATTTTCTATTTCAAAAGAAGTATTCTCAAATTCCGGTATTGCTTCATACATTGATAAAAATCTTTTGATGATATCTTCCCGCGGAATAAGCTGCCCCTCCGGATGTACGATTTGTTCATTGATGTAATAAGTGTCGGTGTTGAGGTCTCTTTCAAAAAAATCGGTTAAAAAGCGATCGGTCAGTTCGGTAATTTCCAATTCATGATCGGGATAAAATTCTTCATAAAGAAAAGCGGTAACCATTCCTTTCACCGGTGTAAAAGTTTCACGAGTAAACAATTCCTGAGTAATAAAATTGTATTTAAAGCGGTCTTCCCTCTCACGATTAAACCCTACATGAATACCATACTCTTCCAGCAAACCATTCAATCTTGAAAACTCAATCTGAAATTTTTCTTCATCAAGACTTGATTCCTCTTCAAAAACCGGATTACCGAGGATATCGTAAATGGTACCCGGTTTTGTATTTGCATTGGTTTTCTCAAACTCCATAACGTTTTTCAGGAATTGATTTTCTATCTCCGGCGGCAACCCTCCTTCACCACCAAACCAGGCACCTGATTCGGCCATCATCTTCATTTTCAAAAAATCATTTTCCATCCGGGTATTTTCTTCGGGATCTTCACTGAACTTCTCTTCTTCGGGCAAATTATTATCTTCATTCATAACTGTCAGAATTTAGAATTCAATTTAAACCAATATTCTGAACTAAAAAAAAGTAAACCCTTTTAAATAATCCACTCAATCATCTTCAGTTTTCACCACCTCATTTTTCAATTCAGAAGCTTTTTTCACGAGCGTTATAAATTCTTTTCTGTACCCTTCAACATCTTCACCAAGCGAAGATGTTGCCATGTGTAATACAGTGCTAAATTTTGTATTTTCTTTGTATTCGCTATCGCGCAACAACATGGCAAAACCCGCTACGGAAGCAGCAAATCTAAAATTATCCGAAGCATTTTTTATTAACACAGGTTCATTACCTACAGTATGAACGATCAATTTACTTTCATTGCTATCTGGGGCTTTGTAACGAAATTTTATAGTAACCATTTCATTGCCGAATGAAGAAGCCTTTTGCTTTTTATTATTCTGGTACTTCAGAGGATCTACTTCTTTCAGAAAAGAAGACTGTACACCCGCAGGAATAATTTCATAAAGTGCCGTAACCGCATGGCCGCTGCCCAATTCTCCGGCATCTTTTTTATCATCATTAAAATCTTCTTTATTGAGCATCCTGTTTTCATACCCTATCAACCGATAACCGGCCACCATAGCGGGATTAAATTCCAATTGTAATTTCACATCTTTGGCAATGGTGAAGAGCGTGCCGCCAAATTCATTCACCAATACTTTTTTTGCTTCACTCAATCCATCAATATAGGCATGATTACCGTTTCCTTTATCAGCAAGTTGTTGCATCTTGTTGTCCTTATAATTCCCCATTCCATAACCAAGCACCGTTAAGAAAATCCCTTTATTACGTTCCTGCTCTATCATCCTTACCAAATCATCATCACTGCTCACGCCCACATTAAAATCGCCATCTGTACAAAGAATGATACGATTATTTCCTTCCTTCATGAAATTTTGTTGTGCAATCTTGTAAGCCATTTGAATGCCTGCACCACCTGCCGTAGAACCACCTGCTTCCAATGCATCAATGGCAGTTTTGATTTTTATTTTTTCACTTCCATCGGTAGCTGGTAACGCAACTCCGGCCCTACCCGCATATACGACAATGGAAATACGGTCATTTTCTCTAAGCTGGTCAGTAAGCATTTTCATAGAAGCTTTCACCAGCGGTAATTTGTTTTCATCCATCATGGATCCGGAAACATCAATTAAAAAAACAAGATTGGATGGCGGTAATTTATCAACAGGAATATTTTTTCCCTGCAAACCAATCAGCAATAATTTATTTTGTGGATTCCAAGGGCAATCGCTCACCTCTGTATTGATAGAAAAAGGATCATTACCGGTTGGTTGCGGGTATTGATACTTGAAATAGTTGATCATCTCTTCTGTGCGCACAGCACCTGCAGGTGGTAATTGATTATTTTGTAAAAACCGGCGCACATTACTATAGGATGCAGCATCTACATCAATAGAAAAAGTAGAAAGCGGATCATCAGTCACTCTTTTAAATCCGTTCTCGGTTATGTTATCGTAATCTTCTGTATTATGCTCTTGCTCATAAAAACCCTTGTCTTTGAAAGAGAGAGAAACCATGACACCCGCTACTGCTCCGGCGAGCATAGACTTCTTCTGTGTACCGTAACCCACCACAACAACCTCCTGAATAGACTTGGCAGACGACTTCATTTTTACATCAATGATTCTTTTCAAGTCAATCTTTATTTTCTGGTCGGCAAATCCAATAGCTGAGAAAACAAGGTATTTTTCATTTTCGTTTACAGATATCTGGTAGTGGCCTGTACCATCTGTAATTGCATATACTTTCCCTGCATGAATCGTAGCACTTAATGATTCCCCCGATTCATCTGTTACGGTTCCGGTAATGCTAATGTCTTTGGCAGAATGGAAGGCTGTTATGCTTATTAAAAAAGGCAACAGCAGTAAAACTATTTTTTTCATGATGAAGGTTTTATTGCAATCAGTTACGAAAACCATTGATCGCATGGTGAATTGTAAGAAGGATGCATCTTTTTTAAAGATTACATAAACCGGAGAGATTTATTTTTGCAGGTGTGGTCAGAACAGAGAGAATCAGGAATATAATTTCTACAAAATTATAATAGTAAAAATGAAAGAGATAGATTTAAGGGTACTAGAATTAAAAACCTTAGTAGAATTCAATTAAATCCCATAAACTTACCCTACTACCTTATTTTAAATAAATTAATTATTGCAGGATAAATAATAAGGTTTTGAAATTATTAAGGCATTTCCTACTAAGGTGGTGAGGCAAGCAACCGGATTAGCTTGAACTTGTTCTATCTGATTTTATATTCTTGAATAATTATATTACTAATGGCCGATAAAATCTTACCACTCCATTGTTTGATGAGAGATATTGAATCTAATCCCAACAAATATTTTATGGTATTTGTTCTTTTAGTGTGACAACAATGTAATTTTATAATACTTGGCATTTATAAAAAAAATATTATCAACACAAAACGATCCGGAACTTGTACAGCAATATAAGTCCGGTGGGGATATCAATGTTTTGGGGGAACTGTATGGCCGCTATATGGAAATGGTGTATGGCGTATGCCTCAAATATTTTAAAGAGCCGGAAGAGGCCAAAGATGCTGTGATCAACATTTTTGAAGAATTGGTAACCAAGCTTACAAAATATGAAGTGATTAATTTTAAAAGCTGGCTTTATCAATTGTCAAAGAACCACTGCCTTATGAAAATACGTAGCAGGAAATCGCAGCCAATTACGGTAGATGTGGATATTATGCATTTGGAGGAAAATAATCATCTTGATAATATAGCAGAGAAAGAAGCGCAATTGAATGGTATGGAAAATTGTATCAAACAATTACCGGCAGAACAAAAGAAGGCCATTCAATTATTTTATCTTGAAGAGAAATGTTACCAGGAAATTGCAGGTCTTACAGAGACAGATATTAATAAAGTGCGTAGTTTCATTCAAAACGGAAGAAGGAATTTAAAAATATGTATGGAAAAACAGGCTATGGAAAAAGCATGACCAATGAAAGAGAATCAGAATAAATATAATGAAATTGATTTTGCACGTTATCACTCCGGCACAATGCTGCCGGATGAAATGCATGCATTAGAGAAAGCTGCCCTCGAAGATCCTTTCCTTGCCGATGCATTGGATGGTTATGCTTATTCAAGAGATCCTGAAAAAGAGTTGGATGAAATAAGAAGGCATTTGGATGAGAAAAGAAAACAAAAGAATGTTTTCCCCCTATTCTCACTCTCACATAATACCGGGTGGAAAATTGCTGCCATGCTGATTGTAATGGCCGGCGCGGGTTATTTCTTTTTATTCATAAATTCTCAAAAAGACCACTCATTAGCTGTAAAACAAGACGTAGTAAAAAAAGAAAATCCGGCGATTATTCCTCCTATAAAAGATGACACCATCTCATCAGAAGGAAATATTGCTTTTGAAAAAGCAGCAACGGAAAAAGATAGAAATGACCATGCTAAATTTTCTACACCCGTTGTAAAACCGGTACAGCCAGTAATTAGAAGTTCTGAACGTGAAGAAAAGACAACCAGAAAAGAAAGAAATCTTTCTTCCGAATCTATCCCATATAAAAAGCAGAATACTGTCGCAATAAGCGTTGATAAAATAAGTCCATCAGATATTACTCTTTCTGACCCAAAGCAAAAATCCCTTCTACTTTCATCAGATACGACAGCTTTGGTTTCAACTCCCGCAATGAAATATTTAGAAGACTCAGCCGACGCGATTGCAATGAACAAAAAGGAGCAAGCACAGCAAAAAATATTTATCAGAGGCTCCGAACCAGAAGAAAAAGATAAAAAGTCATTAAACGAAGTCGTCGTTGTAGGTTACGGGACTCAAAAGAGAAAAAGCATAACGGGTGCTGTTCAAGATGGGTTAGAAGGTAAAGTGAGTGGAGTTAAAGTAACGTCAGCATCTCCGCATCCAAAAGAAGGAACGAAAAAATTCGACGAATACATTAAAGAAAATGCCGCCCGGATTTTAGATTCAACCGGTGGAAAAATTTCAGCAAATATTCTACTGTCCTTTACTTTAAACAAAAAGGGCAAACCGGTTCATATAAAAGTACTCGAATCATCCTGCAAGCCTTGCGAAACAGAGGCCATCCGATTATTGAAGGATGGCCCGGATTGGATCGGGAAACCAGGCGAACCAGGAACCGTACGAATACAATTTTGAGCAAACCATCTCTATGAAATATTGTCAACTTTACAGCATCATAGTATTTATTTTGTTCTGCCACTCATCTCCGCTCACCACCTGGAATTCAAAATCGCGTTCCTGAAATTCATCAAATAATTCCTTCCATGCTTTTTTTGCTCCCAATTCATTGCATAAAGCAAATACATCCTCTTTATACCGGGTGTCTTCATTGGCAACAAGATGAACTCCTTTTGTTTCTATCACAAATACTTTATCAAAATCCTGTTTTATTGTTTTACTCTCTTTTGCTGTAATAAAGTCCGGCCATATCCTGTTCTTCTTCCAACCTTGTATATGAAAGTCCTGTCTTACCCTGTTTCTGTACCACCAAAGCAATTGTTCCTGCTCATCCAAATAAATGGCAACGGATTTTTCTAATTCTGTATCAAATTCCTCTTCCACGCTTCCGTCAAATAGAGATTTCTGTACGGCAGTATTGTCCCTTCTGATCAACTGTTTATTGCCTTTTACTTTTATCCGGTTAGGAATTACAAACCCACCTTTCCCGCTAATGAGAAAGAAGTGAAGCTTGCTTTGTTCTAATAATATTCTGAAAACTTTTTCAGCCAATATATTTTTCTGCTTTTCTAAAATCTTTTTTAGTTCTTCAATGATGAAAACAAAATTGGAAGCAATTGTTTTTTTTTCATATTTTTTGGCAAGTAATTCAATAGCTGCAACACCTAAATTGTAACATATCCATGGATTTGGCACTATCTCTGAAATTTGTCTTGCTAAAAAAGCTTCATCAATTTCTAAAGTCCCTTTAGTTTCTAATCTGCCGGTTTCCTCTAACAATTCTTTTTCTTCCTGGCTTAATCCTAAAGTCAATTCCTGTTCCTTGCTCAGTCTGTCTGTTAGCGTTTTGTCGGCAATTTCGGAAATGTCAATTTTTGCCCAGTCAATTTCACTTAATATATCTGCTTCAAAAATAAGATCCCGCCAACTTTCCTTTTCCTGGATTACAAATTTTGGCAGATATATTTTCCCTTCAAATTTTTTAAATCCCGGCCTGTATTGTATTTCTCTTTCTTTTAAATTATCCGTTACGTCCACACCTTCATCATTGACCAACCGTCCGGTAATATCACCTAAACCTTCATCTTCCAAACCCCTTTTAATTTCTCTTACCAGCGTACTCGCACTCGGTTTGAAAGTATAAATATAACACTCATCCAATTCCTTAATTTTGGTTTTGATGGCTCTTGGCTGTCTTAAAATTCTTCCGACTAATTGTGTGATTCCGGTTGCAGAACTTGGGTTAGTTAAGATAGTCAGAATGTAAGCAAATGAACAATCCCATCCTTCCTGTAATGCTTGTTTGGTGATAATGTAACGGATATCACAACTCTTTGAAAAAAGGTCAATACCTTCTATGTCGTCTTTTTCACTACTCTTAATGGCAATATGGCTTTCTGGAACATTACACTGTTTTATTAAATATTCTTTTGCATCTTCTGCATGAATAAAACCACTCCCCCGCTGGTCTTTACCCGTCCGTTCTACTTGTATCAAACAAATAGGCCGGATGTATTCTCCTGTATTCTCTTCGTATTCTCTGGCTAACTTTTCCAACTGATTCCGTTTCTCAAAGCTTGCCAGCATAGTGTCTTTCCAGTCAAGGCTCGTTTTATTGGTAAGGTGAATATCCAGTTTTATCATTTCCTCCTCATGCAATTCCCTTCCAGTTATTTTCACCAATTCATTACTGCCTTCGGGTGGTGTGGCACTTAATTCTAAAATAAATGAAGGGTTGAAATTTCTCACCGTATTTCTTGCATTTTCTCCATAAGCCCTATGGCCTTCATCTATTACAACCAATGGCTTTAATACTTTCAAAGTATTGCCAAGAGATGTTTTAATCTGGCGGTTAAATACTTCTCCTTCTTCACCAAAACAATCTAGATTTGGTATCTTTTTAAATAATTCTTCCTGTGCAGGATAATTATCTTCGGCAGGAAAAAAATCTCTAAATCCTCCGGCATCACGAAATACTTTTAACGTCTCTTTATGTTGCCTGTTGGCAGAGGGCAGCATCAACATCAGCACCATTAAATTTTCTTCCACATCCATACGATTGAACATTTCTGTTTTTTCTTTTATCAATGTTCTGCCGCCGCTTGATATATCTAATACTTGCCGGTAAGGATGTTCCCTGTCTTTAAGCGCTGAAATAGTTTGCCTGTAAATCTGTGTAGAAGGAACAATCCAAAGAATTAAGCCCGTTTGTTTTTTTAAATAAGTTTTTTGAATAAGGTCAATACTATAACACGCTAATAAAGTTTTACCGCCGCCTGTTGGCACTTTTAAATAAATATCCGGCAAAGCATCTCCTAAACTGTTCGTTTCAGAATGATAAATGGATCTGCCTGTTACTTTTTCCCATGCCCTTTTCGGAAAATTATAATCTCTCGCTATGTCTGCATCAAATTCCAAAGCCTTCTGATATTTTGTTTCAAAATCAGACAGTTCGCTCAAATAGTTTTTGAGCACTTTTATCACTTTCTCCTGGTAGATTTTTAATTTCATTTCTGTATTCTATAAATTTCATACGGCAATTGACAAAAATCTATTCTGTTGTTGCGGCAAGTCTCGTCATCAACATATTTTGCCGGTGCAAAAACCAAACGCTGTTTCCCTTTAAACTTTGGCATTGCTTTTACACCATCTAGTGTAAGTGCATTGCGCTTCAACCATTCCACATCAGGTTTGTAAAACATATATAGCTCATAGTTTTTTGTTTCACCTATAAAGCCTGTTTTTTCGTTTATTTTCTTTTCGTTGAATTCTTCGCCGGTAGCGGTGTAAAAGATATAACGCGCAAACTCAGCATAAGTAGGAAGATTTTTACCCTGCAATATGCTTTCCATTTCAATGGTGGGGCCCAATTCAAAATAACTGAAGGTGCCGCCTAAACCATTTTTCAGATTTTCATTCTTTGCAGTTTTAACGCCTTTAATAATGCGCCTTACTCTTTCAGCGGTTATCGTGTTTGCATAATCTTCCTGTTCTACTAAAATAAATTTCCGGCTGCCGCCATCTTCTTTGTTGAGTTCCAAAACTGCATGCGCAGTTGTTCCTGAACCGGCGAAGGAGTCAAGAATAATATCATTCACCGACCCTACGTAGGATAACAGCTGCTTGATTAATTGAACTGGTTTAGGGTTATCAAATGTTTTCTTATTCTCTGTGAATATTCCCTTTAAGTCATAGGAACCTATTCTGCCATCAAGTTGTATGACACTTGCCAATTTATCTTCATAGTCCTCTGCATAAATCTTTAATTCAATAATCTTGGTTTCATCATCACCAAAAAGAATTTTGCCAGAATTAAGTAGATCTTTCATCGTAGTTTCTGGAAAACGATAACCCATTAATGGTTCTTTACACGGCTTCTTTGTAACAGGATGTATAATGTCATAGCGATAGCCCTCCCTACCGGGGTTATGAACACTTTGGCTACCAGTGTAAACGCCTCCATTATCAATGTATTTGTATCTATCTAACTGACCTAAAAAAACTTTATTATCCCGAAACCATTTAGTGTATTCAGATTGAAGTTCATTTTGAGTTTTAAATTTTTTATTAAGTTCCTTTCCTATTTTAATTAACTGCTCCTTTGCATCAGCAACCTTTGATTTCCAAATAGGTTCAAGAACTTCTTTATTTTTCGCATAACAAATGATGTATTCATGTTCGATCGCAATATTTGTTGGGTTATTGTCAGTTACGTTTCTCCAAATTATAGTACCGATCCAATTTATTTCAGTAAATATTTCATCTAACGTATTTTTCAAGTGATACAGTTCATTGTCATCACATGAAATGAAAATAATGCCTTCTTCAGATAGCAAGTCCCGTAAGAGTTTGAGGCGAGGCATCATCATGCAAAGCCACTTGTCATGTCTAGTCAAATCATCTTTCTCAACAACTTTCCCTAACCACTCCCTAATCATCGGGCTATTTACATTATCATTATAAACCCAATTTTCATTTCCGGTGTTATAAGGAGGATCTATGTAAATACATTTTATCTTTCCCGCATAAGTTGGTAACAATGCCTTTAAAGCTTTCAAGTTATCCCCTTGAATAATCAGGTTATCGTGTAGAGAAATTTTATTAGTCAGGCTCAATTCTTTCCTCGGCACAAGTTGATGATACTTCACCGCCAAATGGTGGTTCTGCACAAATGTTTTTCCTTTGAATTGAAGTGTTGGCATTGTCTATTGTTTATCTTTTACAAGTTCGTTATTTACTATTGGTTGTACCATTAGCTTACTTTTATCTACCTCTAATAAACTTAAAGGAGAATTCGATGCATAAGGTACTCTTGCAGACGGTACTAATTGAGACGCAGGTTTTACATAAGTATCCTGGTCATCAAAAAAGATATGTGCACCAAATGCCTCTAAAACCTTGTCCTTTGAAAGGCCGCCTAAAAAGTAGGCTTCATCTACATATACTCCCCATTTTCTAAGTGTCTTTATCACTCTCATGTGCGAAGGAGCGTTTCTTGCGGTAACAATTGCTAACCGCAATGGTGAGAGTTCAATGGAAGTAGGAAGTTCTTCCTGAATTTTTGATAATTTAATTAACAGCTTTGCAAAAGGCCCTTCTGATAGTGGCTCATCTTCATGGTCCGATTCATATTTATGAAATGCAGCCATTCCTTCTTTTTTATACCTTAGCTCCGATTCATCTGAGAAAAGAACAGCATCAGCATCAAATGCTATTTTGACCCTATTATCAGTTGGGACAAATTTTTTTGGAGGATTATAGATGTATGCAGCAGCACATTTCTTAGAATCTATCACAGTTTGAACATCTTTTGAATCTTTGCTGAGAAATAAATCAATATCGAAAGCATCAATTTGTGGTGCCAATGGTTCTCCACCACTAAAAGCCATCCTTGTAATGTCTAATTCATGTTCACGAACAGAATTCATTATTCTTACTCCTGTTTCTGGACTATTACGCGACATGACAACGACTTCAACAATTCTTTTCTTTGCTTTATTATTCAGGTGTAATAAACTTTGCACAAGGTAAAAAGCCGTTCCAGGTTTTAATAGCCTGGTTTCATGTTCCAATTGATACTTACGATACCCCTTAATACCTTCCATCTCAAAGATTTTATTCTCCTCTTCCAAATCGAAGAGCGAGCGACTTGAAACTCCAATTACTAATATTTCAGATAAATCAAGGGACATCTATTTTTTCGATTTATTTTTCGTAATATATTTAACCTTTTCCTCCGCTACTTGCAAGGCTTTTAAGGCCATATCCTCATCTTCGATTTCATATACAACCTTATCCGAAAGCCATGCCACCAGCAAATCGTTTTCTTTTACTTTAAAATATTTAGCCAGTTTTACTACCTGTTCACGTACAGGCTTTCGATAGCCACGTTCAATTTTACTGAGTATTGCCTGATCAATATCAAGATAAGCGGCAACCGTCCGCAAAGGCAACTCCTTCTCTTCTCTTAGTTTTCGTATAGTATCTCCTAAACTATTCATTTTGAACAATTATATTTTGACATATTTAGTCAAAAATAGGACTTACTACTTTATTTAGCAAAAAATTACATGGCAAGTTTTCAACAACTTGTTTATAAATAGACTTCCGATGCAGGCCTCCAGACCTGTGCATTTATTTCTGGACTATATAAATTGTTTCAAACCAAAAGCTGCAATATCTCTAACCATCTTTGTAGATAGCCAAAGTCCCTTAAAAAAAATTAAATAAATTAAAAGCCCGAGTAACGTACGACCATAGGTCTGGCGCCTGCGTAAAGCAGAGAAGATACCGATTATTAAAATACAACCGTGATGAGTGGAAAGACAAGGTAGATTAGGAACGGTACGAATACAATTTTGAGTAAATCATCCCCCATGAAACGGATTTGAGTGATGGAATAAGTCCCTTTTTCATAATGGCAGATTACTACTTCTTCGCCTAACGGGCACAAAACAGCTACTCGTTAACGATTCAAGTCAACTCCCGGCACCTCGAAATGGAGAAAACAAGGAGTAACCTCTTTCATCGTTCACGAAATCAAAATTTGTTGAGAAGCTCCTTTTAATACTATCTCACAGAACCTCTTATTTTACAGCCTTTGCAGGTTTTTCTACTTTTTTAGCTTTTGCTTTTTCAGTAACGGCCTTCACTTTCTTAGCTTTTGGAGCAGCGGCTTTCTTTACTTTTGTTTCATCAGATCCTGTCTTTGAAACAGCTTTTGCTTTTATGGTTTCTTTTTTCTTAGTATCCTTAGGCTTGGGCGCTACAGCTGCGTCCAATGTTTCAGGGACTGTAATCACACAATTTTCAACAGAATAACCAGAAACAGGTACATAATGCTGGGCACTATAATCATTTACCCATCTGCCGCTATTCAATAAAAAACGATATTGATATGTCTTGCCGGCTTCCAACTGAACTACTGTTTTATAAGAACCATCTTCCTGTTTTTTCAATCCATATCCTTTCTCAGAAGACCAGTTATTAAAATCTCCTAATAATACTACTTCTGTTGCTCCTTCTACTGCTTCTGCAGGTAATTTAAAAACGATGTTTTTTTTCATAAAGTTTAATTTTCTATTTTTAATATGGGTGTTCTCCACCAATAAATTGTAAAATCTTATTTTAATAAAAAACCCATCAAACGATCTCGTTTGTGGGTTTAATGGTAATCTTTTATTTGTAAACAGCAACTTCTTCGTCACTCATTTTTTAAAAACTTATCAGATTTTTTTTATATCATTTACACCTACAAAACCACGACCTAGCGTACCTAAATCTTAAGAACTGCCGCAAAGCTAAATTATTCTTTAGTGAACTCATTACGATTTTAGAATATTAACTTTTTATAAAATCTGTCGCATCCATTGCTAAAAGCAATACAAAAGAGGTCACAGCTTATTGCTCATTTTAGAAAATAATATTTTCGGAAGAAAAATATAGTACGACAAATGTCCCCTCTTTTATCTCACCCTTTCCATCACTACTCCTTTATAATTAGCACCAATCGGTACCTGGAATTTTCCGATTTCGATAGTATTCCCAAACATGGCTGTGATGGCTTTTACAGAAACAATAAAAGAGCGGTGAACTCTTAAAAATTTAGAAGGAGGCAGTACATCTTCCGCTTCCTTCATGGTCATGCCGGCTATCATTTCATCAGATTTTAAAACGAACTTCACAAAATCTTTTTGTGCCTCTAAGTACAAAATTTCATCAAAAAAAACCTTCACTAATTTACCAAAATGTTTAATAAAAATATGATTGGCTGGCTCAACCGGATCCGGCCTGATTGTAGAATTATCACTCCTATCTCTCACGATCATTTTATCATAAATCCGTTCAGCTGCCTTTAAAAAGCGATCAAAAGTTATGGGCTTTACTAAATAGTCTATAGCTTCTAATTCAAAGCCCTCCACCGCATATTCAGGATAAGCAGTAGTAAAAACAAGATAGGGCGGATTTTTTAACGAGCGGTAGAAATCAACACCGGTAATCACCGGCATATTAATATCAAGAAACAAAACATCCACCTTTTCTTTTACTAATATTTCATAAGCCTCCACCGCATTTTTGCATTGTGCCACAACAGACCATTCTGGAAGTTTTCCCACATGACCGGCGATCAGTTTACGGGCAAGTGGCTCATCATCTACGATCAGGCATTTGATTGGGGGCATGACAAAGGCAATTTAAGGGTAGCTATAAATATATTATTCTTTTCATCAGTTTCCAGAAAATAACTATCATGGTAATAATAATCTAATCTCTTTTTTAAATTCACTAATCCAAGTCCTCCGGAATTTTCTTTACGATATTCATGATCAAAACTATTTTCAACCTGCAGACATAATTGGTCATCCACTATATATACATCAATCTTTATACAGGGATCGCTTAACTGTGAATTAGCGCCATGCTTAAACGCATTCTCGATCAACGGCAATAGTAAAAAAGGAGGAAGCTTAACTGCAGGAATGGTATCAGGCATCAATACATCCAAATGCAACTCATCAGTGCGTACTTCTTCCAGTCCGATAAAATCCTTGATCATAGCTATTTCTTTCTCTAATAAAATAAATTCCGTTTTACCATCATACAATGCATACCGAAGTAAGGATGAAAGTCCCGAAACCATTTCAGCCGATTTCTTATTTTCATCGTGGGTGATCAGTGAATAAATATTATTTAAAGTATTGAATAAAAAATGAGGATGTATTTGTGCTTTCAAAAAATCCATCTCCAACTGAATATTTTTCTTTTGCAATACAGATTGTTTCTTTTGCATTCGTAATTGATCTCTTAAAAATTTACAACTAACAGGAAGGAACATATAAAAAAAATAGGAAATGACAATTTGAAAAATCATAAAAGGGACCGTCATAAAATAAACATACCCTTTATCTATATAAGTGGCTATTGATTTGGTATAAGGGGGAAGCGGCTTTCCGGAACTTTCAGCCAGGCTAATTGCTATTTTGTTTATAAAATAGAATAACTGGATAAAAATAACAATACAAATAATCAAATAGAACAGCCCCTGCATATATTTCTTTTTGATAAAAACGCTTCGGTAAGATAAAAATATGGTAATATAATACGTCACACTCATCAGTAGTAGATTCGATAGAAAAGTCCCCAACATATCATCTAAATCAAAACGCCATCCCGGAGCCAAAGTGTTGTTAAGGAAAAAACTAACTACCAAAAGCAGAAATATATAAATGAACCAGAATATTACATGTAGTCCAATAAGATACCGTTTATCCGTAAAACTTTTCTCCCACTCTATTTGCAATTGACTCATACCACGAAAATAAAGTAAGGATAATGATAAATAACATGTCAAGGGTGAAAACCCACATTTCACCGATAGATAGCCAGAAATGAGCGGTTAACCTTGTAATTATAATAGCCGGTTACTTTCACCCTCTGAACCAAATCATTCATCCTATCCTTCAGGGCGTCTGCCGAAAACGCTTTTTCAAAAAATGTAAAGTTTATTTATTTGCATCGTCTTTATTAATCAATAACCATTTTTTAAAAAATTAAGAATATGAAAACTTTATCTTTCTTGCTAACCTCCGTGATTTTTTCTTTTTTTGCTACCCCCGTTTTTGCCCAGGAAAATACTACCGGAAAAGTATCAGGGCAAATCGTTAATGATCATCAAATACCTGCGGCATTTGCTACCGTTACTTTACTCAAAGCGTCAGACTCTGCATTAGTCAAAGGTGCTGTTTCCAATACATCAGGAAAATATCATTTTGAAAAAATTCCATTCGGAAATTATAGGATTGCAGTGTCGGTAACCGGAATGAATAATATTTACTCACCGTCCTTTTCATTGGTTAATGATCATAACGAAATAACGATTCCTGCAATTACTTTAAAATCTAATACGGAATTATTAAAAGGCGTCCAGGTAAAGGCAGTCAAACCTTTTATACAACACAAACCCGGACAAACCATTGTGAACGTGGAGAACAGCCCGGTAAGTGCAGGAAACAGTGTGATGGAAGTATTGGAAAAGTCACCGGGTATATTCGTAGATCAGGATGGTAATATATCAATGAATGGTAAAGGTGGTGTGAATGTAATGTTCAACGGCCAACCCACACATTTATCTGCCAGTCAATTAGCCACCATGCTGAAAGCTATGCCGGCAAGTTCTGTTTCACAAATAGAACTAATGACGCAACCTCCTGTCAAATATTCTGCCGAAGGCACTGCAGGACTGATCAATATTGTATTGAAAAAAAATAACACCATGGGATTCAATGGCAACCTGACTGCAGGTGCAGGTTATGGACAATATCCAAAATACAATGCCGGAGGATCCCTCAATTATAAGAACAAACATTTCAGCTTATACAGCAATTATAATTTTGCGCATACCAATAATAAATTTGAAATGGACATTGACCGTTATTTTTATAAGCCGGATTCCAAGATCATACAAACAGAAATGAAACAGAAAAGCACTATGGAGTCTATCAATAATAATAATACCGCGCAATTAGGAATGGATTTTTATCTGACACCCAAGCAAACAATAGGCTTCGTAGCAAACGGTTCATTTAACCAGGGTGATTTCAATACCAACAGCCCGGTAAATTTTATGAATGGATCAGGCATTACCGATTCTATTTCCACCTCCAAAAATCATATAGGATATAACTGGCAAAATAAAGGAGCTAATTTGCATTATACTTTAGACAACAATAAAGGGAGTTCTCTCACAGCTAACCTCGACTACAACCGTTTTAATATGTCCATGCCACAAGCATTAACTACGCATGTAACGGACGAGCAGGGAAACCCATTGCACGATCCAGATCAGCAGAGAGGAACCCAACCCAGCAACATCCATATTTATGCTGCCAAATTGGATTATACACATCCTTTTAAAGGCCAAATCAAATTAGCGACCGGACTAAAATCCAGTTTTGTTAATTCGGATAACAACAGTCAATTTGAAATCTTTGAAGATCATAATTGGATCAATGATCCCGGAAACACCAACCATTTTATTTACAAGGAGAATGTAAATGCAGCTTATGTCAGTGTTTCAAAAGATTTTAATAAAGGATGGAGTGCCAATGCAGGTGTGCGCGGAGAACAGACAATTACTCATGCCGATCAAATAAATTCAGATTCAATTAATAAAAATAATTATTTTAATCTATTCCCTAATTTGTCATTGACAAAAATGATCAATCCAAATCATATTCTCAGTCTTTCTTATGCCAGGCGTATTGACCGCCCGGATTATCAAAGTCTGAATCCTTTTATTTATTATGTAGATGAATATACCTACCGTGAAGGGAATCCGTATCTGAAGCCGCAATTTGTAAACTCAACTGAACTATCCTACACATTCAGGCAAAGGTATTCAGCCGTTTTGAACTATAGTAATACCAGCGACATTATGACCCCGATTGTCCGGCAAGTAGATTCCACGCATGTCACTTATCAAACTATGGATAACCTGACTACATTGAATAATCTAACCTTAACACTGGGCATCCCTTTTAATATTACAGCCTGGTGGCATACCTACAATAGTTTGCAAGGTTATTACAATCTATATAAAGGTGTTTACAATGGGTTTGATCTGAATCAAGGGATTTCTTCTTTTATGTTATACACACAACAAAATCTCATATTCTCTCATGGCTGGAAAGGCGATGTAAGCGGTATGTATAAGAGCAAATCTATTTCGGGGCCTTCCATCATTAACCCGATCTGGATGGTTTCCGCAGGTATTGCAAAATCATTATGGAATGATAAGGCCACATTGAAACTTAATGTGCAGGACATTTTTCAAACCATGCAATTCAAAGGGAAAATAGACTTTGGAGGTATTAATGCTAATTCCGAATTCCACCTGTTGGATCGTGCTGCCAATCTTACTCTCACCTGGAACTTTGGTAATCAGAAAGTAAAAGTAAATCAATATAAAAATACCGGGATACAACAGGAAGAGAACCGACTAAAGAGTGCAAGTGGTGGAAAAGGCAGTCCTAAATAGTTCTAATGATTCAAGTTGGAAATAGTATTCAGATCCTAATTCCTTGTATATGCCGAGTCTCTTGTACAGGACTCGGCATATATAATTGCCCAATTTATAGTACGATGGGGTGACTCGTCTGAGAACATATATGTACCTCAAATCTTAAGAACTGCGGCAGAGTTAATTTGTGTTCTAGTGAACTCATTACGATTTTAAATTATTACCTTTTTACAAAATCAAACACATCCTTTGCTAAATGGGAATAGGGAAAATTCAAAAGTTTACTACGTTCTCGACCATGATCCTCCTGCTGATCCAATTTGATCCTTTTACCCTTCAATGACATACTGCAACACTTTTATAAAAAAAGTCGCGTTAACTTTCGCTAAGGTATCATACTTTTCAAAATTGATCCCTAAAAACAAAATGCCTTATAAAAAATATATTTTTCCATACAGGTATTTGTATCTCTTACTGATACTTTTTTTTACTTCCTGTAAAAAAAGTAATTCACAACCTGCATCGCAATCTCTTCCGGCAGCACAGGGTACCCCTATTCAGTTGCAGGTAAATTTGTCTGCTCCGGGAAATGCTGTTCCTGATAATTTCATGGGATTAAGTTTTGAAATGACTGCTATTACTGATAGTACTTATTTCAATACAGACAATACTGCTTTTATACAATTAATAAAAAACTTAGGTAACGGTATTTTGCGGATAGGAGCAAATGGAGTTGATAAAACCTTTTGGTGTGGCCATGTAATAAATTCAGCCACTGGCAGGGATTCCATCGCTACAACAGATATTGACCGCTTCAGCAATTTTATTAATGCGGTGGGTTGGAAGGTAATCTTCGGATTGAATCTTGGAGGCAATTTTAATCCGGCCACTGCTACCAATGAATCGGGATATCTTTATAATAAAATGGCCGCTAAAATACAAAGCCTCGAAGTTGGAAACGAGGTGGATCTATATGCTCACAACGGCTATCGTACCGGTTCCTATTCAAGTGGAGATTTTGAAAATGAATGGAACCAGTATTATCAATCCATTCATTCTTCTTATCCCACTATTGCTTTTAGTGGTCCCGTAGTCGCTTATAATAAAACCTGGTTAAGTTCTTTTGCCAACACTGAAGGAAGTAAAGTGAACATGCTCACTATTCATTACTACCAGGGTGGCCCCGGCACTGATCCCTCTATCAACCTCAATACATTATTAAGCCAGCATGCAGATAGCGTTATCACAACTTTCAGCAATGCAATAGCAGCCATTGCATCCACAGCTAAACTACCTTTGCGTGTTGCTGAGTGCAATTCCATTTATGGAGGAGGCAAAAGTGGCGTCAGCAATTCTTTTGGTTCAGGTTTATGGGCCATTGACTATATGTGGCGGCTTGCCTATAGCGGATGCCGGGGATTCAATTTTCATGGAGGTGGTAACGGCCCCTATTCGCCTATTGGCAAAACCAACGGAAGTTTTTTTGCAAAACCTGAATATTATTCCATGCTGTTCTTCAAAGATGGGTCAAATGGAAATGTATTGCCTGTTTCATTACGTACATCGGGATTAAATGTAAGCGGTTATGCATGTAAAGGACGGGATGGAAATATTTATGTGAGCATAGTAAATAAAGAAAGCCAAACGCCGGTAGCTGTCAGCATACAAAGCGGAGTACCTGCACATACAATTACTCTTGAAACTTTGACTGCACCATCCGCAGAAGCCACAAGCGATATAAATATTGCCGGCAAAACAATCAACAATAATGGAAGTATCACCACTTCTACATTGCCGGTTTACACTGTTCAATCTTCCAATTTTTTGGTGAATGTCCCTTCATCAAGCGCTATGCTGGTAATTATTCATCCGTGATTATTCTTCGGTTTCTACTTTGCCGAATATTTGTGAGGAGGCCTCTCCGATTGTTTAAATATTCCCCGGGGAATAAAGGAACAATTCAGATCTTTATCTTTATTAGCCCCTCAATTCGTATCTCGTAAATTTCCTTTTCCGAAATAGCTTCGATACCAATAAGAAATAAATCCCCGGGAGCTATTTACTTCATAAACTTGCTTTTGATCAAATGAATAAACAAATATCCTATTGTATGAGAATTACTAAAACTACTTTTTTGTTGGTCGCCTCTTTATGGATAACCTTCGCTCATCACATTTGAATACAAATACATTAAGAAGAAAATCAACAAAAAATAAATTCTCAACTTTAAACCCGAATGTCTTCGATTAGTCACAATAATCTTAAATAGCCTAAATGTTTTTAATTGGTCAAATAAAGTAAATCAGGGCTACGTTAAAACTAAAGGCAATTTTTATGGTTTAACTATTGCCACAATCATTTCCAAAAAAATAAAAATCAATGAAAAAAATTCAAATTGCTTTCATCTGCATCGCTCTTTTATCTTTTAAGACAACAGGGTCATTTGCCCAGGTAAGTGTAGGTATCAGTATCTCTGCTAATACTGCTCCCCCGCCACTTCCTGTTTATACACAACCACCATGTCCATACGATGGATATTTGTGGACTCCCGGCTATTGGGGTTACGGCGATATGGGTTACTATTGGGTACCGGGCGTATGGGTTCGTCCACCACACATTGGATATTTATGGACTCCCAGTTATTGGGGATTTGCAGATGGCGTTTACGGATGGCATGCAGGTTATTGGGGGCGTCACGTAGGATTCTATGGAGGCGTTAATTATGGTTATGGATATGGCGGCGCTGGTTTTGGTGGGGGAATGTGGCGAGGAAATGCCTTCCGCTACAATACTGCCGTAATGAATGTAAATACCACTGTTGTTCACAACACATATATTGACAGAACTGTAATTAATAATACTACCGTAATCAACCGTACAAGTTTTAATGGCCGCGGTGGAATTGAAGCCAGGCCAAGGCCAGAAGATGAAGTAGCGATGAGGGAGAACCATATTCAGGCAACTTCAGCACAAATGTCACACCGGCAAAGATCAAGCAGTGACAGAAACCAATTTGCATCTGTAAACCACGGCCAACCAGCCACTGCAGCAATGAATAGAGTTGGTGGTAACCGGTTTAATCCAGAGGGCGTGCGTCAACCAAACACTGCTACAGCCAGGCAACCTAATAATTTGAATCACCAAAATCGCACTATAGCAAATCAGTCCAGGGAAGAAAGGGGCTCACAGGCGCGTCCGCAGAAACGTATGCAACAACAGGCACGTATGCAGCAGCCGTACCAAAAGCAACACGCTCAACGTACGGAACAGCGTGAAAATGGTAATGAAAGACACGGATAAAAATATTTTTGAAAATAATTTTTTAAAGTTTCTCATCAGATAAAGAAAACCACCGGGCCGGTGGTTTTTTTTATTCTTTTTTTAAGCTGAATCTCTTCAAAGGACCTGGTGTAATTTGTAAACGAATAACTATTGGCAATTCTCATTTTTATTTTTAAACTTATCTTCCTCAATTCGTGGCTTCAGGATTTTTTTTAATAACGGAAAATCATATACCAGGAGAAGACAAAGATTCCCTTTGGTATTCATACAAACTCCCGAGTTGCTCTCCTGAATTTGTTGAAGGATCATCATCTTCCTTTAACAAAAGCTTACGTTTCCTCTTTTAATCCTTTCATAAAAAAACACCTCTGAGTATTTGAAGACGACTAAAAAATCCGTCTTGACAATAATTATGAAAATAAAAATTTTACTCATCATCACTTTATTCTTTTCCAGCGATGCCTTCTGCCAGAATGTTCCCAAATACGGCTTTCGCGCCGGTATTATTTCATCAGGAATCAGGGGAGATGCGTCTGGTAACTTCAACCAGCTTATAGATAAAACCAATGGTTATTTACAAACTTCTGATCGTACAGGATTCTTTGCCGGCGTGAATACGAACATTCCAATTACAGAAAATTTTTCTATCGAACCCGGACTGTATTATACTCAAAAGGGTTATGACCTGACAGGTAATTTAGACATAAAAGGAATTGAATTCTTAGGCGTCAAAGCCAAGGCTGCACTTCAGACTCAGTACATTGATGTGCCGGTATTATTTAAAGGAAATTTTGGTGGGCTACAGATTTTTGCCGGTCCGCAGGTGTCATACCTGGCACAGGCAAATCTAAAAACCACTGCCGGTGTTCTTGGTATCAATATTTTGAATAAATCAATAGACGCATCCGGTCAGTTCAATCGTTGGGACGCAGCGTTAACTGCCGGAGTAGGTTATCAGTTTGCAAATGGAATAAATATCATGGCGGCTTATGATTATGGAATAATGAAAATGGATGCCAATCAAAATGTAAATGCTTTTAACCGTGCAATTAAAGTAGGAATCGGGATAAATTTTTAAATACCCTTTTCTAAGGTTGTGATTAAATGAAACGTTTGTTCTTCATTGGTGGAGCAAAACGTTTCTTTATTTTAGTCTGAGATGTAAGATAAATATCAGGCAAACGGAAACTTATTCTAAGGGCGCAATGTACGCGAATGCCCAAACGAAAACAGGAACGAGGATAATGACAATATTCACTCTATCGGTTAAAACCTATAAGGTTTTGCATTGCCTCAAAAAGGGCGGCCAAATCTTATCAGTTTCTGATCACTTTCAAAAAAATAAAGAATATAATCGCAGATTCGTAATTGGAACAATGTATTGTCACGAGTCAATAAACAATTGACTCATTCAAACCACCCAAGAATAAAATAAAAATTCAGGCTACTTAGAATCATGAAGGGTAAGAACGATAACAAAAAGTAATCTGCCATTACAAATTACGATTCCATTTATATAAATTAAAGCTGGAATTTTGTTTTTCAAAAACCAAATCATTGGCTTTATAACTGGAGCCTATAAAGGAAGAATCATTTTGAAAACGAAACAAATTTTAATAGTACTTTTTTTCATTACCGCAATAATCATTGCTGCGCAAACTACCACAAGTTGTCACCATAGAGAGAAAACAAAAATAACTGTTTCTATAAATCCCCCAAATAAAACAAATGACTCTCTCTGGATTGGAAAAGATTCCAGTCAAATCCCAATCAATACTGATAGTGGGAAATTAATACTATATGGCTACAAACTCATTGTCAACACGGCATTTTACTTAGGACCAAAAGGGATTGTAGCACATGTAAGTAATGGAATGAATTGTGAGAATTGCCATTTGAATGGAGGTACCAAACCTTTTGGGAATAATTTTGGAAAAGTATATTCTACTTACCCTAAATTCAGGGATCGAAACAATTCTGTACAAACAATTTATGACAGAATAAATGATTGCTTCGTTCGAAGCCTGAATGGGAAAGCATTGGATAGTTCATCCCATGAAATGCGCGCAATATATGCTTACATAAAATGGCTCGGCGAAGATGTGCCCAAAGGAGTAACCTCCGGAGGAACTTCCTTCATTAACGCAAAATACTTAGACAAGCCTGCCGATCCGATTGCAGGAAAGCAAGTATTTATAATGGAGTGCCAAAACTGTCATGGAAAAAATGGTGAAGGGTTGGTGAATACAAATGGAATCGGTTATACCTTTCCACCTTTGTGGGGAAAAAATAGTTATAATAATGGAGCAGGACTTTATCGGTTAATTGAATTCACGGATTTTGTAAAAAATAATATGCCCTTCGGAACTTCCTGGCAACACCCGGTTCTTACAGATACCCAGGCCTGGAATGTCGCCGCATTCGTAAATAGCCAGCCCAGGCCACTTATAGATCAAAGTATGGACTGGAAAGATATTGCAGATAAGCCCATAGATTTTCCTTATGGCCCTTACGCTGATAGTTTTTCAGAAAAACAACATAAATATGGTCCTTTCAAACCCATTCAAAATGAGCATCAAAAAAATAATAAAAAATCTTTTTAAATATTCGACCAACTTTGTTTCCTAATTAAAAAATCAAAATCATGAAAAAATTATTTTTCTTCTTTGTAACAGGAATCTTATTCGCATCCACTGTATCTGCACAGGCTAAAGAAAATGCCTTAGAAAAAAACAAGGAATTCACCGGAGCAAAAGCCACTCTAAAACATTACCACGCCATCTATCAGTTAGACGAAAATAATCCGGCGATCATTAATAAAACCATTCGGAATATCAAAAATGCATTGGACGATCCACGGCTTGCAGGCAAAATAAAAATTGAATTGATCGCTTATGCAGGTGGAACTGCTGTTAATTTGAAAGCAAATAATTATGGCGACCAATTAAAGGAACTAATAGAAAGAGGAGTGATTGTAGCGCAATGTCACAACTCGCTCGTAGAACAAAAAATAAGTCCGGACCAGGTTTACGATTTCGTTGCTATTGTGCCATCAGGAAATGGAGAACTCATTCTTCGGCAGGCTGAAGGCTGGGCGATTGTGAAACCATAAATTAATTACTCATTATTATTTAAAACAAAAAAATGAAAAAGATATTTCTGATTTCATTAATAATATTTTCATTCCTTTTGAACACAAGCGCACAGGATCATCGTTTTGATCCTCCCTGGAATACGCCACCCGAAAGTAAAGTCATGTTCACAATACCAGGCATTGACAACGTTCCCGATCTTTATGGTGATATTAATGATCCTCAATTGGTAGTTTTTTTTGCTGGAAATCAGTTTATGGTAATAGACGATTTATTCGCCGCATTTAAAAAAGAATACCCAATGTACCAGCGAATCTTTGCTGAAACATTGCCTCCCGGCATTCTGGCCGACCAGATAAAAGGAGGCTCTCTGACCATTGGTAATTTGCGTATTACTCTTAAGCCGGATGTATATACTGCCGGGAAAAGCCGCATAAAAGAGATGGTCAATCTTTTTAACGATACACTTTCCTATGCCTATAACCAGCTAAGCATCATGGTGCAAAAAGGGAATCCCCAAAATATAAAAGGATTAAAAGATTTAGGTGAAGCAAACGTTCGTGTAAGCATGCCCAATCCTGAGTGGGAAGGAGTAGGGAAACGAATTGAAGAAGCGTATATAAAAGCAGGAGGAGAAAAACTAAGAAAACTGATTATGAACACGAAAGTAAAAAATGGAAGCACCTTTTTAACGCATATCCATCACCGCCAATCGCCCATGAGAATCATGTACCAGGAAAGCGATGCTGCCCCGGTCTGGCTTAGTGAAGTGAAATATCAATTGATGTTGAATCATCCGGTAGAATCGGTAAATATTCCGAAGAATGAGAACATCACAGCAACTTATATGGCTGGCTCACTTAAAGACGCGCCACATTCACAGGCTGCTAAAGATTTTATGGCATTTTTAATAACTCCACAGGCAAAGAAAATTTATAAAAAATATGGTTTTACTACACCCTAGAATAGATGATAATAGAAGATATACGATTCCCGGATCTTTTTAATACAGCATCCTACTTTCTGAACAAAAGCTTTCAGAGTATAATCTTTATTATTTTAAAAACATCTGTTCCATAACGGTAACCGTTCGTGAAGATCAAAAAATTGCTGCATCAATAGCCCTTCTACATAGCCCGGTAAATCATGATTGGTTTTGTCCATTGTTACAAACCAATAAATATCCAAACCATCAATATTTTCTTCTGCTATCTTCTGTTCAAAATATTGTTGTCGTTTTGTTCCATCCTGTTTATTATTGATCCTGCCTTTTAATAACTGGTCTTTAAATTTTCCGTTTTGATTGATCGTTCCTGATTTACCAATATAAACTACATCAATTTTATTATTTGATAATCTGATGATGTAGTAAACGCCGGGTAATTCCGGTACGTCTTTACTTACATCCTTTAATTTATCGCCGGTACGGAAAAAGAAGTGACCGTTATTTTTATACCTTTTTAATTCATCAAACATGGTTCTTATTTTTTTCGGGTATTAATTTACATTTTTTATTCTGCATGCTCCCAAAACTCCAGACTGTCGCAGGTCCCCAACCTGTGAGTTTACATCACTAAATGATCCAACTTCGCCCAGACGCCTCAGGGCTGCCATTTATAATAATCATAGTAAAAACCGTGGGTATTCAACAGAAAAATGTTGATACATTAAGCCAACCTGAGAAATAAAAAGTACAGATCTTTTAAATGCCTTATTCTACAACTATCGGTAGCATCCCTTTTATAAGGGATACCGACAGAAGCAAAAACTTACCTCAATTTAAACCGATAAAAACCCAGGGTTATTATAAACTAAAAATTAAATTTCATTTTCACAAACAATCTAAGTCCGTTTGTTCCCATCTGTACAGCATCCCATGGGCCACCGGCTTCACCGTCATAAGCCGATAATTTAGCACCTGGTACATATCCTAAATCAGGATGAATATTAAATAAGTTATCAGCGCCTAAATAAAAGGTAGTGCTCTTCGCTATCTTATAAGAAGCATAAACATCGGTTACTAATTTACCATTGTAATTAAATTGTTCTAACACCTGTCTGGAGGTACCATCAAGCGTTACCAACGGAGGATAGGATTGATCCCAACCATACCCATACAAGGTTATTTTTCCGAAGTAAGTAAGGTGGGTACCTACCTGTACTCTTTTTGCAAAACCATAATCAACAGTGAGACCCAATTTTACCGGAGGTGCTGAAGCTTTTAGGAACATCTCCTCTCTTTGGCTATAGAAGGCCTGTTGTTCGTCAAAAGATCCGTTTAATGCAGCAGGAACATTGACAGCATTGATTTTCATAGTCTGAAAATTGCCCGCAAGCAATACATTAAGATTGGTAGTGTTCCATTTTTTTACATAATTAAAAACAACATCTACCCCAAAATTAGTTGTATTCACCGCATTGGCATAGAACTGTGCCTGAGCTACACCTAAACTATCTAATATTGGCGCCAAAACAAGATTGCTATTATCAAACTGGCCGGAAAGGACAATACGATCCTTCATTTTTATCATATATCCATCTACAGTTATGGTGAAGTCATTTGACGGCCTTGCCGTAAATCCTAAGCTAACGTTATCAGAAGTCTCCTGTTTCAATGCAGGGATACCTGCAGCTTTTGTAATAGGGCTGGTGTTAGGTGCAATTTTGACATCAAAAGATTTTCCACCCTGCACGTTGGTAAAAGTATTACTGAAATTTATTTGCTGTAATGAAGGTGCCCGATAACCGGTACTTATAGAACCCCGGATATTAAAATTCGGAGAAACTTTATATCGTGTAGCAAATTTATAAGTACTTAAAAAACCAAAATCACTATAATTTTCTACCCGGAATGCGAAAGTGGTAAGCAATTTACTGGTAACATCTAAGTCAGTCTGCACATACAAACCTTCCGTATTTCTTGATGCATTTACTACATCCGCAGGTTGAAAACCAGGAAACCCCTGTGAACCGGCGGCTTTTTCTCCGGTGGGATCATAATTAAAGTAAGAATCTTTTTCACCTGCATAAATTTTATATTGTTCATGGCGGAACTCGATACCTGCTGAAAGATCCAGGCCGCCACCAGCCGTAGTTTCATAATGTTTGCTAAAATCAACATTGGTAGTATTCTGCAAAAACTTAAACCCACCATCATCAAAATGATTTCTATTAACCCCTGAAGCACCAAGAGATGCGCTTAAAGTTTTATCTCCATAATAATGGAAATTATTTTGACCAATCGTATTGCTTACATCCCAATTCCAATCACTCTTTAAAGTACCCTTAAATCCAACAGCCAAAGACACATCCGTAACATGGGCTCCTATCAATGGATTAAAAACGGTATCAGCAATATCTCCGGGAGTAGGAATACTCTCCATGATACCGGGAATAAAAATCAGGTTGCCATTTGCGTCTGTAGGGAACCTCCCGGGTCTGGCGGAAGAAAGTTCATTATAACCATGAAACGTACGCGTATAGGCATAATCTTCTGATGACTTATAATTGTATTCACCGAAGGAATAAAAGGCTGTTTTTGTACCTGCTATAGGCGCTTCCATATTCAACATTCCACCGTAACTACTCATAGAGCCATCGCCATTTGCGCGGCGGCCTGTATTAATAGGTAAAGCGTTTTTGTGGGAAAGGTTTGTATCCAGCACTTGTCTGAATGTTTTCTCCTGTGTAAGGAAATTGCCTGATAAATTAATAAACCCCTTTTGTGATTTGCCAATAGCAAAACCTCTGTTGATACCCACATTAAATAGTTTCCCGTCTAAAGCATCTCCATATTCATATTGTTGTTTTAACCCTCCCCCAAAATGAGGATTAAATTTTTTATCATAATAGCCGGAACCACCAACATTTATTTGCCATTTATCTACATCTTTTTTCAATATTATATTTATCACGCCCGCGATAGCGTCTGACCCATACTGTGCAGAGGCACCATCTCTCAAAATTTCTACTCTGTCAATAGCCGCTTCCGGGATTGCGTTCAAATCCACTCCTGAATTACCGCGCCCCCTGGTGCCAAATAAAGCAATAAAAGCAGTTTGATGCCTGCGTTTTCCATTGATTAAAACGAGTGTTTGATCAGGCCCTAAACCACGTAGTGTAGCAAGATCTATATGGTCGGCACCATCACCGCCACTCTGCCGGTTGTAATTAAAAGAAGGAGCGGCATAATTAAGCATTGAGGTAAGATCAGGTCTTGCAGCAGTAAGAGTGTTGGTACTTAAACTAATTACATCTACCGGTACCGGTGATTCTAATTTCACCCTTCCGCCACTTCTGCTTCCTAATAAGACAATCTGATCAAGCGAAATTATTTCTGACTTCATCACTACTGTAAGGAAAGAATTATCCCTGATTGTTACCTGATAAACTACATAACCTGATGAAGTAAAAATCAGTACATCCCCTGGTTTTGCAGGAATAGAAAAATTTCCCGACGAATTGGTTGTAGTCCCCACATTGGAAGACCTGACCACCACGGACACGCTTTCGATAGGATGGCCATTTTCATCCGTAACCTTTCCTTCTATCTTCTGAGCACTTGCAGAAAGAAAAAATACAAAACAAATAATAATTGTTGTTAGAAACCTTTTGAGATGATTCATAAGAAGTGTTTTTTGGGTGGTAAATCTTGTTTATAAATGTCTGGACTTAGATAGAATCTGAGAGCCGCAAATATTAAAATTTTGCCTTACCAAATCTAACAATTTATTCTCTCAAATATTATTTTTTTTAAGTCTTGATTGAAATTACTTCTGTAGATGCCTTCGTGGCATTTGTATGAAAAAACATTTTATATTGCACACCTTTATAGTATTGATTTTTCAAAATGAAAAACCATCTCTCTAATCATAAGCACGGTGTGAGGCCTCCTACTTTCAGCAAATGACAATGCAGCGATCTGCTTCCTGAAAGGTAAATAAATTTGAAAATCTTTTATAAGTTACTATCTGTCCCGTTTTTCGGGAGGTATGGATAGTACAAAAAGCCATAGCTACCAAACTTTGTCAACAAACCTTTTTATATACCGGTACAAGAGGATGGTATTACTTTTATCTTATGAAATTTACTACGTAAAGATGGAATTTATTCGCTGTGCTTTTCACTCAGCGGCAACTGAAACAATTCATCCGTATAAGATTTTATCAAACGCATCGCTTCTTTTGGACCCCACGAGCCGGCTTTATAAAAATGCAATTGTTTTAGCGGATATTTTTTCCATGCGTCTAAAATGGGCATCACTACTTTCCACGCATTTTCTACCTGGTCAGCACGCATGAATAACGTGGGATCTCCGTCCATTACATCCAGCAACAGAGACTCATAAGCTTCAGGAATACTTTCTGTATAAGCCTGCTGGTACGAAAAATCCATAGCAACTGATTTTAATTTCATCTCCAGGCCCGGCACCTTACTTTCAAACAGAAAACCTATTTCCAGTTCCGGTTGTATGCTTATAACCAGCCGATTCGATTCAATATCATCTTTAAATATTCTGTTGGGAGAATCTTTAAACTGTACTGTTATAGCAGACGCCTGCCGCGGCAGCGATTTGCCGGTTATCAAAAAGAAGGGGACACCCTTCCAGCGTTTATTGTCAATAAAAAATTTAGCAGCCACAAAAGTTTCTGTAGTGGATGTTGGCGATACTTGTTCATCCTGCCGGTAACCTTCCATCGGCTTATCGTTGACGGTGCCTGCCGTATATTGAGCACGAACTACATTCTTAAAAATGTCATTACCCGAATAGCGTCTCACCTGTTTAAGTACATTCACTTTTGCATCCCGTATTAATTCTGCTTTATAGGATGCAGGGCATTCCATAGCCACAATGCACATCAATTGCAACAGGTGATTTTGTATCATGTCTCTCAAGGCCCCGCTGCTATCGTAATAGCCGCCGCGCGTTCCTACGCCTACTTCTTCAGCTACGCTTATTTGTATATAATCAATAAATTTATTATTCCATAATGGCTCAAAAACATAATTGGCAAAACGAAATGCCATTATATTTTGCACGGCTTCTTTACCCAAATAATGATCTATGCGATATACCTGCTTTTCTGCAAATCGTTTGCTAAGAAAAAGATTCAATTTTTTTGCAGAAGCAAGATCGGTGCCGAAAGGTTTCTCTATTACAATACGGTCCAGTTCGGGCCTGTTGCTGATTTTATTTTTGTACAATTCCTCGGCAATTATTTCAATAAAGCGGGGTGCTGTTGCGAAATAAAATAATCGGGTACCACGCTGTTTGTTTTGCTTGTCAAAATTAGCCGCCTGTTCCTTCAGCCTGACAAAGGTTTCCTTTTTTTGAAAATCTCCCCGGATATAAAAAATCTTTGCAGAAAATCCTTCCCATTGTTTTTGCTGCGCAATGCCATTGCGACTGAACTCGTTAATGCCGGCAAGCAGTTCAGCCTTGAAATCTTTCTCGTCACTTTCCAGATAATCAATACAATATATAGCGAATGTTTGAGGCAGATGATTGGCAGTATATAAATTATACAGGGCTGGAACCAGCTTACGCCTGGTAAGGTCTCCCTTGGCGCCGAATATCGTTATCAATGCCGGTAGCCGGGCTTTTTCTTCGTTCATAAGGAATTATTAAATAAATATTTCGTAGTTGATGACCGCATTAAATTACCGGTATTTAGTAACCTATAAAAACCACCATTGCCCGACAAAAATAATGAAAGGGTGAGCTATACAGTCACTCTTTTTTGTTATGTTGGTGTTACGACACAAACAATATAATATGGATAAAAGTAAAACATTTGCCGGGCAGCCGATTTTTTCTTTTCAAACTGATTACGTTCCTCAATTCGTGTCTTTGCAAATTTTCTTGTTAGTAACGAACAGTCACAGGGCGCGTAGGAACAGGCTGTAACCTGTGCCTACTCTGCATCAAAGCACCAGACAGTTATTGAACCCCATTTAGGATCGTATTTTCTTAATTTTGCGGCGGGTAAAAATTAAACCCTGAAAGTATCATGATGGAGCCACCTCTCAATTTTACCTCTGAAGAAAATCCGGGAACCGGGGGCGGGCCCCCGCCTATTCGCAAAGGTTTAGTATTTACCATCGTAGCGCTGGCTTTGCTGATGACAACCGTAGATGCCACAATTGTCGCTACCGCACTTGATACCTTACAACATGATTTACACACTACCGTCAATTGGGTGGGTTGGATATTAACGGGCTATTCTTTTGGATTGGTATTAATGCTCCCCATCAGCGCCAAGTTGAGCATACGTTTTGGCCATCGCAGGGTCTTTCTTCTTTCGGTTGCTGTTTTTACCGTTGCCTCTGTATTTTGCGGATTATCCAGTAATATTTTTGTCATCATTGTGTTGCGAGTTATACAGGGAATAGGAGGAGCTGGTATTACTCCTTCGGTTACAGGTATCATTGTGGATCATTTTGGTAGTTCCCGCGACCGGGCAGTTAGTTTTTTCGGAAGTATCTTCCCTGCCGGAGCAATGATAGGCCCCATTTTCGGAGGTATTTTCGTAACTTATTGGACATGGAGAGGTATTTTTTTTATCAATGTACCCATAGGTATTGCCGTTATACTCTTAGCCTTGCGTTTCATCCCCGCTGATGAGACAAGAGAACACCAAACTCACTACAAGATGGATATTGCCGGAATCGTATGGCTGGCCATCGGCCTTCTGGCATCTATGCTTGCTGCCAGTTATCTGGGAGAAGCACATGCAAAGGTTTGGTCATTTACCTTCATCGGGTTGTTGATAGTTGTCATCATTACTATTACAGCATTCTTTCGCCATATCAGCCGGGTAACACAGCCATTTATTGCTCCACGATTTATCTATGGGAAAGGATTTGGGTCCGTTAATCTTCTCAATGCAATCTACGGAGGTGCCGTTATCGGGGTAATTTCTCTCGTCCCTTTATATGCAATCAATCATTATGGCCTGAGTGCCCTTGATTCCGGTACGTTGCTTGTTGCTGAAGGTATCGCTTCTATTATATTTTCAGCTACCATTACCATGTTGTTAAGGCGAACAGGCTACCGGTTACCTTTATATATAGGCTGTTCCGTTATCGTGGTGGGAGTAGCTTTGTTGTCTATGAATCCGATCGCCGGAATTACACCCTATATGTGGCTGGCCAGCTCCTCTTTCCTTATTGGCGTAGGGATTGGCCTCAATAGTCCACCGGCACGTAATGCCGGCCTCCAACTGGCCCCGGAAAAATCTGCGACCATCGCGGCCTTGCGTTCGCTGTGTATTCAACTGGGACAAATTTTTATGATTGCTATAGCCACTGCAATAATTGCTGGTACCAGGCATCCTGATAATATCCATGCTCATGTCTATATGCTGATGGCGCTGCTTTTTATTCTCTGCCTTCCATTAGTTTCCCGCATACCAGAGCATAAAGGCACCTGGTAGTATGCTGCCTGTACAAATTAGTTGGTAGGTAAACAATTTAACGATGTTTTTTCAAAAGATTAACTGTTGTATCCGGCACATATTCCCAGCCATTAAAATAAAAAAAATTCAGCCATAAAACGCGTCTTCTGTCGGTGGGGAATATTAGCAGTAATCCACTTTTATCTGTTATCAACATTTCTTTGAAGCTTGCACCCTGTCCATAATCAAAAAATAATGATTGTCCACGCTTCCCAAACGAAGGATAACCGGAATTAATACTGTCCAGTCTTATACCGTTGATATAGCCATAGGTTTTAAAATCTTTGACATAAGTGGCGCCTACCCCCTTCCGCCTGTGAAAAAGCAAGTACTGATTGAAAAACAAAGAAAATGACCAGGAGTTTTTTCATATTACTGTGATTTGACAATGAACTTCAAATCTAATAGAAACTTTAGTACAAGGAATATTATACTTTGAGCCGGGTAAATTTCATCCTGTGTGGGAGTACTTTCTTTTTCTCTGAAGTTTTAAATTTGGAATAGAAAAATCTACAGTGCCATATACGCACTTCGCAAAAATTATGAATTAATTGATAATGAATCAATCTCTTTTAAAGAACCTTTCAATGTTTGTACTTCCTAAAATACAAGCGTATGCTATCTTAACAAAGATGCAGTAAGACTAAAGTGAAATAGCCATGATAAAAAGGATGCTTCAATAATAAGAGAAGGATTTTTTTTATATTTACCATCATTAAAAATCCTTTCTAATCGTCTGACAAAAACAGTATCATGATAAAGAAACTATCCATCACCTGCTTTCTCATATCACTTTTAATATTTACGAACTATTCTTTTGCACAACAAACAAATTCTAATGAAGATTATTCAGCCTATCTGCCACAAGTTAGAGCCGTGAATAATTATCTTGTTCACATGCCCCGGGGCGCCTCTATTTTAACCAAAGAAGGTTTGACAGCAGCACGTGAGGGAATACCCAAGAGCATCGTACAACCATCACCCGATGTAAAATATATCCAGGGGCCGTCGGGAAATATTACGCTCAGAATTTTTAAACCTGATACAATTCGCGCTGTAGTGATGGACATTCACGGTGGAGGATGGTATTTGGGCACTGCGGCAAGCGATGATGTTCTGAACAACTATATTGAAAAAAAGTGTAAAGTAGCCGTGGTAAGTGTTGACTATCGTTTGGCTCCTGAGAATCCCTTTCCTGATTGTATAAACGATTGCAAAACCGCCGCAAAATGGCTGATGAATAATGCAATGAAAGAGTTTGGCACAGATAAAATATTTATCTCGGGCGCTTCTGCCGGTGCCCAGTTAAGCGCTGAAATCGTACTCTATATCCGGGATTCGCTACACGCAATTGATAAAGTAAGAGGTGTAAATCTTATGAGTGGTTGCTTTGACCTTTCACGTACGCCGTCCTGCAGAATGGCAACAGACAGCACACCTTTCCTTAATAAAAAGGATTTGAATGATAATTTTGAACTGGTATTTCATGGATGGAGCCAGGAACAATTACAAAATCCGCAATATTCACCTTTATATGCTGATCTGAAAAATTTGCCACCTGCATTATTTACAGTAGGTACAGCAGACCCATTGATAGATGACACTTATTTTATGGAAGCAAGATGGAGGCTGGCAGGCAATAAAACTTATCTTGCTGTTTATCCTGAAAGCTCACATATTTTTAATTTTTTCCCAACAGGAATGGCAGAAGCCGCGAACGAAAAGATATGCCAATGGATAATTTCGTTGTGTGGAAAATAGCAACACGCTCGCTATCGTTCATGCCTCACGAACTACTATTATATCTCTCTGAGACTTAATAAATCCGTAACTATTCAGTACCTAAAGACGTGTAACTCAACAACCACCTTCTAAGAAGGTGGGTTGAAATACATCGGGATTAGCCCTCTTTAGCTCTCAGGTGGTGGAGAGAACAAATCAAAATTTTGGCGCTGGGCTTCTTCTTGTTTTTCTTCCTTCTCCTGATGCCTTACAGATCTTCGAATAATCTCTTCATCAACCCCTATCGTCGTGACGAAATATCCTCTCGACCAAAAGTGATTCCCCCAATATGGTTTCTGCTTTAAATTCGGATAACTCTTAAATAATTTTATAACCAGTTTCCCTTTCAATGTCCCTATCATTTCCGACACCGATACTTTTGGAGGAATAGATAACACTACATGAACATGATCGATTTGCACATTCAATTCTATAACCTCCGACCTTTTCTTTCACATAACATCCGAATATCTTTTTCAACTAAACTTTTTACCTCGCCAAACAATACACGGCAACGATATTTCGGTGTCCGCACTATACGATAATCGCATTTATATACTACGTGCGACAGCTTTTTGTACTTACATCCCATCCACCAAAATTAAGGCATAGCCGTCAGTACATGACCACCGCCTTTGGCGGTGGATTTTTAAGTTGCATTAAAACCATATTCGATTCGATTTGATTTGTTTTGAATTTTAAAATAGTTATTCCCGTTTTTTTATGTTTTTGAAAAATATGTTTTTAATGCACATTTTTAATAAAAGGAATCACTATTGTCCGACAAAAATAATAAAAGGGTGAGCTAAAAAGCCACCCTTTTTTGTTATGTTGCTGTTACGACACAAACAATATAACATGGATAAAAGTAAAACATTTGCCGGACAGCCGATCTTA
>JBDTGA010000120.1:0-6310 GCA_039937655.1 Ginsengibacter sp.
TCAATCTCAGTCCAGCCGTAAATCTGCTCCAAGTCCGGTTTAAGAAGTCCAAATATTTGCCGGTCAATATAATTTATTGTGGTAGCCGCAAATAGAAGAAAACAAATAAACCACCGGTACCTTCCAATCTTAGCTTTAGTCATGTTGTATTTACAATTTAAAAATATAAAGAGTATGGTTCTGGTAATTGCATTCAGGCATTATAAAAGAATTATTGAAATGATTAGAAACTTTTTAAAAAACAATCACTTCCGATGATGAGTTATAGTCAAGATACAAATGAAAATCGCTATGCTGTTTTAACATTGTTGAAGGCACCTTATTAGTGAGTTTGTTAGATAGGGTTTTAAAAATAGCATGAGCTTTAGCCTTGTGAGGTACGCATGATACTATTGTTTTGCACTGCATTATTTGCCATACCGACATTGATACTGCCTTATCGGGAACTTCTTCAATGCTGTCAAACCATCCTTCATTTACCTGTTGTCTTTTACATTGCTCGTCTAATTCTAATATTCTATAAGCATCCTTTGTGTCGAAATCGGCAGGTGGGTCATTAAATGCGATATGCGCATTTTCTCCAATACCTATCAGTCCTATATCTATTGGTTTATTTCTTATTTCCCGGGTCAATATTTCTATGTTATGATTTACATCGCCATCTACTTCAACACCATGAAACTTCTTAACATTAACCAGGCTGAGGAAACGATCCTTCAGGTATTTTCTAAAACTTGCTTTATGGGTTATTGGTAAACTTAAGTACTCATCAAGATGGAAAAGTTCTACTTTATGCCAATCAACCTTTGCTTTTGATAATGCATTCAGGGTTTCAAACTGAGAACTACCGGTTGAAACCACTATCCTGGCTTCGCCATTTGCTTCTATAGCTTCATTTAATTTATTTGAAACGAACTCAGACGCAGAGATTCCAAGTTCTTCTGCATTAGTGCTAATACTAATAATCATTTGATTTTTTTATTTTAGATTTTAAATAATAATCTCAAAACACTTACACATTTAATCAGGATACTTCACCATTCATATAACATTACACTATCTCTTCCTTGGAGCGATCCCAATAAATTTTCTTATTTTCCCTATATGCTTTAGTAGCCATGATTTGTCCGACAGAATGAGCAAAACCAGTATGAATATTTCCATTCGTATTTTGATTTCTGCTTCTCATACAATCTATCCAATTATCTAAATGAGGCTTACTGTCATCGCTTAAACCAGTTGGTGGAAGATTTCCATTGAACTGATCTTTGTCAGCAATAAGCTCTGCCTCTCCACTTTTAATTGCTTCACCAAAGCCTGTGTAAAAATCAAAATCTTTGGTATGTTCAGGAATAAAAAACCATCTTGGACTTCCTTCTCCACCCTGGGCGAACAAAGTGCCATCTTTGCCACGAATACAGCTATAATCACCAAACTTATTTGCATAACTGGACGAATAAGAATATAGAAATTCCGGATCATCGTACGTGGCAAGTGCTTCAAAAGTATCAGGGTTTTGCCGGATGTCGTGCCAACCAAAAATACCGCCATTGGCAACCATAGAATCAGGAATATTGGTATCTGTATAAAAATGTACTAATCCAATCGCATGGCTCATCCATTGTGAAGTAATCCCTCCGGAGAATTCACGAAAAATCCTGAATTCGAAATATTTCCATGGATCAAAAGGGCACCAGGGTTTTCCCAGAAGCCACCTGTTCCAATCCGTGTCATCTTCTTTGATTGCTGCTACTTCAGGACGATTAGCGTCGTGCCAACGATGGTTATTATCGTTCCATGACTGCTCAATCTTTGTAATTTTGCCTAATTTTCCGGAGCGCACAAAATCACGAATTTTAATTTGCGTAGGATCGCTCAGCCATTGTGAGCCCATCTGTACAACCTGTTTGGAAGAAAGTACAGTTTCTCTTGCCATTTTTGCTTCTCCAACATCTTGTGCCATCGGTTTCTCACAATAGCAATCTTTGCCTGCCTTAACCACTTCAGAAAGAATTTTGGCATGTTGAAAATCTCCGGTGCCAATCATTACGGCATCCAATTGAGGCATCTTCAACATGTCTTCCGAATACTTAAACTGTTTTACATCTGCATCATACAGTTTTTTACAATTTGCTGCAGTTTTTTCCCGGTTCTGACTCCAAAGATCACAAACGGCAATTACTCCCAGATTTTTATCTTTTATAGACATTTTTACCATATTCTGGTGTCCGCTACTTCTATGGCCACATCCGAGGAAGCCAATATTAATGCGATCGTTTGCTCCAATAATTCTTTTGTAAGAAGAAGCGCTCATTGAAGTATTGGCTGCGGCTGAAACAACTGACGCGCCTGCTAAGGTGGAAAGTGCCGTTCCCGAAATTCCCAATGCGGCTTTACTGATAAAATTCCTACGTGATAAATTCTTTTTACTCATGACTACATTTTTTTACTAATTATTGTTAATAAATGAAGCAATATATATTGACTAACTATTCCATTATTTTATCCATGCTTGAAAAACATCTTGCAGATTTTTAATTGATTCTCCAGGCATAATATTTAATTGATTGTCGGCTTTTTGATTATGGTAAGCAGCTTTGATAACCGACAAATCTTTACTTATATTTTCAGAGTCAGCAGAATTTCCAGTACCATCTGTAACTCTCTCTATCGTTAATTTCCTGGGTGCCAGACTAGCAGCAAGGTCAGGAAGATCGTAAGCAGTGAGAGCGCCTGGAACAGCACTATGAACAAAAGCAGGACAATAAAAACGATTCGTTACTAAAGAGAGATAAGAAGAATACGGCTCTATAAGAGCTATTCGTGTTATTGTAGAATCAAAGGCAGCCGCATACAATAGGACAGGTGACATCTCCTTTTTTGCCAATCCATAAACCTCATCTATTCCTTTCGTCTCTTTCATTAACCGGGCGAGCCTCACTACATCGCCCCCCTGTATCCCTACGATACTTCTGCCAATCAACATTGAAAGAAACCAAATATTATAAGACACACCTTTGATATATGAATCTCCATGGAAAACGCCTGGCCCCATTTCGCCAACGCCTAACATATCCGGTGCAAGTACAGTAAAGCCCTTCTTAACAAACCATTCCATTTCTCCACCGGGTCCGGCTTCTGTTGATTTGCCCGAAGGATCTAAATAGATCAAAGCTCTATGATTTGGAAGGTCCGGTTTCATTAACAGGTAAGGGATAATATAGTCACCTTCTCCTTTTACAAAATACTTCTCAATCACATAACCCTCTTTTTGAAACCGCCCGGTGAAAACAGGGCAATTCGTTTTTGTCGGTTGCTGGTAACCGGATAATCTTTTTGCTGATTGTAATACTTTGGGAAGATAGTCATGAAGATTTTTTCTGGAAGCTTGCAGTTTAGCTTCTAACTTTTGGGTTTCTTTTTTGTTCAAACTATAAACCGTTTCACTTCCATAAGAAGTGGATACCTGCCCGGTTGCGGTTACCTGTAATTCTTCCGGACTCAAAAGTTTCACTTTCTCTTCGGTGGAATCTCCCGGATTTAGAAGAAATTTCTGGAAGAAGGCGTATATAGATTCACGGTCTTTTTTTGTCGAAGCGTGGACTGTATCATCCGTAACAAAATTGAAATATTTCTCTTTATTATAAGCCTTGTAAATACGTGAAACTTCTTTAGCTGCTTCCATAGCTCCCTGAATGCTAAAAGTCTTGTCGCGGGTAGTAGCTATTACCAAAGTAGGTTTTGGTGCGCGAACAACCAAAAGGTCGGGAATATCCAAACCCTGTGCTATAAAATTGAAAGGATCTTGCTCTGCACACTGCGGGCCGGATGTTTGGATTAAACGTGTAAAATTAGTGATATAATTTCCTGGTGCCGCTGCTTTTATTCGATTGTCAAATGCTGCAATATAAGCGCTTTGTGTTCCCCCGCCAGAACGGCCTGTAATACCGATTCTTGCCGGGTCCACTTCTTTCCTGGTAAGAAGATAATCAATTGCCCTGATGCCGTCCCAGATCATATATTTTGCAAGAGAGCTGCCTGAAATAAAAGGCTGTGCTCCTATGTAAGAATGTTCTTCATCGCGCTCACCGATAATAGACTTCTTAGTTTCCGGATCGTAATATTCATATCGTTCACCCTGATCAATCGGATCAAACGCAAACACAATAAATCCTTTTTCCACCAAATTCAAAATAGCCTGTTGATATATTGGATGCCGGTAACCTTGATCAGTATGGCCACTGCAATAAATTATAGCAGGAGCTTTACCACCGCTTTTCACACTGGCGGGTATAAATAAAGAAGAGGTAACATAAAACCCTGGCTGGGATTCAAAAACAATATGTTCCACTTTATAATTATCCTTTGTAATGGCTCTAATGATTTTTGCATTTAAAGGAGTTCTTTCCGGAAACGGGCCTACGACCTTGAGCAGCTTTTTATGTATCCATTGCTGCCTCTGTTGCCAATCGGACAATGAATGCAAACCCGCTATTTTTTCCTCCCGTTTATCAAGCAGACTATATGCCTGATCTGCTAGATCATGGTATAATGAATTTGAGGCATCACTAAACTGTATCCAATTTTTAATTACATCAAGATCGTTTTGAGCCTTTACTCTAATATTTACTAATCCCACAAATATTGATGTGATGAAAACTATCTTAAAGAAATTTGAATGGCTTCTAATTAATTTTGGACTATAGTCAATTTCCGGGTTATTCGCTTCGATACACTTTTTATTTGGAACAGCATCAGATGTTAGCTTTCTGCAAACAGACGTTGTAATAAATCCAAATAAGATTATTTCAATAAAATTCATTCGACAAAATTCATGTTCATTAATAAAAAGTTATTTTTAATAAAGCCGATTTCGCTTAATAATTCCTTCGCTAAAAACGTTAATTCAACTTTTTGGTAAATACTCATTGACTTAAAATCCTAAGGAGAAATTATCAGTAGCAATACGTATCTGTTGAATAAAGTCATTCCTAACAATGTCCTTAAAAGTCTTATAGTATTATCTTAACGAAAAAAATTACACGCATAATGGCCACCTTCTAAAAACTACTTTTCATAAATCCCCCCTGCGTTCTTCCATTCATTCGTACAAATGCCTCCCCTGCCTTAACGCCCAGTTCTCTTCCACGAAAATCCTCCATAGCTGCATGACCACAAGAATAAATACCCGGTGGATCCTGGCTGACATGGCAAAAGACTGCCTGTCTCTTTTGTTCCTGCGTGTCGGTGATGTCCACATAATCCGTTGGATGAAAGACCATCGTTTGTTCACCGGCGCATACTTCAAAGAAATATAAAGCAAATTTTAGTGGTGTGAGTATCCATGTTTGTATCGTTAAAAAACTCGCAGCCTGGTGATCTTTATGCGAATCAATAGGCCAATGGGTAAAAACTATATCCGGTTTTTCATCTGTGATTAACCGCGTCATTGTATTGATCGTTTCATTGTCAACAACACTGCTACCATTGATCTGACCTGCAAAAACCGGTTTTGCCTTTAATATTTTGCAAGCGTTAATGGCTTCCTTTTCCCTGATGGCTCCGGCTTCCTCACGTGATTTCCCTGGAATACCTGTCTCACCTTTGGTGAGGTAAACTATGGTAACCTCATGTCCTGCATTTACCAGCCCGGCCAATGTGCCACCACAACCACTTTCAGGATCATCAGGATGGCCGCCCACACAAACTATTTTTTTCTTTTCCGCACCAGTATGGCCATGTGCTTTCAACAGGGAAGGCAAAGAAACAATCCCGGTAATTGCTGCCGTTTCTTTTATAAACTTCCTTCGCGAATTATTGAAATTTCTCATTTTTAAAACTTTATTAATTATGTTTCAGCGACCATATCCACCAGGGCCTGTTGGTACGATTACCTCAAAATCGGATGGAGAAAGTTTATAAAGATCTTCCAGGCCTTTGAAACGGCTGTCGGGCGTAATCGAAATTAACCAGTCTAATGCACTGCTACCGCCATTGTCTGCTACAATAAGCCCATACTTCTTCATACCAAGTGCAATCGCTTTTGCATCAGGAGAAAATTTAGAGATGTCAACATTTTCTTTTAGCCTGAAGCGCTCGCCCATTCTTGGTAAATTGATGTCCGTTAATTTACTGGCAGCATGTGTGGCTGGATAGAGGTATTCATTACGAGTACGCTTAACTGTTACCCGTACCACATGCGGTACTATTCCATTCTTTACATCCGGGTAACGTACTGTAGCAGCAAACACCGACAGTCCGGCCGCGTCGGTAGAAGTCCAGCCTTTCGGCCGCATCGTATTAGACGAAA
>JBDTGA010000121.1:0-16832 GCA_039937655.1 Ginsengibacter sp.
TTAAAGCAGAGCTTCTACAGGACGGAATTTTTGAAACGATTGGAGATGCCCGGACAGAAATATTTGAATACATTGAGATGTACTACAATACTCAGCGATTACATTCTTCACTGGATTACCAAAGCCCTGATGAGTTTGAAAAACAATTTGAGAAAAGCTGTACATTTGAAATGCACAAACAAGGGACGATGCTTTATACCGAAGAATCTCTTTTAATTGAAAGGGGCATCGAGCCCCTTTCAATTAAGCACAAACGAGGAGACTCAGCATTACCCAAAGAATCAGTTCTTATTTTATAACCTAAAGGAATTTTGTGTCCGTGAGATTCGAACCACCTCAATCAGGCAAAAGAAGTAATTGTGTACAGAGGATATAAAGGAATAACAAACTATAAAGGCTCTAAAATCTTTATACCCATACCTGATAAATACATCACCAAAAAGCAACGTAAAAAAATAGTAAAAGAGCAGCCGTGGAGCCGGTAATTGGGCATCTAAAAAGAAATTACCAGCAATGTCGCAATTATCTCAAAAAAATCAATGTCCACAACATGAATGTGATTTTGGGTGCTACAGCAATGAACTTTAAACGAGTCATGAACCTCAGGCGTACAGAGGCAATCAGATGTTGGTCACCTATTTACAATTTTATTGTAAGTGCTTATTGGAATTTTATTGCTCAAAATCTAAAATTGACTTTTTGAGTGTTGACTAATTATTGCGATAAACAATTTTTTAAAAATTTGAATAGGCACTCTCTATTTTTTCAAGTGGAACTCCTTTAGTTTCAAAAATGTATTTGCTTACAAATAAAATCATACTCAAATTGATGATCCCATAGATAAAAAATGTAGTAGAACCGCCTAATCCAGATAACATCACAGGGAAGGTGAAAGAGATTATGGCATTCATTACCCAATTACCAAATATCGCAAAAGAGGTAGCATGTCCTCTGATTCTATTCGGAAATATTTCAGCTACATATACCCATAATACCGCGCCCCATGTACAGGCAAAAGCAGCTATATATACAAAAATTGAAATCAGCACAAAGTAATTATCCAATTTGTTTTTATAAAATAAGTAGCCTATAAACAACATACACAGCCCCATTACGGTTGATCCTCCCAACAAAAGTTTCTTCCTTCCAATTCTGTCAATCATTGCAAAGGCTATTAATGTAAATACCAGGTTAACAATTCCTGTTAAAACGGTTTGGAACAGAGCACTTCCGCCCACATGTGTCTTTTCAAAGATGAGCGGAGCATAATAGAAAATAATATTAATTCCTGTAAGTTGGGCAATGGATGCAAATACAATCCCAACAATGACTACCTTCTTGTATTTGGTAGAAAAGATCTCGGTAAATTTTATTTTCCGGGTATCTATCTTTATATCTGCTTTAATAGTTTCTACTTCAACATCCGCTACCTTTTCTTCATAAATTCTTCTGAATATTGCCCTTGCCTGATCAAATCTATTTTTTAATATTAGCCATCTTGGGCTCTCCGGCACCATCAAAATCAATATAAAAAACACGAGAGAAGGAATTACTGCTGCAGCCAGCATATAACGCCAGTGATTTTCGTTTGCTAAAAAGGAATAGTCAGCATTTGCAATGAAATAATTGGATATAAAAGCTAATAATATTCCCATTACAATAGCTAATTGTTGTAACATTCCGAGACGGCCCCTGAATGCAGGTGGAGCTATTTCTGAAATGTAAATGGGCGCCAGGGTGGATGCCATACCAATCGCTATTCCACCAATAAAACGATAAATAACTAATTGTGCAAAACTACCTGCGATCCCACTTCCTATAGCAGCTATAATAAACAATATGGCCGTAGCAGCCATCATCTTTTTGCGACCAAAATAGTCAGCAAGGCGACCTGCAAAAAAAGCGCCCGGAATACAACCAATAGAAGCTGCTGCTACAACGAATCCAATTTCTGTATCTCCCAAATTAAAATAGCCTTTTAACGGAGTTATGGTACCAGCAATCACAGCGGTATCAAATCCAAAAAGCAATCCACCCAAAGCTGCTACTGATGCAATTAGAATGGTGTATAATTTCATATTCTTTAATTAATTAGTGAACAAACCTAACTATAAATAGCCATTCATTAATTTTATTTTCTGAGGACTGCTTTAGAATCTTACCTGTTGACATCACATTTCATTTATACTGTTACTAATTGGTTTTTGAGCGATTTGCTCCAACGTTTTCCATCCGTGAAAGATGGCACGAGGAACATGGAAGCACCCTTTCTATTTGCTGCCTTTCAATCATAATAAAACTTCTCCCTGTCTGTTTAAATAGCCAAACCATTCTCCATCTTTCTTATCAGGAAAATGTCCTCATGCGTAATTATGCAACTTTTCAAACCAATGTCGGAACGTATTTGGGAACGTAATCATGTACGATTCCCTATGGCATACCGGTGCCAATGTGGCCACCAAAATAAAGTTCAATGACCCGGTTGAAATTTTAGGCCACAAGGTGGACTCCGGTAGCTATGCCATCTACACCATCCCACACAAAAACGGCGAATGGACTTTTATACTCAATAAAGGTTTCAATAATTCCGGTGTGAGCGGCTACAGAGAAAGTGATGACCTTTTCAGAGAAACCATTAAATCGGGCAAGCTACTATTCCGGCATTCCTGGATGATTACGCTTTTTTGATAAACGCATTGATCAATTATTACCAGGTAAGTTTTGATGAATCATACCTGTAAAAAGCGAATAGCCTTAGTCGTTATGTAGAAGATCATTTCTTTGACAAAACCTCGGAAATGTTTTTTTATACCGATGATCAATATAGTAATCTGATAGCCCGCAAAATGGAAGTTTCGGATAATGTTATTCCTTCCTCCAACAGTGAGATGGCAAAGAATCTTTTGCTACTGAGTCTTTATTTTGAAAATAATAAATACGAAGATCAGTCAGTTCAAATGGTAAGAAATGTATCGGATGATATTCAAAAAAGTCCGGGATATTACAGTAACTGGGCGCAGACAATGGCCTTGCAAATTCGCCCACCTTATGAGGTAGCCATTGTGGGGAATGACTGGCAACAGCGACTATCGGAACTGCAAAAAGAATATCTTCCCAATACCGTTTACCTCGGCGGAAATAACGAAGGCAATCTTCCTCTGCTGGAAAACAAATTAATAAAAGGCAAAACGATGATTTATGTGTGTGAAAATAAAACCTGCCAAAGGCCCGTAGAGGAGGCCAATGAAGCCTTGAAGCAGATAAGGGTAAAGTGAGAATAAAATTTTATTTCAATTGCGCTACCTAGTATTCGTGATACCGTAAAATGAATATGATTTCAATCTTTATTAAAATAAAATAATACCGAATCAAACGCAGTTTCGGTGTTAATACTTTTTACGGTAACCATCTTAAAATCTGCATAGTCCAGATCTAATCTATTCTTATTTTATGAAAAATATATTTTGTGTCACATCGTTTAGGTAATAGCCGTGCTTTAAGAACGATTATTTTTGGATGTGTTTTTTGAATAAAAATCAATTTAGAACAGCTCTTAATTGAATGGAAGATCGTTGACTCATTCGTTTGGAAAGATTAGAAGTGTTCCTATAGTCCGGGCGTAAAAAAACCTTGTTGGTTCCAGTCCCAAATAAACTTTAGTTTCTTAGAAAACGACCGTTTCCGTAAAAAATCAAAAGGTTAACAGATTAGAAAATCATCAACGATTTGATTAATTGATTATGAGAAAAAAATTATCTAAAAAAAGTAATTAGCCATAAATCTATTCCACGTTCCATCCTCTAATAACCAGCTTTTCTTTTTGTCCCTCCAAATCTAATGTATGACACCAGACTGAAATAGTTTTTTCTTCACCAGGTAAAAGACTAAAATAATTTTCTTTCCAAAATACCGGTACAACAGATTCATTACTCTTTTCTTTCTTCAAATCCAAATAAACCATAAAAGCAAGATGTGATGTCGGATTTTTTATTTTCACATTTATAATCGTACTATCGCCACTAATAGCTTTTATTTCGGTTGTTGTTAACTTAACCGTAGGAAGATTTTGCAGCATGGTCAAATCTGCATATTGAGATTGCGGCGTTATGTACCAAGTACTCCTCCTTTCATCAAGGCTATCTGCCTGTGTTGATAGCGCATAAAAATTGTTGCTCACGCTATTATGTTGTTTATCAAACAACCGTAAATCCAAAAACCACGTTTTGCTTACATCCATTTCCTTTGGTAGCGTAAATACATCGCGTACTTCCTGCGATTTAAGATTATTCACAGGTATTGTTTTTTGCAATACTTTATTAACGCTAAAATCATAAACGGTGATTTGCGCAGAAAGTCCATCCGAATTTTTTGAAGTATTATTCATTACGTCAATTCCATTATTTCCATAATTGTAAGAAATGTGTAATGGTTCGTTGGCATCTCTTGCACCATAAAAGGCGCCGTTGGGCATCAGGTAGAAATCATACAATTGCCACCAAAGCTTTGGCCAGGAAGCATTATACATCCATTGAATAATTCCGGTAGCCTCAAACCGGTTTGCTTCAAAACCTTCAAACATAGCACGCATTCCTTCATAGTTAAGATATTGTGCTTTGCGTAAATAATCGGTTAAACCAGTAGCGTGTCCTAATCTTTGATTCATTGCATTATTATATGCATTAAGATTATGAAAATTCACCCGCGCAGCATGATACAACCATGAACTCCCGATAGGCCATAAAGAATCTTTAGGAATCATCTTCTGTAAACTTTCGAGCACAGGTATCTCCGGCCCGGGGCCTGTTTCTGTATTAAAACCGAAAGCGCCGCCATGAAATTTATCAAGATACCAATAACCCGGCGGTACATAATCATAAGGCCCGCGCATCTTCACTCCTGTGTGGCCTGTAATCTCACTTACCCACTCTCCTGCTGATTGTATATATGGGCGGGTAGGATCTTCTGCTTTTAAAATATCAAGATACTTCTGTTCTAACTCCGGCCTTGGCCATTTATCACTTCCGTAAAGCCAGACAAAAATACTTGGATGATTTCTCAACCAAACAATCTGATCGTGCCATGATTTTGCGGCAACATCAATCTGTTCGGGAGTATTGATAGAACCATATTTATCCTCATAGCTTCCTCCAAAATATTCCTTCCACTCCCATTGGCAACTAAATCCTACCATGAGAAGAATTCCTTTTTCATCACATAGGTCATAGATATGTTGATCATGTCCCCAGAAACCTTCCATACGAATTGTATTCAGGTTTGTATGTACCGCGTATTCGACACCGGCGCGTTCATAATCCGGAGTGGCATTCAACAACATCGGATCCGTCCAGCCGCCACCCTTTATCAATATGTTTTTTCCATTCAGACGATAACCTCTGAAACCTTGCTCAGTCCAGTATCCGTTAATAGTTCGAATACCGAATTTCATCTTTTTAACATCCGACGTATGATTATTAATAACGTAATTTATTTCGAGAGAATAAAGATTGGGTTTTCCTAAATCATGCGTCCACCAAAGTCTTGGACGATTTACTTTTAATGCCGGATAATCATTTGTATCCAGGATTATATCTTTCGTTTCACCCGCTCCTAATTTTACCTGTTTTGAAATATGAATATCTTTTTCAATGTCGGCATTTAAAGTTCCATTAATTTCTTTATCAGAATAATTATGCAACTTTATTTTCAAAGTAATTGTAGCACGGTCGCGTGTAGCAGTATCTACATCAGTTATTATGAAAGGCTGTTCTACCACTATAGGACCTGAAGAAAGCAATTTCACACCGCGCCATATTCCCATATTGTTATCAGCCGGTTCAGGGTTCCAATCCACAAACCCAATGTTTAACTCTTCTTCTTTGGGCCTTGTAACTTTAAGTGCAAGAACATTTTTACCTTTTTTTAAATAAGAAGTTACATCAAATATGAACTGACGAAAACTCCCTTCGATAGTATCTGATGACGCAATTTTTTCACCATTCACCCAGATATCAGCACGATAACTTATTCCATTAAAACGCAACCGATAAACCTGCCCGGGATCAATTTTATCAATATTAAAATTTTTTCGATACCACCATGGAGCATCAAATATGCTTGTGGGAATATTTTCGAGACTACGGTTAAAAAAAACATCTTTGAAAATACCATCATCTACCAGAGTACCTAACGTACTGTTGGGAATTTTTGCTGAATACCAGTTTTGAGGTTTAAAATTGGTAGTAGAAATAGTTTCACCACGCGCACTTACTTTATCACAAGATTGTATTTGCCAATTATCATGTAATTCAGTGTTTTCAATTGACCATGAATTACCTTGTGAGAACGGTACCAAAGGAATAAAGAATGATAAAACGATACTACTGAATAGTCTGTTTGATTTTTTTCGCATGATAAAAATTATATTAAGAATTATGGTTTATGATCAGTGGTTAATATTGAATGGTTAATATTGAAAGACTAAAATGAATTGGACTGTAGTGTGATGCAGAAAAACGCAGAGGCGCATGTGCCAACATCTTGATTAAAAGAATTTGTAATATTAGCGAAATGAAACAGCTCTTTTTGTCCGATAAATAGTGGGTTTATGGGTGGGTGGCATTAAATCTACCTGACTTTTCGCTTTGTTAATCAACAATAGGCAAACGTTTTGTAAAATTTTCCACTGCATCCGTTTTGTAGTAAGATTTGAAGTAAAAGGTTTATTTGGGAGAATAACATGAGCCTAATTCATTATTTGAAGTATTGATACTTTTATTGTATAATGATAAAGACCAAATTGAGCCCGTTCTCATATTGGCGATATACAAATCGTATCCTCCAATTGTTCCAGTCCTTGTACTTGATAAAAAAACAAAGTCATCTCTACAAGGATAGGCATCTGAATAATTCGCATTTGATGTATTAAATAAAAGAGAAACAGGTGGAGCACCCGAAAGATAACCTTTATAAACTTGATCATTTTTATTAGAAGTACTGTACCATCTTGAAAATAAATAAGAGAATGAGTCAATCGTAATGGGATAATACTCTTGAATATTCTTTTCTTGCTGAATCGCATGATTATGGCTTCCATCTTTATTTACCATAAAAATATCAGAATTACTGTTTGCCCCAGCTGCATAAATCAAGGCTGGTACATTAAGTAAATAATACGGCATTCCGCTTTCTATTTTATTGTCCGTAACCACTTGCAGAATTTTTCCATTTAAATCCATAATTCTCACATTTCCTGGATTGGAGCCAGATGTCTGTTTAAAACAAATATTCTTACCATCAGGAGAAAATTTAGGGTCTTCATCCCGACTTTTGTCCGATGACGTGAGATTAACAGGGGGATCCTTGGAATTCAACATCCAAGTATAAATATCCCATTTCCCATCGGGCACGGCTTGTGCCATAAAAACAATCTGAGTACCACCCGTATTAAAGTGTGCATTAATAGGATCATGGAGTTCCCAATTGCAATTGATACAAGTAAGTTGATTTTTAGAAAAGTCATAAATATACATCTTGGCCTTATCTCCATAATTATCATAAGAATGAAAAACAAGTTTGCCTTTTATTGCTGGCAGACTTTCATCCACTGGCGGAAGGATAATAATGCTAGAATCAGAAGGTGGCTGGTCAGGTGTATTTTTCTCTTTTCTACAACCACTAATAGTATTCAAAAGAAGAAAAACTGCGAATGCAATGAATTGAATTTTAAATTTATTTGTCTTTGTCATTTATTCGGAATGTTGCCATCTTTTTTTCAGGTTCTTTAATGGAACTTTAATTATCTTACTTGACTGCTTACCGTTCCTGAACGAAACAGCTTTGATGTCAGTCGCACCCATCGGGGGAGCAAGCAAACCGCCGGTATAGCGCAATGAATAGCTACCGGGGTCAGTGCCATCAAAGGTGTAATAGATATCGAGATCGTTAAGTTCAGTTTGTAATTTTATACTTAATGTATTATTCGCGCTATCCACAACTCCGGATACACGGGGATCGTAAATACTTTTTGAATAGTTAATATATTTAGCTTCAAGGCGCGGAAGTTGGCCCTCAACACGATTCGAAAATTCATTATAATCTTTATTCACTTTTTGTGACCAAAAAACTTCTGAAAGCGCCAAAAGGCGAGGCCAATACATTTTTTGCGCTTCTATAAAATGCGGAACATCTTCTGTCCACAAGCACCCTTCCCCACCTAAGATAAATTTGGGATCTACCTTATCAGGAACCGGATCGAAAGAGTAAGAGCGTTTTAGCGGGCTATGATCCATGTAAAGTCCTTGATCCCATGGTGACATAATTACCTGGTGACCAATGGCTGCTGCTTTTATTCCTGCATCTACACTTGTCCAACTTTGTAATACTGTTCCTGGAGTAAGGCCGCCTTGCATAATTTCTTCCCATCCGATCACTTTTTTCCCTTTGCTATTGATGATCTTTACTACTTTTTTAATAAAATAGCTTTGTAATTCTTCCGTATTTTTAAGGTGTTTCTCAGCCATTAGTTTTTGATCTTTGGGGTCGCGTGCCCAAAACCCTTTATAAGCTTCATCACCACCTAAATGAATATATGCACCAGGGAACATTTCAGCAACTTGTGTAAAAATTTTATCTAAAATAAGGTAAGTAGAATCATTAGCCACGCATAAAACATTTTCTTCATCTTCATTTAAGGGACTACCTGGATTGACATAAGCTGGTTCTTGCTGGCAGGAAAGGTTTGGGAAAGAGGCAATCAATGCTTTACTATGAGCCGGCACATCTATTTCCGGAACAATGGTAATATACCTATCTGCAGCATATTTTACTATGTCTTTAATGTCTTGCTCTGTATAAAACCCTCCATAAGTAGCTTTTTCACCGGCTTGTGGTTTTTCATAATCTCCAAAGCTTCCTCCTGTTCTTAGTACGCGCCATGCTCCAATATTTGTTAACGCGGGTAATCCTTTTATCTGTATTCTCCAACCCTGGTCATCTGTCAGGTGCCAGTGAAAAACATTATATTTATAGGAAGCAATGTGATCAATCAGAGATTCAATATAATCTTTTGGAAAAAAATGCCGACTTACATCAAGCATCACTCCTCTCCATTCAAACCGGGGGTTATCTATTATTTCAACAGCAGGTACCTCAATATGGTAAACACTTAACTCATTACCTCCCTTTTTCGGTGGTAATAATTGTAAAAGTGTTTCTATTCCATAAAATAAGCCGTTAGGTTCATTCGCACTTATTGTGATCGCGTCCGTTGAGACATTCATTTTATAACCTTCTTTTCCTAAGGCCTGATCTTCAGTTCTATTAAGGAATAGGTTAATGATATTATTTTTTTGATCAGAAGTTTTTGCAACCGTCAAATCATAACCTGTGTATTTTCTGAGTTGTTCCGCCAGGAAAGTCCCTTTTGAATCAGGGACATTTGCAGAAATAAAAATAACCGTTCGGTTACCAAGGGGGAAAAAGCCTTTCTGAACCTGTGTACTAGAGGGAGCAGGTATTATATTTATCTTTTTGAATACATTTGTCTGCGCCGATGCCGTGACAGCAAAAAGAAGCAACGATGTTACTGAATAAATGAATTTTCTCATAATGTGTGCGGGTTAATTCAATAGGCAGATACCCTTATCTGTTTTACATTAATTTAAATAAAATCATCAGTATCCTGGATTTTGAACCAGGTTAGGATTGGCATCTATTTCCAATTGAGGAATAGGTGCAAGCCATTTTTGATCTGTCACATTATAATGAATTGGAATTGGGGCGCTTGGTTCTCCATTATCGCAGGTATATTTGACTTCATTTAAATTATTCATTACGGTTGTAGCTAATTTCAGTCGAACAAGGTCATCCCAACGTTTCCCTTCAAATGCAAGTTCCAACCTTCTTTCGTTTAAGATTGCTCCTCTCATTTGTTCTTTTGATATAGGAGAAATGTCTTCCAAGTTTACACGGTTTCTGACTTTGTTTAACGCGTCTGCGGCGTCACCTAAATTTCCTAATTCATTATCGGCCTCTGCTTTTAATAAAATGATATCTGCAAGTCGTATAAGATAATAATCATCTCCACTTGCCCAATCATTAGGCTTCTTCTGTTTATAATTAAAAGGAATTGCAATATCCTCATTCTGGCAAGGATTCCAATTTTCATCTGCCCATTCTATGTCTTTCATAAAAATAATATTGGCATTTAATCTGATTTTATCTCCCTCCTTCTCGTAATCATCTACAAGGTCTTTTGACGGAACACAATATTTTTGCCAACCATCTTCCGGAGCAAGGAACATTTGTGGCCCCCAGTTACCGAGATTTGGATCTCCGGCAATAAAGGGAATTTCTAAAATTGATTCGGCATTCTTATAATGGTCACCATCAAAGAGATCTGCATAACTAGAAAGTAACTGATAGCCTGCAGAACTGTTAATTACTGCATCGCAATACGTAAGTACCTTGCTGTAATCCCTGTCGCTCCTTTGTGCCCATACTTTTGCCAGCAACGCATTGGCAGCCCCTTTTGTAGCTTTTACTTTATTAACACCCGGATTCCCTGCTTCAAAGTAATCTGGTAGGTTGGTTATTGCCACATCAAGATCGCTCACTATTTGATCATAAACTTCTTTTTCAGTGGCTCTAGGAAGTCGTGTCTTCTCCGGGTCAGCGCTATTAGAATGCAATTCAAGGGGAACACCTCCAAAAGCTTTTACCAGTTGAAAATAATGAAAAGCCCTTAAAAAGCTTACTTCTCCAATAATTTGGATTTTACGTGTTTCAAAATCAGGGTCAGTTACATTATTGATTTTGTCAAGTATTATATTGCAGCGTCCAATTCCTGTGTATAGCTGCGACCAGTCTGCATACATTCTTTCATTACCAGGTGCAATATTTACCAAATCATAAGGTACAATCGCTGCATCTCCACCGCCACCAGCGTAAGCATTATCAGATCTTACATCACTTAACAACACATTGTCCCAGATGTAATATTCCTGGTAAAATATACTATAAGCCCCAACGAGAGCATTTTCTATATCCTTTGATGAATTATAAGCATTGCCAGTAGATAATACAGAAATTGGCTTTTGATCTAGGAATTTTTTACAGGAAAATACTATAACGGATAAAATTATCAATAAGAAAATTTTATTTTTTACAATTTTTTGAACCTTTTTCATGATGATCTTTTTTATTACTTAAAAGGAGATGTTTAACCCGAATAAAATATCCCGTGACTGAGGATATGTTCCAAAATCAACGCCAGGTGCTGTATTAGATGCACCAAAAGCACTTACTTCAGGATCGAAACCGGAGTAATTGGTAAAAGTTAGCAAGTTCTCCCCGGTTATATAAATAAGGCAGCGGTTAATACCTAACTTATTTATGATAGCTTTCGGAAGAGTATAGCCTATTGTAAGTGATTTTAGCCTTACATAAGAGCCATCTTCAATGTACCTACTGGAAATAAGAGAATTATATGTTGGATCAGGAATACCGGGATCATTCAATGATTGTCTTGGAATATTTGTAATCTGTCCAGGTTTAGTCCAACGTTTCAATACTGCTGCAGATTGGCTTTTACCATCTATCATTGCCTCACTCAACACACGGGTTGCATTAAATATTTGATTACCCTGAACTCCCTGAAAAAATACATCTATGCTAAAGCCCTTGTAATTAAAGGAGTTGGTTAAACCAAAAGTGTATTTCGGATTGGCTTTCCCGATAATAGTTTTGTCATCCTCATCAATATCGCCATTTTTATCAAGGTCTTTATAAATTGCATTTCCTGTATTTGGGTCAACCCCTTCATAGATATAACCCCAAAATGTTCCTAAAGGAAAGCCTTCTTGTGCTATAGAGGTGTTTCCACGTGATTCTATACTTCCAACTTTTATAGAAGTTCCAACCATATCCAAAACCTTATTTTGGTTGAATGAAATATTAAAACCAGTGGACCATCGAAATTTATTTATCAGGTTTTTGGTATTTAACTGAAACTCAATACCCCTATTTTCAATCTTACCGGCATTTTGAAGTGCAGAATTGGAAGGAATTCCGACACTTGCGGGAATAGGTACATTTAACAAGAGATCCTTTGTTCTTTTAATATAATAATCAGAGGTTAGAGTAACTCTGCTTTTCCAAAATGAAATATCCATCCCGATATTAAGTTGATCTGTAGTTTCCCATCGAAGTTCTGGATTCTCTAAAGTTATGGGAGCTGTTCCTGATACTGCGGCATCATCGAAGACATAATTAGAACTCGGGTCTACAAGTCCTAAATATGAATAAGCCGCAATTTGGTCATTTCCAACCTGTCCCCAGCCAACTCTCAATTTAAGATCATTGATTGCTGTGACACTTTTAAAGAAATCTTCCCGGGAGATTCTCCATCCTGCTGAGAAAGAAGGAAAATATCCCCATCGGTTCTTTGGGCCAAAAACTGAAGATGCATCAGATCTAAAGTTTGCAGTTAACAAATATTTGTCCGCATAACTATAATTGATCCTACTTAAGAATGAAACATTTGACCTTTCGCTAATATCCGCTCCTTCAAGAGTATGGACGGCACCTCCATTCACTGTTGTAACAGCAGAACCGCCAAATCCAGTAGCATGCTCTGATAAAGAATTACTTTTTGTATCTGAAGTAATGAAGCCTCCCAGTATAGTAAACTTATTATCTCTAAAATCCTTGTCATAAGTTATTGTATTTTCTGAGATCCAATAACGGGTCTGCTCAAGAGATTGATCCGCAATACCATTCCATGTTCTTCCTTCTTTTGATTGAATCGGATTTACAAAAGCATTATACGCGCCGTTAGTTTGTTCATACCCCAACATCGTCCTTAATTTCAAGCCATTTAAAACAAGTGCTTCTATATAAGTATTGCCATTAAAACGGCTATTAGTCCACTTATGATCACTCGCATATGCCGAAGCAACCGGATTCTCAATATCCGCTATCAGTGGATTGGACGCATAAGTTCCATCTGGATTCATTGGTTTAATTACAGGCACACCTGTAATTAAACCAAATATGACCCCATTTTTACTATTTTCACTCACATCGACATCTGACCATTTATCATATGAAATGCTGCTCCCGATTTTAAAGATCTTATTGATCTTATGATCGATATTTAATTTAAAATTTGCTCTTTCCAAACTATTATTGATTATAATACCTTTCTGTTCCAATAGTGAACCCGAAACGTAAAATTGTGTATTGGCATTCCCTCCGGCAGCAGAAAGATTATAATTTTGACTATGTCCGGTCCTGAATACCAGATCCTGCCAATTAGTATTTACTTTTGAGTAGCTATCCCATCCCGAAGCCGGCGATAAACCCATTTCAGTCATTAAATCTATATATTGAGTGCCATTCAGCACTCCAACTTTTTTCCAGGCATTTGAAACTCCTGTATAAATCCCGGCACTTACCTGTGTTTTTTGATTTTTCCCCCTTTTGGTTGTAATCAAAACAACACCATTTGCGCCCGATGCACCATATATCGCAGCCGAAGAGGCATCTTTTAATACAGTGATACTTTCGATATCAGAAGGATTAATCTCATTTGTGCTGGTTGTTGGAACACCATCAATAATGTATAGTGGTTCGCTTCCTGCTGTTATAGTCGAAGTTCCACGGATCCTGATAGAAAAGCCAGCTTGGGGCTGTCCGGATGATCGGAGAACCTGCACGCCTGCTGTTTTTCCTTCAATAGAATATCCGAAATCGGTATTAGACCGATCAGCTATATCTTTTGAAGATATTACAGATACAGCTCCGGTAATATCTTTCTTTTGTTGGGTACCATATCCCATTACTACTACATCACTTAAACCTGTAACTTCCAATTCCAAAATAATATTTATTTCAGTCTCTTTTTTCACACTCACTTTCTTCATTTGATACCCAATACTGGAAATTTCCAATACAATGTTTTTGTCCTTAATAACATTCAGTGTAAATCGTCCATTAATATCTGTCGTCGTTCCTATTTTAGTGCCAGCGATCAGTACTGATGCATTTGGTAACGGTTCACCCTTCTGATTCATTACTCTTCCATGAATTTCAATTGAAGGTGGTGGTAAAGGTTCTGGAACAATTGCATTATTTCGGGTATTGTAGTGAACTTTCTCTTTCAAATGAATCACTATCGTCTTACCAATAATAACATAAGTAAGCGGCTTTTCTTTCAGGCATTCGTCAAGGGCTTTTTGCAGGGATACATTCTCCACATTTACAGTAACGTTTCCCGCTTCCTTCATGGTTTCATAAGTGGATACAAAATCATATCCACTTTGCAACTGTATTTCGTGAAATACCTTTTGCAAAGGCGCATTAGTTTCGAAAAGTGTGATCTGGGAATAGCCCCTGGCACTCACCTGGAAGCATGCTGCAAATAATATGATGGCAATAAGCTTCATAGTCTTCAGCGTTTGTTTTGATACTTTCGGCAAAAAATGACGATAGTAACAATGAATTTTTAAATCCATAACTTTGTTGTGTTTAGGTTAATGAAATAGTAGTCTTCAGCGATTTATTATAAGGTTAACCTGAATTCATCGCCGGGGTAGTGGCTCAAACACTTCCCGGTTTTTTACTGCTAACTAAAAAATATTCAGGAGGAAACTGGAACCACCAATATTTTTTTCCCTTCTACCTCAAACTTAACAGCACCCGTGGCTTCCAGTATCTTTAACACCTGTAATACATTCACATTCTTTGAGATGGAGCCCCAAAAACGCTGGTTGATATTTCCCCGGTATTCTATGTCAACATTGTACCATCGTGATATCTGACGCATGATAGTGCTTATATCCGTATTTTTATCAAACATAAATTTCCCGTTCTTCCAGGCCATCACTTCATCTATATCTACATCATTCAATACTTTGATATCACTATTGTTATTATTGTTGTTAATACTGGCTTGCTGGCCAGGCTTTAATAACCTCGAAAGTGTATTTTTGTTAACACGCACCGAACCTTCAAGGAGTGTAATTCTTTCAGTGGTTTCATCCTCGTAGGTATTTACATTAAAATGGGTTCCTAAATCTCTTACCATTAAATCACCGCTCTGAACCATAAAAGGCATCTTCTCATTATGCACCACTTCAAAATAGGCTTCACCGGTAATTTTTACTTTTCTTTCATTTCCTGTAAAAGCTGTAGGATAAGTAAGGCTCGATCCTACATTGATCCAAACCTTGCTACCGTCAGATAGCGTGAGGCTCATCGGCTTACTCCCTCTTGGTACACTGATTGTGTTATAGCTAACCTCTCCGGAAGCAGTTCCCGCATAGCTGATTTCTCCGGAAGATTGCTTGATGATTTGTACACTCCCCTGCATTGCAAGTGTTCCGTTGCCAGCACTATCTAATTCGATCTTTGTTCCGTTGGCAAGGGTGAGTATGGCTTTATTAGTTGAAGGAGGAGCTATGTCGTTTTGTTTGGGTGGTACAGTAGCAATTGATTGCTGCGAACGGGGAACAAAGTAGAGATAAGTTCCCGCGGCTAATGCAACCAGGATTACTGCGGCTGCCGTTAATTTCATCCACCTCATTTTCCTCACTTTTGGTTCCATCGTAACAACCGGTGGCTGCATGATGCGGGAATATATTTTGTCCCAATTCACATAAGAAAGATCCTCTACAGGTTTATGCTGGTTCCAGATATCAAGCACATAGCTTCTTAGCTCAGAATCCTCTCCTGCTTCAAGAATCCAGTCCATGAGTTCACTTTCTTCGTCAGCACTCGCCTGTTTCGAAATATAAGCCTTCAATAAATAATGAATCCTCTCTTTAGTTGGTAACATGCAGTTTCAATTTTCAATCGTATATAAGAGACAGATACACGACAGAAGCATTTGTACTACTCACCAAAAAATTATTTTTCAAATAACCATAATATAAGCAGCGAAGTGACCGTAGAATTGTCCAGAAAACTGCGGATAGATTTAATGGCATCAGCCAGATGATTCTTAACTGTGTTGGGTGATATTTGTAGTTGGCTTGCAACATCTTCTCTGCTAAGGCCCTCCTGTTTGCAAAGTTTGAATACCAGTTGTTGCTGAGGTGGGAGTTTCGCTATCGCCTGGGAGATCAGATTTTTACTTTCATGAGCCAGTACCATTTCATCAGTAGTATTCACCGATTCTTTTATAGGAGGCGACACCTGTAATATTTTTTTTTCAAGAGCTATCTTCCGGTAATGATGATAGACTCTTCTGTAAACTGCAGTAAAAAAATAAGTAGATGGATTTTCAACATTCACCAGACTTTCGCGCTTGCTCCAGATATTCATAAAGACATCCTGAACAATATCCTCAGCCACCTCATCGGAGTGAGTCATCTTCAGTACAACTGCATAAAACCGTTCTTTATAGAGATCGAATAACCTTCTGAACGCACGCTCATCTCCGTCAGCAATCTTCGCAAGCAAAGCTTTTTCATCATATAGTGGGCAGTCAGGCAATAGAATAATCTATTTAAATAGGAGAATATTGTTCTTCAAAACTACTTAAAATATATTTGGAAATAGGGACTATTGTGCTTTTTGGATGGAGATAGCTAAACCACAAACCAATCTAAAAAAGATTAATATGCGTGTACACATTTCCGTAATTTATTTATATTCAATAATGAAAAACTTGATTTAATTCATTAGAAGAAATGTTTACATTTTTAGGTAATGTGGTCAAAAATGGTGCTTTTTTTCTGATAAAATAATAGGATTTTTGACTTGCCAAACGAAGAGTAACAAGCTCTGCTGGAGAGCAACTTGCGAGCAATAATTTGGTGCATAAACAATAA
>JBDTGA010000122.1:0-17251 GCA_039937655.1 Ginsengibacter sp.
ATTGTTTATGCACCAAATTATTGCTCGCAAGTTGCTCTCCAGCAGAGCTTGTTACTCTTCGTTTGGCAAGTCAAAAATCCTATTATTTTATCAGAAAAAAAGCACCATTTTTGACCACATTACCGAATTTTAAATGTGTGGTACACATTCGGTATCCATTCTATTATCTTCCGTTTTCCCAATCCCAAAGCAGCACTATCCATTCGGTATTGTCAGAGGTTTGGTAAGAATGTATTTCTTTAAAACCAATCCTCTTATGAGCATTTAATGATCGAAGATTTGTATTTACTATTTCTGTTATTGCAAAATCATATTTACGGTTGTAACGTTTTTTATAGGCGGAATAGCATTTATCAAATATTCCTTTGCCCCGATATCTTTTGTCAATACAAACCTGCCCCACAACCAGGTAGTTATAATCGGCAATTTTTTTATTTTCGTAAACAAGGCTTTCAAATGTTTTGAACATCGGAAGCAAAATCGGTATATCTGATTTTGATTGTTGCGTCATGGCCAATACATAACCGGCTATTATGTCATTGTCGCTTGCTATGATGTGATTTTCAATATCATTCAATTTCTTCAATTGTTCATAACTATGAGCGACGGTTACAAATCCCTGGCTTTGTATTTCCTCAGTTGTCAGTCCTTTTGCAAGATTTGCTTTTTGTAATGCTAATATTCCTTCTAAATCTTTTGATGTAGTTGCTGTCGTATAATTTATCATAAAAATTATGGAGTAAGATGAAGTATAATATTATAGGTTACAATGTATAAAAATAAATTTTTAAAGAGATAAAATAAATCGGTTGTAAAAATAACAGCTTTAGTACTTTTAAACCTGACAAAAACAATTCCATAATTTGGATTTATATCCAAAATTCAAACCCACTATCTTTGTTCTATGAAATACCAGTTGGGCGATACCATATTGATTTTACATTCTAATGAAGAAGGCAAGGTAGTAGATATTATCAGCGATAAAATGGTATTGGTAGATGTGGAGGGTGTTCGCTTTCCGGTATATATGGATCAGATTGATTTTCCTTATTTTAAAAGATTTACAGAGAAGAAGGTCGTTTTTCCCAAAAAAGAAAAAGTGTATGTTGATAATTTGAAGAAGGAAGAAGTTACTAAAAAGTATAAAGTGAACTCCGGTATGTGGTTGTCTTTTTTACCAATTTTTGATAAAGATGTTTTTGATGATGACGTAGTCGAGAAATTTAAGATGTATCTCATAAATCAAACGGGTGATGTATATAATTTTGCGTATCAGATAAAATTTAAGGGTTCGCCCGATTTTGAGTTAAGTAATACGGTTTTATCTTTTAATGATTTCTATTTGCACGATATTCCTTTTGAAGAAATGAATGATTCTCCAAAATTTGAATTTGATTTTTCTCTTGCTAATCCTGATAAAAAAAGGGTTTCCCATTTTGAAGCATCTTTTAAAATAAAAGCCCGACAATTATTCCAGAAGATCGAGGAAATGAAATTGAAAAATGAACCGACATTTTCTTTTATGCTTTTTGAAAAATACCCTGATAGAGCGGAAGATATTATTCCTGAGTATAATGATATGCATGGACAATTTTATAATGCATCAAGAATAAAAGAGAAGATGGAGCCTCCGAGATCTGTGGTGGACCTGCATATAGAGAAACTATCCAATGATTGGAAAGGCCTGAATAATTTTGAAATACTCACCATACAGCTAAATAACTTTGAGAAATATTATAGTCTTGCTGTAGCTCACAGGCAGCCAAATCTTATTGTAATTCATGGCGTGGGCACAGGAAAACTACGTGATGAAATTCATGAAATTTTGAAGACCAAGAAAGAAGTAAGGACTTTTGCCAACCAGTATCATCCAAATTTCGGATTCGGGGCTACCGAAATATTTTTTCAGTATTAAAGAAGAATGTTGTCTGAAAACGGGTTTATGAGTCGTTTCTTACCTGGCATTTTTCTTCTAAATTATTCTCCGAATTTTTTTTGCAAGATTTTTACTGTTTTTTTAAAATTTTCCAGTTCCTTTAATTGATCCTGTATGAAATGATTGTCCTCGATCTTGCCGATCACTGCATCCATCTCGGCTTTGGTATCATAGATCATTTTACGGAAAGGATTGGAATAATCTTTGGCACGTGATTCATAAATACCTTTATTCATCCACGTTTTGGTGGTAACAGCCTGTTTTAATAATTGGTTGAAAATGATCGGTGTGAATTGTTTTGAAGTGATGTTTTCAATCTCGCACAAGGCAGTGTATGCGTGTGTTAGTTTGTGTTTTTCATAATCATTTCCCACCTGTTGGTAAAAATCATGCACTTCACTCCATGAATTAATTTTATTGTCTTTGATTTTATTTTTCAACTTTTCCACATCGTTTGCCGGAATTAATTGTCCTCCGACGTTTTTCCATTCATTCCTTGATATTTTTACCGGAATACTCTTTTTTAATTCTTCAAAAGAAGTAAACTGATTGTTCTTTATATGCTTTATTAATTGAACAGTTCCGTAAAATGAGATCAATTCTTTAAATAAGGCAAGCACTTGTTTCACTTTTACTACTTCCGTTTTCCTGCTGCTGTTTTCTATATTTTCAATTTCAGCATTGCCGTTTTTACCAATTTTTGATTTTGATAAAATTTCTACTGCGGTAAAAATTTCATTGATGGTATCCGGCGCGAGATAATTATATTCTATTTTTTGAATTTTCTCTGTTCTTTTATCGCGATCTTCAAATTTCCATGCATTGCGTTCCAGTGCGTACATATTGTACAGGAACCAGTAGCCTGGCATTAGAATAAGTTTATCATCTTTTACGTCGTTGCTTACCAGACAAAATGGAAATTTTATATTCATTTCAAATGGAAAATCTCCTTTGGCGAGAATTGCAAATGAAGCAAATTTTGAATTATGTTTCAGACTCACACACAAGCCAGGCCAAAATCCACGACCGGCAATGATCTCACCATCAGCGCCGCGGCTGTTGTGGTTACTTCCAATGGTAGCACCGGCTGCAATATTACTTTGCCCCATCACCATTGAAGCACACAAAAATGAATTATTGTGATGTTGTTCATGCCCCGGAAAAATAAGAGTGTTCAATACTTCGCAACATGAGATGGTGGAATTGTTTCCGAGATATGAATTGATCAATCGTGCACCATATTTTAGTTGCGAATGGGCCGCCATTACAAAGCGCACTGCTTTTACACCGTAAAAGATTCTGCATCCAAATCCTACGATCCCGTTCACCATTTCACATCCTTCGCCGATTTGTGAGGTTCTTTCTTTGTCGCTGTTGATCGTGAGATTTTTTAATTTATTGGCACCTTTTATATAAGCATCGGTACCTATTTTTACATCTTTGATGATGTCGCAATCTTTTATTACACAACGATCGCCGATAGTTCCGTAATGGCCTCTTTTTTGATCAGATTCTTTTTGGGTAAGTTCTATAAATTTTTTTTGAAGTTCTACGTCTTCAGGATTATTACTCCACAAATAGGCATCACCCGGGAGCATTCGGTTGAAAGGGGCTACGCGTCTGCCGCCGTTTTCATTGCGCACTTCTATCCACACTCTGGTAGCTTCTTTTTCGCCTTCTTTTGAAATTCCATCTCCAAATTTTGAATAATTTGTTGTAGCCAGTTCATTTACATTAGAGATCATTACTTCATTGCCGATGATATAGTGGCTGAGGTAATTGGCATTATTGATACACACATTGTGGCCGAAATCGCAACTGATGATTTGACTATTGTAGATACCAACAGGCATTCTCAGGTTGTGGAATTCCAGGTAATACGGCTCGAGTTTTCCGATACGGATAAGCCCGTGAAAGTTTGAATTTTTTACCAGTACCGGATCAAATTCTTTTGAAACAAAAATCTTTGCCCAGTCATCGGATGTGTTTCCGTTACGGATAAGAATTTCGATCTCAAAACCAGAAAGATGGCGATAATCAATTCCGTTATTATTCTGCTGATTTCTCAGGTAATATTCATCTTCTCCTTTAGGAATGTATTTAGGGTCAATAAAATTGTAGCCTAAATTGTTGATCGGATGTTTTGTAATTATATTCATAAACCCCATACCCCTAAAGGGGCTTTTGTCTTAAATTACTAAATCAGTTTTTTATAAATGGTAATTCAAGTATTAAAAAATTAATGGCAATGTAAAATAATAAAACTTGTGAGATATTTAGTCTGCTTATTAAGTATTTATTAAGTATTTAGCATTTTGCATAATAGCTTTTCCCCGAGTTCCCATTCAGGAGGCAGGAATTTCTTATTCTACCGTAACTGACTTTGCTAAATTCCTCGGCTTATCTACATCACACCCTTTCAAAACGCCAACATAATAAGAAAATAATTGCAAAGGAATAACGCTCAGAAGCGGTGCTATCACTTCATTTGCAAGCGGTACGATAAATACGTCATCTGCCATAGTGGGGATAATCTCATCACCTTCCGTAATGATGGCGATCACTTTTCCTTTACGCGCTTTTACTTCCTGAATGTTGCTTACAATTTTTGCATGGTATTCATCTTTGGTAGCGACGAAAACTACTGGAAGATTGTTATCAACCAAAGCGATTGGCCCGTGTTTCATTTCTGCTGCAGGATAGCCTTCGGCATGGATGTAAGAAATCTCTTTTAGTTTTAAAGCGCCTTCGAGAGCAATCGGGAAATTGTATCCTCTACCAAGATATAGTGCATTGATAGCGCCTTTATATTTTTCTGCAATTGGTTTTAATAAATCTCCATTCTTTAAAATAGCATCCACTTTTTCGGGAATGTTTTCTAACTCAATTAAAAGTTCTGTGTATCGTGTATTACCAATTGTTCCTTTTTCTTTGGCAATTTTTAAAGCGATCATCATCAACACGGCCAGTTGCGCGGTAAATGCTTTTGTAGAAGCTACGCCGATCTCAGGCCCCGCATGTGTGTAAGCGCCTGCATGTGATGCCCGTGAAATAGAAGAGCCTACCACGTTTACAATTCCAAAAATAAATGCTCCCTGTTGCTTTGCCTTTTCGATGGCTACCAATGTATCGGCAGTTTCACCACTTTGCGATATAGCAATGATCACATCGCCTTTATGAATGATAGGATTTCTGTAACGGAACTCCGATGCATATTCCACTTCTACCGGGATACGGCAAAGTTCTTCAATGATGTATTCTGCTTCCAAAGCTGCGTGCCAACTGGTGCCGCAGGCAATGATAATATATCGCGGCGCATTGATCAGTACTTCAATATTATCCTGGATTCCTTTCATGGTAATGGTACCCTTTGCTGTATCTAGTCTTCCCCGTAAACAGTCGTAAATAGTAGCAGGTTGTTCGTAAATTTCTTTCAGCATAAAATGATCGAAGCCTCCTTTTTCTATCGCCGCCAGTTCGATATCGAGCTTGCTGATATAAGGCATTTGCCTTTCATTACCGAGATTTTTGAGTATGAGTTCTCCAGCTTTTATGATGGCGATTTCATAATCATTTACATACACTACTTCTTTGGTGTATTCTAGCATCGGCGTAGCATCCGATCCCAGAAAATGCTCATCTTTACCTATACCAATCACCAGCGGACTCCCTTTTCGTGCTGCAATAATGGTATCAGGATTATCCTGATCGAGCAATAAAATCACATACGCTCCTGAAACTCTTTTTAATGCAATACGCACGGCTTCTTCAAGTGGGCATTGTGTATTTTTTTGAATGTCTTCTATAAAATTTAATAAAACTTCTGTATCAGTTTCACTTTTAAAAGTGTAACCTTTTTTTATTAATTCTGATTTTAATTGTGCATAGTTTTCAATGATGCCATTGTGGATCATGGCCAGCTTGCCGTTGTTGCTTTGGTGAGGATGCGCATTTACGTCGCTCGGTTCACCATGCGTTGCCCAGCGGGTATGGCCAATGCCAATATGTGCGTTAACAGGTTTGCCGATCAGAGATTCTTCCAGTTCTACTACTTTTCCTTTCTTCTTATATACCTGCAGCCCTTTTTCATTGATCAAAGCCACGCCGGTACTGTCGTAACCTCGGTATTCCTGTCTTTTTAGTCCGGTAATGATAATAGGGTAGGCTTCTCTTGGCCCTATGTAACCAACTATTCCACACATAAATTATTTTTTGTTTCGCACAAAATAACGAAAAAGAGTTCAGTTATATTTTAAAGTTTGAACAGAGGAAAAGAGGAATATAGAATATAAACTGGCTTATTAAGCGATAGAAGACAAGGCAAAAATATGCTAGAACTTAAATACTACATACTAGTTTTAGTCCTAACCTTTGGTGTCATAGTTTTAATATTTTTTGATTTTTAAAAAATTGATTTTATAAAACCTTCTATAATGAAAATATAATTACGACAAAAAGTTTAAATTACATCCAAAATGTCGTATATTTGGAGAAAGAAAAATGATGGCTACTCATTCAAAAAAGATAAAATCTTACACAGATCAGGATGAACCGCCCACTGTTGTGGAAGAAGCGGCTGTTCAATATGAAACATTGCGCGTGATTTTAGGAGGGCATAGAAATGTGAATAAGTCATTGGCTGGTACTTTTGATTTGATTGATCTTTCCCGTGCAGGTATTAAGAAATCCACTTTAAAGTCATTGGCTGAATATCTTGGAATCACTATGGAAACGATGAGCAGTTTGCTGCATTCCTCTTACCGGAATATTCAACGGAAAGATGAGGATGGATTACTGGATACGCTAAAGACCGAAAAGGTTTTGGAACTGGGATCTTTTGCTCAACGCGGTATTGAAGTTATTGGAAGTAAAGAGTCTTTTGCCGAATGGATACATAGCCCTCTCATTTCTTTGGGTAATAAAACTCCTCTTGATTTTTTGGATACCTCTTTTGGAATTCAGATGGTTATTAAATTATTAGGCCGCTTGGAGCAGGGTGTTTATTCTTAAAAAATCTTATTCTATTTTCATGGAACTATACCGCATTACGCAAGAACGATTTGCTGAAGACCTTAGCGGCAACGGAGCCAGGCTTTTTGGTGGCCGCTGGAACAGCGAAGGAGTTTTTGCTCTTTACAGTTCATCTTCTCGATCATTGGCATTATTAGAAACGCTGGCTCATACACCGGCCAAAATGCTCAATGCAAGAATTTATTATCTTATCACACTATCTATTCCCGACAAAACATTGACACAAAAAATCTTACTTTCTAATTTATCTCCGGGGTGGGATACACCTGATACCAGGACATTTACCAAAAAGATGGGTGATCAATTTCTTTTCGATAAGTCGAATCTGTTGCTCGAGGTCCCCAGTGTGCTGATGCCTGAGGAAGTTAATTATGTAATTAGCCCTTTGCATACAGATATGAAAAGAATGAAAATTGTACGTAAGAGAAGAATCTATTTTGACAAACGGGTTGATGTACATTCCTGATTTTATTTGTTTCAAAAAAGCAAACTTTCGAAAAGAGTTTGATTATTATAAGAAATCCCCTCTGTTCACGATAATTAGTGTAGTCTCTATCTAAACAGTTTCATCCAGACAAGTGTGGATGAAAATCAACTTTCTTTCTTCCCCTCCAATAATAATTGTATCGCGTTATCAAAATTTCCAGCCGCAGTTACCTCTCCTGAGTTTACAAAGAAAATTTCGTCTGCATTTTCAATAGTATTAAGGCGGTGTGCGATGATTACTTTGGTAGTTGATGATGGTAATTTTTGCAGAATATCTTCTAATAGTTTTTCAGTGATAGTGTCAATATTTGCGGTGGCTTCGTCTAAAATTAACAGATCAGGCTTGCGCAACACAGCCCTGATGAAAGCGATAAGTTGTTTTTCTCCCAGGCTCATGGAGTCTCCTCCGGAAACGATTTTAGTATCTAAACCATCTTCAAACCGGTTGACCAGTTCCATTAGCCCTTCTTCTTTTAGCGCTTTATTTAATTGTTCATTGTTTAATATTTTATAAGCTTCATTTCCATATAAGATATTATCGCGAACGGTACCATTGAATAAAAAGGGTTCCTGTAAAATGAAGCCTATTTTCTTGCTCAGAGCCGCGGAGGTATAACTACGCAAATCATTCCCATTTAAAAATACTTCTCCTTCCGTAGGGTCATACAACCTTGCCACCAAAGAGGCTGTAGTGGTTTTTCCGCCACCGGTAGGGCCTACGAAAGCATACGTTTTCCCTTGTTCGAGATTGAAGGTAATATCATGTAAAACTTTTTTACCATCGGGATATTGAAAAGAAACATGATTGAATTTCAACAAAGAGGCATTGGGAATGTGATTAGATCCTGTTTCTGTTTTTTGTGGCAGGTCAGATTCTAAATTTAAAATAATTGAGATTCTGTCCCATGCTGCCATTGCAGTTTGAAAACTTGCCCATAGTGTAGCGAGTTGTCTTAACGGCTGATAGAAATATTGTACATAAGCAATAAAGCTAATGAGCAATCCTACAGTAAAATTGCCGATAGAAATTAAATAAATCCCGAAAGCCAGCACGATCAGCTGGGCGATATTAGAAAAGAGCGTGAATACCGGAACGAAGACACTATTCACTAAACCCGCTCCCACAGAAGCTTTGTAATTAATCGTGTTTGCTGTATCAAACCTTTTCCGGAAATAATCCCTACGGTTAAAAGCAATAATAGTTTTAAAATTGCCGAGGCTTTCCTGTATCTCCGCGCTCAACCCTCCGGTACTTTTCAGACTGGCTGCATTCTTTTTTTTCACTACTGGCGAAATGAATTTTACAAAGATCAGAATAAACACAGCGGGTATTAAGGATGCAGCCCCGAGTTCTACGTTGATTACCAAAAGAAATGCGGCCGCTCCGACCATCGTGAAAATGCTATCCACAAATTGCAGAAGAGATTGAGAAAAAAATTGATTGACCCTATCGGTGTCGTTATTGATTCTTGAGATAAGATCACCGGCTTTATTTTGGTTAAAGAAGGCAATCGGTAATCGCTGGATCTTATTGAAGACCGCATTTCGAAGGCTGTATAACATCCGCTGGCCAATGCTTCCCATGATCTTTGTTTGTAGATAATCGGTGACAGCTGAGATGAGGTAAAGGCCCAGTAAGATTCCGGAAAAGGTGATTAAACCGCGGTATATTTTTGTTTGGATGTAATGATCAATGGTATAACCTATTAAATACGGTGTAAGCATCGCAATACCTGAATTTACAGCCATTACAATGAGTGCAAAGATCAAGTTGCGTTTTTCTTCCTTCATGAATTGCAGCATCTTTTTTAAAGCTGCTTTTGTTGAAGTTTTTTGTTCTATGTTAAGATTGTAGTTCATTATTTGAATTCGAAAAACGCTTTTTGTATTTAATTAGCTTGTACTTCCAAATCGGACGTGCTTTTTTGCGATTGATAGATTTGAACATATTCAGGCGAATGCTGCATGAGGTATTCATGTTTCCCTTTTGCGATTAACTCACCTTCCATTAGCACAATGATCTGGTCATAATCTTTGACCGGATTTATCTTTTGTGTTACAGCGATCAGTGTTATTCCCGGATAATTTTGTTTTATATTTTGTGAAATTTTTTGCTCTGTGAGTGTGTCCACTCTTGCAGTAAAATCATCCAGCAATAATAGAGTAGGGTTGATCGCTAAAGCTCTTGCGAGCATGATACGTTGTTTTTGGCCACCTGATAAGCTGGATCCTCGCTCGGATACAACGGTCTCCAGTCCTTGCGGAAGTGTATCTATAAAATTGTTCAGTTCTGCGGTTTGAATGGCTTTCCGGAGATCGGATTCTGTTACATCCGAATTGAATGCAATGTTTTCACGAAGGCTCATATTGAAGATGATACTATCCTGAAATACCAGGCCTGTTCGGCGAAGGAGTGCTTCTCTGTTGTAATCATTGATGTTTATGTCATCGAAAAAAATATCTCCTTCTTTAGGTTTTATTAAAGTGGTCAGCAAATAAAGTAATTGTGTTTTCCCGGCTGCTGTAGGGCCGATGATGGCAGTTCTTGTTCCACTATTTATTGTGAATGAAATGTTTTTTAAAGCCGGATTTTCTCCATAAAAAAAACTTACATCTTCTACTTTGATATTCCCTTTTACATCGGTAGTTACTGTTCCTTTATCAATAAAGTCCGGAGACTCCAGCGTTTGATGAATACGCTGATAAGATGCAGAAGCCCGTGCGATCACATTACTCATAAAACCAATCATGATAATGGGGAAAATTAAAATGGCAATGTAGCTATTGAACGCTGCAAATTCCCCCAGACTCATACTGTCATTGATAACAAAATGGCCGCCTATAGCAAGTACAGCGAGCCGCGCTAAATTGGAAGTTAAAACGATTATGGGGATGAGGGTAGCAAACAAACGTAGAATGGACAGACCGAGATTCTTGGCTTCGCTATTGGCATCCATGAATTTATTGTACTCAGTAAATTGCGCATTGAGCACTCTGATGAGCGCTGCCCCCAGAATACTTTCATTAATTACTTTATTGAGCCAGTCAATTACTTCCTGTGTTTTTCTGAATAATATTTTTACCTTTTTAAAAATAATAAAAAAAGTGAATGCGATAACAGGGATGATCAATAAAACGATCAGCCCCAGTTTTAAATTAATATTTAGTAACAGAATGCTCGCCCCTATGATTAGCACGATGGAAGAAACGATAGAAACGATGGCTTGCGCTACGAACATTGTTATGGCATCCACATCAGAAGTGAGGTTGGTAAGGAGTTTATCCGGTGTGGTATCCTGTATATATGCATAATCCTGTTCTGAAATTTTTGAAGTAAGTTTTTTCCGCATATCCCTTGCTACTTTTTCGGAAGCGAAAGTCTGAATGATACTTTGAATATAAGTGAAGATAAAAATAAGCACAGCGGCGATGGAAAACCATGTGATGATCTTGCGCATATTTAGCGCTCCTTTTGTAAAATCGTCAATCCCAAACTGAATGATTTTTGGAATGACCAGGTTAAGGCCGTTGCTTAGCAGTGCAAAAAATAATAGCAAGCTGATCATTCCCGAATAGGGTTTCAGTATCTTAAAGATATTGGGCTTTACTGTCTTTTGTTTTTTTTCTTTCGACTTCATTTATTCTTTTTTCTACTAAGAAAAAAATATTTTATAATTGGGTTTATAATTTCAGAAGGTAAAAATAAACTGAAAATATTTTGTAGGCTGATTGATTTTTGGTGAAAGGCGGGTTTGAAGCGGTAAAACGATTTTGTGTAGGTTTGAATGTTCTCTCATATCTGATTGAAAAATGAATCAAAATCGCTTAAAGTAAAGTGCCTTTTAAAAGCAAAAGAGCTACATTGAAGAAGATGATGAGACCGGTGACATCCACCAGAGTTGCTACAAAAGGAGCTGAAGATGAAGCGGGATCGGCCCCTAATCTTTTTAAAAGGATTGGTAGCATACTTCCCATAAGAGATCCCCATAGTACAACGCCTATTAGAGAAAAGCAAACTGTAAATCCTATTAATATCCAGTGTGGCCCATACGAGTAAGAGGTAATGATATTATGATGCATTAAAAAACTCCAGATGGCGATCCTGCAAAATCCTACAATGCCCAGCATGGTACCGAGCATTAAACCAGACATCACTTCACGGCGCATTACTTTCCACCAGTCTTTTAAACTGACCTCTCCCAGCGCCATTGCCTGAATAATTAAAGTAGAAGCCTGTGTACCGCTGTTGCCACCAGTACTGATGATAAGTGGAATGAAATTAGTAAGAATAATTACCGCTTCCATCTCGCTGTTATAAAATGCCATGGCGGTAGCGGTGAGCATTTCACCCAGAAAAAGAACAGTGAGCCATCCTACTCTTTTCTTTACCAATGTAAATAAAGGTGTTTCCAAATAGGGCATATCCAATGCTTCGGCACCTCCCATCTTCTGCATATCTTCACTGAATTCTTCTGCAGCTACCCACAATACATCATCAATGGTAACAATACCGAGCAGGACATTGTAGTCGTCTACAACAGGAAGAGCTACACGGTTATTCATTTTGAATACTTCACTCGCTGTTTCCTGGTCGTCATTTACATTTAGTTCTATGAACCTGCCATCCATCATTTCACTCACTCTTTTTTCAGGAGAGGCAAGGATGAATTCCCTGATTCTGAGATCGTCCAGGAGTTCGCCATGTTTATTGATCACATACACCACGTCAATGGTTTCCGTATTTTTTCCTACACTTCTTATGATATTTAAAACTTCGGCTACCGTATTGTATTCATACACATATACGTAATCGGGTGTCATTAAACGGCCTACGCTGTTTTCGGGATAGCCGAGAAGTGACAAGGTGATTTTTCTCTCTTCCGGAACCAGCGTTTTTACCAATTCCCTTACTACTTCATTGGGAAGGTCTTCGAAGAAGGATGTCCTGTCATCTGGTTGCATTTCATTGAGTAATTCGGCGCTCTTGACAGGAGGAAGATTCTTTATAATTCTTTTCTGAGTGGGATGTTCAAGTATCTTAAAAAGACCGGTAGCACGATGCATAGAGAGGTGAAGGAAGATATCTGTTTCCCTGTCTTCATTTTCGTAGATGAGTTCAGCGGCATCGCTGATGTTTTGTTGGTTTAGAAAATCATTTATCAGATTATCATCACCGGTTTTCAAAACATCTTCGTACTGGTCCTGAACTGAAATTTCTTCTTCGGTCATTTGAATAGTACAATTTCAGATGAGGGCGCAAATTAATTTATTTTACCTTTAGAAAGCAAGGTTAATAAGCCCGTTTGTAATGAAATGATAAAAAAATATTTATACGTTGGGAGAGTGGAAGGAAAAGGGAGAGGTGTTTTTACTTCCGAAAAAATAGATACCGGTGTTGTCATAGAAGAATCGCCGGTAATAGTGATGAGTGCTGACGACAGGGTGGAACTTGATAAAACGCTGCTGCACGATTATATTTTTGCATGGGGCACTGATGAAAGCAAATGCTGTATGGCATTGGGATTGGTGCCCGTTTATAATCATAGCTATAAGAGCAATTGTGAGTATTTTATGGATTTTGAAGAGGAAACGATGCAGATAAAAACGGTAAGAGAGATACAACCCGACGAGGAGCTTACCGTTAATTACAATGGCAACTGGGATGAAGAGAAGCGGGTTTGGTTTGATGTGATTTAAAGGTTTTAGCTAAATGGTTGCTTTCTGCTATTTTGCAGGGTATTGATTCTTTTAATTTTTACTTTCTCAATGGTGGAAATAATTATTCTTAATTATTTCTTATTTCTTCTCCTTCGGAAGCTATCAGGATTTTCTTTATCAAATATTTTATTATTTTTACCCAAAATATAAAAACATGGAATTAACAAATAGTAACTCTAATTTTTCAAATATCACGTATGTGCCTACTGGCGAGCAAACACGTACCCGTTCTTTTATTGCCAATGTATTTTTACTGATGTTCATCGCATTGGGTGTTTCTGCTTTATTTGCATGGCAATTTTCTGTAAATAATCAGTTATTGGCTTATTTGATAGCACCAACCGGATTAACTGGGTTAGGTAAAATAACCTTGTTCGCACCATTGGGATTTGTTCTTATTATGTCATTTGCTTATCAAAGGCTTTCTGCCACTGCGCTAATGGCGTTGTTTATGGCGTATGCAATCATTAATGGTATCAGTTTCAGTTTTATTTTGCTGGCATTTACTCCAGGATCAGTTTTAGGATGTTTTCTTTCTGCTGCTGCCATGTTTGGTATTATGGCAGTCATGGGGTACACCACTGATAAAGATCTTACCAAATTTGGCCGTATTCTAATGATGGGTGTTATCGGTGTGTTGGTTGCGATGGTTATTAATTACTTTTTACACAGCAGCCAGTTGGATTATATCATCAGCATTATCGGTGTGATGGTTTTTACCGCATTGACGGCTTATGATGTGCAGAAATTGAAAAGAATCAGCCAGGGATTGGAATACCAGGATGGCGGAGGAGTGGCTGTGAATGATGTAAAGAAGATGTCTATTCTTGGTGCACTTACTCTTTATCTCGACTTTATTAATATTTTTCTTTTCCTTCTCCGGATGTTTGGAAATAAAAGAGGATAAAATATTCAAAGTATAATTTGAAAAAAGACGGTCTTGCACCGTCTTTTTTGCTATACAAGTATATTATTCCATTTCGCCAAAGAGAGTTCTCAATTCCTTTTTAGATTTTTGGTACTATGATACAAAGAAAGCGGAACTTTTTATAGTCCCGCTTTCTTCTATAAGAGCTTAAGATCTAATTTTTACTTGCTTCGAATTCCTTTCTGATGATATTCAGTGCACCACCGGCTTTGTACCATTCTATTTGTTGTTCGTTGTAAGTGTGATTTACCACGAAAGAATCGGTGGTCCCGCCTTTGTGATGCAGGCGTACTTCCAGAGGTTTGTTAACAGTAAATTCCTTTAATCCGATAATATCAATTACATCATCTTCCTGAATTTTATTGTAATCATCTTTGTTGGCAAATGTTACGCCGAGCAATCCCTGTTTCTTTAAATTAGTTTCGTGTATTCGTGCAAATGATTTTACGATCACTGCTTTCACACCGAGATGGCGTGGTTCCATAGCAGCATGTTCGCGTGAAGAACCTTCACCGTAATTTTCATCAGCAACGATAACCGAGCCTACGCGGGCAGTTTTGTATGCTCTTTGGGTTTCGGGTAATGGCCCATAATTCCCGGTTAGTTGATTTTTTACAAGATTGGTTTTTTCATTGAAAAAATTAATAGCACCGATCAGAAGATTGTTGCTGATGTTATCCAAATGGCCGCGATATTTCAGCCATGGCCCGGCCATTGAAATATGGTCTGTTGTACACTTTCCCTTTGCTTTGATCAATAGTTTTAGCCCCAGAAGATCGGTGCCATTCCACGCTGCGAAAGGATCAAGGATCTGAAGGCGGTCGGAAGTGGGAGAAACTACAATCTGTACATTGCTTCCATCTTCTGCGGGTGCCTGAAATCCGGCATCATCTACTGCAAAACCTTTTAAAGGCATTTCAATTCCTTGAGGTTCTTTCAGTTTTATTTTTTCTCCTTTATCGTTGGTCAGGTAATCGGTAATTGGGTTGAAAGTGAGAGTTCCCGCAATAGCAAGAGCTGTTGTTAATTCAGGCGAAGCTACAAAAGCATGGGTGTTGGCATTGCCGTCATTCCTTTTGGCAAAATTTCTGTTGTAAGAAGTTACGATTGAATTTTTCTTTGATGGGTCATTAGTGTGCCTGGCCCACTGGCCTATACAAGGGCCGCAGGCATTGGCTAAAACCATTCCGCCCATTTTCTCAAACATATCTAAATAACCATCTCTTTCTACTGTAAAGCGCACCTGCTCGGAGCCGGGAGTGATGGTAAATTCTGATTTAGCCTTGATACCATTGTCAGTTGCCTGTTTTGCAACAGAGGCTGCTCTCGTAATGTCTTCATACGAAGAGTTGGTACAGGAACCTATCAATCCAACTTCTAATTTCTCGGGCCAGTTATTTTTTCTGACAGCTTCTGCGAATTTTGAAATCGGCCATGCTAAATCAGGAGTGAAAGGGCCATTGATGTGTGGTTCCAATTCTGACAAGTTCAATTCAATTACCTGATCAAAATATTTTTCGGGATTGGCATACACTTCTTTGTCGCCTGTGAGGTTTTCGGCAATCTTATCTGCAAGGCCGGCCACTTCTGCCCTGCCGGTTCCTTTAAGGTATTCCGCCATTTTTTTGTCGTATCCAAATATAGAAGTGGTAGCACCGATCTCCGCACCCATATTACATATCGTTCCTTTTCCGGTGCACGATAATGAAGAGGCACCCTCTCCAAAATATTCTACAATTGCATCAGTTCCACCTTTTACGGTGAGTATGCCGGCAACTTTCAAGATAATATCTTTGGAAGATGTCCAGCCGCTCAATTTCCCTATAAGTTTTACACCGATGAGTTTTGGAAATTTTAGTTCCCAGGGTAATCCTGCCATTACATCACAGGCATCTGCGCCACCAACCCCGATGGCCACCATTCCCAGCCCTCCAGCATTTACGGTATGTGAGTCAGTGCCGATCATCATTCCGCCCGGGAATGCATAGTTCTCTAAAACAACCTGATGGATGATTCCTGCACCAGGTTTCCAAAAGCCAATTCCGTACTTATTGGAAACAGAAGCCAGAAAATCATACACTTCCTTATTTTGTGATTTGGCTCTTGTAAGGTCGGGGGTAGCACCTACCTGTGCCTGTATCAGGTGATCGCAATGAACGGTAGAGGGAACAGAAACTTTTGTTCTTCCTGATTGCATGAACTGAAGTAATGCCATTTGTGCTGTGGCATCCTGCATGGCTACTCTGTCCGGAGCAAAGTCCACGTAATCTTTTCCTCTTTCGAAAACGGTATCGGCGTTCCCATAGCTGAGGTGAGCATATAAAATTTTTTCTGTGAGAGTGAGAGGATGATTAACAACCTTACGGGTAGCTTCGACTTTTTGAGAATAGCCTTCGTAAAATTTTTTAATCATGTCGAGATCAAAAACCATTGCTTATGTATTTTAATTGTTGTTTGTGGAAATATGTTTTGGTAAAGAACTTTTTGTAAAAATTAAGTGCAAAATTAATTAAAATAGAATGGATACCGAATGAGTTAACCATTTATGAAATGTTTTTAAGATATACAGGTCTCTGAAATAAGCGATTCCTTTTCTTCGTTAATAACTATAAGAAGAGGAAAACAGATGGGTAAAATTTCCCGGAAAAATTTGTTGTAAGATTATAAAAGAAATCTTATCCCTGTTTTTGATTTTAATTTAATTTTGCAAGATGTATAAAATAAAACATTTTATAGAATGGCAGGTCTTTGGTGTTTGTACCGTCATTGGAGAGAGGATGGGGATTGCTACTTCTGCTATCAGGCGGTATTTTATTTATACCTCCTTTCTCACGTTGGGGTCTCCCATCGTATTTTATCTAATCTTCGCTTTTTGGATGAATATCAAAAATTATATTAAAAACTCAAGGAGAAATCCATTGAGATACCTTTAATAAGGTGAATAAAAAAAGGGCAACCTTTTGAGTTGCCCTTGCATTGAAATATCGATTTTTAGCCGATTAATTTCACATTAACGGCATTCATGCCTTTTTTGCCATTTTGCAAGTCAAATTCCACTTTGTCGTTCTCTTTAATTTCATCAATTAAGCCGCTTGCGTGCACAAATGTTTCTTTTGAAGAATCATCGTGTTTAATAAAACCGAAGCCTTTTT
>JBDTGA010000123.1:0-46110 GCA_039937655.1 Ginsengibacter sp.
GCCGACAGGCAGCCCGAGTTTACACAGATAGATTGCGAAATGTCTTTTGTAGAACAGGAAGATATTTTGCAAATGTTTGAAGGATTAATAAAATATATTTTTAAAGAAGTAAAAAATATTGATTACACAGAGCCGGTGGAAAGGATGAGTTGGGAAGATGCGATGTGGAATTATGGGAACGATAAACCGGATATCAGATTTGAGATGAAAGTGAAAAATCTGAAATCTGAAAATAAAATATTCTTCGAAACATTGAAAGACAGTGAGTTTGCAGTATTCAATGATGCTGAGACCATCGTGGCGATTTCTGTACCAGGATGCAGTAATTATTCAAGGAAACAAACCGATGAATTGGTAGAGTGGGTAAAGCGCCCACAAATAGGAATGAAGGGGTTGGCATTTATCAAAAATAATTCTGACGGCACTTTTAAAGGCAGTTTTGATAAGTTTTTTAATGAAGGGCAATTGAAAGAATTTGCTTCTTTCTGCGATTCAAAGTCTGGAGACCTTATTTTAATCCTTGCCGGGAGAGAAGAACGTACCCGAAAAGCTATCAGTGATTTACGTCTATACATGGCCGATAGGTTGGGGCTTCGTAAACCAGAAGAGTTTAAGCTTTTGTGGGTTACTGATTTTCCCTTGTTTGAATATGATGAAGAAGGAAACCGATGGGTAGCACGCCATCATCCGTTTACTTCACCTAAGCCGGAAGATATAGAAGTGATGATTAACAATAATCCATTGATAGAAAATGCGGAAAAATATCTGGAACATCCTTACTCAAAAATAAAGGCCAATGCGTATGATATGGTTTTGAACGGAAATGAAATTGGCGGCGGCTCTATCAGGATCTTTCAAAGAGAATTGCAGGAAAAAATGTTTGCTGCATTGGGAATGAGCCGTGAAGAATCGCAAAATAAATTTGGGTTTTTATTAGGTGCATTTGAATATGGCGCACCACCGCATGGTGGTTTGGCATTTGGCTTCGACAGGCTTTGTGCTATTTTAGGAGGCAGTGAATCTATCCGTGATTTTATTGCATTCCCCAAAAATAACAGTGGTAAGGATGTGATGATAGATGCACCTTCTTCGATTGATGAAAAGCAGTTGGATGAATTGCAGATTAGGTTGAATTTGAAGTAGAATCGTATATTTAATTGTAAATATCTAATTACGATTATAGAAATTACAAAGAGGAGACAAAAAAATAATACTTAAGGAGGAGAAGATGAAAAAACTTCTTTTGTTAATTCATTTTTTGGGGAAATTGGCTCACCTGGCGAGTGGCTTAAAAATTCAAAGGTGAGTAAGAAGTGAGTGGGAATAATTATATCCTTGATACTAATATTTTCTTTCTTTAACTTTTTAGCATAAATAGTTCTATCGTGTTTAATAAATATTTTTTCTTTCTTTTTTTTCTGATATTTTCTTCTCAACAATTGTCGGCACAATACGATGCGCCGCTTTACACCTCTTACACAACGGATGCTGCCAGAGCAAAGCTGAATGAGAGGCTTATTAAGAACACAATTACAAAAAATTTATCATTGCCATTAAACGATTCTACCGAGGAGAACTGGCAGGAGGCCTTTGATGCAATGGAAGTGATGGAATTTAATACTCCTTTTACGAGGGGGAAGATTCATTCCGCATTTGCTGAAGCGGCGTACCGGAGTATTCCTTTTCAAAGAGCTTTATTAGAAGTAGCCTATACTATTTATCCGGCTCAGTTTTCAGTACAGACACAATCTTTGCTGAATCAGACTTTAAATCCTAAGATTTTCGCGATGTGTGCCGAATATTTAATTCAGCATAAGAAGGACAATGCCTTGAAAGGCTGGATTTCGACAATTCTTTTTGAAAAATTTAGAGATAGTGTGTATCTAAATCCAATCTTGAGTATGTTGCAAAATCGTTTGGTAGCGCCGAAGCCCGGTACTTCCTATTCGACGAAAGAAGCTTTGAAAGAAATACTGAGTAAGAATTTTCTTCCCAATCAGATAGTGATGTATAGCTTTCAAAGAAAGGATCGTGATTATCCGGGAATGGTGATTGTAAGAAATGCCGGGGGTGATTTTATTACAGATTCTTCAGGAAGGGTATTTAACGTTCCTCAACTGGCGCGCAGTATCACTAATCTTCCGGGATATTTAACCAATGGAAATACACCTCAGGGTATTTTTAGAATGTATGGCTTCGGTGTTTCTATGGGAAGTTTTATAGGGCCTACGGCTAATGTGCAAATGGGAATGCCTGTGGAAATAAGTATTCAGAAATTTTTTGACGACAGTGCAATTATAGATTCTGTCTGGTCAATAGAATGGTATCAGAAATTGATTCCTAAAAAACTACAGGATTATTTGCCTTTATATGATGCCTATTATTCGGGGCTTGCGGGAAGAAGTGAGATCATTGCACATGGGACTACTATTGATCCAAGATATTATGCCGGTAAACCATATTACCCGCTGACCCCCACTCAGGGCTGCCTTTGCACCAAAGAGATATGGAATGGAAAAAGATTGGAAAGTGATCAGCAAAAATTAGTAAACGGATTACTAAAAGCCGGAGGAGCCAATGGCTATTGTGTAGTAATTGAACTGGACGATAACCAGGCCCCGGTAACGCTTAATGATGTTATTCCTTATTTACCAAGATGATTGAATAAATTGCTTTTACATTTGTGAGGTGTGATATTTAGGGTGTTAGGGATTAGGACGTGTTCACAAAATTTTTTAACAGCATGAACTTGCCTTAGAACTCTCTTCCAATAATTGCCTACCAGCAGGCAGGGCTATCTGGATTGAGGGTAGGCGGCCACAATTATGACTTCAACTCCATTAGCAGAAAGGCTTCGGCCCCATACTTTAGATGAACTTACAGGCCAGGAACACCTCACCGGCAAAGGAAGTGTTTTGCGGAATGCACTTGAGAATAAAAAGATCCCTTCCATGATTTTATGGGGGCCGCCGGGTGTAGGAAAAACTACCATTGCCAATATTATCGCCCATACCTTGCATGTCCCTTTTTATACCTTGAGTGCTATTTCTGCGGGAGTAAAAGATGTACGAGAAGTAATTGAAAAAGCAAAACATGAAGAGGATGCCATTTTATTTATTGATGAAATACATCGTTTTAATAAAGGTCAGCAGGATGCTTTGCTTGGCGCGGTAGAAAAAGGAATTATTACTTTAATCGGTGCGACCACAGAAAATCCTTCTTTTGAAGTGAATAGCGCTTTGTTGAGCCGGTGCCAGGTTTACATTTTAAAACCGCTTGAAAAAAATGCGCTGATTTCATTGATGAATCATGCCATAAAGGAAGATGAAATTCTTTCAAAGTTACATGTTGAAATAGGAGAAACTGAAGCGCTGATCAATTTATCCGGAGGTGATGCGAGGCGTTTATTGAACTTGCTGGAATTGACGATTGATCAACTTTCTTTGATGAAAGATTCCGAAGGAAATCTTTTAATTACTGATAGCGCGGTGATCCATGCTGCCCAACAAAAAGTGGCGCTTTATGATAAGAAAGGAGAACAACATTATGATATTATTTCTGCATTCATAAAGTCCATTCGCGGCAGTGATCCCAATGCCGCGGTGTATTGGATGGCGCGTATGATCGAAGGTGGCGAAGATGTAAAATTTATCGCAAGAAGAATGGTAATCCTTGCCAGTGAAGATATCGGGAATGCCAATCCTACGGCTTTGGTTCTGGCTACCAATACTTTTCAGGCAGTGAATGTAATTGGCTATCCGGAAGCGAGAATTATTTTGTCCCAATGTGCCGTCTATCTTGCTTCTTCACCCAAGAGCAATGCTAGTCTTGAAGCGATTGGCAAAGCACAGGCTTTGGTGAAACAATATGGCGACCTGCCGGTTCCTTTGGCGATAAGGAATGCACCTACCAAACTGATGAAAGAGTTAGATTATGGTAAAAATTACCATTACGCCCACAGTTTTGAGAATAATTTTGTGAACATGGAATTTCTGCCCGATGAGATAAAAAATTCTATTCTCTATAACCCGGGAAAGAACACGAGAGAAGAGGAACTTAGGAAATTTCTGAGAGAGAGGTGGAAAGAAAAATATGGATATTAATGCTATGAAAAGAATAAATTTGAACTTATAAGCCGTTCCTAAACCGACTATATTCTTCATACCCATCTGTTTGTTATATTATAATTATGATTACCTGGCAATGCAAACTTTTTCCTGAATTGACGAATGAAGAGCTGTATAAGATATTGCAATTAAGGGCTGAGGTCTTTATTGTAGAACAGAATTGTGTTTACCAGGATTGTGATAGCAAAGATTTTTTTTCCTACCATTTTACTGCATGGGATAACGGAAAGTTGTTAGCATATACCCGCTTGCTTCCTATCGGGGTTTCCTATGCTGATTCTGCGTCTATAGGTCGTGTGATAACTGCCTTTTCTGCGAGAGGGCAATCACTCGGAAAACAACTGATGGAGAGGTCCATTGAAGAAGTGTATAATTTATTTGGTGAAGTCTCTATAAAAATAAGTGCTCAGGTATATCTGAAACGATTTTATGAATCCTTTTCCTTCATTTCTGAAGGCAATATTTATCTCGAAGATGGCATAGAACATATCGCCATGAAAAAGAGGTTTCCATCCCTACTAATACAATAAAGCGGTAAAAAGGTTCGTTATTGGTTGGTTATCTGGAGTGAAAATTCAGGTAATCCATGAATCCTATTTGAAAGAAAAAGAAATCTCCGCCTTATGGAAAAACGTTTATACGCTTTTGGGCTTAAGTGTTTTATCTTAATAACACTAAGTTGTTTACTTTCTAAAGAAAGTCATTCTCAGTCATTGATTATTGGTAATGAAAAGACGAGGGTTGAAGTTGGTATCAATGTGGGGCCTTCATTTTTTCTTGGCGATTTGGGAGGTCATAAAGGCAAGGGATCCCGTTTTATAAAAGATTTGAATTTACCCCTTACTCAGGTAATGGGCGGTGCTTTTGTAACTTTTTATCCCAATGAATGGTTAGGCGTGCGTGCCGCAGCACAATATGGAAATATTGCCGGCGAAGATCATTTGATCAGCACAAAAGGTAATGATGAATTGTACCGGAAACAGCGTAATCTTGATTTCAAGTCTCATATATTTGAAACTTATGTGGCAGGAGAAGTATTTCCATTCATGTTATTGCACAATAATGATCCTGAGTACAAGCCGCGATTAAGGCCTTATGGAGTAATAGGTGTAGGCTACCTTCATTTTAATCCGCAAGGATCTTTAACAGATGTTAATGGGAAAAAGACATGGTATGATCTTCGTCCGTTACATACGGAAGGGGAAGGCTTTCCCGAATATCCTGACAGAAAAGAATATTCACTTAACCAAATAAATATTCCAATGGGAATGGGACTTAAATATTATATTTCGGACAGAGTAAATGTGAGCTTTGAAATTTTATTAAGAAAATCATTTACTGATTATATTGATGATGTAAGTACTGAATATATTAACCCCAATTTGTTTGATAAATATCTGCCAGCGAAAGATGCGATCATTGCACGGCAAATTTCCGACAAGGTTTTTGCCATCGTAAATCCAGGGCTTACCAGAAATTCTCCGGGTACTCAGAGAGGGAACCCCAATCAAAATGATTCTTATTTTACCACCTTCTTAAAGTTTGGGATTCGTTTGGGGCCAATATATCAGAGTAGGTATGATCGGAATGTGATGTCCCGTATGCGTTGCCCAAGCAGATTTTAAAGTTTTCATTTGTGATTTTTGCCTCTGAATATGGCAAAGTATCTAATAAAAGATAGTCCTGGAAAAACATTGCATATTCTTATGCTCGTAAACCCCTGAAGCCACAACATTTTATCTTTGTTAGGATGCTTTGCTTTTTTAATGGCCTTTGAATTCTTCTTGTAAGAATTTAGCTGTGAAGCTTTGTTTATTTTTTAAGAGTTGCTCGGGAGTTCCTTCAAATAAAATTTTACCTCCCCCATCTCCGCCTTCGGGTCCGAGGTCAATGATGTGGTCCGCAATCTTGATGATGTCCATGTTGTGCTCGATAACTAAAATGGTATTACCCCTGTCCACGAGTTTGTTAAGAACATCTACTAAATGTTGAATATCTCTGAAATGTAGGCCGGTTGTAGGCTCATCAAGAATATAAAAAGTCTTTCCGGTATCTCTTTTGCTCAATTCAGTAGATAGCTTTACCCTTTGGGCTTCACCACCACTTAAGGTAACTGCACTTTGCCCAAGGCTTACATAGCCAAGCCCCACTTCCTGTAATACTTTTATTTTCCGATACAGGTAAGGAACATTTTGAAAAAATTCCACGGCTTCATCAACTGTCATTTCAAGTACATCGCTGATGGACTTGCCTTTGTATCTTATTTCAAGAGTTTCACGATTGTATCTTTTTCCGTTGCATTTTTCGCACTTCACATATACATCGGGCAAGAAGTTCATTTCTATTACCCTCATACCGCCGCCCTGGCACACATCACATCTGCCGCTTTTTACATTAAATGAAAATCGTCCGGGTTTGTATCCTCTTATTTTGGCTTCGGGGATAGCCGCAAAAAGCGCCCGTATGTCCGTGAAAAAACCACAATAAGTTGCCGGATTACTGCGGGGCGTTCTCCCAATGGGTGATTGATCTATTTCCACCACTTTGTCAATGTGTTCCAGACCTTCAATACTTTTATAAGGCAGGGGAGTCATCTTACTTTTATAGGCATGAATACTTAGTAATGGATACAAAGTTTCATTGATCAGGGTGGATTTCCCACTTCCGCTTACTCCTGTTACACAAATGAATTTTCCCAAAGGAAAAGTAGTGGTCACATTTTTTAAATTATTTCCTGATGCGCCCTTTAGCACAAGTGTATGCCCATTCCCTTTCCTTCTTGTTGAGGGAATTTTTATTTCCATCTGCCCATTGAGATAAGCGGAAGTAAGTGTGTTGAGCTTGAGGAAGTTTTTGGGAGTTCCTGCGGCAACCACTTCCCCTCCATATTTTCCGGCATCGGGGCCAATATCAATCAGATAGTCAGCAGCTAACATGATATCTTTATCATGTTCCACCACCAGCACACTATTGCCTAAATCCCTCAGGTTCTTTAAAGCCAGTATTAACTGGTGGTTATCACGTTGATGAAGCCCAATACTCGGCTCGTCCAAAATATAGGTAATGCCCTGCAATTGGGAACCAATTTGTGTTGCCAGCCTTATACGCTGTGATTCGCCACCACTAAGGCTTTTGGAAGGACGGTTTAAAGAAAGATAAGTTAGTCCCACATCAAGTAAGAATTGGATCCGTTCTCTTATTTCTTTTAAAATATCTCTTGCAATAATATTTTGTTTTTTATTCAGGCGATCTTCTATTCCATAAAACCAGGCCAATAATTTTACAAGATCCATTTCACTTAATTCTGCAATATTTTTTCCGTCTATCTTAAACCAGAGGCTTTCTTTTTTTAAACGTTTCCCATGACAGGATGGGCAAGATTCGAGCATCATAAACTTTTCTACCCAAGCCCTTAAACTCTCGTTGGTGGTATCTGAATGGAACCAACGCCTGATCATATTGACCACTCCTTCGTATTCTTCCGGAGAGTATCCATTGTCCGATGAGGCTGGTACAGTATCAAACTGCGTGTAATCATTACTGTTGTCTGTATCAATCTTTTTTTCATTACCGTATAATAGAAGATTGATTGCTTTTTCAGGTAGGTCCTTTAGCGGTTTATCAAGGCTGAATTTATTTTTTTTTGCCAGTTGTTGTACTTGTTTGAAAGAGTAAGCTTCTCTTTCTTCTCCGAGTGGAGCGATGGCACCTTCGTTAATGCTTAATTTGTTATCGGGTATAATGGCATCAGTATTTACCTGATATACATTTCCCAATCCCCTGCATGCCGGGCAGGCCCCGTAAGGAGAATTGAATGAGAAGGCATTGGGTGAGGGTTCTTCATAACTAATCCCAGAATCCTCACACATTAAATGGCGGCTGTATTGTACCAATTGGCTGGTATCATTTAATAAAAGGAATAACAGATCATTTCCAAGTTGCAATCCCTTTTGCACACTTTCGCTTAACCTTACTTTTTGATCTTTATCTGCAGAGAGCCTGTCAATCACCAGTTCAATGTCATGGATCTTATACCGGTCAATCTGCATTTTTGGGACGAGGTCTTTTATTTCACCGTCAATTCTTATTTTGAGAAACCCTTTTTTTCTTACCTCTTCAAATAATTCCCGGTAATGCCCTTTCCTGCCACGCACCAGCGGAGCAAGGATGATGATTTTTTTGCCGGAAAATTTCGACAAAATATTTGCTACAATTTCTTCTTCACTCCATTTTACCATTTTCTTGCCGGTATTGTAGCTATAAGCTTCCCCTATACGGGCAAAGAGCAGCCTCAGAAAATCATATACTTCCGTAACCGTACCTACTGTGCTGCGAGGGTTTTTGTTAGTGGTTTTTTGTTCGATGGAAATTACCGGTGAAAGTCCGGTGATCTTATCAACATCCGGCCTTTCCATATCGCCCATGAACTGACGGGCATAAGCAGAGAAACTCTCCATATAGCGGCGTTGCCCTTCCGAAAAGATGGTATCAAAAGCGAGCGAAGATTTACCACTGCCGCTGATCCCGGTTATTACTACCAGTTTATTTTTAGGAATTGAAATGTCTATATCCTTAAGGTTGTGTTCTCTTGCTCCGAATACATCTATATTTTCATTTTCTGTGTATTCAATAGTTTGAATTTCCTGCTTTTTTCTTGCCATAATAAAGGTTGCAAATTTAGCATTTAATAATCCGCCTTAAAAAACATCTGTGTTAGATGGTGCGGCTTTTACAATAATCGTGAGTAGGAGGATTGTTATTTAATAGTTAATAAACTGAGATAGAGCAATCCCTTACAGTATATGAAATGAAACTATATGTATGTGAAACCTGTTGTAATACAATAATTAATGTAAAATACAGTTTCTGAATAAGGAGCCGTTTACGGGATGCTACTTATTGAGAATAGCGTTTTCCGGGTTACGTTTTATGAGATGAGATTTTGTAGTGGGTTTTTTCGTAGTTTTATTGTTCTTTTTATTGGCTTTAAAACTTTAACTTTTTATAAAAGCATATTAAAATATTCGATTCCTCTCTACAATAATTGAAATACATACTCGTTTATTAAAATGGCTACAATATTTTTTATAGGAAGAGCCAAAAAAAATCAAGTTTTTTTAAATAAATATTACATTTGCCCTTACCCTCAAAGTTAAAAACAATGAAAAACACGTTTTTCACAACATTAGCAGTAATTGCTATCATATTATCCGGTTGTGGTAAATTCGGAAAATCAAAGGGGCTTCCTAATGATGGTCAGCTTCACGGAGTTGCGCCTGAAGCCCGTTATGTATTACCAAAGCCTCCGGGTATGGTTTATATTCCACCAGGAACCTTTCACATGGGACCCAGTGACGAGGATGTGAACTACACATTCACCGCCAGAAATAAACAAGTTTCCATCAGTGGATTCTGGATGGATGCCACAGAAATTACCAATAATGAATATCGTCAGTTTACCAATTGGGTACGCGATTCAATAGGAGGTAAGTTGATGGGGTATGTAAAACAGGGCGCTGATGGTAATGAATACCTGGATTGGGCCAAAGTGAAAACAATCAAATGGGAAGATAAAGCCACTTTGGAAAAAATAGATGCCATGATCGTAACACCTGATAACCGTATTTTCGGTCAGAAGGTAATTGATCCGGCCAAAATATTGTTTCATTCAGAAACTTTCGATTATGCTGCTGCTGCCAATAATCGTGACCCAAACATTCCTCTTAGTAAATTTATAGTTAAAAAGGATATTCCCATTTATCCTGATACATTGGTATGGGTAAGAGATTTTGCTTATTCCTACAATGAACCGATGGCAAAACAATATTATAGCCATCCGGCATTTGGTAACTATCCTGTAGTAGGGGTGAACTGGAAGCAGGCTAATGCTTTTTGCGAATGGAGGACCCAGTATCTAAACTCTTATTTAAAAAGTAAGAAGAGAACTGCTGAAACTGATTTCCGGTTACCTACTGAAGCCCAATGGGAATATGCAGCAAGAGGCGGAAGGTCACAATCGCCTTATCCATGGGGCGGCCCGTACCTGAGAAACAGAAAAGGATGTTTGCTGGCCAATTTCAAACCCGGACGTGGTAATTATCCTGAAGATGGTGGTTTCTATACCGTTCGTGCTGATGCCTACTGGCCTAATGATTTTGGATTGTACTGTATGGCAGGTAATGTAGCTGAATGGACTTCTTCTTTATATTATGAAGGTGGCTACAATTTTCAACACGATATGAACCCCGATATTCGATGGAATGCAAAAGACCAGGATGCTCCCCGCATGAAACGTAAGGTAATACGTGGAGGAAGCTGGAAAGATGTAGGATACTTTTTACAGACAAGCACCCGCAGTTTTGAATATCAGGATACTGCCAAGTCGTATATTGGATTCCGTTGTGTAATTGATTTACCACCGGCAACCACCAAAAAAGGCAAGAAGTAATTAAGAATAAAATCAGAAATAAATACAACAACCCCATAGAAGAAATTTAGTTCAACATTTTACTGCCTGTATTAATTTGCTAATCATAGCTGAATAATATGGGCATTTTATTGTGGATACTAAAATTAAAAAAAAACAAAAAATAACCTTAAAAAAAATTAAAACCTAAACTATTATGGAACAGAAACCTCAAAGAAATTTTTTAACAGTCATAGATGTACTGGTAAGTGCCGGCGCCGCAGTTGTAATCTTTGCAGCATGGGCTAAATTGACCCACCAACCTTATGCAGATATGCTGTTGGGGGTAGGTATGTGGACAGAGACAGCGATCTTCATGGTGTATGCCGTTATTGAGTGGGTAGTACCTCAGCCTCACGCAAAAGCTCCTGCAGTAGCACATCAGCAACCTGTAGCAGTAGCCGGGAACCCTGCATTACAATCAATGGAACAGATGATGAAAGATGCAGAAATTACCCCTGCTAACATGAAAAGGCTGGGTGAGAATTTCCAGAAACTGGGAGTTACTGTTTCTCAGATTGGTGAAGTTGGAGACGTTGTAAAATCAACAGGCGATTTTTCTGCCAAGACGAAAGAAGCTACCAATGCTCTTGGCCTCATGAAAGATGCTTATACTAATTCAGCAACCACCATGAGTAATTTCAACAATGCAGCCGATAGTGCCAAAGGTTTCCACGAACAGGTACAGGTCCTTACCAAAAACCTTGGTTCATTGAATTCCATTTATGAACTTGAATTGAATGAAAGCAATAACCACCTGAAAACTTTGAATAGTTTCTATGGTAAAATGGCTAAAGCAAGTGAAGTAATGGTCTCAACGGTAGATGATGCACAGGCCACCAAAACACAGATCAGTAACCTTGCTGAAAATCTTGGAAAACTGAATCAGGTATATGGCAATATGCTAAGTGCAATGCAGGGAAGGCAATAATAAATTGAATAATAATCCATCCCGATATCTATCGGGACTATAAAAAACTAACAGTTAAATTTAAATAACCATGGCAGGACTACCCAGAGATCCACGGCAAAAGATGATAAATGTAATGTACTTGGTACTTACAGCTATCCTTGCCCTGAATGTATCTAACGAGGTGATTAATGCATTTAAAGTTGTTGATAAAAGCTTGATAACTTCTAATACCAACATAAGTGCATCCAACAATACCCTCTACAAATCAATTGAAGACAAGCTTTCAGAGGCAGGCTCTTCTGAAAAAGCAAAGGTTTGGGAACCCAAAGCAATGCAGGCGAAAGCGCTTTCAGCCGATATGATGATTTATATTGACAGTTTGAAAGGAGCCTTGAAAATAGGAGCCGATCTTACAATGAGGTGGGACAAAAAATTGAAAGACAGTGTTGAAGATTTCAGGGAAGACAATCTTGACGCTTCCACAAGATTATTTGAGACTCACGGCAAAGGAATAGAGTTGAAGGCTCGTTTAGATCAATACAAGGAACGAATGCTTGCTATTGATCCTTCTATCCGTAAACAGTTTGAAAATACTTTCCCGGTAAGTACAACACCTCCCGCTTCACAGGATGGCACTAAGAAAGATTTCACTCAGGCTTTCTTCCACATGACACCAACTGTAGCTGCATTAACCATGCTCAGTAAGTTTCAAAATAATATTAAGAACGCGGAAAACATGGTGGTTACTTACTGTCATTCACAAATAGGCGCAGTAGAAGTTCACATGGATCAGGTAGGCGTATTAGTTGGGCAGAGTTCCAACTATCTGATGCCGGGTCAGGAATTGACCGTAACGGCTGGTGTTGGTGCATATAGCTCAACTGTAAGAGGCAGTATCTCTATCAACGGAACACCGGTGAGTTTAGTAAATGGGCAGGGGCAATACAAGACTACTGTAAGTGGTGCAGGAGACCATTCTGTTCAAATCAGCGGATCGTTTACCGGCGAAGATGGAAAGCCTGTTCCTATTTCACAGACTGTAAAATATACCGTAGGTACTCCCGGAGGTGCAGCAGTAATGCTTGATAAGATGAATGTATTTTACATTGGCGTTCCTAATCCTGTTACCATTTCTTCCGGTACCGGTTGGGATAAAACCCACGTTTCAATGGCGGGTGGATCAATCACACCTACAGGTGGCCCGGGTAGGTTTACCGTAAATGTAAAGTCAGTGGGAAATGCCTCTATCACTGTAAATGCGGATGGAAAGAATAGCACATACCCTTTCAGAGTAAAAAGGATTCCGGATCCTGTTATAAAAGTAGGGCCAAGTGGTGGTGGAAGGATACAGTCCGTGGTTTTTAAGAACCAGAATTTTGCAAGGGCTGATCTCGAAGGTTTCGATTTTGATGCTCACTTTAACATAGTAAGTGCTACTATTTATTTTTCCGGGGCTAATTTTAGTAATGTACAAGCTGCCGAGATACATGGTGGCAGCCTAGAAGGAATAAAAGGACAGCTCCAGAAATGTATTCCAGGTACTTCTGTTACTTTTGACAATGTAAAAGTGCAAGGGCCTGATGGAGTAGTAAGAAGTATTCCTGGTCCGGGATTTATATTAAACTAAAGAATAAAAACACATGGCTATGAAAACAATAATGATGAAATGCCTGATGATGGTGCTCTGCCTGGGAGTATTGTGTAATGCGGCTGATGCACAGGCGAGAAAAAAACGTACCGTAAAGAAGCGTACCACGGCTAAGAAAACTACAGCTACAAAAACAAAAGCGAGCATTAGTCCTGCTGCTGTAGATACCGCCATAGTGAAGATTCCTGCTCCAGTGGATAGCCTTCCTATTGCTCAGGTGAAGCCGTCACTTCGCTCCGAAACCGCGCTTGATAATCATAATACATTGATCTCGGATAGAACTCCTTTACCATATCAAAATCTTCGTCAGGAAGATGCAGTGTATGATCAAAGGATATGGCGTGAAATTGATACCCGTGAAAAGATGAACCTGCCTTTCCGTTATACGGCTGATGAGGACAATGGAAATCAACGGTTTATTTCCATTCTTCTGAAAGCGATACAGGAAGGCCCTGATAATGGTGGTGTTACGGCATTTAGCGGTGTAGATGACAGGTTTACCACTCCGATGACCAAGTCCGAAGTTGCCAAAGTTATTTCGGGTGGTAGTGTTTCCGTCCCTATATATGATAACCTTGGAAATGTGGTAGGAAATAAAGATGTAATGGCGGAAGTGAACCTTGATTCATTCTATAAGTTTAAGATAAAGGAAGAAGTGATCTTTGATAAGCAAAGCTCAAGATTGTTTTGGAGGATTCTGGGTATAGCACCAATGAAGAGGGTAATCACTGCCTCAGGTGTGGATTTGGGATATACTGATATGTTCTGGGTTTACTATCCTGATATGCGTTCCATATTTGCCAAGTACTTCGTTTATAATGGTAAGAACTTTGGTGCACGTATGACGTGGGAAGATTTGTTTGAGTCGCGTATGTTTCATGGCCGTATTATTAAGAGTACGATGGATAATCCTTTCAATGAGTTTTTGAGTAACCAGACGGGATTAAAACAAAGCTCTGTCCTGCAATTGTTGCAGGGAGAAAAGATCAAAAATGAGATTTTTGATTATGAGCAAAACCTCTGGAGTTATTAATAAAATCTTTTAAAATAAAAAAAGCTGCCTCAAAAAGGCAGCTTTTTTTATGCGAAGGAATTTGGGAGAAATTCCTATACCTAATAGGTCCCTTTATAGTTTATTTTTTTGTGCGATTTGTTTTTGCCTTAGTGTATTACGCTTTATAGGATCGGTAATCTCCAGGTAATTATAAGGGCAATGTCTGCATCCTTTCCCGCAACAATAACCTCTTTCTAAAAGATATTTTTCTGTAAGCACCATTAACCTTCCCGAATCGTAATAGAAGTGAATTTCTTCTATGAAATCAGCACTCTTCATTCTGGGTGTTTTTTAAAAGTAAGGAAAGCTTCTCATCATCTGCGTACATATTCTCAGGCAATGAAAAACAAATATAAAAAATGCGGTTGCTCCTGGCAATATCCAGGCCCTCATAATGAGTTTTGATTTTTAATTCTTCTGAAATGTTTGCATGATAATAAACATCTTCAATGTCGGTGATAACAGACAGATGGTATAGTTCAATTACCATTTTGGTAAAATGATACAGATCGGGAGAGTCTGTCTTTAAATGGATTTTCCCTTTTGGCCGTAATATCTCCTGATATAATCTCAAAAATTTAGGGTGGGTCAATCTCTTTTTAGCTTTTGACAAGCGGAGCTGCGGGTCAGGGAAAGTGATCCATATTTCATCCACTTCATTTACAGAAAAATATTGGTTGATCTTATCAATCTGAGCCCTTAAGAAAGCGGCATTGTTCCATCCGTTATCCAGTGCTGATCTGGCTCCTACCCATATACGGTTCCCTTTAATATCAACACCTATAAAATTTTTGGAGGGATATAGCCTAGCAAGTCCGGTGGTGTATTCGCCCTTTCCACAAGCAAGCTCGAGAACCACAGCATGGTTGTTTTTAAAAAACTCGTTCCACTTTCCTTTTATATTTTCAGGATGTTCCAGCACATTGGGAAATGTTTTTATTTCGCTAAAGCGTTTTAATTTTTTTTGAGCCATAGTGTGCAAAAATAACAGCCCTTGTCTAAAAAAGAGTGAGCCAGAGCAAAATTCATTTTTTTACCGATACAAGACGTGTCTTTACCGATTAATTCAGCTTCCATGCCTATTGACTATTTGCATTTGAGGAGAGTTTATATAAATTTGATGTATTAATTAAGAAAATAAAAGATAACTTATATGGAACCGAATGATATAGATAGGAACAAGGGAATGAAAAGTTCGCGTATATGGCCTGGCTTCTTCCTGTTGATAGCTGGCCTCTTATTGCTGGGTTATAAAATGGGAGCTCCCATTCCTGGCTGGATTTTCACCTGGCCGGTACTTTTAATGGCGATAGGATTATTGGTCGGGTTTAAAAGTAAATTTCGTAATCCGGGAGCTTTTATTATGATCCTGATTGGTAGTATTTTCTTTATGGATCAGTCGGTTCCTGGCATTAACTTCCACAATTATATTGTGCCTGTAATACTTATTTGTATCGGCATCCTGTTTATTGTGCGGCCCAGGGGCAGCAGTCATTGTGGCAAATGGGAAAGGAAGGGAAGATTTGTTTTCGTTAGAAGGAGAGATAGCTTTCCGGCTCCTATAAAGGATAGCCCGCAACCCGTTGGATCTACTGAAGTAACAGATGAAGGAGAATATATTGATGTGCAGGCTGTATTTGGAGGGGTGAAAAGAAATATCCAGTCCAAAAATTTTAAAGGTGGTGAAATAGTAAGCTTTATGGGAGGCGCTGAAATTAATTTTATGCAAGCCGACCTGCAGCAGCCAGTAGTGCTGGAAGTGAATAATGTTTTTGGAGGTACCAAATTGATTATTCCTTCCAACTGGGATGTCAAGAATGAAATATCTGCCATATTCGGGGGGGTGGAGGATAAACGTGCTTTCAATAATGGTACACCCGATCCTGGGAAAAGGATTTATATAAAAGGGAGTTGTGTGTTTGGGGGGATAGAGGTTACCAATTATTAAACAATATTTTTTATCATACAAATTCACTTTTATGAAATGGTATCTTGCAAAAATTGTCTATCGGATTATATGTGGCAATGGAGACCATACGCCACAGTTTGATGAACAGTTAAGACTCATTGAGGCCGAAGATGATATGCATGCTTTTCAAAAAGCCCGGTTAATAGGAGATAGGGAAGAAGATCATTTTTTAAATAATTATGAAAAACCGGTGCACTGGAAATTTGTTGATGTTTCAGAATTGCATCCATTAAATGAATTGATTGACGGTGCTGAGATATACTCGAGGATTTGTGAAATGAAGGATGATAAGGAATATATCAGGCAAGTGAATGACCGTTCTAAATATTTGCATGATAGCTGTTTGCAAAAGGTATTTAAAATGAATTAAACCTGGTATTTTGGTAAACTCAATATTAGCTGATAAGCGCCTTCGGCTATTTTTTATTGTATGGTGGTTTATATGGATGTTGCTTCAGTTCATCATACTTAAGCAATTAAATATTGATGATGCCCATGCAATACCTGATAGTGTTGGGAGCAATGTATTACTTGCTTTAAGTTGTTTTTTTATCAGCAATAATATGAAGTATTACCTCCCACGTCGTGAGAAGTATTGGTATATTCTTATTGTGAGCTTTACAGGAAGCTTTATGTGGATGCTTTTGCAACAGGCATTTTTGTGGTTGATATTTGAATCAGGAGATCCCTACCTCGCCACTGTTCATGCAATGTGGGGGATCAGGTTTGGAGCAGGTTTTTTATTAATTAGTAGCATGAGTATGTTTAGCCTTTTATGGTACAGCCAGGAGGAGCAGAAAGAATCGGCTGGCAGGAAAACCGAAGCAGAACGTCTTTCAAAAGAAGCTGAATTGTTTAATCTTCGTCAGCAATTACAACCTCATTTTTTGTTCAATAGCCTAAATTCTATCAGCGCTCTTATTGGGGCTGACCCTGAAAAAGCGCGGCACATGATCCATCAGCTAAGCGATTTCCTTCGGGGAACAATTAAGAAAGATGAACAGCAGTGGAATACTTTGGAAGAAGAATTACAATATCTTCAATTATACCTTGATATAGAGAAAGTGAGGTTTGGATACCGTTTGCAAACAAAGATTGTTTTTACCAAGGAGACGATGCAGCTACGTCTGCCATCACTGCTTTTACAGCCTGTGGTGGAAAATGCCATCAAGTTCGGATTATATGATACAGTGGGTGAAGTATTGATCAGTATTGAGGCAGGTGTGGAAGAAAATAAATTAAAGATCGTTGTACAAAACCCTTACGACCCTGAAACTTCACAACCTCAGAAGGGGACAGGATTTGGGCTTATGTCTATACGAAGGCGTTTGTTTCTTTTATTTGCAAGGCATGATCTGGTCGTTACTCAAAAAGATGAACATCATTTTATTACAACCATACTGATTCCTCAGGCAATAGGGAACATTGGATTGGGGGTACGTTCTCATTCTATTGCCGGCAGATAAAGGATATTGGGATCAATCAAAAATTAAAATATGAAAGCTGTTATCATTGATGATGAACCTCTCGCAAGAATCATTGTAAAAGAATATTTACAACCCTTTAAAGACATTGATCTCGTAGCAGAATGTAATGACGGTTTTGAGGGAATGAAAGCCATTCAACAATATCTGCCCGATCTTATCTTCCTTGACATACAAATGCCGAAGATCAATGGTTTTGAAATGCTCGAATTAATAGAAATACCGCCCGCTGTAATTTTTACTACAGCATTTGATGAATTTGCCATCAAAGCTTTCGAATCAAATGCGGTTGATTATTTACTAAAACCCTTTAGCAGGGAACGATTTGATAAGGCCGTTCAAAAGTACCTGCATCATAGCTCCACTTTGCAACAAACAGACCGGGTAGTAGAGTCTGCAGCACAGTTACCTTCTCAGCAGAACCGTATCGTGGTAAAAGATGGAAATAAAATCAAAATTATTCCTGTAAACCAGATAAACTATCTTGAGGCATCCGATGATTATGTGAAAATTGTAATGACAGAGGGTACTTTCCTGAAAAAGCGGACTATGAATTTTTTTGAACAGTCATTATTCAACTATCATTTTGTACGCGTTCATCGCTCCTATATTGTAAACACATCGCTTATTACACGGATAGACCCTTATGAAAAAGATGGACATATCGTATTACTAACAACGGGCGCAAGGTTGCCGGTAAGCAAAGCAGGATATGCAAAACTTAGAGAAATTTTAGGAATTTAGTCTTTGGATTTTCCTCATTAAATTATTCTTCTTCAGGCCCCAGCCATTGATTTATTACACGCTTTGTTTTATCACTTTCTGCATCATGCAATAAATAAATATTTGCCGTATGAACGAGGGTTGAGTGGAGAGGAAAGACGAAACCATATCCTAGTTTTTCATACTCTGAATGAGAAATGATCATATCCTTTTCAGGATGCTTTTTAAGATAATAAAGTAATTGAGGACGGTCAAAGGCAAGGGCATCAGCTTTCTTTTCTTTTAATAATTCCATTCCATCGTTTATATTTTGTATTATCACTTCTTTACCACCATATTCGGTAATAAATTTTGATGCCGGCGAATTTTCTGTTACGGCAATATTTTTATGATTAAGGTCTTCCACATTCGAAATTACAGTATGGTTCATCGCCGTTAAAGTAAGTGTACTGGCGATTCCGGCTACCATAGAGGTTGCAAATATGATTGATATTACCATCCATGAACCGGCAATAATTCTACCCGCGAGAGTACGGGGAGCAATGTCGCCATATCCTGTGGTGGACATGGTAACTATAGCACACCACATTCCATTGCCCACCCCTCGTGAAAAACTCTGAGGAAATTGTTCAGGATTTTCTTTTCTTTCTGCCAGCCAAAGTAAAGTGCCTACACATCCTAATATAAATACGAAAATAAAAAGGGCAATTAAAAGTTTTTTACTAAAAAACGGTTCAATCCTTTCCCATAAAGTGGGTGGGGCTGATCTTGATAAAATGGAGAGGCTTGATTGGTAATAGGGCTGGGTAAATCTGGCTTTCTTTGTCCTTTCAGAAGTAATACTAATGGGACCTACGATTACATCTATCTTTCCATCTTCTAAATTTTGTAATGCTTCCTCTACCGTTTGAAAATCTTGAGTAGAATACTTCCATCCCGCCTCTGATGCGATAGATTTCCACACATCAATCGAGATACCCTCCAAATTATTATTTTCATGAATAATGAATGGTGCTGAACCGGCGATGCCTACCCGCAATGAGGCGGTATCGGGACTATTTATTAAGGAAGTACCCTGACTATTTGCAGAGACAGACAGTAAAAGTAAAACAGGTAAAAAGACAAATCTAAAAAAGTAATTTTTGAAATACAATATGATTTAATATTTTCATTATAAAAACGGATTTGTAATAAATAGAGGTGAGTCTTATTTATTTGGAGAGGTTTGAATTTACAATTTTTTTCGTAGAATGAAAAGCCCGGAAGTGTAAAACTCTTTTTTATCTCATTTGAAGATAAATGTTTCACCTGTAATTGAATGAAATGTCTTTTAAATTATTCTTTTTCAGCTATAATTATTGTTAGTGGTGGAAAGGTGTCCCAAAAATAAGTACCTGTTCTTTTTACTTTCATTCCAATATTTTCGGATACCTTTTTATTCCCCTGTGTGCTTAAAATCAGATATAATGGCTTTACCACCGGGCCTTAATATCCTGTAAACCTCATGGCAGGCTCGATTTCTTTCCTCTTCTTTATAAAGATTATGAAGACATAAATTGGAAACGATTACATCAAAATAATTATCGCTGAAATTTGTTTTAAAAATATTTTCAGAAATAATTTCTATTTTATCAGCCACATTTTCAAGCCTTATATTATTTTTTGTTTGTTCAATAGTATTGTCAGAAAGATTATAACTATTGAAAATATCTATTCCGTAAGATTTTCCTGAGCCTAACTTTTTGGCCGCGCCAATCATTAATAAACCGAGACCGGTTCCCACATCCAACACTTTTTCATCCCCTTTCCAGAGGTGCAATTTTAGTATTCTATCTCTATGTTTTAATTTCCCAAATTTGGAATATGCCAGCATTAGGAGGCCTGACGTTGATAAACATATTCCGGGAAATATGAAACTCGGTTTTAGAAAATTGATTTGTGGTAGAATATTAAAAGAGAGAAGAATATAAATTATTAACAAAAGTATGCCGATGCATATTAGATTCCTGATGACTTTGGGTGCATCTATTCCGTAATTTATTTTTTTCATTGTCTTGGACCAAAACCTTTTAAAAGATTTTCCACAAAAAAAATATTAATCATGTAAAGGTTGTTTGAAATATTTTGTGACATTTGATTTCAATCAAATGGTAGAGTAATTGTAACAGGCGGAAGATAATTCATTCCTATAGTTATCGAAAATAGGCAAGCATTTATTTTGTTATTTGTAGGGTTACAAATTGTTGTATATAACGCTAAAAGAAGTGAACAATGCTTCGATTTATTTTCATTCACGTATTTTTATAAAAAATATTCTTTGAATCAGACCATTTTTGCGAAAGAGCTTACAAAAAAATACGGTAAGCGTACGGTAAACAATAAAGTCTCCTTTCAGGTGAGTCAGGGAGAGATTGTAGGATTACTCGGGCCAAACGGAGCAGGTAAAACCACCTCTTTTTATCAGGTGGTAGGACTTGTAAAACCCGATGACGGAAGTGTTTTTTTGGACGATATCAATATTACTAAGTTGCCTATGTATAAAAGGGCTAAAATGGGATTGGGCTATTTGCCACAGGAGGCAAGTGTGTTTAGAAAACTTACGGTGGAAGATAATATTGCTGCGGTACTCGAAATGACGAATCTCTCAAGAAAAGAACAGAAAGAGAAACTCGAAACTTTAATTGAAGAATTCAATCTTGGCCATGTGCGCAAAAGTAATGGAGATGTGTTGAGTGGCGGGGAAAGAAGGCGTACAGAAATTGCACGGGCTCTTGCGGTAGATCCGAAATTTATTTTATTGGATGAACCTTTTGCAGGGATAGACCCCATTGCTGTAGAGGATATTCAATCTATTGTTACCAGACTACGATATAAGAATATCGGAATATTAATTACAGACCACAATGTAAATGAAACTCTTTCCATTTGTGACAGAGCGTATTTGCTGATAGAAGGGAAAATATTTATAGAAGGTACTGCCGAAGAATTGGCTAAAGATGAGCAGGTAAGGCGCTTGTATCTTGGGAAAAATTTTGAATTAAAGAGGAAAGATTATCTGCATACAGATGTTTTTAAATGATTAAGCAGAAAGCGATGAGCATCGGGCAACTAACATTCAGTAATGAATAAACTATATTAACAATTAACGAATATCCAAAACAAATTGAAACTCCTTAGTCCGGTCATATCACGTTTAGCAAGGATGCGCTTATGGGGTGTTCAGAACTGGATTAGTTTTCCGGTATCGGCACAAAGAAATGTTTTGCAGCATCTGGTTACGCAGGCGCAGTACACGGAATTTGGGAAGAAATATAAATTTTCGAGACTTTTTACCCTTAAGGATTTTAAAACCCGGGTGCCCATACATGAGTATGATGATATCAAGCCGTATATCAACCGGATGATGGCTGGAGAAGAGAATGTTTTATGGAACACTCCTATTAACTGGTTTGCAAAAAGCAGCGGCACTACATCTGATAAAAGTAAATTTATTCCTATCAGCGAGGAAAGCCTGAAAGATATCCACTTCAAAGGCTCTAAAGATGTGCTTACGAATTATTATAAAAATTTTCCGGATAGTGATCTGCTTACCGGCAAGAGCTTAGTAGTAGGAGGAAGTCATCAGGTGCATAACATTGCGGAAGATATTCAATATGGTGATCTCAGTGCAGTTCTGATGCAGAACACACCGTTTTGGGGGCATTGGATCAGGACTCCAGAATTAAGCATTGCATTGCTGGATGAATGGGAAAGTAAAATAGAGCAACTCGCTCAAAGCACCATTCATGAAAACGTAACTTCACTTGCCGGAGTTCCTACCTGGACTATCATTCTTATAAAACGGATCCTTGAAATATCCGGCAAAAAAACTTTGAAAGAAGTATGGCCCAATCTGGAATTATATATGCACGGCGGGGTTTCATTTACGCCTTACCGTGAGCAGATAAATAAACTGATAGGTGCTCCTATAAATTATCTTGAAATATACAATGCCAGCGAGGGTTTTTTTGCTGCGCAAAATGTACCCGATGATGATGGACTTTTGCTTTTTACGGATCATGGAATCTTTTATGAATTTTTGCCTGTTGAGGAATACAAGAAGCCTGACCCAAAAACAGTGGGGTTGAATCAGGTGCAACTGCATAAGAATTATGCTTTGGTGATTAGCACCAACGGTGGGTTATGGCGCTATCTGATAGGGGATACCATACAATTTACTTCGTTGCATCCTTACAAAATAAAAGTTACCGGGCGGTTAAAACATTATATGAATGCTTTTGGAGAAGAAGTGATCGTGGATAATGCTGATAAGGCAATTGCGAAGGCTTCTGCAAAAACGGATGCAGTGGTAAAGGATTATACGGCGGCTCCGGTTTTTTTCAGCGAGCATAATAATGGCGCTCATGAATGGTTGATTGAATTTGAAACGCCACCATTGGATATGAAAACGTTTGCCATTGAACTGGATGAAGCATTGAAATCAGTAAACAGTGATTATGAAGCAAAGCGCCATAAAAGTATTGCACTTGGTGAACCTATTGTTCACTCTTTGACAAAAGGAACTTTTGATAAATGGCTGAAGAGTAAAGGAAAACTTGGGGGTCAACATAAAGTACCGAGGTTGAGCAATGATAGAAAAATGGTGGAAGAAATTTTGGCGATTATCTGATCTGTTTTTTGCAGATGGATCAATACCTGATTGTATAAGCGATTTAGAATAAATATTTTTTTCACTTTTAAAATACATAAAGATTATATGAAAAGAACAATCCCGGTTTTATTGATCTGTTTCTGTTTGAGTGTACAGATAAGCGCCCAGCGAAGAACGCCGGGAAATGATGAAGCAGTGAAAAATGGAACGTCTGTTGAACAAAATCGTATGGTGATTGTAGATTCTTCAGTTACCACAAGAAACACCATTACTATCAAAGGGCAGGTAGTTCCCTATACGGCAAAAGCAGGTACGCTACCGGTGTGGGACGAAGATGGAAAACCCATAGCTTCTGTTTTTTATACTTATTATGAAAGGTCGGATATAAAAGACAGAGCATCTCGCCCTCTGGTGATTTCTTTCAATGGTGGCCCGGGTACTCCATCGGTATGGATGGAGATTGGTTATACAGGTCCCAGGATACTGAATATAGATGATGAGGGATATCCTGTAGAGCCTTATGGATTGCATGATAATCCCAGTTCAATTCTTGATGTGGCGGACATCGTATATGTGGATCCAGTGAATACCGGCTTCTCAAGGAAAGTAAACAAGGATGTTCCTGATTCAAAATTTTATGGAGTAAATGAAGACATCCGGTACCTGGCTGATTGGATCAGTACATTTGTTACCCGCAACAACCGATGGGCTTCTCCTAAATTTTTAATTGGTGAAAGCTATGGTACTACAAGGGTTTCAGGGCTTGCACTCGAATTGCAAAATGCACAATGGATGTATCTGGATGGTGTGGTACTGGTATCGCCTACCGATCTTGGAATCAAGCGCGATGGCCCCGTTGGGGAAGCATTGATGTTGCCTTACTATTCGGCTACAGCATGGTATCATAAGGCATTAGCGTCCGACCTGCAAAGCAAGGAGTTGACTGATATGCTACCTGAAGTTGAAAATTTCACTGTAAATGAATTGATACCGGCATTGACAAAGGGCGGCACACTGACCGATGCAGAAAAACAAAGTATTGCGGCTAAAATGTCGCGGTATTCCGGTTTGTCTCAAAAAGTGATTTTGCAACATAACCTGGATATTCCTGCCGATTTTTTCTGGAAAGAATTATTACGCGATAAAGGATTTACTATCGGCAGACTTGATTCGCGCTATCGTGGTATAGACAGAGAAGATGCAGGAGAGTCACCCGATTACAATGCTGAACTCACCGCGTGGCTACATTCTTTTACACCAGCTATCAATATTTATTTAAGAGAAGAACTGAAATACAAAACAGATTTGAAATACAATATGTTTGGTTCTGTGTGGCCATGGGATAATAAAAATAACAGAACCGGTGAAAATCTTCGTCAGGCTATGGCACAAAATCCTTTCCTGCACTTGCTGGTACAATCAGGGTATTATGACGGTGCCTGCGACTTTTTCAATGCCAAATATAATTTGTGGCAAATGGATCCGAGCGGTAAATTAAAAGACCGCATCAGTTGGAAGGGATTTAAGAGCGGACACATGGTATATATGCGCAAAGATGACCGTGCAACAGCAAATGAAGAATTGAGGGAATTTATTCGTAATTCCATTCCTAAGCCAGGCGAGGGAGCTAAATTTTAGACCCTGAATTTATCGTTAAGATATCCTCTCAACTGAGGGGATATCTTTTACAGTATTTTCTATAATCTTAAAGATGTCGGGTGTTTCTTTCGAGTTATATTTTAGTAGATGAGCTTTCCCTTTTTCAATGAGCACTTTTCTTGACCCTTCGTCTTTAAAGATCAGCATCATTTTTTCAGCGATGTCTTTAAAATGGTCCGGGTCAGCGTATAATGCAGCATCGCCGCCTACTTCGGGCAATGAGCCTGAGGAGGAAACGATTACGGGCACTTCACATTTCATAGCTTCCAGGGGAGCGATGGAGGCTGTTTCGTAAGCTGGCGTATAGACCATACAATAGGCGGAGGCTATAATTTTTGCAGTTTCAATTTCCGTGAGATCATCAAGCAAGGCCACTTCTTTATTGAATCGGTATAATCTTAGTGATTCCTTAAGTGATTCATATTCCTGCCCCGGGTTTCCCGATATGATCAGATGCATACTGCTTCTTTGCCTTTTCTTGAAAGCCGAGAAAGCTTTCAGTAAATTCAGTAAATTTTTTTGAGGGCTTATGATCCCCCGGTAGATAAAGTATTCATTCCCTCCGGTGTATTTTTCTTTTATTTTTTCTTTTTCTTCAAGGCCTAAGGGTGCAAAATGATTGCATGGCTTTTGGTGAGTTACCATTATTTTCCCTTCTTCAGTTTTGTAATGAGCGATTAATTCATTTTTTAAAAATTTAGAAGAAACCAGAATGGCCTCTGCTTTCTTTAAAAAAAGAGGTGTGTATTTTTTATAAAAATGAATCCATTTTTTATTGACGAATGAAGGCTGTTGAAGAAAAGTGAGGTCGGGTGAAATGAGTAGCTGAGGAATTTTGGTTTTTAAAGAGCAGAAGTGTTCGCTGATAAAAATGGCTGCTGTGTGTTTTTTGAGGACCGCAGGAATTTTCAGATTGTACCATATCCTCCATTTCAGCGGAGTATTTGCCTCATGCCCTGTTACTATAGGCTCTACATTATAGGGGAAATGAAGATCGGGTGGAAAGGGCGCATCGGAGATGAAAATGAAAGTGTGTTCCGGATGTGATGTGGCCATTTGCAGAAAAATCTCTATAAAAGGATCTTTATCATTTATTGAAAGATGTTTTTTTAAAGAGGAAGCATTGACTGCAATTTTCATACTGAATTAAAACGTTTAGATTTCCATACTGGAATACAATACTATGATGCAACTATCTCAGCACTTTGAGCTTCACGATCTCAATCCTGGTATCGGTTACTTTGAGGATATCAAACTGATAATCGTCAATAATGATGCGGTCTCTCTGCCGTGGTATGGATTCGTGCAGGTTTATGATATAGCCCGATAAAGTTTCGGCCTCTTCTTTTTTTCTGAAATTGAGCTTATACCTTTCCTTAAGATAGTCCAGTTCCAGCCTTCCACTAAAAAGAAACTCTTTGGGAGCTACCTGTTTATCTATAAATTCTTCCTGCACATCGTATTCATCATAAATATCTCCGAAGATCTCTTCAAGCAGATCTTCCATGGTTACAATCCCGGCGGTTCCGCCAAATTCATCTATCACCCAGGCGATACTCCTCCTTTCTTTGGTAAATTTATTGATAAGGTCAGTGGCTTTCATGCTTTCGGGTATCACCGATATCGGCAATAGAATGGAGGCCATATCTTTAGGATCCCTGAACATATCCAGTTGATGGACATATCCCTGTACATTATCAACATTATCTTCAAAGACCACGAGTTTACTTAACTTGGTCTCTATAAAGCGTTGCTTGATTTCATCAAGAGAGGAGTTGATGTTTACCGCTACGATTTCTTTTCTCGGTATCAGGCATTCGCGTATTCTTTTTTCTGATAAGGATAAGATGTTTTCAAAGATTTCATTGTTCATTTCCGAATTTTCATCGGGGTCTGACATTTTTAGTTGCTGTACATAACGCTCCAGGTCCATTTTTGTGAAGATCTTTGTTCTGGTTTTAATTTTTACATTGAAGATATATTTCAGGATCCATTCGGCAATACCTACGAGAAGTCCCGCTGCCCACGAAAGAAGAGAGTAAAAAAAATTTACGATGAAGCTGATGAAACCGCTGCCTGTAATGGCATTCCCTTTGGCCCTAAAGAGTGCTTTTGAGAAAGATTCGAAAAACACAAGGATCAAAGTAGCCACAATCGTTTCTACTGCGAGTGCGATATACGGGTTTTCAATTCCCCAGAATTTCCATACAGAAGTAAGAGTGTTGCTCCACAAAAGCCCATAAACTACAAGTAGAATGTTGAAGATTAAAAGAGCGGTAATAATGAATACAACTGGCTTTTCCATAAAAGAAGACCATACTCTCCCACTGTAATTACCTTGCTTTTTCCTTAACTCTATTGAAAGCTTATTTGCAGAGATAAATACCACTTCTATGCCCGAGAAGAAGCCGATTAATAGAAGCGTAATTACAATGGGTATGATGGGAATCCATGCCATATCAAAAATTTACAGGATGAAAGTAAGTAAATACCTTTAATTGTTCAGGAAATCATCAATGATCTTTTCTGTTTCTTTACACGCTGTTTCGAAATCTTCATTGACAATGATGTTTTCAAAGTGATCTTTGAAAGTCATCTCGTAAGATGATTTATTAAGCCTTGCTTCCAGCGATTGTTGAGTTTCTGAGCCCCTCGATTGCAACCTTCTTCTTAATTCATCTACAGAAGGAGCTTGTACGAAAATGGCAATCGTATTTACAGGATATTGCTGTTGCACATGAATGGCTCCCTGAACATCAATATCAAGCACCGGTACTTTATTATCCTGCCAGATGCGTTCGATATCCGATTTTAAGGTACCGTAATACCTTCCTTCATATACCATTTCCCATTCTAAAAATTCTTTGTTGTGAATTCTCTTCTTAAAATCTTCTTCGGAGATGAAATAGTAATCGGCACCTTCCTTCTCCTCTTTGCGGGGAGGTCTTGTGGTGGCGGAAACGGAAAAATCAAGTACCGGAAATTTTTTCATCAGATACTTTACAATAGAAGTTTTGCCCGATCCTGACGGCGCGGTTACTAAAATGATCTTGTTATATTCTTTTCTCATAATTCAGTATGAATGATAAAATAGATTTCATGTACCACAGGATCTATTTCCTTTCAATTTCTGCTCCCAGGCTTCTCAATCTTACATCTATATTTTGATACCCTCTATCTATCTGTTCAATATTTTGGATGGTGCTTTTCCCTTCGGCACTTAATGCGGCGATCAATAACGCTACACCGGCCCTTATATCGGGACTGCTCATAGAGATTCCCCTAAGCGGGAATTTTCTTTCAAGGCCTACTACTACAGCGCGGTGAGGATCGCACAAGACAACTCTTGCGCCCATCTCGATGATTTTATCTACAAAAAATAATCTGCTTTCAAACATTTTCTGGTGTATTAAAAGGCTTCCTTTTGCCTGTGTGGCAATTACCAGAATAATGCTAAGTAAGTCGGGGGTAAGTCCCGGCCACGGATGGTCTGAAATGGTCAGCATGGAACTGTCCAGGAAAGTTTTTATTTCATACAACTCCTGTTCGGGAATGTGGATGTCGTCGCCGGAGAAATCCATTTTTATCCCTAATTGTTGAAACCGCTGAGGAATGACACCAAGATGTTCCAGTCCCACATTTTTAATAAGGATATCGCTTTGTGTCATGGCTGCGAGGCCGATGAAAGAGCCTACTTCGATCATATCCGGAAGAATCGTGTGAGTAGTGCCCTGTAATTCTTCCACCCCTTCTATGGTAAGCATATTGCTCGCAATGCCTGAGATACGCGCTCCCATGTCATTGAGCATTTTACAAAGTTGCTGAATGTAGGGTTCGCAGGCCGCATTGTAAAGGGTAGTGGTCCCCTCGGCGAGTACGGCCGCCATTATTAAATTGGCAGTCCCTGTTACACTCGGCTCATCCATTAAGATGTGAGCGCCTTTTAACCGGGAAGTGTGTAGGTGGAAAAAAGATTCATCGGTATCATAATCGAACTGAGCACCCAGGCTTTTGAAACCGATAATGTGAGTGTCCAGTCGGCGACGGCCTATTTTATCACCACCAGGCTTGGGAACAAAGGCTTTTTTGAATCGGGCGAGCATAGGCCCTGCAAGCATTACACTGCCACGTAATCTTCCTGTCTTTTTTCTGAAAGAAGGAGATGATAAATAGTCTGCATCTACCTCATTTGCCTGAAAAGAGCAGGTATGGCGGTCTATTCTTTGAACAAACACTCCTAAGCTTTCCAGTAATTCTATCTGGAGATTTACATCAATGATATCGGGAATATTGTGAATGGTAACTTTTTTACCGGTTAGTAAAACAGCAGAAATTACCTGTAATGCCTCATTCTTGGCACCTTGGGGAGTTATTTCGCCTTTTAGTTTTTTACCACCCGTTACTTCAAATGCCCCCATTGATTTTTTAAGCTTATTTAATTTAAAAATGAAACCCCGACAATGGATGATGTGCCGGGGTACAAACTTATTTGATTATTCTCTCTTACTACCATTATTGATAGTCCCTTCTGAAAAATATTTTCTGAATTTTGAATTCCTGTTCCCTCACTTTCTACAACTCAGTACCTCTTTTTTCCAAACTTGCGGTTATTTCTGTTGTCTCTTCCCTGGTTGCTCCGGTTGTTTCTTGAACCATAATTTTTCCGATATTTCCCACCGCCAAATTCTTCCCGGATATTCTCAACGTGGTGCTTTACAAATGGGCGATTATTAAATTCAAGTTCTCCTTGGGTAATGGAAGATAGCTCTGTCTGGATGTTATCATCATGTACCAATTCCTTATGCCAGTTACTGTAGGTGAGTTTCATATAGTAGGCGATAGAATTAGCAAAACCCTGTCTCTTTTCGGGATCTTCTTCTTTTAGTGCTTTATCAATAACGATCTCTATATTTTTACCGAGATGGTTATACTTTGGATGTCTTTTTGGGTAAGGAATGGGGTCAGGCTTGGGACGGAGAGTTTCTCTTGTAGGAGTAGGATAAGGGCTATCTACATCCAATTTGAAATCACAGATCAAAAAAAGATGATCCCATAGCTTATGCCTGTAATCTTCTATTGTTTTTAAGTGCGGGTTCAAAAATCCCATAAGTTCTACAAGTGATTCTGCATTTTTTTGTCTCTTTTCCCTATCCTCGATTGTCAACACATACTCCGCCATTTTTTGAATATGGCGACCGTATTCCCTAATCGTAAGGTGATTACGGGTTGTATTGTATTCCATGTTATCAACATTTTTCATCTGGCAAATGTATAAATAATAAATCAGGTTGTAAATAAGTTAAATAATAATAAGTGCGCACTATTCATAAGGTTGGGTTAAGTTTTGGGTAGATTGGCTGTTTGGCAGAGATTATTTGAGCAAACCTTTCTTTTTAGTGCCAGAGGCTGCAAAGTATTTTTGAATTTTGAGGCAAAGCCAGAAGGCAATCAATACTCCTAAGGAATCTGCTGCCCAGTCGAGCAATTCGAAATCGCGCCCCGGAATAAAATATTTCTGTATGATCTCTACCGTGATACCCCATATAATGGATGCAAGAGAGATACGGATGTATATATTTATCTTTTTCTGATGTGAGAAATTCGCTTTAAAATAAGGCAGACAGAAAAGAAGGGTCAATCCACCGAATAAAGCCGCATGTACCAGTTTGTCAAGATTCTTAATTTCTAACCAATCTACTTCAGGCACATCTTTTCCAGGCATGAGTGTCAATATGCCTACAATAAAAAACCAGGCGATGCCTGGCAAAAACCTTTTGAAAGGAATCTTTTGCTGCTCCATTTTCTTCATAGATTTCTATGATACCAGTTTCTGATAGGTTTCCACATCCATCAGTTTTTTTACATCTTCAGGATTATCTACTTTCATTTTTGCCATCCACCCATCACCGTAGGGATCTGTATTTACCTTTTCAGGCTCGTTTTCCAGCAGAGGATTTACTTCTGTAATAGTTCCTGCAATGGGCAGGAAAAGATCACTTACGGTCTTTACGGCTTCTACTGTACCAAAAACAGTTTCAGCAGCAAGTGCCTTTCCTTTACTGTCTATATCCACATATACGATATCCCCAAGTTCGTGTTGCGCAAAATCAGTAATGCCGATGGTGGCTATCTCTCCGTCAATAGAGACCCATTCGTGGTCTTTAGTGTATTTAAGGTTTTGAGGAAAAGTCATACTATTTTCTTTTTGATAGATTGAGTCGCAAATTAATATTTTTATTCGTACTTCCTGTATTCATTTCTTTTGAGCAGTGTTATTTTCATTCTAATATCGGTTAAGGGCCGGTTGTTTTTATCCCTGGCCGCGTGTGCAATCTTGTCAATCACCTCCAGGCCGCTCACTACCTGGCCGAAAACGGTGTAATTCATATCGAGAAATGGGGAACCTCCTATGGTGCGATATACTTTGCGGTGGTCCTCGGGGATCTTTATTTTAAATTGTTCTTCCATTCTGTTCATTTCAGCATTTGTAAAAGGTTTCCCCTCTACAATATAGAATTGAGTAGAGCTGCTTTCTTTTTTGGGATTTACATCATTATCTTCCCTTGCCATTCCCAGCGCTCCTTTTTCGTGGAAGAGGGCTGTATCAAATTCTTCCGGAATAGTATATTTCGATCCGCCATCGCCAAGCAGTTGCCCCGGTTTGGAATTTTTACTGTCAGGATCACCTCCTTGTATCATAAAGCCGCTGATGACACGGTGAAATAAAAGCCCGTCATAAAAATGCCGCTTTACAAGCTTGATGAAGTTCTCTTTGTGTAGAGGGGTTTGGTTATAAAGCCTGACAATCATCGTTCCCGAATCAGTCTCTATTTTTACGAATGTCGGCACCATAGCTGCTTGTCTATTATGCTTAGTGGCAGTACATGAAATAAAGAAGGCAACAAAGGACAGATAAAGAAAATATTTCATTTTTTTTAAACGTTTTTTAAGGGTTCGCCAATATTTTCAAAGTAAAGTAAAATATGGTCTTTTAAAAAATTTTCCTGCTCTATCGCATTGTATTTAGGCAATTGCTTTAGTATGGTAAAGTGAGGCCAACCCTCCTTATCGTATTTTTCTAATTTGTAATAGTCACTTTGCGACAGCACCGTACATACCGCCACGTGCATCAGGTCTTCCTTTTCCTCTTTCGTAAATTCCTTTTTCGTATTTCTGACTTCCTGTATCCCTACCAGGAATAAAATGGTTTCTACATCGGGCGTTTTATTAAACTTTTCTGTGAATTTTTCCTCCAGTTTCCTCCAGCGTATTTGTAAATCGTCTTGTGTATTCATAGGGCGAAATTAGAAAATTAAAAAGGTAAAATTGCTTTCGGGTGCATTTTAAATTCGACGGCCTTTGGATTGAGAAACTCCCTTCTGTTTCCCGATAATTACCGGAATGGGTTATTGGTTGAGTAATTTATTAAATTTTGAGGAGACTCGTAACGCAGAATCTACAATTCACGCTTTAAACTCCTGCCGCCTTACTATATTTGCAAATAAAAGAATATAAGTAGGATGTTACAGGTAAATTTTATAAAAGCAAACAGAGAAGAGGTGTTAAAAGGATTGGCTAAAAAGCACTTTGCCGAAATTCCCTTAGTTGATAAAATTATTTCATTGGACGATGAGAGGAAGAAATTACAATTTCAGCTGGATGAATTGCAATCAAAAATAAAAGCTATTTCAAGAGAGATAGGACAATTAATGCCGTCAGGCAAAAAAGAGCTGGCAGAAGAAAAAAAACAGGAAGTGGCCGTTTTAAAATCTTCTTTGCAACCAATAAGTGAAAAATTATTGGTGGTTGAAACGGATCTTCATGATAGTTTAGTAAAATTACCAAACCTTCCGCACATTTCTGTTCCCGAAGGGAAAACGCCTGAAGAAAATGAAGTCGTGAGAGAAGGCGGGCACAAGCCGGTACTTCCCAAAAATGCAGTACCCCATTGGGAACTCGCCAAAAAATATGACCTCATTAATTTTGAATTGGGTAATAAAGTTACCGGTGCCGGTTTTCCTTTTTATAAAAACCGGGGAGCCAAATTACAACGTGCTTTAATTCAATATTTTCTGGATTACAATACCGCTGCTGGTTATACAGAATATGAACCGCCTTTTATGGTAAATGAGGCCAGTGCTTATGGTACCGGCCAATTGCCCGATAAGGAAGGGCAGATGTACCATGCGAGCGTTGATAATTTGTTTTTAATCCCTACTGCTGAGGTTCCGCTTACCAATATTTATCGCGATGAGATTTTGAAAGAAAGTGAATTACCGATAAAGATGACGGCATATACTCCCTGCTTTCGGCGTGAGGCGGGAAGCTATGGTAAAGATGTGCGCGGATTAAATCGTGTTCATCAATTTGATAAAGTAGAACTGGTTCAACTGGTACACCCCGACAAAAGTTATGAAGTGCTGGAAGAAATGCTTTTGCATGTAGAGAAATTATTGCAATCATTACAACTTCCTTATCGTATTCTGCGTTTGTGCGGTGGTGATATGAGTTTTACCTCTGCGCTTACTTACGATTTAGAGGTATATAGCTGCGCTCAGGAGAAATGGCTTGAGGTGAGCTCTGTCAGCAATTTTGAAACTTTCCAAACTAATAGAATGAAGATTCGTTTTAAAGCTGATGGAAAGGCACAACTGGTTCATTCTTTAAATGGTTCATCTCTTGCATTGCCACGTATTGTTGCCGCATTATTAGAAAATAATCAGACTGAAAATGAAATTTTATTGCCGGAAGTTTTGTGGAAGTATTTTGGCAGTGAGAGAATAAAATAGATAGGATGCTACAAAGAGGAATGCTGTAAGAATGATAAAAAACAGTATTCATTGAGTAAGGTAAAAAATCGTTCACTGTTTTGCCTCATGCTGTTCATACTATCTGCAGATCATATTTCTAATTCTTTGGCAGGGTCCCAGAATAGTTTTTCAAAATTAACAACGGTATCATTCTCTACTGTTACTTTTTCTTTGGCCAATAATTCTTCCATGAGGGTGGAAGTAGCAAAATGAGCTTTCCCTGTGAGCATTCCATTCCGGTTTACTACCCGTTGTGCAGGAACTTTTGGTGAAGCATTGTGTGCTCCGTTCATTGCCCATCCTACCATTCGTGCAGAGAGCCTGGTGCCGAGATAGTTGGCAATAGCGCCAAAAGAGGTTACGCGTCCTTTTGGAATTTGCCGTACCACATCATATACATCTTCAAAAAAAGAGTATTGTCCATGAACAGAACGCGGAGATTCTTTTTTGGGAAGACTCTTTTTTGTGGCTTTACTTTTCATAGATAATTTTTTTCTGTATTACGTATATAACTCAGGGCAAGTTATAGAATTCTTCACCATCAGAGATAATTGTTGGATGTATAGAACTGCTATTGTCTGGGTAAACACGTGAAACTCTTACCAGGATTGATGAAACCTTACTCCAACTATAATCAGTTTTATTAAATTCCAGGATGTAAATTTAAAGGAGAGTGACTTTACGGCTTCAGCCCTGCAACCACTTTATAAAAATTTTCAGAATAAGTGTTCCCAATAGGAATGATTTTATCTTTTAAATAAATTTCCTGGCGTTCAATGCTGATGATCTTATCAATAGCGATGATAAAAGATTTATGCACCCGCACAAAACGGTTTGAAGGAAGTATTTCTTCCAGTTGCTTCATTACCTGCAGCGTGATAATTCGTTGTGTCTTTGTGAAAATAGATACATAGTTTTTTAATCCTTCAATATAAAGAATGTCGTCTAACTCTACCCGTACCATTTTATTTTCGACTTTTATAAAAATGTATCCGGCATTGGTTGGAAACATTTCTTCAGGAGCGTTGATGGTTGAGTGTGGGTTTTTTATATTGTACGCTTTTTCTACTCCCCGGTAAAAACGTTCAAAAGAAATAGGCTTTAATAAATAATCCACTACATTATGTTCAAAGCCATCCATTGCATATTCCTGATAAGCCGAGGTGATGATAACCATCGCCCTGTTCTGAAGCAGTTGCATAAATTGTACTCCATTTAATTGGGGCATTTGAATATCTAAAAAAATAAGGTCAACAGGATTGTTATTTAGTGATAAAAGCGCTTGGAGCGGATTGGGGAAAGTTTCGCTGAGTTGTAAAAAAGATACCCTGTTTATATGGTCATTGAGAAGATCAATGGCAAGCGGTTCGTCATCAATAACAAAACAGGTCATATTGGAAATTACTTTTATTACCGTTATAAAGGTAATTGTAATTCCACTAAAAAGTCATGATCCGTTTCGGTGATGTTGAATACATGCTCGTTGGGATAGAGTAATGCCAGCCGCTTGCGCACATTGGATAGACCAATACCGCCTGTATGATCTTTCAGGTAATTATTTTTAAAATTAAAAATCGAAAAATTTATTTGGTTACTGGTAATATTTAATTGTATAGAAATTGGTTTTGCAGCATCTTGTAAAATGCCATGCTTAAAGGAATTTTCAATCAACGGGAAAAGTAGCAATGGTGGCACTTTTTTACCCATCGTATCGCCTTCAATTGAAAATTGAATATAGGTGTCCCCATTGTGACGCAGTTTTTGAAGATCAATGAAACTATTGATGTGATTGATTTCTTTATCTAAACTTACTTTGTATTGAGAATCCTCTTTCTCGTATAGCATATAGCGTAACAGCTCAGAAAGTTTCATGATATTATCACCTGTTCTTTTACTTTTTTCAAGGACTGCCATAGAATAAATATTGTTCAATGCATTAAAGAGGAAATGAGGATTAATCTGCATTTTTAAAAAAGATAATTCGGCCTGTAGTTTTTGGTTTTCAAGTTCTTTTCTCACCTTTTCATTTTTATACCAGCTCAGAGCCAATTGGTAAGCAAAGGCAATGATGATAATGATAAAACTAAACCAGATATAGATTCCGAAATAAGACCAGAAAGAAAGTGGTCCTACTTGTACCGACGGAACGGGTTGCTTTTGCATGATTGCCACTCTCATTTTTTCAATTTGAATTTGAGAATTCCAATATTCAATTTCATATTTTAAAATAGTAAATAAAATTGCGGATGCTATACAAATCAGCAAGAGTAGTAAATTCTTTTTTTGCTGTACAAATAATTTAGGAATCACATAAAAAGCCATGAGGTAAAAAAGCAAAAAGTTGATAGTGCCCAGTAATCCATAATCAAAAAAGAAGTGATCCCAATTGGATGTTAGCGACGGTAAATTAACAGGAAGCCCGGTAAGTATGTATATAAATTCCCACACTAAGTAATAGAATAAAAAGTGAAGAACCGGCTGTTTAAGTACAAATCGGAAAAAACGATCCGCTTTATTTGTATTGACCATGGTAAAATTTAAGTTCAGGGACTAAGTTCCCAAAAAACAAATCCATTTTTATGGGTATCTGACCAAACGCAGACTTTATAGGACAAGTTAAAGACTTTTTACTACGAAATGTTTGTACAATCAATTTTCAGGTTGGTCATTTTGTTTTTAGGTTTGGTATAATGATTTCACGTACGGCGGTGGGAAAACTTTAATTTTCGGTTCGTTAAAATTAATTATTTTTTAAAAAACTGCAAATGAAAATCTTACTGCTTTTACTTTTTTGTTGTGCGGGACTTGCTTTTAGCCCCACAGTGTGGGCACAACATAAAACTATTCAGGGAACTGTGCTTGATGAAGAAACAGGGCAACCACTTTCCAATATTTCTGTTATGGTAAAGAAAACTAAAATTGGGACAACTACAGACAACTCCGGCCATTTTGAATTGCAGGTAGATGCTAACATGAATCCTGTAGTATTGGTACTTTCCTCTATTGGTTTTGCACAAAAGGAAATTACCATAGGCCCCACAATGGCGAGTATTAAAGCTATCAGATTAGCCAAAGCTATTAGAGCTGGTGATGAAGTGGTGGTGGTAGGGTATGGCACTCAGGAAAAAAGGAAACTCACCGGTTCAGTTGGAATTTATAAACCAACAAAAGAATTAGGCGCCTTACCATTAACGATAGATAATGCTATGGTTGGAAAAATAGCGGGTGTTTATGTAGCGCCTTCTTCAGGTGTTCCGGGTAGCGCTACTGCCATTACGATTCGTGGCATTAGCACGCTCAATACCAATGGTAATGCACCTCTTATCGTAGTAGATGGCGTACCGATTTATGGAATTGACCGCAATAAGAATACAACCGATTTTGGAATAGGGAACGTACAGTCATTTGCCTTTGGTGGAACAGGAGTAGTGGGTAATTATATGTCAACAAATACTTTCGAAAAAAATCCTTTATCTACAATTAATCCTGATGATATTGAATCAATAGAAGTGTTGAAAGACGCTTACTCAACCGCTATCTACGGTTCGAGAGGGGCTGCGGGTGTCATTTTAATCACTACGAAAAAAGGAAAAATTGGGAAAATGTGTGCTGATGCGCAGCTTTCTACTTCTGTAAATTCTCCTTTTAAGTTGCCAAAACTTATGAATGGGGATCAGTATGCAGATTTTTATACCAATTATTTTCATGCGCTGGATTCTGTAAATGCAATTGACAATCCCTATTACTGGCCTAATAACTATGTTTTTTCCAAAGGAACCAATACCGATTGGCTAAAAGAGGTAGCCCGTAATGGCGTTGGTCTCAATGCTTCTGTGGCCATATCGGGCGGCAATGATAAAGGAAGTTATTACATAAGCAGTGGCTATAATAAAGATGAATCCTATATCATCAATAACGATTTTACACGGTATGAGGGTCGTGTGCGTCTTGATCAACATTTATCTAAAAAATTTACAGTAGGTACAGATATTTCATTGAATTACGCGAAAAATAATTCTTTAAATGCTCAAAGTATTTACAGGGATGCTATTTTGAAATCGCCCAACCTGAAAGTGAAGAATCCTGACGGTACTTACAACTGGGGTTTTGACGGGAATTCAACAGGGCCGGAAAGTGATGTGAATCCTTTGGGCACTGCATTAACAGGTGCTAATTACAGTATAGATTCTCGAGTGATAGGCAATGTATTTGCAGAATATAAATTGCTACCATGGTTATTAGCAAGATCAGAGTTTGGAATGGATTGGCTTACGAGTAACTCTTACAGCAGGCAAATTAATAAGCCTTATACGAATGGAGGTGTAGGCAATGAAACCGTTTCTCTCGACAGAAAATGGGTAATCAATAATACGCTTACTATTAATAAATCATTCAGTACAAAACATTCTATTGATGGAGTGATAGGACAGAGCTTTGAATCTTCCATAGAAAATACCAGTTCCATTTATGGACGTGGTTTTTTGAACGACCAAATCTTAAGCATCAGCGCTGCTTCCAAAAGAGGCCTTTCATCCGCATTAGGGCAACAATGGGCGCTTGCATCCTACTTTGGCCGTATGAATTATGCATTTGAACGTAAATATTTGTTGGGGGTTACCTATCGTTTGGATGGATCTTCCAAATTTGCGGCTAATCACCGTTATGTAGGGTTTCCTTCCTTTTCATTGGGATGGATTGCCAACCAGGAGTCTTTCCTGAAGAATATTAAGGCAATTGACCAGCTAAAGTTCCGCGGCAGCATAGGGTTTACAGGTTCTGACGGTGGTGGTGGTTATTATGGAAACCAGGGGCAATATGAGTTGACTACTTATAGTCCGAATTACGGCGATTTAGGGGAGATTTCTGTAAGCCAGCCCAATAATCCCAATTTGAAATGGGAACGAACAAAAACTTTTGATGTAGGAATGGACCTTTCTCTCTGGAGATCCCGATTAAACATTACGGTTGATTATTACAGGAAACAAATAAATAACGCTATTTTACCTTCAGGAATACCAGCTTATATGGGCTTTAGCACACAGGTGCAAAACCTGGCTGACCTAAATAATCATGGGCTGGAGCTTACGGTTAACTCTGTAAATATCAATTCTGAAGATTTTCAATGGACTACTAATCTTAATATTTCCCGAAGCAGAAATATTATCGAAAAACTGCACAAAGTTGATCCTACTAATCTGGCGGCCCAGATAGAATTGAATGGAGGCAGATTTTGGCTCCAAGGCTATTCTGCCACACAATTCTTTTTATACAATTGGGGAGGCGTTGACCCGGCTAACGGGAATCCTGTATGGGTAGATAAGAGTGGCAATAAGATTGAAACTCCTTTTTCGCAAACTACACCTTATTCTGATAAATCCGGCTATTACGCACAACGTATGGCACAGGGAGATGCGTTGCCTAAATTTTTCGGAGGATTTGGAAATACTTTTACATGGAAAGGTGTGGCGCTTGATGCCTTTTTCTCTTTCTCTTATGGAAATAAAATATTCAATGGCTCTAAAGCTGCTTTATATAATTATGGACAATCCAGTCTTTTTAATGCCCAGGTAAATAATCTGTCGCCCGATTTATTGAATTATTGGAAAACACCAGGGCAAAATACAGATATACCAGCATTGATAAATGCTTCTAATTATTATGCAGCAGGTTACGGTTCAACATTCGATTATACATTAGGGCGCGATATTTCCCGCTTTTTAGAAGATGCTTCTTTTATCAAATTGAGGACACTCACTTTAGCTTATGATTTTAATAAAGCAACGCTTGGAAATTTGAGATATATCAACAGTCTGAAAGTATTTGCAGAGTCGGATAATGTTTTTATCATTACCAAATATTCAGGAATTGATCCTGAAGTGAGCGCTTATGGCTCATCTTCATTAAACGCTGGCTATGATGAACTGACGATGCCTGCGGCAAGGACATACAGAATAGGAATAAAATTAGGCCTTTAAACATTTTAACCAAAGAAAATGAATACAAAATATATTAAAACAGTTTGCTGGGTTTTATTAGCGGGTTTTACTTTAAATGCCTGTAATAAAAAACTTGATATAAAACCCGAAGGCACGCTCACCGAAGCAGAAACTTTGAGGGATTCCAGTAATACCTCCTGGTTGCTGGGGAATACCTACCAGAATTTAGCGAATGCCTCCAATGGAGATTTTTATACTTTGGGGGATATAACCACCGGTATTTCAACCAGTTTCAGTAACACCGTTATTACGGGTGCCATTGATCCCCGCGATGATAATGCATTGACTTTTTGGTCTGCTCAATATGCCACCATTAATCTTGCAAATGTGATCATCACTAAATTATCCAAATATGCCTCGTTTAATACCGCATTGCAAAAGCAATATGTAGCTGAAGCAAAATTTATAAGGGCTTACAGTTATTTTAACCTGATAGAACTATATGGTGACGGGGCTTTGGAAGGCAAAGTGGATAATATGGGAGTGCCTCTTCGTTTAAGATCTTATGATGGATATGATAGCTCTCAGAATATCCCAAGGGCAACTAATGGACAGGTATGGAATCAGATTTTAAAAGATTTGACAGAGGCCATCGTTGATCTTCCTTTAAGCTATTCATCCGATTTGTCGGAACGCACAAGGGCTAATAAAACATCTGCGAGGGCTTTGGCGGCAAGGGTAAATCTTTACATGAAAAATTATGACCAATGCAATGCTTATTGCGACACAGTTTTACAGGATCCCAACGTAGCTTTAATGCCATCCATTACGCAGGTGTTTGCGGATAATTCATCAGGAAACACTCCTTATTCTTTTAATAGAGAAATCATATTTGCTTTCCCGCTTAGCTATAATAGAGCTGATGTATTACAATATTATTCTCATAATATTTACTACATCTACGGGTTCACTGCACCTGATACCAGTTTTATCAAATCGCATGATGACCTTGATATGCGCCGGTCTTCCCAATTTATTATTAATGGTTCAACATGGGATCCCTTTAAATTCTCTGATCCTAATTTACTGGATAATCTTGTGATGATTCGCGTTGCGGAAGTAATGTTGAACAAATCAGAAGCACTGGCTTATAAAAACGGTGTGAATCAGACATCCATTGATTTGCTTAATGATATTCATCAGCGGGCGTACCCCACCGGACAAAGTCCTGCACTTTATACAGCGGCTAACTTTCCTAACCAGCAATCGTTGATTGATCAGGTTTTGCAAGAGCGCCAATGGGAGTTGGCTTATGAAGGTCACGACCGTTTTGATAAAATTCGTTCTGGCAAGAAGCCTAATAACGTGCTTCCTGAAAGCAGATATGCATTTCCAATTCCGCAAAATGAAATTGATATTACAAGCGGGCTTATAAAACAAAACCCCGGTTACTAGAAGATTAAAAATCATGAAAACGAGCAAATTAACTATTCTGTTTATTGTATGGGGATCGGTCACCCTGAACGTTGTTAAAGCACAAGGACAAATGGCCGCGGCTCGGGTAATGGAATATATTGTGCAGAAAGATATTACCGTGAATGCAACGATGAATGATGTGTGGAAACAAATCAGTGATATAAAAGAGTTGCCAAAATACAGCGGTGGATTTATTTCTGCTGTAAATGATGATGGTAAGCCCGAAGAATTTTTATTCACATTGAAAGATGGAACACAAAGAAAAGGTAAAGTTGATATTATGAATCCGGAGGGAGGAACTCCTGCTTTCTGTGTTATCAATGTGGTGTCTCCTTTTCCGGACAGTATAACCCTTGTCATGCTTGTACTGAGAGTGAAAGAGGGAGACAGTCCCAATACCGCAAATATAAGATGGGCTGCCTCAATTGACGGAACGGATAAAGCAAAAAACGAATTAAAACAGCAGTTGGCGGCTGAGTTTGACAGTTATATAATAGGGTTATCCAAATTTTTTCAAGTGAAACAACAATAAATTAATATTCGTCGGTAAATTTAGCGGGACTGGACTTTTCATTCTCTAATAGCGACTATTAAACCTTTAATAAAAACAAAAAATAATAAAAGTATAATGATTAAAAAAGCAAATTTTTTAGGAATGCTAATGTTAACAGCGGTAATAATGTTAAGTGCTGGATGGGTAAGTGCCCAAAGAATAACTTTGGCAAAAACCATTACCGTAAAAGGAAGTGTTCAATTTGTAAGCCCGCAGGAAAACAAAATATGGTTATACAAAGATGAAATGACCGGTAAAGCGGAAGTCATTGATTCTGTCACAGTAAATAAGCAGAAAAAAACTTTTTCTTTTAAATTAAAACAGGATCATCCGGGTATTTACCATGTGGATGCGATGCAATGGGATCAGGCGGCTTTTTGGAGCGATGAAAATGTGAATATTAAAATGCGTGGTTATGATACTGCCAAAATGCACATGAAAATCCCACATTATAATTTTGTGGAAGGCTCGATGGATAATAATTTTATCAACCTTTATGAGCAGCTCGGCCAGCTTAGTTACCTGCGGCTGGTAGATGAATACAACGAACAGTATTATGCAGATCAGCATAAAAAAACAGATTCTGCCTGGGCAACGTATTTAAAAACCAGGCCACGATATGATTCAATGCAGGCAGACTATAATACGCGAAAAAAAGTATTGATGGAAGTATATAAAGATCGTCCGGTACTGTTATATGCTTTAAGAGAAAATATAGGGCCTGAAAGCAGTAATACATATAATGAGGGGATACAGTCACTGGATGATTTGATTACGAGATATCCATGGCTAATTGAAGCAAAACAGGCCAGGCAAACGATTATTGCCAACCGTGAAATGGCTGCTAAAGTACAATCAGGAAAGCCTGCTCCTTCCATTTCTTATCCGGATGAAACTGGCAAATTGCAAGGATTGGAAAAATACAGAGGCAAATATGTATTAATAGATTTTTGGGCAAGTTGGTGTGGCCCGTGCCGAGCCGCCATTCCGAAAGTGAAAGAACTATATAGTGATTACAAGGGCAAAGGGTTGGATGTGCTGAGTATATCCATTGATGATGATAAGGCTGCCTGGAGAAAAGCAATGAAGGATGAAAACATGCCGTGGGAACAATTACTCAGCCCTAATAAAGATAAAACGATGAAACAATTTCAGTTTTCGGGAATTCCAACCATGTATATTATTGACCCCAATGGAAAAATTCTAAAAAAATTTCTAGGCTATGGCTCCGATACCGAAGCAGAAATAAAGTTGATACTTAAAAATAAAACGATGGCACCTGCTGATAGCCAGAAATCAATACCTATGGCAAGTTTTTAATCAAAATATTTAACGAAATAAGAAAAGATACAAAAATATGAAAAAACAATTTTTAAGCGTGATCGCTTTACTGTTAGCTACTTTGACATTTGCACAGCAAAAAGGAATGGTAACTATAAAAGGCACGCTCAACGGAGATTTGAAAGGGTTCAACAAAATTTACTTATATACCCGTACCACAAACGATTCTGCGGAAATTAAAGATGGGCATTATACTTTCTCATTTCCTTTTTCGGAAGTTGCAATGAAGATGCTATATCCTGAGTATATTAAAGAAAGCCACATGATGTATCAGCCATTTGGAATACTAATTGCCGAACCCGGCACCTATTATGTTACTTCCGATATTGCAAAAGGAATGAATGTCTCTGAATTGAAGGGTCCGGAACCGATGATGCTTTATGAAAAATTTAATGAAGATCAGGGGGAAGCTTATAAGAAAGTGTATGCTGGTATTGGAGATTTGTACGGGGGGAATTGGTACCAGATTGAAGACACCAGCGCTAATTATGCCAGTCTTCAAAAAAGTATGGATTCACTGCAGGAAATTTACATGCTTCCCTTACTCGAAAATCTGCTGAAACAACATCCCGATTCTTATGCCAGCGCTTATGTGCTTGCCGATAGCAAGGGAATTGGTTCTATAGAAACAAAGGAAAAGTTATTCAATATGCTTTCTTCGCGTATGCAAAAAACAAAGGAGGCTCAGAAATACAACGATTATATATTGGGGCTTAAGAGTTCGAATGTAGGTGGTACAGTCGCCAATTTTATTCTGCCCGATCCATCAGGCAAGAAGGTTGACTTTGCTGATCTCAAAGGTAAGTATGTACTAATAGATTTTTGGGCAAGCTGGTGCTCGCCATGCCGCCAGTCGTTCCCGCACATGAGGGAGGTGTATAAAAAATACAAGAGCGATAAATTTGAAATTTACAGCATCTCCATTGATGAAAGTAAGGCTGCCTGGCTCAAAGCGGTGAAAGAAGAAAATAATCCATGGCTGCAATCATTGGATACCAAAAATATTTCTCAGAAAGGATTTGCGGTAACCGGAGTACCTTCTACTTTTTTAATAGACCCACAAGGGAAAATAGTTGCTAAAGAAGTGGGCTTCGATCCGGATGGCAATAGTGAAATTGAAAAGAAGCTGGGCGAACTTTTAGCCCCGGGGAAATAGGAAACTAACAAATGAACAATTCTCAATTTAAGATAGAATCACTTGAACTAAAAGTGGTTTGTTTTATGAAGTGAGACTAACATCTCTCATGTGTCAAATTTTAAGTTTGATACATCACGAGGAGTGTTTTTACACTCCTTTTTTTATTCAAATAGTTTCTGATATACCTTCGTTGATTAATTATATGATTCCATCTAAAAACGATTAATCTGTAAAACTCAAAAGAACGGATCTTTGCAGATCAGAGATGAAAAATACTTCATACATGGTAAATGAAATAGAAACACTTGAAAAATATTTCGAAAAATTCCGCAAAAATATAATCGGAGATGGTCAGTATTTTGATTCTCCGTTTGGTGAAAAGAAAATTGTATATGCCGATTGGACTGCCAGCGGCAGATGTTATGCACCGATAGAAGAGTGCATTCAAAATGAGGTCATGCCTTTCCTGGGCAACACACATACCGAGACGTCTATTACCGGAACCTTGATGACAAAGGCGTATGAGCAATCTAAAGTGATTGTGAAGCAACATGTGAATGCAGATAAAAATGATGTATTGATTTTTTGTGGAAGTGGAATGACCGGTGCCGTTAATAAATTACAACGCATTCTCGGCCTCAGGGTTCCTGAAAGGATCATGGATTATGTAAAAAAAGACAGGTTGCCTGATATTGATGAACTAAAAGTGGATGCTGTTAAAATTCATAATATATTTTCTGATTGCCTGCAATTAGATGATGAGCTAAAACCCATTGTTTTTGTAACACACATGGAACACCATTCCAATCAAACCACCTGGTTGGAAACCATAGCAACCGTTGAAATTATAAAGTCTGATGAAGAAGGAAATGTTGATTTGAATTATTTCAGGGAACTGCTTGAAAAGTATAAGCATAAAAAAAATAAAATTGCCGCAATCACAGGCTGTTCGAATGTTACGGGTATCCAAACCCCTTATCATGAAATCGCAAAAATCATCCATGAATACAATGGATTGTGCTTTGTGGACTTTGCCTGTTCAGCCCCTTATATTGATATCAATATGCATCCTGATGAAGAGGGTACCCATCTGGATGCGGTTTATTTCTCACCCCACAAGTTCCTCGGCGGGCCGGGCACAACAGGAGTTCTGATATTCAATAAGAAGATTTATAAAAATATTATTCCTGATCAACCGGGTGGCGGTACGGTGGTATATACCAACCCATGGAAATTTCATGAATACATTACTGATATAGAACACAGGGAAGACGGAGGTACCCCACCCTTTTTGCAAGGAATAAAAACAGCGATGAGCGTAAAACTGAAAGAAAAGATGGGTGTTGAAAATATGTTGCAACGTGAGGAAGAATTACTGGAAATTATTTTTGACCGGTTTGCAGCCATTGAAAATATCGAAGTTTTGGAAGGGAAAAATAAGAAAAGAATGGGCGTAATTTCATTTGTCGTAAAAGGAGCACATTACAATTTGATTGTGAAATTACTCAATGATAAATTTGGAATTCAGACAAGAGGCGGATGTGCATGTGCCGGCACTTATGGGCACATGCTTTTGCATGTAAGTGAGATTCGATCTTATGAATTATTGAATCAGATACACACCGGCGATCTTTCCTGCAAGCCGGGATGGGTAAGGATGTCCATCCATCCCACCATGACCAATGAAGAGGTGATATTTATTATGGATGCCATAGAATCAACTGCCGCCAATTTCGCTGAATGGAGAAAGGAGTATGAATACCATCCTGATACCAATGAGTACTCCTTTAAAAATTCGATATCGAATGAGGCGGATAAGGTGAATGGATGGTTTAATTGTTAGTGAAGAAACCATAAACTTCCTGATATTTTATCATAAACCAATAAATTAAGATGTTTCTCGTTTTGCTCCTACAATAATTACACTTAAAAGTGGCCTCGCCGGGAATCCCTGTCTGCAAGGCGCAGTCAGGCAGGGAACCCCAGATCTGGAGCTTCGGAAACTCTTATACTATCCGTTGTACTACGAGACTAAAATTATTTGATATTCGATGCCGCAAATTTATTGCTTTTCAGTAAACCAATAAATTAAGATGTTTCTCGTTTTGCTCCTACAATAATTACACTTAAAAGTGGCCTCGCCGGGAATCCCTGTCTGCAAG
>JBDTGA010000124.1:0-37400 GCA_039937655.1 Ginsengibacter sp.
TTTCAGCCGGAACCCTTATATAAAATTTCATAAAATCGTTTAACTAACTTTATAGGAAGGGAAAACAATGCTTTACAAGCTTCACTTTCGAATGGTGCATTATTTTATAGCCCCCCCGGAACTCTAGTAAAATTGTATAAGTAAGGATACCGCAAAAACGGTATCCCTATCTGAAAAATCGAATGGTGAGTCTGGGCAAAACCAGGCATCCCGTATTGAACAATCTTCTTTTTCAAAGATACAATTTAGAGCATTGTTTCTTTCTTTTTTTTCATCATCAAAAACATCAACAATGAAAAAAGGACAAACAATTCCAATGGCCATCGTAAATGACCATGCGGCGGGTATTGATGTGGGATCACGTATTCATTACGTTGCTGTCGGGCAGGAAGCCTCAGACGTTTCTACCTTCAAGGTTTACACCAAAGACCACTCGCAGCTAATTCAATACCTGAAGCAAAAAGAGATTACGACAGTAGCTATGGAGAGCACAGGCACTTACTGGCAAACGCTGTACTCCAGCCTTCAATCGGCAGGCTTTGAGATTATATTAAGCAACAACTATATCAAAGACCCACAGCGAAAAACAGATGCCAAAGATGCCCGCTGGCTTCAGCGTCTGCACACATTGGGGTTGCTCAAAGCGGCTTTCATTCCCAGTGAGGATATCGGCCGGATACGAACCTATTACCGGCACCGTGCCTCCATTATAGCCTAGGCTGCTTCTTCCATACAAAAAATGCAAAAGGCACTGCGCCTGATGAACATCAGGCTGGACGTGGCACTCAGCGACATCACCGGCCTTAGTGGAATGAAAATAATGGAAGCAATTGTAGCAGGCCAAAGAGACCGCAAAGCATTGGCTTCCCTGGCTCATAACAGGGTGAAGAAGTCAAAAGAAGAAATCGCCGATTCCTTACAGGGCACCTGGAAAAGAGAAAACTTATTTATCCTGGCCGACGAATTGAATGCCTATAAAGCATTTCAGAAAAGGGTGCTTAGCTGCGACAGTGAAATAGAAGCGCTACTGCAAAAAATGGTTGCCAGGATCCCTGCTGGCAATTGCGCGTCTGCAACGAAAACCTCTGGAAGAAGCAAAAGAAAAAATGCACCCTCATTTAATGTTTACAAATTAAGCATGGAATATTTTGGAGTAGATTTATTAAGCGTAGAAGGAATTGGTGCAAACACCGTAATGGCATTCATATCGGAAGTAGGAACCGACATCTTTAAATTTAAGACGAAAAAAAATTTCACAAGCTGGTTGCGGCTGGCACCAAATAATAAAATTACGGGTGGTAAAATTGTAAGTTCACGTACCCCAAAGGGAAAAAGTATAATGGCCAATGCTTTCCGTCTTGCAGCCAACACCATTGCCCAAAGGAATAATGGTGTACTCAAAAAAATATTCAGCCGCATAGCCTTTAAAAAAGGTCGTCCTGCTGCTATTACCGCTTTAGCCCGCAGGCTCGCAGAAATATTTTGGATAATGACGGTGAGAAAAGTTCCCTATCAACCGCGTGATGAAAAAGAATATGAACTGCAGGCAAGACAGAAAGTGATTAAAAATATTAGGAATAAAATGAACAGGCTTGGCTTAACAACCGATGATATTGTGAATATTAATGCATTATAATCTGTTTACTTACAGCAAGTCACAAATGGTTAGATTGAACTGTAGTCCAGGCGAACAAAAAGTTGATGAAATGCACTTCAGCCCAGCTAACGCCATGCGATGTAAGCGGCAGTGGTTATTTCAATTTATTAAGGTTGGCTAATGCTGACTTCAATGATTTTTCATTTGAAGAAATCATAGCAATCCTATTTATTAATTCTGTCAATACAATACGAATGCTTGTCGCAATTTCTAAACATTCTACATCTGATAAACTATGAACGCCTTTACTTACTGCTGAATGTAATAATGTCAATGGATTGTGTCCGTCAATAAATAATTCTTGCGGAAGAATTTTCTTTACTTGCTCAATTGATTTTGTAAATTGGATTTCGGTTTTTGCTGCTTCTATTTTTAAAACCTCTTGTTCGTGTCCTCCTATTATTTTAAGTGCTTTAATAATTAAGTCAAATAAATTGCTTCTTTTATTTTCAACGATTCGTCTGTAATAGACCATTGCTCCAATTCCTAAGCCTTGTGTTTCGCAATTTTTCCCTTTTATTAAGAGGTCTTTGTCCGAACCAAATAGCCTAATTAAGGCGGTAGGCAAATTGTTTATCCTGGATGGTAATTCGCCAAATTTATAAACGTCTGCATTTGTGCTATTCTCAATTTGACTTATTTGTAAAGCAAAATATTTCAATTCGATTTTGCAATTCGAGCACAAATAGTCTAAAAGGTATGCATACGGGTAGTCAATTTCGATTTCTGGGTCACCAATTGTATAAGGGTAAAGTTCCCTTACAAAATTTCTAACGCCATTACATTCATTACAGAATAATTCAAGTTCAGGAGATGCTATAATTACCTTGTCATCGCTACTATAACGTTGTGAAGTGTTTATTATAACTTCCTCCACGTCTGTGTAGGCACCATTTGGTTTGTCCTGCAAAATCTCTTTAAAGTTCATAGTGTGTCACTTTACCATTGCCGCTTACGTTAGGGCTTGCTGCTGTGCTGGTATTCATTGCTCGTCCAGCCACACCTTCAGCCCAATTAAATTATTTAAAGTTCAATTTACGAACAAAAGTTGAAAAGAAATCCGTCAGTCAAAACCGATGTTGATTAGCGAACAAATAGGATGAGAATTTATTCGTCAGCCAGCATAGCAGTCAAACCCCATGTTAGTGGCTTGTGCTTTTCTGTTCACCTTGTAGCAATGCAATTCTCATTACATTTTCATAAAAACTTTTGAAGTCAGTGTCAGAATATTTTGGCAGCATTGCAAAAAGTACGTCAGCAGCACTGAAGTCTGTCCAGTTCCAAAGCATTGTGTCAAAGTTGTACTTCATCATTTGTTCTTTGACCTTAATCCGTATCTCTAAAATTTCTGTTTCAGTTAAACAATATTGTGCTAAAAGATTATTGAGTCTTGATTCATGTTCGCTTGTAAATTCTGTGTCAAAAAATGGCTCTAAAATCCAATTCCAAATTGGAGGTTTTTGAATTACTGGAATATTGTTTTGGGTCGCAAAATCTTTAAGTTTATCTTTTTGCTCGGCACCTATAAAAATTAGTTCGTTTCCAATTTGAACTGTCGGCGGTGCTGATTCAATGTCTATGCTTTTTATGTCAGAAGTAGTAAATGTCTTGCGGTCATAAGCGATTGACGGAACGAAAGGATAATTTTGAATAGTTATTGTTGTGTCCTTAATAGAAACTTGTCCACAATCAGAAAAGAATTGTTTTATTTCTTCATCTGTCGAACCATATGGTCTGTCAGCATTTTGGTGAACAGACGTCTTGTCGGTTGACTTTTTAAATATCTGTTTAAAATAGTTCATGGTGGAGTTCGTTTAGCATAGCCACTAACGTTTACGCATTGGTGATTGGCTGGGCATTCAATGATTTTTCAGCCGGGACCGTAGCCAAATTTATAATTAAAATTTCATTGTTATTACTATTGCCGAATAAAGATTGTTTCAGCCCGCAACAACTGCTGAAACACTCATGAATGCTCATTGTTAGTACTTCAGCCAAGCTTGCATGAATGCGAATGTTAGCAGCAGGCATGCATAGACTTGCTTTTATACTTTTCTAATACTTGCAGATTGAATTAGTCTTGCATCTACGACTTTTACTTTTAGGGAAGAAGGATTAAGTTTAGAATCAATAGCCTTGACATCCTCAATGACTTTAGTGTTATCATTAACTTGAAGGATTAAGTAAAAACTATCTACTGTTTGTTCTGCTTTGTCGTATTCTCTTAATTGAATTTCAAGGCCATGCTTTAATCTTTTATGATTAGAATATTTAATTTCGACATTTATTTTATTTATTGCACCCTTGGAAAATTTAAAGTCGACACTTCCTGAACCTGAATTAGTTTCAGGACTAACATCAAGATCATTAGCCAAACAGAATATTTGGGCAACCGAAAAGAAGAGTTGCTGGGCGGAGTTTTCATGCCTTAATTTTTTTTCTTTGCCTTCATAGAGAAGCTTAGATAGGCCGTTATTTTCTATTTGTTTTTTAAAATTTTCAATTACTATCTCAACAATTTTCTTATTATTTAATTTAGTAAGAGGTTTATTTGTTTTTTCTAAATTATTTATGATGGTATCTATATTGCCGTAATTATAAATATTTATGATTTTCTCCTTTCTGTCTTTTTCAAGAAGTTCTAAATTTCTTTTATTTACCTCGGCTTTATCAAAAATTGGCAAATTGAAAAGGATTTCATTAAAGTAGATTTCAGCCTCACTTTTTAAGGAACAAATCGCAATGTAAAACCATTTGATATAATCGTACTCCGGTTTTACTTTTACTTTAGAATCTTTATGAAAACCGTCTATATGGCTAATGTATCTTTTGTATTCAGCTCTGGTTTGTTTATCAATGTCAATTTTTGAATTTAATTTATAAGGTTTGGTTATAATTAGAAATTCTTCTCTAAACCTGAACCAATATAGAAACTTACTATAGCCGTCAATTTTTTCAAGGTTGTTTTCAATTTGTTCAATGGCTGGGACTAATATATGGTCATGTAAATAAGAGCGAAGATTGTAGTTTGATTTTTTGTATTCCTTTTTAATATCAGGTCTGGTAATATATTCATTCCAACAATTCCAATCGTATAAGTTCCAATATTCCATCCATAATTCTGTATTAAGCTCTTGATCCATATATCCTGATTAATCTTTAATTCTTATGTAGCCTCGAAATACTTGCTGCCAACATTAAGAAAAGTATCCGAAAAGCCCCCTTAAAAGACCCCGCATTAAAATTGACTTTGCGGGGCTTTGCGGTAAACTTTTGAGTTGACCGATGTCGCCGTAAAGTTTGCTATTGGGACAAAGTATCAACCGGTTCTTTTCTTTATGATTGGTTTTAAAATTAAGTTTCAGTCTCCAAAACACGCTTTCTTCATTACTAATGCCTTCAGATGTTTTGATGATTTAAAAGTAACGATTATATATTTCACTTAATAATATTTTACAGCGGTTTTTTATTTCAATGATATCGTTTTCCTTTTACGTCTTTAAAAACGTTGCTATTCTTTAATTTTTTAAAAACATCCGCTCAATAAATATTATCCATCATCAGCCGGTGGGCAGACAAGTTCGGCCTGCATCCAGGTTTGTCTGTCTGCCGAACAGGCAGCGATAAAATACTTTTATCAGTTTGAGTGTTCCATTTTTACAACAAGGGCATTCGTCCATATCAATACTAAATTGTTCGGGCATGCGGATCTGCAAAGGAGTTTTTATTAATCCCTTGTGTAATGGCAATTTCATTTTTCTGAGAACTTCATTAATGCGTTGATGACGATTTCTGTTCAACAGATAGCCGTAGATTCTTATTTTAGTAACCCTTTCCGGTAATTCGAAATCTACGCCAACGATATTACTTAGGATTCAAATTTTACTATCTTGTGATAGCCAAAATCAACCTGGCCACACTTATGAAAAAAAGGGGGTTGCTGCTTTGCAGCTTTTATCTTTTGAATTCCTTCCTTTTCGCACAATCGTTCGAAAAACAAGTAAGCGATGCTTACCTTATCACAAGGATGGTAGAGAAATTTCATGTTCAGCCCCGGCCACTGAATGATGAATTGTCTGAACATATTTTTACACAATTGTTCAGGCAACTTGATGAAGGCAAAATATTCTTTACAAAAGAGGATATGAATACCCTGGCTAAATTCCGGTTGGATATTGACGATGAAATAAAGAACCGGAAACCGGATTTCCTTACAGCCCTTACTACCATCTGTAAGAAGCGTTTACCCATGGTTGATACAATGATCAATAGTATCTGCAAAACTCCTTTTAATTTCTCACTGGCAGAAAAGATCACGGCAGCAGAAGATACTTCTTATCCTGTTAATGAAAAAGAGCTGCGTGTAAAATTGTATAAATTTATAAAGGCTTCCGTACTAAATGCTCTCCTGGACGACGACAAATTATTAACCCTCTCTTCTTCCCAACAAAAAAAGTATATTGACAGCATTGAACCATTCACCAGACATAAAGTTCAAAATTTATTCAGGCACTCTGTTGATATCATCTTTGAAAGCTCCGGAGGGATCAACGAAGCAATAGGAACGGAATATTGCAAAGCGATCGCGGCATGTTTTGACCCACATACGGAATATCTTCCCGTCACAGAAAAAGAAAATTTTGAAAGTGAGCTGGGGCAGCAAGCGATGGCTTTCGGCTTTCAGTTCAAAGAAGAAAATGACGGGACCGTAAAGATAGAAAACATTGCACCCGGTAGTCCTGCATTTAAGAGTGGGCAAATCAATAAAGGAGATAAAATAAAATCAATCCAATGGGGAACCCAACCACCCATTGATGTGAGCAGTAGCGATCTGCAAGAACTATACGATGTTATAAAAATGAGTAACCATGAGAAAGCCACTTTCAAAATACAAAAGCCAGACGGCTCCGAAAGGACTGTCATCTTATACAAAGAAAAAACAGACGATGATGCCAATAAAGTAAAAAGTTTTATACTGAAAGGAAGTAAAACCATCGGCTTTATTTCTCTTCCTGCATTTTATGAAGATTGGGAAAATGAAAGTACCGGCATAAATGGTTGTGCCAATGATGTGGCAAAAGAAATTCTTAAACTGAAGAAAGAAAAAATAGAAGGGTTAATACTGGACCTCAGGTACAATGGTGGTGGCTCTGTGCAGGAAGCTGTTGACCTTACCGGCATTTTTATTGACGCAGGCCCTGTAGCACAATACAAAAGCCGTGATTCCAAAATATTTACTTTAAAAGATGTGAATCGCGGCAGTATATGGGACGGGCCCTTACTATTGCTGGTAAATGGCTACAGTGCATCTGCCTCCGAAATGATGGCAGGCAGCCTGCAGGATTATAACCGTGCTGTGATTGTGGGGTCCACTACTTACGGAAAAGCAACTGCTCAAGTAATATTGCCCATGGATTCTACCATTACCCCGGAAACAGACATCAGCAAAATAAAAACAGATAGTTATCTTAAGGTTACCGTTTCAGAATTATACCGGGTAACCGGAGCTACCGCACAGGCAAAAGGTGTGCTGCCCGATATTGTGTTACCCGACATTCTGGATATTTCATCGAAGCGCGAAGCAGATGAACCTTATTCACTTATTTGCGCACCCATAGAAGGCAACAAATATTTTAAACCAGGGCCGCCAATAGCAATGGACAATTTAAAGGCTTTCGCAAAAGCAAAAATGGACACCTCCTCTTTTTTTGTTAGACTAAAAAAATATATCGCAGCAGAGAAGGCCGGCAATGCCTACCGGGATATAAGTCTAAAACTATCAGATGGCATGCGGGAAAGTATAAAAGAAAATATACAATCCACCGATGTAGATGCGGCAGAAAAAGAAAAGCCCCCTTATTCTGTACAAAGTAACCTCTACGACCTACAACAAATGCAGGCCAACGAACACCTGAAAGAAGTCAATGAACAATGGGGAGAATTCTTAAGTAACGACCCTTATCTGCAGATGGCCTACGATCTTATTATTTTGATGAAATAATCTTTTTTCTATCTTTATAAGCCATTTACAAAACCAAAGCCAATGAAGAAGTTCACATTCTTTCTTTTTATTTTATTATCCTCACAGCTCACTGAAAAAAGCGTAGCCCAAACTGCAGGTGATCCCGTAGCCTATATGTCCTCGATCAGCAATGCGCAAACAGAAATGAATCAGAAATACATGGCCTACATGAGTGCTGCCGCTCACAGCCGCCGGGCAAGAAAAATAGAGAAGTTACGGCAACAGGTGCTCCAAAGTATTGACAACAGTCGTTTTAAAACAGTTGATATTCCTCTTTATAAAGGTGATAATTCTTTGAGACAAAGCAGTATTGATTACATCAAACTTTGCTACAATGTTTTTGACGAAGATTATAATAAAATCGTAAACATGGAAGACATCGCCGAGCAATCGTATGATGAGATGCAGGCTTACCTTCTGCTCCGCGAAAAAACCAATGATAAGATCGGGGAAGCGGTGGCAAAGATGAGTGAAGCAACCAAAGCTTTTGCCGCCAAATACAACATACAATTGATAGATAAAAAAGGCAAACTCGATTCGAAGCTGGAAGATGCCGGCAAAGTGAATGACTATATGGACAGTGTTTACCTAATTTTCTTCAAATGCTACTGGCAGGATGGAGAGATCGTAAAGGCCATGAACAAACAAAAACTCACCGGGATGGAACAAGGCCGTACCTCGCTGATACGATTCGCAGATGAAGGGCTGGCAACGCTCAGTACCATGAAACCTTTTGCCGACGACGCTTCTCTTGCCAATACCTGTAAGCAGGTTTTACAATTTTACAAGAAGATGGCAGAACAAGACCTTCCCCGGCAAACCGATTATTTTTTAAAGAATGAAAATTTTGAAAAAATAAAGAAATCATTTGAGGATAAATCCAAAAAAGAGCGCACCAAAGAAGAGGTGGATACTTATAATAAATCGGTGAACGATATCAATACTGCCCTGAAAACTTTCAACACCGTCAATCAAAGTATTAATGAAACAAGAAGTAACCTGTTAGACAACTGGAATGAAGCAGAGAAAAACTTTGCCGATAATCATATACCCTATTATAAATAGAGTAAACTATTATTTCATTCTCAAAAGAAGCCGAAGAAAGGTAAAAAAGGAAGGGCAAAACGATCAGGCATCCTTATCTTTCAATAAAGTTGCGATGTCCTTTTCCAATTGTGCCAGCTCGTCTGGTTTTAAACCATCATAAATACCGCGCACTCTTTTTTGTTTATCTACCAAAGCGAAAAACTGAGTATGAATAAAGGCTTCCTCAATATTGATGCTGTTGTTTTTATCATTATCGAGTAAATAACTCTGCCGGGCCATCTTGTACAAAGAATCTTTGTCGCCGGTTACGAAATACCATTTAGCGGCATAATCAGGATGGGCGCCGATCATTTTTTCCTGATACGCTTTCAATAGTGGAACAGAATCTGTTTCGGGCATGGAAGTATGAGAGATGATTGCAAAATCCTTATTGTCTTTAAATTTATCATAAACGGTTTTCATGTTGGCATTCATCTTAGGACAAATCCCTTTACAGGTAGTGAAAAAATATTCGGTAACATACACCTTCCCGTCTATATCTTTCCCTGTTACATTTTGTCCGTTCTGATCGGTAAATGAAAAATCCTGCACATAACTTAATACAGGAAGCTTCACATCAAAAAAACCTTTGTTGAAAGAAAGTAAGAAATAAAACATTCCTATCAGTGCAGCAAAGAATACTGAATAAAATATAAGTTTCTTTTTCATGGCGTAAAGGTACACTTTCTGATATTCCATTCGCCGGTAAAATTCATACCATTACAAAAAACGTACAGTTGACTTTTTACTATTTTTTATACGATCCGTATCCACTTCATTAGAGTGCTATTATATTTAAAACATTATTTTTATATTTGAATCTAATCACAGATAAATACTTTTGCAGGAATCGGGGCAGACTAATAAAATAAATATAGGTTTATTTCCTGTTCGTTCTACCTGGCCCTGTTGAATTATTCTTTTCCTTTAATAAAAAACCTTTCAAGCTATTTAAAATAAGAAAATCATGGAAGTGAAACAGAATCAATCAACAGAGTCAAGACCCGAAGGCGATAGATTGACAGATGCTCCACTGGTAAATATGGATCTACCTGAATTTATAAAGAAAATAAAGAATGAGCCTGCATGGGGGAAAAATGACCGAAACGCAATCACCCTATATAAAACGGATGAGATGAGAATTGTATTGATAGCGTTGCATAAAGATGCCATAATAGCAAAGCACATCGCCAACGGAGTGATCAGCGTACAGGTGCTGGAAGGAGAAATCAGTTTTATTACTGAACAGCAATCCGTAATTCTAAAAGCGGGTCAAATGATCACATTGCATAAAGGGGAACCACACAGTGTGGCTTCCATCAAAGAGTCTGTTTTTTTGTTGACACTCGTGCCCACTTTAAGTAAATAAAACGGCCTTCTCTTCCTAAAATCCTTTTTAGAGACAAAACGCGTGAAAAGTCCAGGTTTATGCGTGAAAAGTCCAACACCTTTTTCATTTGTGGGATTATATTGCATTTCAATTTTTCCTGTTAATCTCTAAAAGATTTCGAAATGAAAAAAGTAATACAACGGGAGATCGTCTGTTTTTCAAAGGACGCCACTGTTTTTACATCTACTTCTTTTCTCCCCGTAGTAGTGGTGCAAAGGAATCGCTTGTTCACGGATAGTGGCGACAGGGAGTCAGGATAATGGTAACACCTAACAATAATTCTACTTGCGGATAACGCCCGGAATTTTTTGAAAACCGATTTAGAGTACTTTTACGTGTAATTATTTTTGGTTCGTATTTTATTACCTTTTACATTTACAGACCAGTATCCATCTATAAGGCCTCCGCAAATCTTAAAATTTCACTTCTTTTATGTCATAAAAGCACGTAAGGTATAATACCATATTTATATACTTAGCTTCATTTTATGGCAGTATTTAGCTCCCAAAGAGAAGAGACATAGAAAAACTTTTTCTACTCCTGCTTTAAAAATTTATATGAAAAAAATTTTACTGTATCTGTGTGCATTTAAAAGAGCCATTATTCTACTTATGATGTTCCAGGTACCTTCGCTACTAAATGGTCAAAATCTTAAGATTAGTGACTTTGTATTATTTGGTAGCAGTGGTACTAACATTGGAACAAGTTGTTCTTTTTTTAAACATTATTCGCCCGATATAAAGGGAGGATCGGTAGGTAGTAATTCATTCGTAAAAACAAGTACCAATACGACGATTAATGGAAATATTTATAGTGGAGGTACTATCCAGTTGGCTAATAATAATACCATTACCGGAGGTATCACTTCAGCCAATTCACAATCAAAAAAAGGCTGGATTATTTCGGGAGGGAGTAACACTGTAATTAGCGGAGATATTGATGTGAACGGGAATATTAAAATAAGCAGCGGAAAAGTAAATGGGAAAGTTACCCATCCCTCAGCTACTTATTATTACGGGCCTAAACCGGGTGGTGGAAATATTACAGGAACACCAAACTTGCCCGTTCTTCCTTCAATGCCCGATATAACTAATTTTCCTGCAGTAGGAAATACCAATATATCTTCAACAACTACTTTAGCGCCGGGAGCCTATGGGAACATTTCAATGTGGAATAATCAAACCATTACTCTATCAGGCACTGGTATTTATGTTTTTAAAACTATTAAAAGTTACGGTAGTAATAATTTTGTTTTTGATTTTAAAAATGATCCCTCCGGCACTATCAAGATTTATGTGTATGGTGATGTAGATCTTAATAAAGTAACTACAAGTGTGATCAATGGAGGAGATGCTACAAGAATTTATTCTGAAACCCATGGAAACGGATCTTCCTGCTGGTTTGGAAGATACGCCTGGAACGTAGCCAATGTATCATCATGGGGATCTTCTTCCAATTGGATGGGAACCGTGTGGGCCCCGTATGGTGGAATTAATTTAGGTTCCGGTACCGGTCAAAGTACTTATACAGGAGCCTTTTACAGTGGAGCACAAGTAAATCTTCAAAATAATGTTACCATAAATTATGCACCTTTTATTCAATGCAGCACACCAGTTGCCAGTGCAGGGGATGATAAAGTATTAGATTGTACCACCACTGATGCCCAACTGGACGGAAGTACCTCTACACCCGGTTTGCAATACAATTGGGCCGCCCTCGATAACGGTAACATTGTTTCCGGAGCCACTACATTAACGCCTACGGTAAACGCTGCAGGCAAATATGTATTAACGGTTACAAACCCTTCCGGCGGATGTACCGCAACAGACACTGTTGTAGTAAACCTGAACAAATGCATCCTACCTTATTATCCACCACCAGAAAACGGTAAAATAAAAAATCTGATTGGTGCTGAATTAAATTCCCTGGCTGAGAATTTTGGTAATGTATCAGATACCACACAAAACATCTTCATTCTTAGAAATGATAGCGTAATGATAGAGGTTGTATCGCTACAGGGACAATATCAAGCTTTGTTATCTCTTTTACAAACCGCACCTTACGGGATGACAGACCTGATAAATAATGGCCCGAATACTTTAATCATTTCAGGGAAATATCCTATAAAAAATCTGTTGAAATTAGATAGCTTACCTGATATGATAGATTACTGCAGGCCCATATTCCCTTCCATCAGTAATGCCGGAATCGTAACTTCTCAGGGAGATACTGCCATGCAAACTTATCTTGTGAGAGAGGGATATGGCCTTACCGGCCAGGGAGTAAAAGTGGGTGTGATCTCTAATAGTTATAATACCATTCCGGGAAATCCGGCACAGAGAGATGTATTAAACGGCGACCTTCCGGGTATTGGTAATCCCGATTATCCAACGCCGGTGGAAGTACTTAAGGAATATCCTTTGGGGCAATCTACCGACGAAGGAAGAGCCATGCTTCAGATAGTGCATGATATAGCGCCGGGGGCAAAACTTGCCTTCCGCACAGGATTTGTCAATGCGAGTGATTTCGCACTGGGTATCCAACAATTACAACAGGATGGTTGTAATGTCATAGTTGATGACGTTACTTATATTACAGAACCGTTTTATCAGGATGGTGTAGTGGCCCAGGCGGTTGATTCGGTAGCAGCAAAAGGAGTTGCTTATTTTTCTGCCGCAGGAAATTATGGAAATCAATCTTATGAGGGTGTGTTCAAACCTGCTCCGGCGCCTAATGGCATTGTCGGACAAGCAAACGATTTTGGAAACGGAGATATTTATCAGACTATCAAACTCACACCCGGAACCTATACCATAGTACTCCAATGGGAGGACGGCATCTATTCTGCCGGGAAAAGTCAGACAGGTACCCAAAATGATCTGGACATCTATCTGACCGATAATAATGGAAACGCATTATTTGGTTTCAACAGAAATAATATTGGTGGCGATCCGATAGAAGTGCTTCCTTTTACTGTAACCCAAAATACGCAAACCAATATCATGATCGTAAGGGCCTCCGGTACCGGTAATGTGAGGTTTAAATATGTTTTCTTCCGTGGAAACGGTGTCATTAGCAAATACAATTCGGGAAATTCCACTATTGTAGGACAAGCCAATGCCGCCGGGGCTATGGCCGTAGGAGCCGTACTTTACTCTAATACTCCTGCTTACGGAGTAAATCCCCCCACCATCGCTTCCTTCTCTTCTACCGGAGGAACTCTTGTAAATGGTGAGGTAAGAAATAAACCTGAATTCAGCGCACCCAACGGAGTAAATACCACTGTAAACATGGGTGGGCAAAATATTGACGGGGACGCCTTCCCTAATTTCTTTGGGACTTCGGCCGCTGCGCCACATGCAGCCGCTCTGGCAGCGCTGCTAATCGAAGGAAAGCAAAAATTTGCCAATACTACCATTACACCAGACAGTATCAGGTATATAATGGAGCATTCTGCTCTTGACATGGGTACTCCGGGATTTGATTATAATACAGGTTATGGCCTTATACAGGGCGAGGCGGCTATGCGTACTTTTGCCACCCCCAAACCTTCTATAATAAAATTGGTTTATGATTCTACAACTATTAAAGCAGGATCACAACCCTTTACTATTACCGTACAGGGAAGTTATCTGGATCCTAATTCCAAAGTAATATTCAGAGCAGATACCCTCGCTACTACTGTAATAAGTAATACAGAAGTTACTGCCAGCATCCCAACATTCATCGGTAATCCTGCCATCCATGTTTATACCCCTCCGGTTTCATCAACAGGTATTGACGGCGGGCCATCCGATTCATTATTTTTCTTTACACCAACAAAGAAGACCATTACCATCACCGCAATGGATACCTCTAAAAAATACGGCGAAAAAATTCCTTCATTTACTTCTACTATTTTAGTGGATAGTGTTCCTCTAAATCAAACAGGATTGACCCTGCAGCAACTGGGGCTTGATACTGTCAATTACACAACTACCGCTACTAATTTGAGTAATGTAGGCTTGTATGTTGTAAAACCAGCAATGAAAACATTTGCTTCCGGTGATTCAAACCTGGTAGCTTTAAATGAGCTTTATAAATATGTATTTACTAATGGTATTCTTTCGGTAAAACCAATGCCACTGGTAATTACTCCGAGGGATACCACACTCACCTATGGTGATAAAATTGCCGGCATTGCTTACAATTATACTTATGGAGATTCACTTATAGCCGTTCCTGACAGGGGTACTTTCTTAAATTCTTTACAATCGGATTATCAGCAAAATTTAGTTACAAATGCAGTTGCCCTGGTAGATGCCCGTGCATTAGTTAATGCAAGAGCATTGGTTAATTCGGACCTTACAAACCTTAGCTTCCTGGTTAGTGCAAGGGCTCTGGTAAACGCAAGAGCTTTGGTGAACGCGAGAGCCCTGGTAAATGGCACAACTGTGAATGATACTACCAATATAGTAGATCTGGCTACCGCTTCTGTATTTAACTATGAAGTATATCCGGATAGTGCAACATTAGTTAGTGCGAGGGCTTTAGTGAACGCCCGTGCTTTGGTAAATGCCCGTGCACTCGTAAACGCAAGGGCTCTGGTAAACGCCCGTGCTCTGGTAAATGGATCTTCTGCACTTACCAACAGTACTTCTTCTACAGATAGTACTAATTCAAACACTGCTACCATCATTGACGAAGCAGATGCTAACGCTCCCGCAAATGATACCTTATCCGTTTTCAAATCTATCAATCTGATAACAGGTATTACGGCAGGAGCAAATACCATAGTTCCCGGCGCATTCTTATCCGGCAACTTTGATATAACTTATGGACTTGGTACGCTCACTATTCTTCCAGCACCTCTTACCGTACGAACAGATAGTTCAACTATTTCTTACGGAAATGCAACTCCGGCGTTTACATCAAAAATCATCGGCTACCAGTATCAGGATAGTTTGGATTCCGTATTCACAGGAGGAACCCTCACCTACACGCTAAAAAACAGTGTCAACGAAACAATACCGCCAACTAATGTTCCGGTCGGTTCATTTGACATTGGCGCATCAGGTTCTGTCATTCAACCTTCCAATTACAAGATCAACTACGTAAATGGGTTACTTACCGTAAATACTGTAACATTAAATGCAACAGCGGTTGACACTTCCAGAGTTTACGGTGATAACAATCCCGCTTTCAGGATTTCTTACAGTGGCTTTGTAAACGGTGATGGGCCAACAAATATCACACCTCCGGTCGCTTCTTCAGGAGCATCTGTAACTTCTGGTGTGGGAACTTATCCAATAACATTAACCGGGGGAAGTGCAGCCAATTATACCCTTGCATTAAATAGCGGCAATCTTACTATTTCTCCGGCTTCCCTTACTGCAACAGCGGTTGACACTTCCAGAGTTTACGGTGATAACAATCCCGATTTCAGGATTTCTTATAGTGGTTTTGTAAACGGTGATGGGCCATCAGGTATTACACCTCCGGTTGCCTCTTCAGGAGCATCTGTAACTTCTGGTGTGGGAACTTATCCAATAACATTAAACGGAGGAAGTGCGGCCAATTATACCCTTGCACTAAATAGCGGCAGTCTTACTATCTCCCCGGCTTCACTTACCGTAAAAGCTGATGATAAAGCTATTTTATTATTTTGTCCTTTACCCAAGTTTACCTCTACTATCACCGGCTTCAAGAATAACGATGCAAGTTCTGTAATTGGTGGGCCTTCGTATAAAATAAACCGAAAGTATTGCAATTGGATTCCCGGAGTTTATACGATTACGCCTTATGGGTTAAAACTTGCAAACCAGTCTAATTATAATATTAAATATGAAACAGGCACGTTATACCTGGTTTGGTTTTATAGCCATTATTCATGGAGGCAGGATTCTGCGTCTGCAGTGTCTGCCGCACCATTAATTGCAGTTAAGACTGATAACATAAAACTCGTACAGGGCACCAGTCAATTGACTGCAGGTCAAAAAGACATTACCTATCAGAAATCAGGCAATGAAAATAAACTTAGCAAATTAAACTACGAAAAGCTTTCCAGTAATTTAGTTGCTTCAGGAAATACTTCAGTTTATCCTAATCCTACGAGAGGAAGTGTTACATTGCAGATAAGTAACGGCAGTCTTTCTGCAAACGGCCTCCAGATAACAGACGTACTAGGGAGAAGTTATTCCTTACAATCGGTAAAGAAAATTTATGAAAATAGTTTGCAATTAGATATGTCTGGATTCAGGAGCGGAGTTTATTTCATTAAAGTAAGAGTGAATGATGGAACGTTCAGAGTATTTAGAATTATTAAATTATAGGTCCAATTAATAAAAAATAAAACAGAGGGGAAGAAATTTCTTCTCCTCTTTAACCTTAAAATATTTGCCGGTGATAAAACATTACACTGACCTGAAAAGGAAATAGCTTTATGAATAAGAATCGTTTATTCTATACACTTTTTATTTTTTTTCTGTCAACGCAATGCCTCGCACAAAGTATTCAGATTGATAGTATAAAAAGGATTTTGTCATCACAAAAGGAAGATAGTAGTAAGGTAAAGGCCTTATTATCGTTAAGCAAAGAATACTTTAGTATTTCGCCGGGCAATGCCATTAACTATGCTACCTCTGCCTTAGATTTAGCAAAGAAAACAGGTTACAAAGTAGGTGCGGCTTATGCTTATAAAAATATTGGAATAGCTTATTACATGCAGGCTAATTATATAGAATCTCTCGAGAATTATAATAAAGCCCTGGCCATTTTCGATTCTTTGGATGATAAAGTAGGAGTCGCCAATATTCTGAGCAATGAGGCTTCTTTATATTATAACCAGGCCGATGATGGAAAAGCTCTGGAACTCAACTTAAAATCACTGAACATCGCAGAGCAAATTGGCGACACACTCCGAATACTGACCGCATTGCAAAATATTGGAGCTGTATATTCCCATAAAGCATCTACCCTCGAACAGGCACTGCAATATTATTTAAGAGCATTGCCCATGAGTGAATCGTTAAAGAATAATGACGCTATAGGAACGGTTACTGTAAATCTTGGAGAACTTTATTTACAAAAAGAAAGCTACGATTCCGCTCTTATCTTTTTCCAAAAATCACTGAAAGCCTATAAAGGGTCTGAAAACATTCCTTATACCCTCAATGATATAGGGAAAGTATATAGAGCAAGAAAAGATTACGGAACTGCTATTAAATATCATCAGGAAGCACTTGATATTTCCCAGAAGCTAAATGCAAAAGTTGATATGGCCCAATCTCTTTCGGGCCTTGCAGATACCTACATGAGCCAGGGGGATGCCTCAACAGCTATTAGTTACTATAAACAATCCGAAACTATTTTAAAACAGATCAGCAATGCCAACTACGATTTAGAGCACACTTATCAGGGCCTGGCGACTGCTTACTCCGAGCAGAATGATTTTAAAAATGCTTTCATTTATGAGACCCTCTTTTCCGGAGTAAAAGATTCGTTATACAATCTGGGCATCGCAAAGAAGTTATCTAATCTCCAGTTCAATTTCGATCTCCAGAAAAAGCAAAGCCAGATTGATTTATTACAGAAAGATCAGGTTTTACAAGACCTGGACCTTAAAAGACAAAAACTTACAAAAAACGCACTCATGATTGGCCTGGGGCTCTTATCATTCATTGCGATCATCTTATATAGAAATTACAGGCAAAAAATTAAGACCAATAAAATACTTGATAGCCAGAAAGTAAAAATTGAAAATCTATTGTTGAATATACTACCGGCAGAAGTAGCGGAGGAACTACAAAGAAATGGGAGTGCTACACCGCGATTTTATGAAATGGCTTCTGTCCTTTTTACTGACTTCAAAGGATTTACAAAACTCTCGGAGAATCTCACTCCACAGGAAGTAATATCAGAACTGGACATCTTCTTCATGGCCTTTGACGACATCGTCGAAAAAAATGGTTTAGAAAAGATAAAGACAATCGGAGATTCCTATATGTGCGCCGGAGGCATACCCACAACAAATAATTCTCATCCCTTAAGTATCGTAAAAGCCGGCCTTGAAATGCAGGATTTTATTTTGAAAAGAAATGCAGAAAGAGCAAAAATGAATTTGCCGGAATGGAATATAAGAGTAGGCGTCAATACCGGACAACTGGTTGCCGGAGTAGTTGGTAAAAAGAAGTATGCGTACGACATCTGGGGATCTACCGTAAATGTAGCCAGCAGGATGGAAAGCAATGGAGAGGCGGGCCGTGTAAATGTTTCTGCCGCCACTTACGAATTGATAAAAGACAAATACGCCTGCACTTATCGCGGTAAAATATTTGCAAAAAACATCGGAGAAATAGATATGTATTTTGTGGAGAATGAATCTGTCTGACGGGATGCCCATACGGCATTAAAGCATACTCATCCATTCCTTTAAGAAAGCTTCCAAATCTTCTCTGTTAATCTGGTCTATTCCCCTGATAATTCTTGAAAGGTATCGGGATGAATAAAAAAATCGCGGTGAATGCTCACCGCGATCTTCCATCAAATGTTTTTGTCTCTTCTTACACTATAAAAGTTATTGGACTAAAATTTAAAATACATTTAGTATTAATTCCTCACAGGAAGAAAAGAATATTTTTTCCCATACTCCATCATTTGATTAAAGAAGTTAGTTGGATATTCTATTTTCACGTCTGTAATTTTATCACCATCCATTACCGGTACCAGTACCGGTTGGATGAACCCTTTATACGGCTTAATGTTTAATTTTTGATATCGTTCCAGTACTTCTTTGTGTAATACAGGATCTACTTTTACAGCGTATGTTTCAATCAGGTTTTTGCCGGCATTATAATCTCCCTGCGATTTGATACGTTGAATTTCGCGAAGTAGTTGTCCAAATAGATCACGGAGCTTATTGTAATCATTGATCTTTACGTAAGTCTTCCCATTCTTCTTCACAAACTCTACTACCTTATCTTTTTTACCTTTTTGATAAGCCCACATAGCATTCAACTGGCGATTGCGCATGTGTGCCTCTTCCAGATCGGCACCGGGTTTAAGGCGTACAAGCTGTGTCATTAAACCATTCATCATATACGTATCGTATTCTGCTTTTCCTACTTCAAGAGAAGGCATCACACCTATCTCAATTAATTTAGGGTCCATAATGTAATACAACCCCACCAGGTCGGCCCTCGCTTCTTCCAGTGCAGATGCATAGGTTTTCAAAGTTTTATCGGGAGTTTCCACGCCGGGATTTATTTGCCCCGAGGCGTGTCCGATTGCTTCATGCATATCGGTATGAAGGTCTTCGGCAAGATCACCCCATTTTCTAATACGGGCTTTTACAGAATCATCCACAGCAAATTCATCCAGCATACCACTTGTGGCACCGGCTACATTGTAGGAGTGAACAATGTTGCTCAAAGCAACAGACTTGGAACCATGTTCCTTCCTTATCCAGTCATTATTAGGAAGATTAATTCCGATCGGCGTACTGGGAGTAGCACTTCCTCCTTCTGCGATTACGGTGATGGCTTTGGCAATGATTCCTTTTACATCTTTCTTTTTGTCTTCGGGCAAAATAGGCGAATGATCTTCAAACCATTGTGCCTGATCAGCAATTGCTTTTATGACCTTGGTTGCTTCAAGGTCCTTCATCGAAACCACGCTTTCCCAGCTTCCTTTCTTCCCTATCGGATCAAAATAAACTTCTATAAAACCATTTACCACATCAAGCCTGCTATTAATATCTTTTACCCAGGCAATATTGTAATCATCCCAGGTGTGAAGATCTCCGGTTTTGTAAAATTGTACCAATAACTGGAGAGCCGTTTTTTGCTGATTATCTTCCGCTACAGAAATGGCTTTTTCCAGCCAGCCAACTATTTTCTCAATTGCTGCAGAGTACATTCCGCCTTCCTTCCATACCTTTTCAACCACTTTTCCTGAACTGTCTTTTTCCACTTTGCTATTCAGGCCCCATTGAGGTTCATCTCCCTTTGAATCGAATTTTGAATAAAAATCTTCTACTTCTTTTTGGGTAACACCTTCATAAAAATTTACAGAAGATGCCTTCACATTATCAATATTTTGTCTCACATCCACCAGTTTGGGTTCCACTTTAGGATCATAAATAATTGGTTTTATTCTTGCCAAAAAAGCATCCATGCTTTCACCGGGTTCTTTCGGAAACAGGGAGGAGTCACTTGCCCTGGCTACCGAAGAAAAATATTCAAAAGAACATTCGGGGAAAAATTTATCATTACTGTAATGATGATGATTGCCGTTACTAAACCAGAAGCGGCCGCAATAGGTTTCAAATTTTTTCCAGTCGCCGGTTGTTTTATCTCCGGTATAGCTTCCATACATTGCTTCTAAAGTTTTGCGAAGCAGGATACCGTACTTACTTTTTTGATCGTAAAAAATATCGCGTCCTGCGAGTGCCGCTTCATACAAATAATAAGAAAGTTGTTTTTGCTGAAGGCTAAGTTGATTGAAGCCGGGTACCTGATAGCGAAGCAATTGGAGATCAGCAAATGACTGCGCTGACACCTGAAAAGATGGATCGTAAGATGCGCCGGTAGTATCTGTAACATGTGTACTATCGGAAGAAGACATTTTACCGGAAGACCCATTATTGTTACAAGAGATGGCAACCGCACAAATTACTACGGGAACAAAAAACACTTTCATCATAAAAAATTTTTAGATAAATAAAAATAAGGCATTTAAAATAAACGCAAATGAACAAAATAAAAATGGCTGTGTTATCTAATTATATCGGCTGTAAAATTTTTTATATACTATCCCGTGAGTTTTCGGATATACTACAAGAGAAAGAGTTACCTATACTACGCAAGTGGCAGAACCGTGAATCTTTAATTTTGATAAAACACGTTGATTTATTATAAAGAGGCGAAGCATTTTCCCTTCGTGCTCTTAGTTTCCTCAGGCGGAGGCAGACAGGTTCGTGGTTCAAATGATTCTTCTTTTGCCACGCAATTCTTTTTAACCCGTAGGATTAAAACGTTCACTGCTAATAACTAAATTCTAATCCATTTAATCCAACGGGGTAAACACTAAGGACACAAAGAGCACAAACCTGCTGGTCGGCAGACAGGGAATTATTTCGCAGAAATAATTTAATAGGATGCCAATTCCAATGGCTTGTATGGCAACCTATCTTCCGTGGGGTTCTTCTAAGCATTGTCTTTAAAAAAAGACCAGCAAACGAAGAAGATTTCTATTTCTTTTTAAAATAACTTTTTCAAGAAAACTTTCATATCATTCCATGAAGCTGTGTCTGCAGCGGCGTTATATTTAATAGGCATATTAAATTTTTCACCGACTGCCGTAGCATCAGGATTGCTGAAAGCATGTGTGGCACCTGGATAAACTTTAAAGGTATAATCAGCCCCCACAGAATCCATCTGCTTTTTAAATTCTGCTACATGAGGATTTTCAAATTCATCATCACCTCCATGACATATCAAAATTTTTGCTTTCAATAAATTTTTATCAGGTGCAACCCCACTAAGGCCACCATGAAAGGTTACCACCCCTTTGAGATCAGCTCCCAGTTTTGCAGCATTCAAAACAACAAAACCACCGAAACAATATCCTATAGCCGCTATTTGTGAAGTATCTGTTTGCGAAAAAGATTTTATTTTATCAATCGCAGCATCCATGTGTGTTTTGGTTAAGGCAGGGTTTTTATAAAAAGGAGTTGCCAGATCTTGTGCTGTTTTTGGATCCGGAGCCACTTTACCATCCCCATACATATCTATCGCCATGGCGACGTAACCAAGGCCTGCCAATTGTTTGGCCCTGTTCTTTGTATAATCATTCAGTCCCCACCATTCAGGAACCACTATAATTCCCGGGCGTTTGCCTTTTATATTTTCATCATAGGCGACCATTCCAACATAGTTTTTTCCGCTCACAGTAAAGTTCACAGAATCCGTCTTAATGTTGAAAGAGGGGTTCGTATCAGAAGAATCTTTTGTGTTCATAGTTGTTGTTTTATTATTTTGAGAATTATTGCATGAAATTCCAAAGACGGAAGCCATTATCAGACTTAGGGACAGAAATTTAATATTCATAAAAATGATTTTTCTTAATGTCTAAATATATTCTAACACAAATCTCTCTCAGCTTAATAAGAGTACCAAACATTATTTTGTTTATAATTTACAAAAATAATTTTGTTACTGCGATGCTTACTCAAAAAATAAGGAGAGTTGCCTGGAAGTTATCTTAATTTCTCTTTTTCGAATGAAAGATATTTGCTGTTTTTCTACATCGTTTATTTGAAATACTTGCGTTTCTTTATACCTCGAGGCTACAATTATATTTACACCTTCAGCGTAAGCATCAAACAATCCCTGTACCAACTCTGGTGAGTTATTGTTTTTTGATAAATGAGACAATAACAAATAACTCATATTCTTTGGGTGGTATGTCACAAAAAGCTCCAGTGCCTGTTTGTTACTCAAATGTCCCATTCCACCACGGATACGGTTTTTAAGATAAATAGGATAACCACCATTCTCCAGCATTTCTTCATCATAATTGGCTTCGAGAAAAGCGGCATGACATTGTTGAAAATATTTAATCAAATGTTTGCAGGGAATTCCAATATCAGTAAAAACTCCAACACAAGTTCCATTGCACGAGATCACAAAACTATACGGATCGCTTGCATCATGAAATTTAGGAAAAGCCGTGATTGATAACCCACCGATCGAAACCGGCTGATGTGCATTGAAAGTATTTATGAACTTATCTTCAAAATATAATCCGCCATGTTGCATGGTAGCCGGAGTGATGTAAACAGGCAATTGATATTTCTTTATCAGCGTTGGCAATCCTTTAATGTGATCAGAATGTTCATGCGAAACAAAAACTGCTTTTACATTTTCTATTTTCAACTCCAACCGATTCATCCGCTTTTCGATTTCCCTGCACGAGATTCCGGCGTCTATCAGAACCGCTTCGGTGGCGTTTCCTACATAATAACAATTGCCGTTGCTACCGGAATTTAAAGAAGTAATGAATAAAGACATACGGGGCAAAGGAAAGGAATTTTGGGAAAAGCGGCGAAGAAAAGGCTCTTTTTGGTGAAATTCTTTTTATTGATGCGGGCTTTCCTTTTAATTATAGTTGTGTTATAATTTCTTTGAAAAATATGTATCATCTTTAATGTGTCAAAACTAATTTTGTCTTACGTTCAAAGCTTAAATAAAAATTAATGAAGCTGCCATCTCTTGATTCTTTTATTACCAATGCGACGTCCACGTTTAAAAGATTTCCACTTGCTATTGTTGCGGTAATCATTGGCTCTTTATACTGGATTTTAATAAGCCATACACCTTATGATTTAACCAGTTCTTATTATTACTATTGGAATGTAGTAATGAGTTGTTATCTGGGTATGTTATTATTTATTTCTATTAGTGTCTATTGTGAAAGAAAAAATTTGGGCAAAAGCACCAGAATGATTTTTAGAGTTGTTGGTGTAGTTCTGATTGTTGTTTATTATTTTTCTCTCCCATCTCAGTTTATGACAATTAGTTTTACACGCTTTCTATTGTTTACCCTCATCTTACATTTGTTGATCTCCTTTGTGCCTTTTATTGCAAATGGCGGTGTTGATGGTTTCTGGCAATACAACAAAACCATCTTTCTTAGAATTTTGACTGCTGCTTTATATACTGTTGTTCTTTTTCTTGGATTAGCATTGGCGGTCTTAGCAATTGATAAATTATTTAATGCAAATATTGATAGTAAAATTTATCTTGACCTCTGGATTCTTCTTTCCGGTATTTTTAATACATGGTTTTTTCTGACCGGTTTTCCATCAAACTTTGCAGAACTTGATCTGAAGAAGGATTACCCGAAAGGATTAAAGATTTTTACACAATATGTTTTACTTCCTTTAGTAACTGTGTATCTTATCATTTTGTACGCCTATACATTTAAGATTATTTTCACCGCACAGTGGCCTACAGGGTGGGTCTCTTACCTCGTACTTGGGTTTTCAATTGGGGGAATTCTTTCATTGTTGCTGATATATCCGGTAAGGAATGAAGAAAACAATAAATGGATACTGATCTTCTCCCGCTTTTTTTATTTCGCATTATTCCCACTGATTATTTTATTTTTCCTTGCAGTAAAAAGGAGGATAAGTGATTACGGAATCACTGAACAGCGATACTTTATTTTAATACTTGCCTTATGGCTTTTATTTATTGCCATCTATTTTCTCGTTTCAAAGACAAAGAATATTAAGATAATCCCAATTTCACTTTGCCTTTTAGCGTTAGCGTCTTCTTTTGGCCCGTGGGGAGCCTTCAGTGTTTCATTGGCTAATCAAAAGCACCACCTAAAGTCCTTACTGGAGAAATATTCGATGCTTACAGATGGGAAAATTGTTCCTGCTAAAGACTCTATTCCTTTTAAAGATCGCAAAAAGATAAGCTCTACCATTAATTATTTAGTGGATGTGCATGGATACAAGACATTGCAACCTTATTTTGTACAAAGGTTAGATTCGGCATTAAAAAAAGCAGATGAAAATGATCATAACTCTTCCCGGGTGAATAAAATCCTTTTACTGATGAACCTTACCTATATACCGGATTATCAAACACAGGAAGCTGAGGGAGCCAATGGTTACATAAATTTTTATTCAGACAAGTCAGTCCCAATAGTGGATATAAAAGGGTATGATTACTTTATCCCTGGTTTTAATATAAACGATTACGCCGGAGGCGACACAACCTGTAGCTCCTATTTTTTAGAAAAAAACAAGATTTTATTTTGCTTTGATATTAATAAAAAACAACTATTAATTTTCAAAGAGAACGAAAAAGATTCCGCAATAATATTTGATATTGGGTACCTTTTGAAATCTCTGACCGGAGAACCCAATAATTATAGCCCTGTTTCTTCTGAAAAGATGACGATGGTGTCTGGTAACACAAGATTAAAAGCAAAAATTGTTTTTGATAACATCCATTTTATTAAGCGAAAAGATATAATAAATCAAATTGGGTGCAGTAGTAATATTTTCATCAGTATTCAACATTAATTCTTAATTCAAAAATCAAATGAGCCTTTTATTAAACAGAAATACTTTTGGCGATCCTGCCAATAAAGGAAATGTGCTTTCCAAAGAAGATGCCCACCAATTATTGAACGATTGGGTGCTGAATGACAAACTACGATTACACATGCAGCAGGTATCACACCTTATGAAAAGCTGGGCAGCAGAAAAAGAACATCTCAATGACACAGATCAATGGCGATGGGAAATGGCAGGGTTGCTTCATGATGCCGACTGGGATCAATGGCCTGATTTGCATTGCAAAAAAATAATTGAGGAACTGGAAAATAGAAATATTGATCCCGAAATTATCCGTGCCATCGCCTCACACGGCCCCAATCATTTTGGTGTAGAACCTGAAACCAAAATGGACAAAATGCTTTATGCATTCGATGAATTATCAGGATTAATTCATGCATACTCATTGATGCGGCCCGGCGGATATGAAGGCATGGAGCTCAAAGGAGTAAAGAAAAGATTGAAAGAAAGATCCTTCGCTGCAAATGTTTCCAGAGAAGAAATCCAGGATGCGTGTGATAGGGCCGGATTAGGATTGGAGGATATAATTGGATTTATTATTTCACATCAGGGGCAAGTTGAATTATAATTTTGCGTTTTCAAATAGGCTTTATATTCAACTTTCAAAACATGGGGTTGAAGATTTGAGGTTACAAAATGAAATCTTCAAGAATGGATTTGATATCGGGGTTTAAAAAATAAATGCTACCTGTGATTCTCATAAAGATTTATAGGAACCGATTCTCTCAAGATCTTCATTTCATCTTCATTAAGGGTTGGCGTATTTATAGTTTCTACTGCTTCTTTCAACTGCGCCATAGTTCTGATACCAACAATGGCAGAAATAACCGCGGGATTTTTCAATACATACTGAACGGCAGTTTGGGCTGCATTTCTTTTATCTGACGAAATAGATTTTACCGCGTTGGCTGCATCTTCAACTTGTTTTCCATTATAGTTCAAATATGGTTTTGCCGGTTTATCAATCAATAATCCGCTTGCAACGCTCCCTCTTGTAACAACACCGATATTATTTTCGTGAAGCAATTGCAGAGTACTTTCTTCAGGGCGGCGATCGAGTAAACTATATTGAGTCATCACACTCACGATATTCGACTTCTTAATAAATTCTCTTATCACATTGGGCCTTATTGACGAAAGTCCGTAATACCTGATTTTCCCTTGCTTAAGCAAAATTTCATACGCCTCAATAGTTTCATCAATATTGTCTTCCATCGTGCCACCGTGCGACTGATAAAGATCAATATAATCAACCTGTAACCGCCTAAGACTTTCCTCTGCACATTTCAGAATATATTCTTTACGCGGATTCCAATCCCACCCGCTGCCATCAGCACGCCATTGGTTTCCGGCTTTGGTAGCAATAATAACTTTGTCTCTTTTGCCTTTAAATGCTTTGCCCAACAAAGTTTCATTGAGGCCTTTATCATAAAGGTCGGCCGTATCAAAATAATTGATCCCCTGATCAATCGCCGCATCAATAATATTATTAAATCCGATAGCCTTCGGATCTTTTTGATCAGGCTTCAGAGACATACAGCCAAAGCCAATTTTACTGATTTTAAGAGATGATTTCCCGAGAGTTTGATATTCCATATCCTTTTCGCGTAAAGTTAGTCAAATAAAAAAGGTTCGGACTTTTAGCCCGAACCCTTTACGTTGTGCTCCCCCTTCAGAGGATGAAATAATATTCTATTTCAATGAGTTATAAGACTACTGTAATAAATTCAAAAAACATAAAAAATGTAAATAAGTCAAACTGTTTTTCCCTGCACAAATATAAAAAATAATCCTGAAATAGACCGCGTTACAGCAGAAAAAATTTCCAAATGATTTAAAAAAAAACATCTCCCTATTTCCTGATTATCAAAAGAGGTTTATCCGGATACGAAAGGAAATTCAATTTATTAATTTCCCCTACTATTTGAATAGCATCGGGTACAAGGGTACAAGTTGAGACTCAATAAAAAGTTGGACTTGAAACGGCTTCCCTGTTGTTGTTGTTTTGCTTAAGTAGAATTGTTTCATCAAAAAATCAATTTTAAAAACGAAAGTTTTTTTTATCAACAAAAGATAAAGCAATGAATCAACAAGTAACAACATTCATTATGATCCCAAAGGAAGAATGGGAAAATTTTAAAATTTTACAGATACAAATTCTTGAACACGTGAAACAAAAACCTTCACAACCTAAACTTACTTTACCTGTTTCTTATATCACGGCAAAGGAATTTATGGAGGCAGTGAGGATTAAGCGTACAAAGTTTGATCAACTTGTGGCTGAAAATAAGGTACAGATATTAAAAAAGGGAAGAAAAATTTATCTTCAATCTAGTGAGATCGGGAATTATTTTAAAATTGAATAGTTAGTAGTCAGAAAGATCCCCGATTCATGAATTAAAATCGAGGAAATATCTTTCTACTCTATTTTAGAAATTGCAAAATAAAAATGGGGCGTGTCATTCAAATGCTCCCAGGTTTCTAAGGGATTCATCTGTTTTACGCACTTTAGCCACTGGCATATAAGGACTCAATTCCTCTCTTATTTTGGCTCTTACACCTTTCATATATAGCAACATAAGGCCAACGGGATCCTTAATCAATGAAAAGCGTCGGGCACGGTCTATAAAATATATATAGCAGTCTGACTTGCAGGCATCCCAGTCCGGCAGCTTTATTCTTTCCTCTACTTCTGCCCAGCAGTCATGAAGCCAGCTTTCATCCAGCGTTTCATAATAGGTACGTAAGTAAATATTGGTACACCGCCTGATGGCTTCTTCCCTAGGCAATACTCTTTTCTTTGCTCCTACATGGATGCCGCAGTAAAAGGTAAATGTTTCTGCATCTACCCAGGCAATATTACTCACATGGCAGTTATGATTGTCTCTGTCTTTAAAAATAACGTAACGATGATTCCGTGGATTAGAAATAAAATGCGCTGCTACCAGTTTGGCAAGGCCAAAAAACTTATCGCTGCCACCCTGCCTTATCCGGACTTTTAATGATGTGTCTTTCTTGACTACAGGTTTTATAATCCTGTCTTTTTTATACACTACTCCGGCCTTCGTAATATAATAACCCGGGTATCCCTGCAAGGGTACACGTTCAGGGTCTATCCAGTCAAGCTTTCTTTTTTGCCTGGGCGGCCCCAACAGGTTATCACTTTCTGCATGGTGGTTGACAAACCGGGTAAACTCACCGGTGGATACCCACTGGATATTGTCAACCGTGCAGTTGTTGTTATCGCGGTCTTTAAAAATAATCTTACTATGATTATGCAGATTGGCAATAAATGCAAGGGCTACCAGTTCGGCGACTGCCATGCGGACAATTTTGCCTTTGCTGCCTTTTATTTTAACCCTCGCTGACCTACCGGATACTTTCCGATGTTTCAATAAACAGTCGCCATTAAAAACTTCCCCGTTTGAAGTAACGGTATATCGCTCAAAGCCTGGTATTGGTGCGGCGTATTGCATCGCAACAATTAAGCCTTTATGCCGCTGACATCCCTGTTACGGTTGTTGTATCTACAAGTGTAAAGCTTTTTGTAATACTCTATCTATGAACGCAGCGTCAAAAATACACGAAGGCCATAATGTGAAACGCATCCGGGAAATTCCCGGCATCAAGCAGGACGCGCTGGCCATACAACTCGGCCTTAGCCAGCAGGCAATTTCCCAACTGGAACAAAAAGAAACTATTGATGTGCTTACTCTGGACAAAGTGGCTGGCGCTCTTGGTGTTTCTGCTGATGCCATCAAAAACTTTAATGAGGATGCTACTTTTAATATCATCTCCAACACGTACCAAGACCATTCTTCATCGGTCAATTACCAGTTTAACCCTATAGAAAAAATCGTAGCTCTCTACCAGGAAAAGATTGAACTCTACGAACGGATGATAAAAGAAAAAAACGAACTACTCCAAAAATTACTGGACGAAAGAAAATAAGATTCCTAAAATACAAAAGCCGCAGAGATGCGGCTTTTGTTGTTGTTATTTATTTATTCCTTTTCGTTCTGCCAACTCCCTAAAACATTCATTTAATTTATCCCAATTTCCCTTTATATACTTTATGACTTCAGGCTGCAAAGGATTTTCATATCTACTTGTTGGGTCGCCCTTGGAACGTACATTTCCTCCGTCAAACGACATGTAAATTTTGCTTTTTGATTTCATATTAAATCCTACGCCTACAACAATACTTTTATTGCCTCTATTCATACTATTTAATATGGGCTCTTGTTTATCTACAAAATTGAAGTTAATATCCAAAGTATCATGCCTAATAAATAAATTATCAAATGCTAAAGGGAGTTCTCCAAACGATATAGATTTAGATGTATCGCTTTTAGGCAAATAGTTTTCGTCACATTGTAAAGTATATATGTACCACCTTGCGCTATCATATAAATCCTGCAAATGCAGGCTGTCAACTATCTGAGGATAGCTAACGCATTTATCGCTTTGCGTTTGCTCTTCCTGTAGCTTTATACTTTGCTGATTTGAGTTGCAACTAATAAACAGTGCTGCTGCAATTATTAAAAAGTAGTTTCTCATTATCTTGGTCTTGGGATTACAATTGTTTGATTAGGACTGGAGTTGTATAAGTAAATACTCTTGCTATCCACCATAATAGACCTAACATTATTACCTGGTTGGCTATTCGGATTGGTTTCATAAGACCTTTGATGTTCTTGATAATCCCCTCTTGGTTCTCCTGGTATTCCTGAAGGATGTCCGCCATGGATTTGGTAAATATTTGAAGACTTTAAAACACTACCAGTTGTAATATCAACCGTAGTTTCTGCAGCCACAGGATGAATATGTGCAGAGCCCGCCCTTCCAGGTTCATCCCCCGCATCTTGTGGCGAACGCACCACATTATTAGATGTTACTGCGGGATTATTTCCAATTGATACAACTCCGCCTTTTAAAACTGTATTTGCGGTGGCTTCCGCATGCAGGCTCTTTACTGATTTACCATCAACTGTTATACTCGCACCTGCTGGTATAGCATCTTTTCCTATAGCTGTAGCTGTAAATATGCTTTTATTGTCCGTATAAAATTTACTAATAGATTTTGTATCGTATGTATATCCAAAACCTTTAAGGCTTTCAATGGTGGCATCACCTTTAGCAACAGTAGCATTAAAGGCTGCCTGATTTTTTTCAGAAATTATCACTGGTGTTATTGTTGTGCTTCCATCTTTAATTCTATTTACCTCTTTACCACCATAGGTATAATAAACGTGGTCATCTGGTGCCATTCCATCTTTATCAATAAATCTTATTGGATTATCAAATGCATAATTGTAAGGTGAGAACCTTCGCATTTGGTCGGAAAGAGGGTCCACCTGCCACCATCTTCCTAATTGCGGGTCTTGCATCCTCGCTCCAAAATCATAAGTTTCTAATCCACTTCCATCGCTAAATTCCTGATGCTGTAATTCTTTCCCGTTGTATTTGTATTTATTTTCTAACCCTAAAGCAGCCTTCGATGATATGCCGCTCATTGTCAAGCCGAACGGATAGGAGTGTGTCTCCTCTATAAGAGGCCCACTAAATGTTTCACAGAATGATTGTCAAAGAACACATCCCAGTCGGGCGAAATTTTTTTCTAAATTTTAAAAACCTACCTTATCAAATGAAATCCCTCCTCTTTCAAAAAAACCAATTGATTGATTTTCATTCAATCTCGGTTTTTGTCTTGCATATTGTTTATATCCTACTGATTTAAAAACTATTTCTCCATTGGTTGTTTCTATCACCCAGTCATATTCAATTTGATCTACGATATGGGCTGCGTTCTTTGGTTTGGTTGGATTATTTCTATAAATACTATCTATGGTTATATCTACCAACGATAAACTCATACTAAACTCATAAACATTCCTAAAAACCAATGTCGCAGGAACTATTAGAAATTTGAAACAGGACTTCTTTTTTTTTTGTTCTATCCATTCCAAAATATAATCAATATCGAAACTAATTTGATTTTCTTCTTTAAGGAATGAAATTGCGTATATTTTATTGTCGTGCCAATTCATTTCTTCAAAATCATTTTCCGTCCAAAGCGCTCTGTCAATTTTCCGAGTGTCCATTTATCTTAATTTTGATGATTATTTCTACTTAAATCTGTTTTTGGAATCTCATCTGGACGTGCTGGTCTTACTGGTTTACCTGGCTCATGAACGTGAGGAACTTCAACTCCATTATGAGCACCTCCTTTAGTATCGACCCTTTTAGATTCCTGAAAACCTGAAGGGTTCCTATCATTCTTTTTATAGGTTGTTGAACCTCTATCAGTACTAACAGTATGATCACCCGTCGCGTTTTGGTCCGGTTTTCGATTATTGCTTCCTCTTCCTGAACCGGCACTACTATTACTACTATTTTTTATGAGTCCATTTCCCTGAGCTAAATTTCTACTTGCGTTAGCTGCAACAATTGTCCCAACTACCGCAGTTGCAGTTCCTACTAATACAATAGGCACTGTTCCTTCTGAAAGAATTCCGCCAGAAGCAACGGTTGTGGCTGCAGCATCAGTAGCCGCTCCACCACCTATTACAGCAGCACCCGTTCCCGCAACAAGGAATGTTTGATTAGAAGTAGTTACAGCATTATTCCATGTAGCAGTTTCGGATGATGGAATATCTCCACTATTAGCGATTCTTTCAGTGAGATTTGTTCCTAGGGTGTTATCAACTGCTACAGAAGTTGTAGCAATAACAGTGGTAGCAATATGTTTTAGCCATTGACAACATGCTTCACCTTCATTTCCTCTCGGATCCTTATATAAAATAGGATTATCATAATTAGAAGCATAAGGGCTCCACATTTCCTGGTCTTCAGTTTCAGGATCAACCTGCCACCATCTCCCTGTTTGTGGATCTAAATCCCTTAATTGTGCTTCATACTCGTCTAAGCCAAGAGAAGTATCTAATTCAATACCGTTGTATTTGTATTTATTTTCTAATCCTAAAGCAGCTTTGGAAGATATCCCTGCCATTGTAAGACCGAACGGATAGTGACAAACAACCTATTTTATTCTCAAAGAACTTTCCTGATTATCAGCAGGATTATTAAAATACCAAGGTACAGTAAAAGATAAATTGTCGGGATTTTTATTTTTAAAATTACAAGTGAAAATATGGTGGATGCCTTCGGAAAAGAGCAACAGCAGGCTATCTTTAAAATGATTGACCTTGCTATCTTCAATAAAGAAAATGAAGAATAATCTTACACAGTAAAACAACTTTTAAGCAGGAATTCTACGTTTTGATATTATTTGCCAGTAGTTTTCAACTACGGAGAACAAAGCAATAAATATGAAAGGCATAATTCACTTTAATAAAAACTTATTAAGTGGTTTAAAAATCGTGTCAACACCTTTTTCCAATCCCTTTTTGTACATGGTCAAATAGTTTTTGGAGAGATTTGGATTTGTTTCATAATACAAACGATATAACTCAAATCTACTATCATTAACCAACTCTTTTGCAAATGGAATACCTCTTCCGTATTTATCAGTCGCAATGGTTTTGATTTCAGTATCAATAATTTTTTCAAAACAGTAAGTCGCTACATCATCTTGCTTATTTAGCTTTCTTATTTTCCCCATTGTATATAAAACTTCGGCGTTGTCTGGATTAATTTTAAAAGCTTTAATTATATATTTTTCTGCCGTCCTCCATTTTCTAAAGTTTATTTTCTTGCGCATTTTATTACTTTCATCTTCAAATCGACTTTCGTCAAGATAAGTCTGGGCAATACATTTAAGCAAATAGAAATTATTCCTGTAATCTAATCTTTTTATATAATTCCTAGCCTTTACAGAATCAGTAGCAACTGTTTCTCGATAATTATTTAAGATTAAATCAGCTCTATCATTTATGATTGCATTTTTTCTCATAATTGTTTAATAAGTGTTATCTGGACCTTTAACTTTTTGATCTGCTGCTCGCCGAGCATTAGCTTTTGTATGTGTTTGCCTATCTCTATCCCCGCTATCATGCTCTCCTTTCAAATCTTTATTACTTTTCCCTGTTCTACTGTTACCGCGTGCCGTTTGTGCTGACCGTTTAGCGGCATTTGCCTTAGCTTCAGCCTGTTTTTGTTGAGCAGCTTTGGCATCACCAACTAAATCTTTTGGGCCCTTTTTCGCTTTTGCTTGTACTTGATTTGGAACCTTTGTATCAGGAGGTAAAATTAATACAACAGGTTTCAAATCCTTGTTGATTGGAAAGTCCTTTGGATTTATTATTATTAAACCTCCCCTGTCAAATGAAATTGCTTCGCCAATAACATTGATTACACTCTTCCAGGTAATATCGTTACTCTTTACCGCATCTAAAATATTTTCTCCTCCTCTTACTGCCCTATAAATTTCTACTGCATCTTCGCCCAATTTAAGAATACCTCCACAGCAGGCTTCACCTTCACTCCCTCTTGGATCTTTGTACAGAATAGGATTATTATAATTAGAAGCATAAGGGCTCCACATTTCCATGTTTTCTGTTTCAGGATCTATTTGCCACCATCTTCCTGTTTGCGGGTCAAGATTCCTAAAAAACGCCTCGTAACTATCTAAACCTAAATCCTGGTCAAATTCAATGCCGTTATATTTTTTTCTATTTTCTAATCCTAGAGCGGCTTTAGAACTTATCCCCGCCATTGTAAGACCGAACGGATAGTAACTTATAACCTATTTTATTCTCAAAGAACTTTCCTGATTATCAGCAGGATTATTAAAATACCAAGGTACAATAAAAGAAGAAAAATGGAAATTTCTATTTTAAAAATTAGAACTGGAAGGCTCAAGCAAAAAGTGGAAATCGTTTTAAGGTTACCTTATCAATGCAATTGGTCAGGAGACCAGACGGCGGCATCCTTTTTCCAAGGGATACACACGGAGGAAGAAATACGGCTTTGCTGTTATTTTTAAATCCGGGCAGCCTACTTTTTTTCACTTACCAGGCTGTAAAAATTTATTTTATAAAATGGATATAACTGACATCATTAAACGAATATAAGTTTGGAAGATATTTTTTACAGCAAACCAACTAATAATCAGGATTTTTATTTGTCCGTAGTCAGAGACTTACGGACAACGGCACTTATATTATTTGAACATTCTAAGGATAGCTGGGGCGTTAGGGTTGTTTAGGATTCACATATTTTATTTTAAACTGAATCGGAATCGGAATAATTTGATTTATGTAATCGAATAATTCGCCGAGATTCTTTTGATAGTAATTTGATATATCGATTGTTTTAAGGGCAGAATCACCTATCCTTATCTTTATTCTTTTTCTGTCTCCATCATCAATCAAAGGGGTTTCATAATTGTTTTTTAAACTGTCAAAATTTTGAGAAGAAAGATATTTTGAAATTTTTTTTTGTTCGTCTTTTTTTAACGAGTATCTAAAAAGAAAAGAATCCTTTTCATTCTTAATACCACTTATTCTTGTTATTGTTAAACTATCATTACTTAGAGTATATAAGCAAGTAAAGGCAAGAGAATAATTAAAATCCCAAATTTCAATTGAAAACTTTTCCATTTGAATATTTTTGTTTTCCTTCTCTAAGTGAGCGCAAGACAAAAAGATTATGATTAATAAACTACTTTTCATTTTTTTAGATTATTGAGGTAATTTTCTTTCGGGTGTTTGCTGCTCTTGACGAATTTGATTTTCTTCTTTCCTTGTATTTAACTCTTCTTTACTAAGCGTTTGGCCTCTCCCATCCGGGTCTAGTTTACCCGATGATGTTGCTGATGTATTTTTCCCATTAACATCATGGTCTGCATGTATTAACTCATGGCCTAAACCAACTTGAGCAGGCCTGTTACTGTTACCATTTACATTAACTCCTCCAGTTGTTTTGTTTGGGTTAAATTCAATCGTTGCATTTGCTCCTTTTCCTGCTGACCCATCACTTTTAACTAAAGCATCATTGGTTGTTGTAGTTTGATTACCGCCTGTAGTCTCTTTTAATGTGACAGTTTTAGATGAATTGATTGCATCGTTAACTACATCTGTACCTTTAGGCTTATTTACAGGTAAATTTGTTCCTGGGATATTCTCAGCATTACCTTGACTCGCTTCAGATGTTTGAGGAATAAAAGTTGCTTTCGTTTCGTAAGGAGTTACAGAATTTGCCTGAACAACTTTACCGTTATCCAACATTACTAAAGGCGTGGTTGTTAGCTTCTGCAAATCGTTAAATGCTTGTTGTTTGAAAGATGCACTTCCTGTAATTATTATATCTTCCGGCCCCATTCCATCCGGGTCAATAAATCTTAAAGGGTTATCGAATGTATAATTATAAGGAGACCATCTTCGCATTAAATCTGCCTTAGGGTCTATTGTCCACCATCTTCCAAGTTGTGGGTCCTGCATCCGTATGCCAAAATCATAAAGCTCCAAGCCGCTATTGTCGCTAAATTCATTACGCTGCAATTCCTTTCCATTGTATTTGTATTTATTTTCTAATCCTAAAGCGGCTTTGGAACTTATCCCTGCCATTGTAAGACCGAAGGCGGTGTAATATGTTCCCTCTTTTACTTCTCACTTACAGTTTTCCCTAAGCTTCGCTACAAAAAATCAAAGAACTTTTTTAATATCTTCCATTGTGAAGGTAATTTTTTTTTTCAACTTTGGCTTTATGATTGCACAAAATATTTTAAATCTTACTGGCCTTATTGTGAACATTGTTGGCGCATATTTGATGTACCGCAATGCACCTCCGGTAAACTCACAAACATTTCTTTACCGTGATGAAGAGATGAAAGAAAAAATCAAAAAAGATAAACATAAAAATAAGATGTCACGCTATGGCATGTTCCTCTTATTCATTGGCTTTTTATTGCAGTTTATAGCTTTACTGCTTAATTGCCTGGTATGGTAGGCTGCGTATTACTTTGGTTTTGGTATCAAGTCTTTCAATAACCCAACTGCCGATTGTATATCACCACGGATAACTAATATTATAATTACAGCTGCAGCTATGATGTACAGCCATTCATACGGTTTGATTTCCAGATTAAAATTATTTCGTATTTGCATTAGGATTGGTTTTTATTCTTTATATACTGTCAATTTTATTTTTTTTCAAATCGGGGTTAAATATTTTTTCTGTGATTTAAATCTCCCTTTTATAAATATCAGCGGTATCCCCAAAAACACACTTTTCTACATTTTTTTTGATATTTTTAATTTTGTTGCTTTTATAGGATAATATTCCCTGATGGCTGCTTTGTTCCATATTCCGATTGTTTTTTCTTTAATTATAATCTCCATTTTGAAAAAGTAAATACCTGATAACCTTTAAGTAGTTTTTTTTATCCCGCCCGCTAAATTATAAGTTAGCTTAATGAACAAACGGATAAAATAGGGAACACTGGCTCTTACCACCACCTGCTATAGTACTACCTTCGATCCTGTCGTAAGCGAACTTAAAAAGCTATTTTCAACATAAAAAGGACACATTTTAGGGGCTTTTTGATAATACTTAAATAGGGACATTTCCTATTACTGAAGCAAGGTAAAAGGCGGATTCCGTTTCAAAAAGGACAAGCAAAAATCATTACTAACTGTACAGTTATTGTCTTTATAAAGTTGATGAACATTAAAATGGTAGCGCAAAAAATATAAGAATTACAGCACGGGCTGACACACAGCCGCCGCATGGGTTGTTTTTATTGTCATGCTTTTTGTAAGCCTGGACACTTGCAGCACATCCCGATAAAAATCGGGAAGAGCTGCACCAACACACAATGTATAGTCCTGAAATAGGTTGACTCCAAAAATGTGGATAAGTCAACTAAAATCAGGATTAAAAATGAGTAAAAAAAAGTGGATTCGCTACAGCGAATCATTTAAATGGAAGATTGTCCGGGAGGTAATAACGGGCAAATTTACAAAGGAAGAAGCGCGGAAGGTATATGGTATCAGGAGTAATTGCTCCATATTATACTGGATGCGGAAGTATAGCGGCAATACTTCCTATCGCACCTGTAAAAAGCTCGGTACTTTTGCTGACATGCCGCACGACAGAGAATTACAGGAGTTAAGAGCTAAAATAGCTTCTTTAGAGCAAGAACTACGTTCTG
>JBDTGA010000125.1:0-171638 GCA_039937655.1 Ginsengibacter sp.
AAATAGAATTAAAGGGAGAATCCTTACGGAAGAAAAATAAAAACTAAATTTACATCAGCTGCAACAGGTCCTTTCGGTGGTAAACTTTGCTACTGAAATGCTGGTAAACTTTGACCGTAATATGCACCCGGTATTGGATTTACCGCTTCCATAGTGTTGAAGGAAAAACCTAAATCATATATAGGTGTTGAGTTAAATGAAGAAGCTGCCGAAAATTTAAAAAGGAAGATCAGTGATGCAGGACAAAAAATTATTACAGCCAATGCTTCTTCAGTACCCTGTTCAGATTCTTCCGTTGATAAACTTTACGGTGAAGCCATGCTTACCATGCATGCAGACCATAGGAAGATTGAAATTATCAGGGAAGCTCACCGCCTATTGAGAAAAGGCGGGCTTTATGCCATTCATGAATTGGGCCTTTCGCCAGATGATCTTGCAGAGGACACTAAAAATAATATCCGTCGCCAGCTCGCCGAAACTATTCATGTAAACGCAAGGCCATTAACTCAGCCTGAATGGAGGCTCCTTTTGGAGCAGGAAGGTTTTAAAGTAAAAGCGATTCTTACCAATCCGATGAATCTCCTGGAGATGAAACGTGTGGTGGATGATGAAGGATTTTTCAGGGCTTTGAAAATTGGGTTCAATGTAATGCGCTACCCCAAAGAAAGAAAACATATTCTTAAAATGAGAAAAGTCTTCAGGCAATTCTCGGATAATATGAATGCGGTCTGTATCATCTCAGAAAAAATATAAGTGTCAGTCTTGCGTGCCCCCGTTTATCGGGGAGTTTCCCAAAGAATCGGTACAAGTGATAGAAGACTGGCTGATAAGTTGTAAAGTTTTACTCATGCCGTTGCTGAACCTACCGAAAAAACAGACAAGTAGTCGAAGAGACGATTCAGTATAAAAAAATCCGGTGATCTTTAAAGATCACCGGATTTTTAATAAACTTTTATGTAAAGATGTGTATCTATCTATTGAAAAATCAGTTTACAAACTTAGCATCTGCCTGATCGTATTTTTCCTGATAAGATTTCAGCTTGTCTTTATCATTAAGACTCTGATAAATATTCTGTAATAAATTGACCGCTGATTTATATTTTGATCTTTCAGATTTTTTAAAGCCATCTCCATAAATATTCATAGCATCATCCGCATAAGGAATGGCTTTTTGCAAAAAGGATTTTCCCTGATCGGTAAGATCTGATTTTTGTTTTTGTTGATCGGGAGTCAATTTGGTTCCTCTGATCTTTTGAGCCTTTTCAAGAGTTACGATCCCCTGGTTATAGTAATACTGTGCATATAATAAACTGCCACCTCCATTTTTAGGGTCCAATGTATGCGCTTTCTCTAACTGCTCCTGCAGTGTTTTTAATAAGGCATCTTTGTTACTAATAACGGTTCCTTCATCGCTGTTATAGATATAGCTGAATATTTCTGTAGCATAATTGAGATGATAACGAAGGCTGTCAGGATTTCTAGCAGTCAACTCTTCATATTTTTTGAACAATTGTTCGTTATTATGGTTTTCCCGATAGTAATCCATCTCTACCAGATCGAAGTAATCATCCTTAGGGAAAAGTTCCTTTCCCAAAGAAGCATATTTAACCATGTTGGCAGAGTCCTTGGCTTCTTTGTAATCCAATGTGAGCCACTGGTAAGGAAGTTCATAATTAACGTCAGCACTGTCTTTCAGTCCTTTTATATGGGCATCGGCAATTTTTTTAAAATAGGCTCTCGCGGCATCAATCCTTTTGGCATTCAATGCAGCCTTCGCAATATTTAGGACTAAGGTGGTATCCACTTTTCCTATTGCAGCCCATTTATTTCCTCCGATATACTGTCCTACCTCATCTGCTTTTATAAAGAGTTCCATTGCTTTTGCAAAGCCAGCGGTATCTGTCTTGGCAGCAGCATCATTAAATTCTTTGGCACCTTGTCCATAGTAACCTGAATAAATATCAAATATGGGTTGATAATTATCTTTTACAATTAATAAAGTCGTTTTTGGATTATTAGAATCAGCAACGGCTTTTTTGAATGCGTCAAAAGCTTCTCCGTAAGCATCACCGGTCAGTAGGCTCCTGTACTGATCGCTATCTTCCATTAGAGAATACACTTTGCTCTTTAGGTAAAGGGCTTCTGAATTAGCAGGGTCTTTTGCAAGTATCCCGTCAATTTGAGTTTTTGCTAAATCGTATTTTTTGTCAGCAATATACGAGTTGGCTTTTTTCATATCTTGTCCGAAGGCAAGTACGACAAGAAATGTAAACAGAACTGGTAGAACTACTCTTTTCATGTGATTATAATATTTATTGTTTATTGATTTTCAGATTGTTCATCACTGTCACTTGAGGTTTCATTATCATCATTTTCTACGTTGGGATCAGACGCATTTTCAATATTCCCCTCTGTGATATTTTCTTCATTATTCTCATCTTCCTCATCCTGATCGTCCAGATTAGTGATTGCTGCGATCTCATCTCCGTCATCAAGCCTGATCAGTTTTACTCCTTGTGTAGCTCTTCCCGCTTCTCTGATGGCTCCAATTGATGTTCGAATGGTTACTCCCGATTTGCAAGTGATCATCAGGTCCTGTTTCTCGTTTACATTCAATAATCCTATCAGTTTTCCTGTCTTCTCAGTCACGTTGATGGTCTTTACTCCTTTGCCGCCTCTGTTGGTGGTTCTGTATTCTTCCACCGCAGTTCTTTTTCCATAACCTTTGGCGCTCACCACGAGTATGCTTACTTCCGGGTCATTCATATTTACACAAATCATACCAATTACTTCATCATTTTCAGCATCCACCGAGATTCCAAAAACACCGATTGCTCCTCTCCCTGTGGGTCTAACTTTTTCTTCCGGAAATCTGATCGCTCTCCCGCTTTTAACGGCCATCATAATTTGTTGATTTCCATCTGTAAGGCAGGCATCTAACAATTGATCTCCTTCATTGATGGTAATAGCATTGATACCGTTTTGTCTTGGCCTTGAAAAATCAGAAACTCTTGTTTTCTTGATAATTCCTTTCCGGGTACAAAGTACGATGTAATGATTATTAATGTACTCTTCGTCCTGAAGATTTTTTATGGTGATAATGGTTCTTACCGTATCGTCAGGGGGTATTTGTATCAGGTTCTGAATGGCCCTGCCCTTACTTTGTTTATCACCTTCCGTAATCTCATACACTTTCAGCCAGAAACATCTTCCTTTTTCTGTAAAGAATAGTAAGGTATGATGGGTAGATGCCACGAATAATTGTTCGATATAATCTTCCTGTCTGGTCCTGCTTCCTCTTGCGCCACGACCACCGCGGCGTTGTTGACGAAATTCGGTCGCAGATGTTCTTTTGATATATCCTAAGTGCGAAATGGTAACCACCACATCTTCTTCTTCGATGAGGTCTTCCATACTTATTTCATCAGCGAGATAAGTAATTTCTGTTTTCCTGACATCTCCGTATTTTTCTTTTATCTCTTTAAGCTCATCTTTTATGATCTCAAATCTCAACCCCTCATCTGCAAGAATCTCTTTTAATCTGCCAATCAGTTTCATTATTTCCGCATGTTCCTCTCTTATTTTTTCTCTTTCCATTCCTGTAAGGCGCTGCAATCTCAGTTCGAGTACTGCTTTTGCCTGAATCTCGCTCATGCCGAAATCGGTCATTAATCCTTCTTTCGCTACATCCGGTGTAGAAGAAGCTCTGATTAATTTTATTACTTCATCCAAATGATCGAGGGCAATAAGGAAACCCTCTAAAATGTGCGCTCTTTCCTCTGCTTTCTTCAGCTCAAAACGGGTCCTTCTTGTTACCACATCAAGACGAAAATCTACAAACTCACGAATAAGATCTTTGATGTTCAACACATGCGGCCTTCCTTTTACCAGAGCAACATTGTTAATTCCAAAAGAGGTTTGTAATTCAGTATGCTTGTACAAATGGTTAATCACTACCTGTGACATTGCATCTTTGCGCAAGTCAACCACGATACGGGTTCCTTCTTTATTATTACTTTCATTATTTACGTCAGAAACTCCGTCAATTATCTTATCATTAATGAGGTGTCCTATTTTTTCGGTAAGCGCATCCCTGTTTACCTGATAAGGGACTTCAGTAATAACAATTTTCTCCCTTCCTGATTTGGAAGTCTCTATATTTACTTTTCCGCGTAACACTACCCTACCACGGCCTGTGTACATGGCCTGTTTTACTCCGTCGTAACCGAAAATAATTCCACCGGTAGGAAAATCAGGTGCTTTTACAATTTTAATAATCTCATCAATAGAGATTTCACGGTTATCAATATAAGCAATACAACCATCTACTATTTCCGATAAATTATGAGGAAGCATGTTGGTCGCCATCCCTACGGCAATACCACTTGCACCGTTCAAAAGTAATTGGGGAATTCGTGTGGGTAATACAGTTGGCTCATTGATGGTGTCGTCGTAATTTAATTGCCAGTCAATGGTCTCCTTCTCGATGTCTTCCAGCATGGACTCGGCAATTCGTTCGAGCCTCACCTCCGTATAACGCATGGCTGCCGGGGAATCTCCATCCTGACTACCAAAATTTCCCTGTCCGTCAATGAGGGTATAACGCATACTCCAGTCCTGCGCCATACGGACTAATGTGCCGTAAATAGATGAATCACCATGCGGATGGAATTTCCCCATCACATCACCGACGATACGGGCAGATTTTTTATAGGGTTTATTGTAGGTATTTCCCATTTCATACATGCCGTATAAAATACGGCGGTGTACGGGTTTCAGGCCATCACGTGCATCGGGTAATGCACGGCCCACGATCACGCTCATTGAATAATCAATGTACGCAGACTTCATTTCTTCTTCAATGTTTATCGGGATGATTCTTCCACGTATTTGCCCGTCTTCAGGCAATTCTCCTTCTGTTGTTTCCATAATTTTTTAGTATTGGCAAATATACTTTTTAAAGGGCGGTTTTCCTTAAAAAAGTCAGTTTATTAGCAGATTTTTTCCACCATTTTTATAAAGAAATGTGGATAGTTTTTAAAGAGTGCGCAGGTATAACCATAATTAGAACATCCTCATAAAGTCAAAATAGTTACAAATGACACGAAATACTTCTTGGCAAAGGTTCTGAAATATCAAAATTGATATAATTCCGTTAGGAACTTTTTATGGGAAGAGAATTAGAAAGACAAAATATGATTCGTTCCTTTGGAACACTTTATGCTCTTGAAATATATCTTATGTAAGATCTGTATCGCGGTTATAAAGTTCAAAGCTAAAGCAGGTAAAGGTTTGACAAATAGCCCATCCATTTAACCTGATGCGCGTGTAGTTGCCACTGTAAGGTTAATTGGCTCAATAATTATTGATAATTTCAGTTACTTATCATTCTTAATTCATTATTCGTAATTCATTATTCATAATTTTGCTTTTATGAAGACGATATTATTATTTGGTGCAGGAAAATCTGCTACCTGCCTTATAGATTATCTGGGCAAATGTTGTGACGAGAACCAATGGAAACTCCTGGTTTGTGATTCTGATATTTTATCAGCCCGATCTAAAACGAAAGATTTCCCTTCTGCAGAAGCCATCTCTTTTGACGTGAGCGATGAAGGGAAGAGGCATGAATTTATTTCTAAAGCTGACATAGTGATTTCGATGCTTCCTCACGCATTGCATTTTCTGGTGGCCAAAGATTGCGTAGCTTTTTCAAAGAACCTTTTAACGGCTTCTTACATTGATGAAGAAATAAAATCGCTCAAAGACGAGATAGAAAAAAAAGGATTACTCTTTTTAGGTGAAATGGGCCTGGATCCGGGAATTGACCACATGAGTGCCATGAACATGATAAATGGTATCAAAAAACGTGGTGGAAAAATCACTTCTTTTAAATCACATTGCGGTGGTTTGGTATCGCCTGAAGATGATGATAATCCATGGCATTATAAAATAACCTGGAACCCTGCAAATGTTGTAATGGCGGGAAGTGCAGGCGCTGTTTATCGCGATGAGGGAAAAATAATTGAGATCCCTTATGCCGACACATTCAGTGATGATAGCAATATTGTAGAGGTGCCGGGCCTTTTTCCTTTGGCGTGGTATGCCAACAGAGATTCACTTTCTTACGTTGACACGTATCAACTGCATGGTGCAAAAACTTTTATTCGTACTACGTTGCGCTATCCCTCTTTTTGCCGTGGATGGAATAAGATCATACAACTTGGGCTTACCGACAAAAGTGACGATGAGGAAATAAGGGGTTGTCAAACGTTCGCTGAATGGTTCAACCTGAAAAAAGAAAAATGTGCATCACAAAATAAAAATGAATGGAATGAAGATAAGTTTTTCAATCCTGAATTTGTAGATCAGATTGATTTTATCAAGTTGCGTAGTACTGAAAAGATACCTGTAAAGATTTCCAGTTCATCTTTTTTATTACAGTATCTTTTAGAAAAGTATTTGGTAATGAAGCCTGATGATAAAGACATGATCGTTATGCTTCATGAAATTGGATTTACCATAGGTGAGGAAAATAAAGAGATCAGGAGTTGTCTGATTGTAAAAGGCGAGGACCACCTACGTACAGCTATGGCAAAAACGGTTGGTTCTCCATTGGGTATTGCCGCTAAATTAATTTTGGAAAACAAAATCCGTGTAAAAGGTTTGCATATCCCTGTTATTTCAGAGATATATGAGCCTGTTCTGAAAGAGCTCGAATTGAATGGGATAAAGTTTAATGAAGAAGAAAAAAAAGTATGATGGGAAGTGTATAAAAAAGGAATCTCCGAATGAAGATTCCTTTTCTGAACTACCTGTTTAAATTATTATTAATCGCCTGCTATTTAATACGGTTTCTAACCTAACTGTATATCGTCCAATACATTATTGATTTGCTGCTTGCTTTTCAGCATCTGCTTTCATTTTATCATTTGCAGTGATTAAGAATTCTACTCTCCTGTTTTGCGCCATTCCTTCCTCTGTATCATTGGTGTAAGCAGGAGCCGATTCACCAAAACCTCTTGTGACCATGCGGGAAGCGACAATTCCCTGCGATTGAAGGTAATCTCTCACAGTATTAGCACGCCTTTGAGAAAGCCCCATATTATATTCATCCGTACCGCGACTATCGGTGTGCCCCTGAATTTCAATATTCGTATTAGGGTAATAATTAAGAATTTTAACCAAATTATTAAGGTTCTTTTTTGCGGAGTCACCTATTTCCGATTTGGAAAATGCGAAAAGGATTTTCTCGTTAAATTCTACTTTGATCCCTTCATCTACCCTTTCTACTTTGGCACCGGGGATATCATTTTTTATTTGTTCAGCCTGCTTATCCATATCGCGGCCGATGATGGCACCTGCGGTACCTCCTACTACAGCGCCGATGATGGTTCCCAGAGTTTTATTGCCAGCTGATTTTCCGATAATAGTACCTCCTATTGCTCCTGCTGTCCCCCCGATCACTGCTCCCTTTTGGGATTTGGTTGCATTGCATCCCATTCCCAGCATAGCAATTACCGCTGATGCGAAAATTAAGTTCTTCCACTGTTTCATTCTTTAAAATATTTGGTTCTCCAACCACCTTTCAAACATTATACCAATATTGAAAACAATAATAAAAGAAAACAGAAAATGAAGAGATTTAAACGGTGTGACCCTAAAAATATTCTTTTTCTACTGAAAGATCAATGAAAGGGTATTTCTTCTCAAGTCCGGAAATATACTCTCTTTGTGCAAGAACAAATTTTTGATGAGATAAGCTTTTTTCAAAAAAAGGTTTGTGTTTTACAGAGGAGGTAAGTTTCCTCATTTCTGCCAGGATCTCTTTGGAAGGGAGATCCAGAAAACATTCAATGAATTTTTCAAACACAAAGCTGACGGCTGTACTATTGGGATGTACCAGATCGTTCTTATAAAAACGATAATCTCTTAAAACGTCTGTCACCAGTTCATAAGAAGGAAAATAAAAAGTATTTTGCTTTTGGGCGCACACAGAATGTACCGCTTCTATCAATCTGGCTTTGCTGCGGTTGTTTTCTACAACCCCATCTCTTACATGCCGTACCGGGCTAATGGTAAAGATAATTTTCAATTCCGGATTCATTAATTCAATATTTGAAATTGCACTCAATAAACCGGATTGTATTTCCTCCGCCGTCAACAACGTTTTTACAAAATAACCGGAAGGCGCTTTGTGACAGTTTGCTACTTTTTCATGATTATCTTTTAATTGATAGCTAAAGGCTGTTCCGGGGGTGATGATGAGAAAATGGGCCTTCTTTAAAAAAGCGTGTGCGTATGATTGTGATTTATTAATTTTTTTTGAAACTTCTTCTTTGCTGATTCCCGAAAAGGCAGAGTGGTGTTTCCAGCTATGCCATAAACCATTCATCTCAAAAATATTTTCTACAGAGAAAGGTTTATTTTCAACATAAGAAATGAGTGATTCTGCAATACTTATGGGATCGTATAAGATACCATTTGGATTCTGGAGTACATCCAGCTTTAATTCCTTCATTTCATTTCCGATCTCTTCCGAAAAACAGGAACCTATCAGCAAAATTTTATCATGGTAAGTAATGTTGAAAGGACAAGGCGGTATCTGAAAAGGTAATAAGAATTGCATTTTACACGAACGTTTTTGACGCCATTTCTCCGGCCGTTATCAATGCCTCTTCCTGTATGTTTTGGAGAAAGCCCAATTGCCTGAAATAAGGAATCATTAATTCCGAATTCATATTCCCCACGAGTTCATCCTCTGCCATTGGGCAACCGCCAAATCCTTTGAGGGCACCGTCAAACCGCCGGCATCCGTTTTGTAAAGCAGCTTCTATTTTTTCTTTCCAATTGGCACTTGTAGAGTGAAGATGAACACCCGTCTCAATATCTGGAAATTCGGTTACTACTTTTTTTACGAGTGAAGATACCTGTGAAGTATGAGCGAGGCCAACCGTATCGGCCAGAGATATGATTTGAATTCCTTCACCGGTCAATTTGCGGATCCAATCTAAGACGATGTCTTCATTGTATTCATCTCCATAAGGATTTCCGAATGCCATTGAGATATAGATCACCGGTATCTTTTCGTTTTTATCACAGATATGAATTATTTCTTTTACTCTCTCCATTGATTCGGTGATGGTACTGTTGGTATTGCGTATCTGGAAAGTTGGAGAAATGGAAAATGGAAATCCGAGGTATGTTATTTTTTCAAATGATGCAGCATCCTCTGCTCCACGAACATTTGCGATGATAGCCAGTAATTTTGTATCGGTATTTTGTGTATCCAGTTTTTCAACTACTTCTTTGGTATCCGCCATTTGAGGGATGATCTTTGGCGAAACGAAACTTCCGAAATCAATCGTATCAAAGCCTACTTTAAGTAATTGATTGATGTAGTCAATTTTCTGTTGAGTAGGAATAAAAGTTTTCCATCCTTGCATGGCGTCGCGGGGGCATTCTATGAGTTTCAACTGTTGCATTCCTAAAATTATCGCATTATTAGTTATTGAAAAAAAATGAAAACTTTATTGTCATTTTTTTTTACTGCTTTTAACAATTAGCAGATAAAATAATTACTCCATTCTCTGCTTCATTGCTTCGTATAAGATCATTCCTGCTGCGACAGAAACATTCAGGGATTCAAAATCCTTTCGCATCGGAATTTTGAAGCGATCATCGCACACATTATAGAGGGATGGCTGAACGCCTTTATCTTCACTACCCATGATCACGGCACACGGCTCTTTAAGATCAATATTAAAAATATTTTCTGTTGCTGTCATTTCACTTACAAAAACTTTGATACCATTCAGGTGCATTTCATCAATGGCATTGTGCAAGCTTTTTACACGGCAAACAGGAATAATTTCAAGTGCTCCGGCAGAAGTACCGATGGCATCTTCGTTCAAAGCACCTACTCCTTTCTCCGGAATTACAATGGCATGTACACCGCAACAGTACGCTGTACGCGCAATGGCACCGATATTCCGGATGTCTGTAATTCCATCCAGCATCAGCAACAAAGGAATTTCTCCGTTTTCAACAACCAATGAAATTACATCCTGTAAATTTTGATATTTTATTTTTGATTTTACAGCAATACATCCTTTGGGATTCTCCAGATTAAAGTTTCTTATTTTTTCAAAGGGTACTTTATTTACAGGCACTTCAAATTCCAGAGCAACCTGTTTTAATTCATCAGCCTCCGGCGAAGAAATGGTGTTTTGTAAATAAATCCTTTCTAATTGTTCGCCATTTTTCATAGCGGTAATTACAGCAGAAATACTTCCAATCAGAAGATTCTTTTTGGGGCGGTGTTGTTGGGTAAATGTTTTGTGTGGTGGTCTCACTTTTTAGATTGTTGCTTACTAACTAAATAATTTATTTTTTATGATGGCCTTTTAGGAATGAACAAAAAATGTGTCATTAATAATAGTATATATAAAGGTACAAAAATAAAAAACCATAGGTCTTTTATTCCCTATGGTTTCATTAAAAAATATAACGGAGGATTTATTTTATTCCAAATGCCTTTTTTAGTTTAGGCACATAATCCAGTTTTTCCCATGTGAACAATTCTACTTTTATCTTTTTATCAGGCCCGTTGGGTAATTTGAAAGTTTTTGTTACTACTTCATTCTTTCTTCCCATGTGGCCGTAGGATGCAGTTTCCTGATAAATCGGGTTGCGGAGTTTAAGGCGTTGCTCAATAAAGTAAGGGCGCATATCAAAAATAGATTCCACTTTCTTTGCTATCTCACCATCGGTTAAACTCACCTTGGATGTACCATACGTATTTACATTAATGCTGGTAGGTTGTGCTACACCGATAGCATAAGAAACCTGCACCAGTACTTCGTCGCAAACTCCTGCCGCTACCAGATTTTTTGCAATATGTCTTACTGCATAAGCAGCACTCCTGTCAACTTTACTTGGATCTTTTCCGCTGAAAGCACCACCACCGTGAGCGCCTTTCCCGCCATAAGTATCTACAATTATTTTTCTTCCGGTGAGGCCGGTATCACCATGCGGGCCACCTATTACAAATTTGCCGGTAGGGTTAATGTGGTATTTTATTTTATCATTAAAAAAGTGAGCATATTTTGGATACTTTTTCTTCATGCGCGGAATCAAAATCTTCTTCACATCATCAGAAATTTTCTTCAGCATTTTATTGTCATCTTTATCGAACTCATCGTGCTGGGTAGAAACAACGATTGCATCAATCCTAACCGGCTTATTATCGTCGCTGTATTCAAGAGTAACCTGGCTCTTAGCATCAGGTCGTAAATATTTAATCTCTTTATTTTCTCTTCTTAAGGCTGCAAGTTCTATTAGAAGGTTATGTGCAATATCAAGCGCCAGAGGCATATAATTTGAAGTCTCATTGGTAGCATAGCCAAACATCATACCCTGGTCACCGGCACCCTGGTCTTCTTTATTTTTTCTTACCACTCCCTGGTTTATATCAGATGACTGCTCATGTATAGCCGAAAAAATACCACATGAATTGGCTTCAAACATGTACTCACTTTTTGTATATCCGATCTTACGAATCACTTCGCGCGCTATCTCCTGTACATCAAGATAGGCCTTGGATTTCACTTCGCCGGCAAGTACTACTTGTCCGGTGGTTACTAAGGTTTCGCAGGCAACTTTACTTTGGGGATCAAAGGCAAGAAAATTATCAATCAATGCATCGCTTATTTGGTCAGCGACTTTATCAGGATGTCCTTCACTCACTGATTCGGACGTAAAAAGATAGGGCATGTTATGTTTTTTTTGGAGGCAAAATTATGGCTTCACGTTGAGAGGACAAAATGAAATTCGTTTACCGGTTCTTTCAAATCATCTTATTTACAGAACTGAATAGACAATATGTAACCTCATCCTGGTTGGTGTGTTATTGCTACCGTTCAGTTTTACTCTTCCATTACCAATATTATTTCTTACGAATGAGATCGGAATAATTCCCTGCCCGCACCAATCGGTGTAAGTAGAGGTGTAATTCACATAATTGGGAGCGCTTAATCTCAAAGTGAGACTCGTTTTTCCTTTGGTAACGATAGACTGCAGGTACCTTGAAATATTGAAAACATATTCGCCGATATTATTTCCCATATTATCCTTTGCCTGCTTCAAGCCGCCTCCCATCGTGGCAAAATTACTTTGCAATTCTGTAGAGGTGAAATCACAAGGAAGTGGAATATATGAATCGGGGCTTATGCCAGGATCTTTTGCGTCAATATATAGATTCACCGGTGCATTGAAAATATCATTGTATGAGTTGGGTGAATACTCCTGATCTACTATTAATTCTGCCCGGTTGATCACTCTGTTTGATAAACCGGTAAGTCCAGGTATGGTCAGCAGGGCATAACTGCCTGGAGATGTTTGAATATAAACAAGGCTATCTCCTTGTGCGGGATGATTGAGATGGGCTGTAATTTCGGAAGTCCCCCTATCGTGTATGACCGAATTGGCCTGACCTGTAAGTCCTGATACACCAAAACTGATTACAGTAGTATCCGTAACTCCCTTATTGGTAGCCCTCACATAAATTGCCAGACGGCTACTGGCAGAGGTAAGATCAAAATAGCTGAGTGCCTGCTGGCCAGGGAAATTCTGGTCGGCCACAATCGCAAATCCTTTGAAAAAATCAACGAAATTCTGGTCTGTACGAAAAATACCTGCAGAATCTGTGATCATACTTTGAGCCAGCGAGGTGAGGATAGGAATTCTTAACTGAGAAGATGCCTCTTCCTTAAGAGCGTGAACAGAATCTTTAAGTTGATAGGGGTAGAAAGTTTTTGTTCCATATAACACTGAGTTGTCAAATCCCAGAGCGGTACAGGAAGTGTAGTTGTTCCCAACTTTAAAGCTATCTGACAGTTGATACACATTTATTTTTTGCAATGCATTGGTATCACCAAAAGAGTAAGAATATTTTAAAACCAACACTGCAGAATCTACCACCAGGCTATCGGGAGAAGCGACCGGAAAATTATAGGGGAAATAAGATGGTTTCATCTCTACATAAATCGCTGCATTTGTTTTTCCAAAATAAGGATCATTCGAAATAAGGCCCAACGCCTGAAGGTCATTTCGATGTACTGTATCACATTGAGCTATATTATCGTAATTAATGGCGATCACATTAAAAGTAGTATCGAATGTATGGATATTATCAACAGATGGAATAAGATCTTGCCCAAGACTGGTGGTGTCAATTTTAGTACACCCAATAGCGAAAATAAGTAAAATCAGAAATCCTGTAACCGCAGATTTGTATTGGTTTTTAGACACTTAAAAGTAAGATTTGAAATGGGCAATAAGGAACGAGAATTATTTATCGGCAAGGTCGGAATACAATTGTAAATAGTCTGTTAAATCTGACGTCTCATTGTATTTCAAAACTTTTTTGCCGCGTACTTTTCCGAACTCATCCTGTAGTTTTTTATCTACTTTGGCTGCGCCGAAAGTAACCGCGTCGGCAAAGTGGGCACCTCCTCTGAACATGTCGGTGTTGCTGCCTTCGTTGTAAAACTCCATATCCTTATCCTTGATATTTGAATTGATAGTGGCTACGGAAGAGAACTCCGCTCCCATCTTTTCTTTGTAAGTATTCTGCCCGATGGTATAGATCACTTTACAATTACTGAAAACGGGTTCTTTTTTATAAGCAGTTTTTATGTACAATGGTATAAGTCCTGTCATCCATCCGCTGCAATGTATGATATCAGGAGGCCATCCGAATTTCTTTACAGTCTCAAGTGCTCCTTTACAAAACAGCACTGTTCTTAAAGCATTGTCGGTAAACCATTTTTCATTTTCATCATGAAATAAAGATTTCCTTTTGAAGAGATCTTCATTGTCAAGAAAATAGATTTGTAATCTCGCATTGGGAAGAGAAGCTACTTTAATTACCAAAGGATAATCATCACCATCAACAGAAACATTAATACCTGAAAGGCGAACCACCTCATGCAGCCGGTGCCGGCGCTCATTGATCATTCCAAAGCGGGGCATGATACAGCGTACTTCCATTCCGCTTTCGTTGGATTTTACAGCAAGTTTGTTCACGATTTCTGCAAATTCAGTCATCTCCAGATACGGAGACATTTCGTTGGCTATAAATAAAATTCTTTTCTTTGTCGACATTTACAAATGGTTAATTAGCTTAATCTTTCTTTTTATCAGGCGGCAAAGTTACCATTTTTTTTCTTTTACACAACGTAAACTCAATAGAGCACACAATTACAAAGCATGATGATCTTATTCAAACATTCAAAAGACCTGGAAAATTATCTGGATAAACAAAGGCAAACTCTAACTTCCATTGGTTTTGTACCCACCATGGGAGCACTCCATAGCGGGCATTTGTCACTGATAAATAAATGTAAGTCACTTTCTCAATTAACGGTGTGTAGCATTTTCGTAAATCCCACCCAATTCAACAATCAGGATGATTTTGAAAAATACCCGAAAACGATGGATGAGGATGTTTTACTTCTCGAGGAGAATGGATGTGATGTATTATTTATGCCTGATGAGATAGAAATTTATCCCAATGCCGCCTCACGTGAAAAGCATTATGATCTCGGCTATCTTGAAACGATCCTGGAGGGGAAATTTCGTCCCGGCCATTTTCAGGGAGTATGCCTCGTTGTGGAAAAACTACTTAAGGCAGTAAATCCCGATCGTCTCTTCATCGGACAAAAAGATTTTCAACAATGTATGGTAATCAGGAGGTTGATTGAATTGATGCACGAAAAAATTGAAGTGGTAATATGCCCGATTCTTCGTGAGGAAAACGGCCTTGCCATGAGCAGCAGAAACAGGAGACTGAGTGCCTCTCAAAAAGAATCTGCAGCAGAGCTTCACCGGCAATTGGTATGGATCAGAGACCAGCTTACTCCTTATCATTTTCAGAATTTAAAGAAAGAAGCAATGGGTCGTTTGAAAGAAGCAGGATTCAAAGTGGAATATCTTGAACTGGCAAAAAGTGGCAGCCTTGATTTGATCAACGAATTTGAAAATGACGGGAATTTGATTATTCTTGTGGCTGCTTTTATGGGTGATGTAAGATTAATTGATAATCTTTTAATAAGCGAATAAATTAAAATCTGATTATCTTGTAAATCTTTATGAAGAAGAAAATATTTTCTGTACTGCAATACATTCTTTTCCTGGGAATTGGTATTTTTTTAACGTGGTGGCAATTAAGCAAAATGACTTCGGTAGAAAAAATACAATTCAAAGAATCTCTATTAAATGCCCAATATATCTATCTGGTTCCGGTGTTCATAGTTACCATTCTGGGCCACATCAGCCGTGCCATACGATGGAAGATCCTTATAGAACCTATGGGATATCGCCCTTCCGTTTCCAATACTTTTTACGCCACTATGTGCGGTTATCTTGCGAATACATTTTTGCCCCGTGCCGGTGAAGTATTGCGATGTACTTTACTGGGGCGCTATGAAAAAATACCGGTGACAAAATTATTTGGTACGATCCTTTTGGAAAGAGTCTTTGATTTGTTTTGCTATTTTCTCATCATTGTGATCACTTTCCTGATACAGATAGAAACGGTAAGTGACTTTTTCAGAAGTAAAATAGATCAGTTGTCCAGTCACAAGCAGGCAGCCTCTCTCTGGATCATTATCCTGATTATTTTAATGACTGGAGGATTGCTAATGGCAAGATGGATTTTAAAAAGATATAGCAGCAACCCTTTGATAAGTAAGGCAAATGGATTGTTTACAGGATTGAAGGAAGGGTTTACCACCATCATTCATTTGAAAAGAAGAAAGGCATTTTTAGGACATACCATTTTCATCTGGTCCACTTATCTGATAGAAACCTATATAGGTTTTTCAGCGCTTTCCGCTACCTCTCATCTTAGTATTGGTGCTGCATTTAGCGTGCTTTCACTGGTTACGTTTGCTATGATCGTTTCTCCCGGTGGATTAGGTGCTTTTCCCGTTGCCGTCCAACAAGTGCTTTTGATCTACAATGTGAATAATATTTCTTTTGGATGGCTTATGTGGGGAGTAACTACCACTATCATAGTTGTCGTAGGTCTTATTTGTTTCGGATTATTAATTTATAAAAATAAAAACAAGAATGAAAAAGAGCAATTCCATCCGCAGCAGGATATTGAAGTTGGATGAAGTAAAACAGGAAGCATTACGCCTGAGGCTAAAAAGCAAAACGATTGCACTTATCACCGGCGATTTTGATGTGTTAAATGAAAGTAATGTTACCGTTCTCGCAAAAGCAGCCTCATTCGCAGATGTTCTTTTTGTGGGAATAGTTTCAGACGCTTCTCTAAAAAAAGACCAGGGAGAAAATCATTCTCACAACGATGAAAATGCAAGAGCTTTTGTTGTTGCCTCCCTGGTGATGGTTGATAATGTGGTGGTATTTGATGAAGGGGCTTTATCGGAGTTGATAAAATTGATCAGGCCTGATGTACTGGTAAAAAGCAATGATCAGTCGGCAGAGTTGGCTATGGAAACAAAAGAGGTGCTGGCAGCAGGCGGCAAAGTGGAGACCGTATCGCCTGAAGAAGAATCTTTATAATAATTACCATATAACATATACAGGGATCATTAATGTAACAGATATGGATAAACGTAAAATAATTGTCAGGGATATCAGTTGGCTTGCTTTTAATGGCAGGGTGCTTCAGGAAGCAGGCGACCAGACTGTTCCCTTAAGAGAACGGATACGTTTCCTGGGTATCTTTTCCAACAACCTGGATGAATTTTTCAGGGTAAGGGTAGCTACATTGAGGCGTATGATAGAGCTTGGCAACAAGGTGCCCAATATGCATGTGGAATCCTCTCCTGGAGCCATTCTGGAAGAGATTAATTTCATAGTTGCCAACCATCAGAATCAATTTACACGCACGTGGAAAATTATTTTAGAAGAACTTAAGAAGCAAAAAATATTTATTGTAAACGATCAACAACTCAATCCTGAGCAGCAAAAATCCGTGCTCTCATACTACACAGATTCGGTGAGAAGTTATATTGTTCCACTCATGCTGGAAAACCTCCGCGTATTTCCTACCCTGCACGATAAGTCCATCTACCTTGCCTGTAAATTATCTAAATCCGACGGAACGATCCCTCAAAGATTTGCATTGGTATCTGTCCCTACAAGATTACCACGTTTTGTCATTTTACCATCAATGGATGATGGTCATTATATTATTTTGCTGGAAGATGTGATCCGATATTGCCTCCCGCAGATATTTTCATTTTTCAGCTATGACACTTTTTCATCGCATATCATAAAAGTTACCCGCGATGCAGAGATTGATATTGACAATGATGTTTCTACTTCCCTTATTCAAAAAATAGAAAAAGGGTTAAAGAATCGGAAAAAAGGTAAACCGGTACGTTTCGTATTCGACAAGGAGATAGACAGCGACCTTTTAAATTATCTGATCAAGAGGTTGGGATTATCTACTAAAGACAATCTTGAATCCGGGGAAAGGATTCACAACTTTAAAGATTTCATGAATTTCCCTGAAGCGGTATTTCCGAAAAAAAGTTTGAGAAAGAAACCATTTATTCATCCTCTTTTGCAAAATGTAAAAAGTGTGATGAAGATTATTTTACAAAGAGACGTATTGCTGAATTTTCCCTATCACTCTTTTGATTCTGTCATTGATATATTACGCGAAGCGGCCATAGCCCCGGATGTGGTGAGCATAAAGATCACGTGCTACCGGCTTGCGGGGGAATCCAATATAATCAACGCGCTTACCAATGCGGTAAGGAATGGGAAATCCGTCACTGTTTTTCTGGAACTACGGGCGCGCTTCGATGAAGAAGCCAACCTGGAATGGAAAGAGATCCTGGAAGAGGCAGGCGTAAAGGTATTGGTTGCCCTGCCTAATGTAAAAGTACACGCCAAACTATGTATCATCAAACGGAAAGTACAAAATCAATCCTCTTATTATGGTTTTGTAAGTACCGGAAACCTGAATGAGAAGACGAGCAATACTTACGGTGATCACTGTATTCTTACGGCCAATGGCCACATCATGGCTGATGTGAACAGAATATTCAATTACCTGGAAAATCCGAAGAATGTACAATTGCTGAAAGTCTGTAACAGATTATTGGTAAGCCCTTTTATCATGCGAAAAGAATTAAATTCCTTTATTGATAAAGAAATTAAGAGCGCCAGAGCGAATAAGCCGGCTTCCATCATTCTGAAAGTAAATTCCCTGAGTGATGAAGAACTGATATTGAAATTGTACGAAGCAGCACGTGCAGGTGTAAAAATAAAAATGGTGGTAAGAGGGATATGCTGCATGTTTACCCAGAATAAAAAATTCAGAAAAAAAGTGAAAGCAATCAGCATTGTAGATGAATACCTGGAGCATGCCCGTGTGATGATATTTCATAACGATGGTAAGGAGAAATACTTTATTTCATCTGCCGACTGGATGCTGAGAAACCTGAATCATCGTGTGGAAGTGGCTTGCCCTGTTTTCGATAAAAATATTCAACAGGAACTGAAGGATATTCTCGATATTCAGTTTGAAGACAATGTAAAAGCAAGGTTACTGGACAATGAACTTTCTAACAAATATGTGGAAAATGAAGGACTTAAAAAAGTACGTTCACAAATAGAAATCTATAACTATCTTTTAAAGAAAAAATATTAAAAATATTGAGACTCGCAGCAATAGATATCGGTAGTAATGCAGCAAGGTTGCTTATTACAGAAGTTTCGACGGACGATAATCACAAGGATTTGTTTACCAAACTAACTCTCGTAAGAGTACCGCTGAGACTTGGGTTCGACGTATTTGATACCGGCAAAATATCTGACCACAGAATTAATTTACTCCTTGATACCATGAGGGGGTTTTTGAGTTTAACGAAGGCGTTTGAAGTGAAGGCAATGAAAACCTGTGCTACTTCTGCGATGCGGGATGCGTCCAATACCCCGGAGATCATTTCTCTTGTAAAGCAGGAAACAGGAATAGAGATCGAAGTAGTTTCCGGGAGCAATGAGGCCTCTCTGGTTTTTGAAAATCACATTGCCGAAAATCTCGATAAAGATCATTCTTATTTATACATTGATGTAGGCGGTGGCAGTACCGAACTCACTTTCTTTAATAATAATGAAATGGTGTTTAAAGAGTCTTTTAACATTGGTACCATCCGGTTACTAAAAGAGCAAGTGCCTGATACAGCCTGGAATGAAATGAAGAATATCGTAAAAACAAAAACAAAAGGTTTCAAAGCCATTACGGCTATTGGCTCGGGAGGTAATATTAATAAAGTATTTTCGATCAGTAAGCGTAAGGAAGGGAAGCCTTTACCAATGGATCTCCTGCGCGATTATTATAAAGAATTAAGCAATGTTTCCCTTCATGACCGTATTAATATTTATAAATTAAAAGAAGACCGTGCCGATGTGATTGTACCGGCTTTGAAAATTTACATCAGCGCCATGCGATGGGCGGGGGCTACAGAAATTTATGTTCCCAAGATTGGACTTGCAGACGGCCTTATTCAGCATCTGTGGCAAGAAGTGAAGGGAACTGCCAATTAGCTCATTAAAAAAATCTACTTTTGCAATAGCGATTGCTCCAAGGAATGTTTTATTCTAATGCAGAGCCATTTCCCACCTGTCGCCTCTCTAAAAAAAATAGTTATGCCAGTAAATAAAGAAGTAAAAAAAATTACTACTCATACTTTGCAGAAGATGAAAGAGGCTGGTGAAAAAATTGCTATGATCACAGCGTATGATTATTCTTTTGCAAAAATTTTTGATGCAGCAGGAATTGATATTATACTGGTAGGTGACAGTGCGAGCAATGTAATGGCGGGGCACGAAACCACATTGCCTATTACACTCGATCAGATGATCTATCATGCTGGTTCCGTGGTGCGGGGTTGTAACCGTTCTTTGATAATCGTAGATCTTCCTTTTGGAAGTTATCAGGGCAACAGCAAAGAAGCGCTGAACTCTACCATAAGAATTATGAAAGAAACCGGCGCTCATGCCATTAAACTGGAAGGCGGGGAAGAAGTAGTTGATTCTGTAAAACGCATTGTAAGCGCGGGCGTTCCTGTAATGGGACATTTAGGTTTAACTCCTCAATCTATTTATAAATTTGGTACTTACACTGTAAGAGCGAAAGAAGAGGAAGAAGCGGAAAAATTAAAAAGAGACGCATTGCTTTTACAGGAAGCAGGATGTTTTGGAGTCGTACTTGAAAAGATACCGGCGACATTGGCGACAGAAGTTTCTCTGCAACTCAATATTCCAACTATCGGGATTGGTGCGGGCAGCGGTTGCGATGGACAAGTACTTGTAATGCACGATATGCTCGGAATCAATACAGAATTTAAGCCGCGTTTTTTGAGGACTTATCTCAATCTCCAGGAAATGGTAACAGGTGCTGTTCAAAAATACATTATTGATGTAAAATCAAAAGATTTTCCAAACGAAAAAGAACAATATTAAAAAGGTATCCGATAATTTTGTATAATGTGATATTTAAACAAAATACCAAACAAAAAAAAGCAAATCATGCAAAACTTTTTAAAAGAATTAAAGATTTCAGAATTGAACAAGGGTGTTTCTACCGGCACCAAATGGATAGCTGCCTCAGGAGAAAAGATAAAATCCTTCTCCCCTGTTGACGGAAAATTGATTGCCACCATCAACTCCTGTGATAAAAGAAGTTTTGATTATGTAATAGAAACCGCACAGAATGCATTCCTGGAATGGCGCTCATGGCCCGCTCCCCGACGCGGTGAGATTATACGGCAAGTAGGAAATGAACTTAGAAAAAATAAAGAGAATCTTGGTAAACTGGTGAGCTACGAAATGGGAAAAAGCCTACAGGAAGGTATGGGCGAAGTACAGGAAATGATTGACATCAGTGATTTTGCACTTGGGCTTTCACGTCAATTATACGGGCTTACCATGCACAGCGAAAGACCCGGACACAGAATGTACGATCAGTATCACCCTTTGGGAATAGTGGGAATCATTTCAGCATTTAATTTCCCTGTATCAGTATGGAGCTGGAACAGCTTGATAGCAATGGTTTGCGGAGATGTATGTATATGGAAGCCTTCCGAAAAAACACCTCTTAGCGGGATTGCCTGTCAGCATATTATTTCAAAAGTTTTCAAGGAAAATAAAGTTCCCGACGGAGTATGTAATTTGATTACCGGCGCGCGGGAAGCTGGAGAATGGCTTTGCAATGAGCCTAAAGTAGCGCTGGTTTCCGCAACGGGTTCTACCAGAATGGGCAAAGCAGTAAGCGTGGCTGTGGGGGCACGGCTTGGTAAGAGTTTGCTTGAATTGGGAGGTAATAATGCCATTATTATTTCTAAAGAGGCAGACCTAAATATTGCATTGATTGGTTCTTTATTTGGTGCAGTAGGTACCGCCGGACAGCGTTGTACTACCACCCGCCGTCTTATTATTCACGAGGATGTTTACGATGCATTTAAAAAGAAATTGGTAAATGCTTATAAACAATTGAAAATCGGTGATCCTCTTAAAGAAGAAAATCATGTAGGTCCCTTGATAGACCAGGATGCAGTGAAGGCTTATCTCAATGCGATTGCCCTGATAAAAAAACAAGGCGGAAAAATGGCAGTTGCCGGCGAAGTACTTTCCGGTAAAGGATTTGAAAGCGGGTGTTATGTAAAGCCATGTATAGCAGAAGTTTCTAACGATATGGACATAGTGCAGCACGAGACCTTTGCACCTATTTTGTATTTAATAAAATACAAAACAATTGAAGAAGCGATCGCAATACAAAATAACGTACCACAGGGATTATCCAGTGCTATTTTTACCTTAAATCTCCGGGAAGCAGAAACTTTCCTTTCTTATGCAGGTAGCGATTGCGGTATAGCCAACGTAAATATAGGAACATCCGGTGCTGAGATCGGCGGTGCCTTCGGCGGTGAAAAAGAAACCGGTGGCGGCAGGGAAAGCGGTAGCGATGCATGGAAAGTGTATATGCGCAGGCAGACCAATACCATCAATTATTCTGACACACTTCCTTTGGCGCAGGGAATTAAATTTACCGTTTAGGCACCTTAATCTTTTATCTAAAATTGTAAATATTCTTTAATTATTTTAAATGGTGTTTCCCTTTAAAGTAAATAATAAATCTTTGCTCCTAATAATCAATTGAAAAACAAATGATCATAAAAAATAAACAATTTCTTTTGGGAATGGCCATGGTGGCTTTATTCCCTCTTTCAGGTTTTACACAATCTAAGTCGGGTCTTGGTACCACTGATTCGGTAAAAGTTGCACCACACAATTGGTATCAATTGGACAGAGCTACTACCGGATATTACGGAATAAGCCTTGATAAAGCCTACGACTTTTTAAAAGGAAGAAAAAGTCAGCCTGTAATTGTAGCCGTAATAGACAGCGGCGTAGATACATTACATGAAGATTTGAAGCCTGTGTTGTGGCACAACCCCGGAGAGATACCCGGTAATGGAATTGATGATGACCACAACGGATATGTAGATGATGTATATGGATGGAATTTTATAGGCGGAAAAGATGGCCGGAACCTGCACCAGGATTCTCAAGAATCTGCCAGATTATATTGGAAACTGAAATCGAAATACGATAACAATCCTGACAGTACTAAAATGAATGTAGATCAGAAAGCAGAATATGCGACCTATCTCAGAGCGAAAGACGATGTAACAAACGGAATAGATCCGGTGGAATTATTGCAGTATCAAAGGATCTTACCCGTTCTTGAAAAAGGGGATTCAATCATTGCGAAAGATTTGGGCAAAGCAGATTTTACCGGAAAAGACCTGCAGAGTTATACGCCTACTGATCCTTACGCTCAAATGGCGGCTTCCATTAATCTGGAAATGGCAAAAGGAAATAATGCTTATGACGCCTCTAATCAGGAATTCCTTGATTTCTTTCGTGGCAAAGTACGTAAAGGTGAAGCTGCTTCTACACCTCCAAAAGATTTCAGGGCAGATATCGTAAAAGATAATCCTAATGATATCAATGACCGATTTTATGGTAATAGTGATGTAATGGCCGGTACACCTTCTCATGGCACTCATTGCTCCGGGATCATTGCTGCTGTGCGTAACAATAATTTAGGAATAAACGGGATTGCCGATAATGTAAAAATTATGATGATACGTGCAGTGCCGGATGGCGATGAACATGATAAAGATATTGCCAATGCTATCCGTTATGCGGTTGACAATGGTGCTAAAGTGATCAGCATGAGTTTTGGAAAAGGATTTTCGCCCCAGAAACCATGGGTAGATGATGCAGTTAAATACGCAGAAAGTAAAGACGTACTTCTGATACACGCAGCAGGAAATGATGCGAAGGATGTTGATTCAGTTCAGAACTTCCCAAATCCTGTTTTCGAGGATCATTCGGGAGTGGCAAAAAATTTCATTACTGTAGGTGCCAGCGGCGATGCAACCAACGGCGGTTTTACAGCGAGTTTTAGTAACTATGGAAAAAAAACGGTGGATCTATTCTCCCCCGGTGTAGATATTTATTCAACACTTCCCTACAATAAATACGGAAACTATTCTGGAACCAGTATGGCAACTCCGGTAGTGGCAGGGGTAGCCGCTATTATTCGTGAATACTTTCCCGATCTCAGCGCTGAACAGGTAAAATATGTTATAGATAATTCAGTAGCGCCGATAAAAGAAAAAGTCATCTTGCCCGGTACTCAAAAGAATGTAAATACAGGAGGAGACCCCGTCATGGTAAACCTTTCAGACATTTCAATTACCGGAGGGGAACTCAATGCTTACAATGCGGTAAAACTTGCTTCTACTTTAAAAGCAGATAAAGAAAAGAGATTACCCAAATCAAAAGTGAGAAGAAGAAACAGAAATTAACTTATTCAGGGTCTGCTGATTAAATGTGAATCTTTTACAGTCTTGCTTTCTGTTGAATTTCACCGTGATCGAGTGCAAGGAAATACTATGATTGCATCGAAACCCTTTGCACCTAATTTTAAATTATATCAAGAGAAAATAATTCCAGAGGGTTTCGAAAATCGCTTTTGTTGTTGCTGTTTTTTTGCTTTTTCTTTTGCCTTGATGCAAAAGAAACAAAAAATCAAGGACAACCTGATCGCTCCGCGCATTTGTCCAGCCCACGCCACAGGGACTCTTAGATGAATAGCACGCTTTCTATCTCATAATACAAACTGTACCTTTCCAAGAAAATTTAGGCACTATTTTTAGCTTTTCATATAACATGAACTGAAATATGAATAGCTGTAAGGTATCGGTTCATTTCATGTTTATGATTAGTTCTTGACATATTCAGTAATCCCTATTTATCTCAATAATTCCAAGGCCCGGCAGTGTACATACTACCGGGCTTTTTTTTGAATGATGAATAGGGGCAAAAAAATTACTTTTGTAACAGAGATTTATTAGAAGTTGTTTGAAGACGAAATTTTTATTGGGCCTCTATCGAAGTTGATAAAAAGATCAGCTACTTTTTGCGGTCACACAAATTTTTTACTATCATTTTCAGAGAGCCTCTTAGTAGTTTACCGGAAGAAAACAATTTACTTTAACTCAATAATAAAATACAAATGCCCAAGCCAGATGCCAATACCTACCCTCCTTATTTTAATACTTATATAAAACTGGTGGTAGAGGAAGATATTATGGAAGCACTTACAAACCAGCGAAAGTATGCCGGCACTTTCTTTCATTCTATTCCAAAAGAAAAATATGATTATAAATATGCTGACGGGAAATGGAGTATAAAGGAATTACTTCAGCACATCATAGATACAGAGCGGGTTTTCAACTATCGCGCACTGGCTTTTTCCAGAAGAGATGATCACATCCTCCCTTCCTTTGATGAGAAAGATTATACTGCCAATGCTCACGGATCTGCAAGAAAATGGGATGATCTGGTAGATGAATTTATAGCAGTGAGAAGATCAACCGAACTCCTTTTCAATAGTTTTTCACAGGAGCAATTAAATTTTCCTGGAAAAGCAAGTGATTATGAAATGAGTGCAAACGCAATGGGCTTTACTATTGCGGGCCACCTTGCACACCATATCAAAATCATCAGGGAAAGGTATTTGTGATAGAATGTAAAAATTAGTTCCGAAAGGTTTCGGAATAGATTGTTTAGAAAGGTTTAGAGAGATTAGCTTGTTGGGAAATCTTAACATTTTTAGTCACATACATAAGGCACCACTCACCATGAAAATATTTTCAGTCTCACAAATCAGGAATTGGGATTCATATACCATCAGCCATGAACCGGTAGAATCTATCAATCTTATGGAGCGGGCTGCTATGGCTTGTTTCAAATGGATTGTTCAGTCATTTGATATGGATACTCCTGTAAAAATTTTCTGCGGGAAAGGTAATAATGGCGGTGATGGGCTTGCTATTGCAAGGCTTTTATCGAAAGAAAAATATAAAGTTTCCGTCTATATTATTGCGGGAAAAGCTTTAGGCTCTCCCGATTTTGAAAGTAACCTGAAAAAGATCAAATCCACTTCTGCGGAAGTATTTCTTCTCACCAATGAGAAATCATTTCCTGCATTATCAAAAAATGATTTGGTAATGGATACTTTATTCGGAACCGGACTCAATAAAAAACCGGCTGGTTTGGCTTCAGCATTAATAAGATATATCAATGCAAATAGTAGTAAAGTAATATCAATTGATGTTCCAAGCGGATTATACATTGATAAAAGTAGCCTGTCTCCTGCTTCCCGGTCAGATGAGGGCCATCAAACAATTATCAACGCAGATTATACCCTCTCTTTTCAAAATCAAAAATTGGCTTTCTTATTACCGGAAAATGAGCCATATACCGGCAAGGTCGTTTTACTCGACATCGGTCTATCAAAAGAATATGAAGAAAAAGAAATGGCTCAGTTTGAATGGATTGATAAAAAAGATATTGAAAAGATATATACCCGGCGGAAAGTATTTTCCAATAAAGGAAATTACGGGTATGCCTGCCTGTTAGCAGGGAGTTATGGAATGATGGGGGCTGCCGTTCTCAGTTCCAGGGCATGTTTGAGGAGCGGCGTTGGAAAACTCACCTGTTATATCTGTGAAACAGGATATTCCATCTTGCAGACTTCCGTACCGGAAGCCATGTGCAAGGTATTTGGAGAAAAACATATAAAGGATGCCGGGGATTTTAAAGATTTTGATATAGTAGGTATTGGACCCGGGATAGGAAGACACGGATCTCACAAAAAATTATTAAAAGATCTTTTTTCGGGATTTAAGAAACCCATTGTTATTGATGCGGACGCTTTGAATATTTTGAGTGAAAACAAATCATTGTATAAAATGATTCCGGCTCACAGCATCATTACGCCACATCCTAAGGAGTTTGAAAGATTATTTGGAAAAAGTAATTCCGATTTCGACAGGATTCATCTTGCATTGGCTCAGGCACACGAATTGAACATTTTCATTGTTTTAAAAGGTCATTATACATTGATCGCCACACCGGAAGGAAAAGGGTATTTTAATTCTACCGGAAATGCGGGAATGGCTACAGCAGGGTCGGGAGATGTGCTTACTGGTATTATTACCGGCCTCGTTGCACAAAAATATTCATCGTTGAATGCCTGTATTATAGGTGTTTATCTACATGGACTTGCAGGAGACATCGCCGCAAAAAATATTTCTGAAGCAGCTTTAATCGCGGGTGATATTATTAAGTTTATAGGAGATGCCTTTAAAGAGATGAAAGTATAGTAATTGTAAGCACCGATATAATCTTTTTCCACATAAAAATATAAGTTTGAATAAGACCATTTTTATTCACATCGGAATACTTTAATTTTTGGCGAATCTTTAATTACCGAACTAAAGCAGTTTCTGCTAATAACAACATCAGTCTGTCAAGACTGATAAAGTTGATTCTGGAAACCTATAATAAAATGCATAATTCTTCCTGGAAGTACCATTGACCCTGCAATATTTATAACCACACACAATGATGGCAGAACTTATGGATATTTTGGAAAAGATTCTAACAAATAAAGTTATTTTTGGTCTTTAAATTATCATTAATTCGTCTCAGTTAGCCTATAATCAATTGTAATTAATTTCAATAAATGAATACATTGATTTTAAAAAGTAAGATTGTAACCCTATTTAAAATTGGTCTCTTTGCCATGTTAACGTTGGTATTAGGAGTTCTTTTAGCAATTATCACCGGATTGTACTTTAATTTGCCAGGTCTGGCTATTGCATTTTACCTCTTCGCCTTTTTATCTCTTTTTCTTATTATTAAAAAACTAAAAAAACGGTTTATATCTAATATCGAAATTGAATTAAATGATTTATTTTTTAAAATAGTTAGCGATGATATAAATAAAAAAGAGAGCATAACGATATATTGGAAAGACATAAAATCTTATAAACCACGTCTTTCTAATGGGCTCCTGACAAGAGGGTTTCTTGTTATTAATTTTAAATTAAGAAAGGGATTTAAAAAAATCTGTTTATTTGATGAAACATTATCCAAAACATCTAACACTACTAATAGCCTTTGCGATAATTCAACATTTTTAGTATTTCAACAATACATAAGTTATTACAACAGATCCACCTCAGATATTGATGAACAAATTATTTTGCTTCCCAACTTTTTTGCTTCTCAAAGCGGTTATTATTCAATAATTTTCTTAACAGCCTTGATTGGATTTGATATTATCTATAGAATTACTCACCATTTAGATAGGTCAAATATAGGTATTATAGTTACTGTGATAATTATGTATATAGGTATTCTTTTTAAAAGAAAAAATGATCAAAAGCTTTATGAAGAATTAATTTCAAAAAACTGAAATTTTTCTAAAATTTTTGGATGCCTGGGTTTCAGACGTTTACCTATATGGACTTGCAGGAGACATCGCCGCAAAAAATATTTCTGAAGAAGCTTTAATCGCGGGTGATATTATTCAAAATACAGGAAATGCTTTTTTGGCAAACAGATTATTTTTCCGTTATGTTTTTCTTACACACTCACATTAAAATCTCTCAATGCATCATTCAAACTTGTCTTTTTATCGGTACTCTCTTTTCTCTTCCCAATAATCAGGGCACAGCTTACATTGTATTCTCCGGCAGGAAATTTCTTTAAATAGCTACCAGGGATGACCACGCTTCGCGATGGAACCAATCCTTTAGTTTCTATCGGTTCACTTCCACTCACATCTATTATTTTAGTGGATTGAGTAAGTACCACATTAGCACCCAGCACCGCCTCTTTTTCCACACGCACTCCTTCTACCACAATACACCGGCTACCGATAAAACATCCGTCTTCAATGATAACAGGACTCGCCTGCAAAGGTTCCAGCACGCCTCCAATCCCTACACCACCACTTAGGTGTACATGTTTCCCTATTTGAGCACAACTTCCTACCGTAGCCCAGGTATCTACCATCGTTCCTTCATCTACATAAGCGCCTATATTTACATAACTCGGCATTAACACTACATTGCGTGCAAGATAGCTTCCATAGCGAGCTACCGCATGAGGTACCGCACGTACTCCGAGATCTTTATAATTTTTTTTCAATTTCATTTTATCGTAGAATTCAAATGGCGGCAAGGAATATGTTTCCATTTTTTGTATAGCGAAATACAATAGGATCGCCTGTTTTACCCATTCATTTACCTTCCATGAACTTCCAATTTCTTTGTTGAAAACAGCTACCGTAACAGGCTCTGCTGTTCGTAGTATTCCTTCATCTACTTTGTCAATTACATTGCGGATTGCATCGGTGTAGGTTTCGTCTTTGAGCAGTTCACGATTATCCCATACTTCCTGAATCATTTTTTCTAAATCCATGGTTGATTTTATTTTTTGCAAATATAATTAAGCAATGATACAGGATATAATAAATCCTAAGTACCTACTACTAACCCATCCTTCAATAAGGTTCCCGTAATTACGGGGACAAGCAGGAGGACAATAATAAAGAAGTGGTCTTGTAACGTAACACCAGTAAGCATTTAGTTAAAATCTATATTTTTATGTCAGACAATAATGATAGAATTTATTACTTTTATAAACCATAATAACTCATAATCACGCTCTTGCCCCATAAAAAATGAAAGAATACCACACTGACGTCACTAATTGTCTTACCACCTTACAATCTTCAGGACTCATCCTCTACCCTACCGACACCATCTGGGGAATTGGCTGTGATGCAACAGATGCTGCGGCGATCAAGAGGATTTACCAGTTGAAAAAAAGAGAAGAAAAGAAATCCATGATCATCCTGGTAAATGATGAAAAGATGATCCACGACTATGTAGGTAATCCTTCACCCGAAATACTTTCCTATATTTCTTCTGCCCAAAAGCCTACCACAGCTATTTTTAAAAACGCAGTGAATCTCCCAGGAATACTTATCAATGAAGATGGGTCTATAGCCATCAGAATAGTAAATGATGATTTTTGCAGGGACTTAATTATGCAATTAAAAAAACCGATGGTCTCTACCTCTGCAAATATTTCTGGAGAAAAGTCTCCGCAAAATTTCGATGAAGTATCTCAAAAAATTAAAGATGGAGTTGATTATATAGTCCAACACCGACAAAATGATCTTTCAAAAAATCAACCTTCTACCATCATAAAGTTGAGTGAGAGTAACGCTATCGAATTTATTCGCAGGTGATCACAATACTAGTCCCACACCTAATTGTATCGTTTGTGCTTTCCATGTATCCGCTGCATCAATATCTTTAAGGTCTGTTAAACCACCCACGAAACGCCCGTACACCCTCAATTTCAAAATATTTAATTGTACACCTGCTGCCAGTGAAAAGTTTCCGGACTTGAAAGCGTCTTTTCCATTTTGAAGTAAATCTTTATTCTGGTCAAGGATGACCCCAAACTGAGGACCTGCCTGTAGTGTAATCACTTTATTCAGGTTGTAATTAAATAATATTGGAATAGTAAGTGCTTTTAATTGTATTTTATTGATATGATTGAAAGCATACACGTCACTAAATCTGGTAGAAGTATCCGCATTTACCTGGCTCAATAAAACTTCAGGTTGAATGCCCCAGTGTTTTCCTCCAATAGTCGCGAAAACACCTACGTGGTAGCCCAGAGTAAATTCATCTTTAAAAGTCTGGCCCGATATTTTGCCAAGATTTGCACCCCCTTTTATTCCGAATTTGAATCCTTGCGAAAAGAGCGAGGGCGAAACAAAGAATAACAGGGCAATAATGGGAATTACTTTATTTTTCATGTCTTATTTTTTAATTGTGTGTTCTAGGACCAAGGGTTGGTTGTAAAATTTTTTCCGATTCTTTCAATGCTGCTACCTTTACGTTTGTTTATTGATAAAATTCTGTTTTTAAATTCAATTACTGTGTATTATACTCAAAAAGTCATGCCAATATTTTCCACTCCCGGGTAATCATTCCTTTATTCCAAAGAATAATTCTACGATATATATTCTACGATACTCTGCCCTACTCCCTTCCATTTAGGCAAATCTTTAACCTGCTCTATACATTACGTTAGCTTTAATTAACATACCTTTGCGCATTAAATTAAAAAAAGTTAATGAATGAATTTGAAGGCTTAGGCCTAAATGAGAGTCTTGTAAAAGCAGTAGAACAATTAGGATTCACCACCCCCACTCCTATCCAATCAAAAGCAATTCCCATCTTACTTTCCGGCACCACAGATTTTGTAGGCCTTGCGCAGACAGGTACCGGAAAAACAGCCGCTTATGGTTTACCCTTATTACAACTAATAGATCCTGCCAATAAACATCCGCAGGCATTGATCGTGTGTCCTACACGCGAATTGTGTTTGCAGATTTGCAATGACATACAGGAATATAAAAAGTTTACAAAGAATATTCTGGCCGAGCCCGTATATGGCGGTGCTTCCATAGTGATGCAGATACGTGCTTTGAAGAGAGGGGTACACATTGTAGTAGCCACTCCCGGCAGGCTGATAGATATGATAGAAAGAAAAGCGATTGATCTTGAAAAAGTAAAATATGTAGTTCTCGATGAGGCAGATGAAATGTTGAATATGGGCTTTCGCGAAGACATTGATTTTGTATTAAAAAACACAGTGAACCGTGAAAGCACCTGGCTTTTTAGTGCCACCATGCCTGCTGAAGTAAAGGCCATCTCTAAAACTTTTATGCACAATCCGCAGGAAGTAACGGTAGGGAAAAAGAATACTGCCAATGTGAATATTGATCACCAGTATTTTATTACTCCGGCACATTCGCGTTTCGAAACTTTAAAAAGACTCGTAGATTTTAATCCCGGAATGTATGGGATCATTTTTACCCGTACTAAAATAGATGCACAAAATATTTCAGAAAAATTAGCAGCAGAAGGATATGATGTAGAATCACTACATGGTGATCTTACACAACAACAGCGCGACAGGGTAATGCACCGTTTTCGTAATAAAGAACTGCAAATATTAATTGCGACAGATGTTGCGGCAAGAGGAATTGATGTGGAAGGAATCACACATGTGATCAACTTTGAACTTCCTGATGACATGGAAGTCTATACACACAGAAGCGGTCGTACTGCACGTGCCGGTAAAAGTGGAATTTGTATTACCATCTGCCACAGCCGTGAATCGTATAAAATACGCCAGCTTGAAAAAATGGTGAATGCTACTTTTCACAAACTGGATATACCCAGTGGAAATGATGTATGTCGCCGTCAGTTTTTCTATTTCATAGATAAGCTGATCAGCACAGATATTTCAAATGGCGCGTATGCAACTTATACACCCGATCTTGAAAAGAAATTTGCCGATATCAGTAAAGAAGAAGTGTTGAAAAGAGTTGCTGCACTTGAGTTTGACCATTTTTTGAAATATTATGAAAATGCAGAAGACCTGAATGTAAGGCAGGATTTCAAAGACAGAAGAAATGATGGTAACAATCGCCGTGATACTATCACCCGGAGGGAAAGGCCAACCTTTCACAAAGATGGTGGCTTCACCAAATTGTTCATCAATCTCGGAACTAAAGATGGTTTTTACAAAGCAAGTTTTCTCCAGTACATTCTTGATGAGAGTAATCTGAAAAAAGAAGTGCTTGGACGAATTGATCTTCGCGATATGAACGCATGGGTGGAAGTAGATAAATCAGCCGCCGTCAAAATGATAAAAAGCCTTGATGGTAAAACCCACAACGGGCGCCAGATACGCATGAACGAAGCAGACGGAGGAGGAGACAGAAGGTCTCCCCACAGAGAGGAAAGAAAGCGTATCCCTATGAGGGAAAGAAGATGACCTGTCCCTGTTTTGAAAATCTAAAATCTTTTGTATGAAGAAGAGTATAACACTTTTGTTAATAGTGAGTGTTTTCTTATTTTCAGTAACAGATAGTATGGCGCAAGGTGGCGCCGATTCCTTACTACATTTTATTCTGCAAAATAAACCGAAGGCTTCTCTTCTTTTAGAGAAAGACAATACGGTTATGGCACACCTTCATGAACACACACTGATGCCGCTGGCGAGTACCGTAAAAATTATCGTGGCCATTGAGTTTTCCAAACAGGCTGCCTATCATCGGGTAGATGTCAACAAAATGGTTCCTCTGAGTGATTTGGATAAATATTATATTGCTCATACGGATGGAGATGCTCATCCTCACTGGATCAGCTATGAAAAGCAACAGGGGAATATTATCAATGACAGCGTCTCCCTGCTTGAGGTGGCAAAGGGAATGATGCTCTTCAGCAGCAATGCCAATACCGAATACTTAATGGATTTACTGGGCATTGATAATGTAAACAGCAATATTAAACTTCTGGGAGTAAAAGACCATACCATCATTTACCCGTTAGTTTCTTCCTTGTTCCTTTATCAGAATCCCAGACATACGAAGGAAGAAAAGATCATTAAACAGATTGAAAAATTTAGTGATGAACAATATGCAAGGGCCACTTTGCTTATTCATGATCAGTTAAAAAATGATTCCACTTATAAAGGGAAATTCCGACTTCAGGATCTCACGGCAGGTATGCAAAAAGAATGGAGCGACAGGTTGCCTGCTTCCACTACAGAAGAATATGTGCGTATTTGCAACATTCTTAATAACCGGAAGATATTTGATGAAAAAACCTATGCTGTTTTATCACAGATACTTGAAACGATCATGCAAAACCCCACAAACCGTGAATGGCTCTCTCACGCAGGGATGAAAGGTGGTTCCACCATGTTTGTGCTCACAAAAGCATTATATGCTACTTTGAAGAATGGAACAAAAATTGAACTGGCTTATTTTTTCAACAATCTTTCTCAGGAAGAAAACGACCGCTTACAAAAATGGATGAATGACTTTGAATTGGCAATTTTGAGTAGTGATGATTTCAGAAAAAAGGTTGCAGAAAGTTTGAACTAACCATTCATCTTTTGGTTTGGGAATTCTTTCATTACCAAAAATACATTCACGGAGCCAAACTCCATTTCCGGAATAATGTTTCAACATTTCAAAACTATTCGTTTCATTCCGATAAAATTTTACAAAACGTAAGGATCACTAAAAGACAAGAAACTCGAGTCATTTTACACCTATATTCGGGATAAAAAAATATTTTGCATCTATTGCCTGCTCATAATAATCAAACTCCGAATCTGACAAATTTTGTATCGCTGATATACTATCCCCCATAACATGGTAAATAACATAGTATGCAATGTTAGGGTTCGCTATTGTTTTTATTAACATAACTGAATCATTGGCTTTTAAATATTTTATATGCTCATCACTTTTCATAAGGTGACGTTCGTACCCAGACTTTTCAAGAAATATCGCATAAAATCCAGAATCAGTCGGTATATCCGAATCAATAACATAAATATTACCCACTATCTTTTTTGATGTACTATTACCTGCATCGAATAAAATACAACTTGTCATGCCAACAATGATCACCATATAAATCCAACATTTTTTCATCTGATTCGATTTTATTTTTCTGCCTCCGCGGGTCTTACACTTTCAAATTTAAAACATTTCACCAATCAGGAAAGCCCAGGCTGGTGCGATCAACGGGATTACGGAGCCAAAAAAAATACAAAATCAGATGAAAAATCGGGGTACTGGTATCTATTGCTGTATTGTTATCTCATCTTCATTGTCAACCAATATTTCGGATTTCCCCTTATACTCTTTTACAACTCCTTCTACACACACGGCCTTCCCTGAATACATTACTTCAGGGGCTTGTTTAAAATTTTTACGGTCTTTTCCCATGATCACAACCGTGAGCGGGCTGTTAGGATAGGGAGCTCCTACATTTAAAAAGGTGATCTGGCTGGCAGAATTACTCAGGAATTTGGTGTTGTACACTTTATCGCAAACTTTCACTTTTTCACCAATGTGATTACCGATACTGTCAATACTTACAGTAGTCTGACAAAAGGAAAAGAGTGCACAGAAAAGTGCTGTTGAAGTGAAAATGATTTTTTTCATGTTGGTTTAATTAATCCGGGGATTTAAAATGTAAATGCAAATTCCTGCTTTATCTTCTAGTGACAATACTTTTTTATAAATCATTTTTAAATGAATCAATAAAATTGATGACACCTTTTCCGAATTCTTCATTTCCGCCAAATAAAAACTGATGCTCCATTGGTAAAACATATATAGGAAGATGTTCCAGTTCTTTTTCAAATTTAGCAAGGCGCACTCCATCTTTTTCTGTAGTAAGTATTATTTTTTGATTACTTTTTATGTCTCCGTATTGTTTTTTAATTTGCTTCAAGTCTGATGAATTAAAGATATGATGATCACTATACATCATCACTTCAAGAGAGGAGAAAGAGGACGTTATCAACTTTTTAAGTGGTTTCGGGTTAGCAATACCACAAATCAATAACACATCAGAATTCGAACTGATGGGATTTTTTTCTTTCGAAAACAAATGGTAAGGAACTCCGTATTTTATTTGAGTAAAATATATTTTTTGTTCCGGTAAAGGATTTAATTCCTTGACGATCTTAACGCTCTCCTCTTCACTCAGGTCGGGCTTACATTTGGTAACGATAATTATTTCAGCACGCTTACTACTGCTTCTTACATCCCGTAGATTTCCTGCTGGCAACATGGTATCTCCTGAATAAAGATTGTTATATGCGGTCAGCAAAATATTCAATCCTGCCTTTACTTCCCTGTGTTGAAATGCATCATCAAGAATGATCACACCGGTACCAGGTCTTTCAAACAGTAATTGAGGAATCCCGATCACTCTTTCTTCGGCGACAGCGACTGTTACTTCCGGAAATTTTTTATGGATTTGCATAGGTTCATCACCAATTTCCAATGCGTTGGTACTATCATTGGCGATGGCAAACCCTTTTGTTTTTCGTTTATATCCACGGCTTAACGTAGCCACGCTATACTTATTTTTCAATATTCCTATGAGATATTCTACCATAGGAGTTTTGCCCGTGCCGCCTACAGCAAGGTTTCCAACACATATCACGGGGAAATTAAAAGAGGCCGAACGGAAAACTTTTCTATCAAAAAGTTTGTTTCGTCCCCAGATGATACCGCTATAAATGATAGAAAACGGAATTAAAATATATCGGATCTTTTTACCCATCTCAAATCTTCTTTTATAATAAATTTAATCCTGAATAGAACTTTTTGCTCCAATCTCTCAATTATTAATTGTCAAAAACATATAATTCCTGTGGCGTAACGCAGAAATTTAAAGGTATATCAAACGCGTTGATATCTTCTATTTCATCAACAGGATCATAAAAACTAATCCCTGCTTTTATTACATCGGGCCTGCACCGGGAAAGGAACTTGTCATAATGACCTTTGCCGTAACCCACTCTATAGCCCATCTTATCAAATGCAAGCAACGGTACCAGTACAAGATCTATTTCTTTCTCAGTGATGAGGTCTCCGTTCACTGGTTCATCAATGCCAAAGGCATTGTGAACTACTACAGTATCCTCATCGAAATAGTACTGTACCATATTTCCCGAATGAACATCCACCTTTGGAACTGCTACTATCAGTTCGGGATTTTTAAATTGCAGGTACCGTATAATTTTTGCTGTATCGGCCTCTCCTAGTTTCGAAGAGCTGAGGTAGGTATGCACACAATTGATAAAAGGCAGTTTTGCTTTCTGAAAATTGATCAGCAGAAGATCATTGAATTTTTCAGTGGTATGATGAGAAAGCTGCTTCCTCTTTTCTTTATAAATATTCCTTATCTCTTGCTTTGTCATATAAACGATTTTAACGAACGATGCATTTTCAATGCTTCTTCTTTAATGAGTCCTTTTGGGATTCCTTCAATTGTTTTACGCTTCCTATCACCGGATAACGACTCCACTGGTCTATTCTCTTTTCAGGATATTTATATTCGGTATCGCCTGTATAATCTGCCTGTACAGGTTTTCAATAGCCCGTATCCGGGGATTTTTTGACGAAAGCGGAAATAAATGTTTTGCCTACATCCGCACCGCGGTCCGTAATGAAGATCGGTTTCAAAATATTTTTTAACTGTTTACAAAAATTGAAAAAATAGTAGTGCCGTAATTACGTGCCGTTTTGAACAGCAATTCATTTTCATAATTATTGGCAGGCGTATGCTCCAGAATGAACCATCCTCCTGCGGTCAATAATTCTTTTTCGCGGATAATCACCGGAAGGTCGTCAATGGTGGTGAGTGCGTAAGGAGGCCCGGCAAAAATAAAATCATACTTCTCTGTACAGTTTTCTAAAAAGCGAAATACCTCACTTTTGATAACACGGCAGTTCTCAATTTTAAATTCTTCAATCTTATGCTTTATGAACTCATACATTTTGGGGTCTTTCTCAACGATGGTAAGATCTGTAGCACCTCTCGACGCCAGCTCATAACTGATGCTTCCCGTTCCCCCAAAGATATCAAGCGTTTTGGCGCCTTCGATAGAAATGTTGTTTTCAAGAATATTGAATAAACCTTCTTTGGCTACATCCGTTGTAGGCCTTGTGTAAGGCATCCTGGATGGAGGGTTTATTTTTCTGCCACCATATTTTCCTGTTATTATTCGCATGAATCAATAGCAAAGATATTACTGAAATAATGAGAAGGAAACTTTGTTATTTCTTCTGCATAAGTGATCCCTCCCTGCAGAGGAGTTAATTCAACCTCTGTGAAAAATTTATAAACCTCGTTGTAAAGTGCGGAATTCTTTTCTATGAGACCGCTCATCTCCAACCGGATATTTTCAATTTCAAGCTGATGGCAAATGTTTAATAAAATATAAGAAACATCTTCGGGAGTATGATATTGAAAGCTATTGACAAGCTGACATTTACCATCTTTCCATACAGATACTACAATTTTACGTGTATAAAAAATAATGTTCATCCTATCTTTTTCTTCAGCAGGTTCATTTAATAAAAGAGAGTATTGATGAGTACCCGCCACACCCGAGAACTGATTTTGTAATACCTCACGTAAAGAAGAAGATATACGATAACAATTGTAAAGTGATTGCGACGTGATGATATCAGTCATCAGGGTCTCATCCTCATGAAGGTCTCCGTGCATGATATTAAGTATGGTTGAGTTTTTTTCACTGTCATACAAGGGAAAAGGAATCAGCACACTTTGAGGAAACGAATAAACGATTTTTACTTTTTTGAACCTCTTTGATAAAATCTCTTTCTGATGAAAAATAATCTGAAGCGCTATCGGCAATCCTATGGGCGGTTTGGATTTATCGTAATGATACACCCCAAGCCCCAGGAAAGAATTCGCCACCTCATCTTTTATACAAAAAGAAAACCCCTCATCGCACGATTCGCACAAGAGTGTACAATTTTCAGGTTCAAAAGAAGCCGGTAATATTTCAAATACAGTTCTCATATTTTAATTCCCACAATATTATCATTTTTTTTTGAGGAGGAAGGCAAATATATGGTCCAAGGCTGCTTTTTAAATAAATAACGAAAAAAAATAACTAATAATGCGGCCATTGCACGGTTAAGGGACTCAGCGATAGATACTGCCTGATCTTATAACGTCGGGACGCTTACTTCAGCTAACCGAACGATTATCCTGAGCTTGTCGAAGGACAGTCCAGGCCGCTAATGTGTTTCGTCCCATCCTCAGAAAGTTCATTAATTTATCCACTGGTCAGTATAAAATAATTTTAACAAAAAAGCATTATAACAATGTAGCCATTAAATTATTAGCTTCGCGGCAAAATAAAAAATAATGACCAACAGAACATTTACCATGATTAAGCCCGATGCTACTTTAAAAGGCAATACAGGCGCTATTTTAAAAATGATCAATGAAGCGGGATTCCGTATTGCAGCCATGAAAATGACTCATATTCCTGCTGCTAAAGCCGGCGAATTTTATGCAGTACATAAAGAACGTCCTTTCTATGGTGAACTGGTGGAGTTCATGAGCCGTGGCCCGATCACTGCCGCTATTCTGGAGAAAGAAAATGCTGTAGAAGATTTCAGAAAGCTGATAGGTGCCACCAATCCTGCACAGGCGGCAGAAGGAACTATCCGGAAATTGTATGCAGCTTCCATTGGTGAGAATGCCGTACACGGAAGTGACAGTGATGAAAATGCTCAGATAGAAGGTGATTTTTTCTTTAGCAAGTTGGAGCAGTTTTAAAGAAGCGAGACAAATTTCAATTTACTGGAAGTTTTAAAACCTTAGTAGAAAAGTAAGTTCATATTATATACACCTTATTACTCTATTTTGTTCTTGCTTTTTCAAAAGGCAATAAGGTTGAATCGTTGAGAGAGATATTCTTTCCCTACTAAGGTTATTTAAGATAAGTCAAAAGCCCCTATTAAAATTCTTTAGAATTAACAAAGAAGGGGTTCACATTTTCGGTACATCAAAATATTAATTAACCACTTTTAAAATATTATAAAAAACCTGTACTATTTTTCTTGTACAGGTTTTTTTATAAACTAGCTATCGCTTAAGCAGTCGGGAGTGAACTCAGAGCTACTCTTTTCTATTTATTTACCAGCGGCTCCACTTTATACCCTTCTTTTTTCAAAAGATTGATAAGCCCCTTATCTCCTACCAAATGTCCTGCTCCCACAGCAACAAATACGCTTCCTTTTTTCATAATTTGGTTCAGTTGGCCTACCCAGTTTTTGTTACGATTATTGAGAAGAAGGTCATCATATTTATCTGATCCGAATTCACTTTTACCCAGCATATTCTTTAAAGAATCCATTTGCTGATCTTTATAAAAAGAAAGCATCGTCTCAAATTCATTCTTATAAACAGAAAAACTGTCAATATTTTTCAATAATTCTTTTGCCTGCCATTCATAAGGAATGCTGTCAAAAACGGAAGCCTGAAACTGCATCGTCTCCAACCCCCTGATTTCTTTTTTATCTTCTTTGGCAATCTTCACCAGCTCCTCCTCTACTCCCGAAGGATTGGAACAATTCATCATCCGCGGATAAAGCAACGCAACTAAGAAGTATGGCTTTGCACTCTGAAGCAGCATAATAGGCATTTTGAGTGTATCTGAAAAATAGTCTTTCAATCTCTTGTATTCGTCGGGTGTGTAAAGATCTTCCAGCTTTTTCCCGTCTTTCATGTTCATATACATCATGCCGCTAAGCATAATGGACGGGTCGTCCATATCCATTTCCATATAAATTTCATTACTCGATTTCATCGCCCTTTTTAATTGATCGCTGAAATGGATATCTTCTTTACACAACAGGTGAAAAGTCCCGAAGAGAAAACTCGGTTTTTCCAATCCATGGCCGCTTACCTCCCACAAAAGAGTGTTACTGTCTTTTTGCTTTACAAAATGCTGTTCACTTTGTGCCTTACAACCAATAATTAAAATAGTAGAGAGGCTGTAAAATAATAAGTATTTCATGGTACGTATTTTTGTAAAAATAAGGTTCTTTAGTAAAGTAAGCGGGATGGCAGCCAATTAATATTTTGAGGTGTCGGTAATACGTTTCTTTAATAACATGCAAGTCGGCTTTTTAAAAATATTTAGTAATTGAATGTATTCATCTCTGAACGAATATTTTTCAAAACCGATGGCTTATTGCTCCTATAGAGCTATAGCTATTGTCTTTACTTCAAAATCCTTCATATTTCTTATCTCTCCCTGTGCTTCAATCTTGCCTGAAGAAATTAATTCTTTCAGCCTCCACAGCAGGTAGGCATCGCCGGTAGTATGTTTTGATTTATTCAGGAACTGATTAATTACTTTACTCCCCTTTTGCCAATTGGGCGTTATAAATTCCAACAGGTATTTATCAAAAAAATTGTCATCATGTTGTGATAATTTCTTTCCACCTTCCAGGGTGCGCACCATTTTATTTTCATTACAAATCTTCGTCCATTCATCTGGATCTATTTCAAATTCGGAGGGTGTAACCTGACGGACAAGTTTTTTTGCTTTTAAAAATTCACGGGGTGGAATTTCAAACAAATTCAAAGGATAAAAGATGTTCCCTTTATCATTTATAAAAGGGAGATTGTTCAGTGAAAGAACAAAAACCCTTCCCACATATTCATTCATCTGTGAAATGAACCAATAATAACCGCTCACATCATGTTTATTGGGAGCCACCCATATCCAAACGGTTTCTTCCCTGATGGAATTTAATTGTTCCATCACTTTTTCCATCGTATTTGTATCATTTACTTCATTGGTATCTACATGGCCATCATAATCGCCGCCGGCCAAAACATCCCGCCACCACTGTTTCCTGTGTTCTATACCTTCGGGTAAATAAATATCTTTTAAGGGCCCCACGGCAAAATCATCTTTGATCTCAATTATATCACTCCTGAGCGACTCATCTAAATCAAAACTTTTGGATAATGTATTGACATCTTCCTGTTGAAAAACTATATGCATTTTTATTTAATTGAAAATTGATAATTATTAATAGTGGCAGGTTGAGGAATGAGGGATAAATCTTCCATCATCCATTTTCAATTTTCCATTGCTACCAGATCCACTTCCACTTTCAAATTATCAATGATGAAATCCTGTCGGGCAGGTGTATTTTTCCCCATGTAATATTCCAGTAATTGCTGAATATGCATTTCGGGTAATAGCATTACAGGCTGCAATCTGATATCATCACCAATAAATTTTCCAAACTCTTCCGGTGATATTTCTCCCAATCCTTTGAACCGGGTTATCTCCGGCTTACCACCTAATTTTGCGATTGCTTTTTGTTTTTCATTTTCATCATAGCAATAAATTGTTTCCTGCTTTTCTTTATTTTTACCGGGCATGGTGCGTACCCGAAATAAAGGTGTTTCCAGAATATACACATGGCCATTCTTTACCAGGTCGGGGAAAAACTGAAGGAAAAAAGTCATTAGCAAAAGCCTTATGTGCATCCCGTCCACATCGGCATCTGTAGCAATCACAATGTTATTGTAACGCAGGTCTTCATACCCTGTTTCAATATTAAGGGCATGTTGCAAAAGATTGAATTCTTCATTTTCATAAACGATCTTTTTAGTAAGCCCGAAACTGTTCAGTGGTTTACCGCGAAGGCTGAAAACAGCCTGTGTCTCTACATTGCGCGATTTGGTAATGGAACCGCTCGCACTATCACCTTCTGTTATGAACAGGGTGGTCTCCATTCTCTTCGCATTCACTTCTTCTTTATTTTTCCCTTCTGCCACATCATTAAAATGATACCTGCAATCGCGTAATTTCTTATTATGAAGATTTGCCTTCTTTGCTCTTTCGTTGGCCAGTTTTTTTATTCCTGATAATTCTTTTCGTTCCCTCTCATTTTGTTCAATCCTTCTTTTGATTGCTTCGGCTGTTTCGGAATTTTTATGGAGGAAATTATTCAATTCTTTCCCCAGAAAATCAGAAATAAAAGTTTTCACCGCAGGCCCTTTTTCAAACATGAGGTGTGAACCTAATTTCGTCTTTGTCTGACTTTCAAAAACAGGTTCCTGTACACGAATACTGATGGCAGCACAGATACTTCCGCGTATATCGGAAGCGTCGTAATCTTTTTTATAAAAATCACGGATTGTTTTGATATACCCTTCCCTGAAACCCGAGAGATGGGTACCCCCCTGTGTGGTAAATTGTCCGTTTACGAAACTATAATATTCTTCGCCATACTGATTATTGTGTGTAAGGGCCATCTCAATGTCCTCCTCTTTCAAATGAATGATGGGGTAACGAAGTTCATCTTCGTTGGTCTTGCGCTGAAGTAAGTCGAGCAATCCGTTTTTACTTACATACCTTTTGTTGTTGTAATTAATTACCAGCCCGGCATTGAGAAAACAATAATTCCAAAACTGATTGTCGAGGAATTCCTGCATGTAATGATAGTTTTTAAATATCTTTTCATCAGGAATAAAAGTTATTTCTGTACCATTTTCCTCGGTTGTTTTTTGTTCCTTTTCATCTTTTATCAATTTACCTCTTTCAAATTCAGCCGTTTTCTGCTTACCCTCACGGATGGAAGTCACTTTAAAAAATTCGCTTAGCGCGTTGACAGCCTTGGTTCCTACACCGTTAAGCCCTACACTTTTTTGAAAAGCCCTGCTGTCATATTTAGCACCGGTATTTATTTTACTTACAACGTCCACTACTTTTCCCAGAGGGATCCCGCGCCCGTAATCACGTACCGTTACTTTTTTATCACTGATAGAAACGTCCACATGCTTCCCAAACCCCATGGTATGTTCATCAATACAATTATCAATCACCTCTTTCAGTAAAACATAAATACCATCATCGGCGCTTCTTCCATCGCCCAGCTTTCCGATATACATACCGGGACGTAGGCGAATGTGTTCTTTCCAGTCGAGGCTCTTTATGGATTCCTCGTTATAATCAAATAAATCTTTATCTGTCATTTCACAATTTTCATTTTCGCAAAAGAAGCAAATTTATAACAAATCAAAGTTTTGAGTTTCAAACAGAATGAGGTAATACACATTTTGTGCAGCCTTTTTACATTTTATATATAAAAAAGGTTGCTTAGAGAACTAATTCTATTAAACCTTCCAGGTTTTGAAAACCTGGAAGGTTTTCAGTGGAGAAAGACTCCGGTTGTCGCTATACGTCATTTACAATAATCCAAAACAGCCTGGAATATTTGCCTGCGAATCGAATTCGGATTATAGTAATATCCACTACTCAATAATCCCATATTCTGGCGATTAATTAATAAGATAACCGAAATATCCAATGAAGGAACCACCGTAATACTGGTTCCGGTGAAACCTGTATGTCCGAAAGAGCCGGCAGGGGCGTTTTTCATGAAAGAATCATCCGGATCCATCATCCAGCCAAGACCATTTTTAAAATCATCTTTCGTTAAAAATAATTGAAGTGTCTTTTTAGAAATAAATTGTTTGTAACCTACTTTGCCATTGTGCATCAACATATCAACCAGCTTCTGCAGGTCATCAACAGTAGAAAACAGGCCTGCATGTCCACTTACACCATGAAGAGCATACCAGGCATTGCCGTCATTTACTTCTCCACGCAAAGTATAAGTACGCCAGCTATTCCATTGATTGGGATCTATTTCCTTAAACACATACCCCAGTGACGTATCATGTACCATTCTCGTTTCATAAGGATTGCCATGAGAGGTAGCAGCAAATTTTTTAAACAGGCCTGTAGCAAGCGGATTGTAAGTAGTATGCTTCATTCCAAGTGGTATAAAAATGTTTTTCTGGTCAAACTGATCCAATGACATCCCGGAAACCTTCTCTATTATTTCTCCCAAAAGAATAAACCCTAAATCGCTGTACTTTCTTACTTTACCCACAGGAAATGCTAAGGGTAACTCTCCGATCAACTGGTCCGCTTCCTGTTTATTGGATGCCTGATAAAAAAGCGGGTACCATGTAATAAGGCCCGCAGTATGTGTTAACAAGTTGCGGATGGTGATTTGTTTTTTATCGCCCACATTAAATGCAGGAATATATTTGCCTACAGGATCATCTACTTGTATAAGCCCCCTATCCACCAGCAACATAATAGAAGTAGTGGTGCCCACTACCTTGGTCAACGAGGCAAGGTCAAACAGATCATCTGTTGTCATCACCACCGGATAAACAAGCGGATTGTTTTGATAATCATTTCTCTCAGCATAGCCAAAAGCCTTCTTGCAAAGAACCTTACTACCTTTCTTAATTTCAATTACAGCACCGGGAATCAGGTTTCTATTTACCTGGCTTCGCAGTATGCTATCAACGATTTTGGTAAGTTTGTCAACCTTCATTTTCTCTCCACCTTGTTGGGCAGAAGAAGTAAAAAAGGAGAAAGAGAAAAAGAATAACAGTGGGATAATTTTTTGGCGTATCATTTTATTCAGTGATTAAAAATAAGGTAAAGTAATCAACTCAACTTCCGGAACCATGTTTTAATATCAAATGATTATTCTGATAATCAGTCGCTGTAAAAAAGTGGCAACCTCTCAATTGAAAATCTTTGATTCATCATGCTAATCTATGAAATAAAAATAAAGATTTAATTCATGAGCTAATTCAGTTATTGTAATTTTCAGACAAATCCTCGAATCCATGAAGTTGATTGTAAGGAATCAATATTTCCCATGGGAAAAGAAAAATATGATTTGAACGATATTGTAAAAGTTAGTAATGAAACTCCTTATCGAAGATCTACGGCCCTTAGGTTATTAATTCGAATCAACATTTTATGGACAGGCAGTTTAAGAACTCATGAATGGAACGAACTTTCAACAGATTAGAATTATACGGGGTTTTAAACAAAAAAAAATTGAATGTTTCTTTCCTAACAGATAGCCCCTACTTTACTCCTTTTGTAAACATTTAAGGAATGAATAACGAAAAAGCAGACTTTATCCAAATCATTCTAACCTTATCTTCACTTACCTTTGATGATATTTTTTTAAAAATTTGCTTATGTTGAAGAAAATCTATGAAGCGGTCGAATTTATTAAATTACGATATAGCGAACAACCATCTGTTGGTATCGTACTGGGAAGCGGGCTGGGAAGCTTTACCGGAGAGATTGAGACTGAATTTGAAATTCCTTACAGGGACATTCCTAATTTTCCGGTGAGCACGGTAGAGGGACATAGTGGTAAATTGATTTTCGGTAATCTCAGTGGGAAGAAGGTAGTAGCTATGGCGGGTCGTTTTCATTATTATGAAGGCTACACTACTGAAGAAGTAGTTTTCCCAATCAGGGTTTTGAAGTTTCTTGGAATAAAAACACTGTTGATCAGTAATGCGGCAGGCGGCCTCAATACTTCGTATAAAGTGGGTGACCTCATGATCATAAAAGATCACATTAGTATGCTGACCGTAAATCCTTTGCTGGGAAAAAATGAAGAAGACCTGGGACCCCGTTTCCCTGATATGAGCGAACCTTACAAGTATTCTTTAATAGACAAAGTAAAAAAGATTGCGATTGAAAATAAGATTGATCTCAAAGAAGGCGTATATGTTGGTGTACCCGGCCCCACTTTTGAAACCAGAGCTGAATATAAAATGCTGCATCTTCTTGGTGGTGATGCGGTAGGAATGAGTACCGTGCAGGAAGTGATTGCTGCGGTGCACATTGGGTTGCCGGTATTTGCCATGAGTGTGATCACTGATGTGGGAATACGTGAGGAGGAAAATACCATTACTCATCAAGAAGTGCTGCAGGCGGCTAAAGACGCAGAGCCTAAACTCACCTTGATCTTTAAACAATTGATATTGCAATTGTAAGAATTTTAATACATGGCCATTTTTAAAAAAATATTCCCGGATCATTTCCTCCTCAAAAAGTGTGGCTTCTTTTTCTTAATGCTTTTTTGTATTCAAGCTTCTTATGCGCAGGTGAATCCTTTAAGTAGATTTAAAGGTATTGGGGGTAACAGGTCAAGTTCCGATACCATAGGTTTTGAACATCGTGATGACCTCAAGGATTCTATCACCATTTCTTATCGTCACCTCAATTCGCTAACCAAAGAATATCTTGATTCATCCATCAATGATTTCGGTAAAGTTTATACCGTGCCTACGGGTTATGTTACACTAGGCAACAACGGGAACCCTGCCTTTCCTGTTCTCTTTACGCCGCTATTGAAAGCAGGATGGGATGCAGGTTTTCACGCACTGGATGTTTATAAATACACCATAGAGAATACACGATTTTTTAAAACCACCCGGCCTTACACAGAACTGAGTTACTTTCTGGCAAGTGCAAAAGAGCAAGTAGTAAAAGTATTACAGACACAGAACATAAAACCCAATTGGAATGTAGGGTTTGAATATCGTCTGATCTCGTCTCCGGGAATTTTTCAGACACAGAATACCAACCATAATAATTATCGCTTCTTCAGTAATTATCAGGGAAAAAGAAAGCGATATTCTTCCTATTTTGTGTTGCTGGGAAACAAACTGGCTTCTTCTGAAAATGGAGGAATCAGGAATGATTCACTCTTGAATGAGACCCAGACCAAAAACCGCCTTGCGATACCTGTAAACCTGGGTGGCGGTGTAGTAGGCCAAAGTGTTTTTTCCACTAAAATCGCTACGGGTATTTTTTATAATAATTTTACGGCTTTTTTCAGGCAGAGTTATGACGTGGGGAAAAAGGATTCCATCATTATCAATGACAGCACCACTGAATATTTATTTTACCCCAAATTGCGTTTTCAACATACGATTGAATATTCCTCTTCATCTTATAAATTCAGAGATACACTGAGTGATCCTGGATTTGCCGCCACCGATTCTGCTTTCTTTAAGCAGCGGTATGATACCACGATGAATCCTCAAAACGGAATTAATTTTATTGTACAGGATCAATGGAAATATGTTTCCAATGATTTTGTGCTAAGACAATTTCCCGAAACGAAAAACCCAGGGCAGTATATCGAGGCAGGGTTAAGAGTTGAAAATTTCTCCGGAGTTTTTGCCTCGGGCAAAAGAAACTTTTATAATGTAGTAATCCATGGCGAATACAGAAACAAAACAAGAAATAAAAAATGGGATGCCAACCTCAATGGAGAATTTTATGCTACCGGGTTTAATGCCGCTGATTTCAATGCCTACATCTCTCTCACGCGAACGCTTGGTAGAAAACTTGGAGACGTGCAAGTCAGTTTTCAAAATGTGAATAGATCTCCTTCTTATCTTTACGAAGGGAATTCCTCTTTCAATTTTAACAATACCCTTGATACAAAAAAAGAAAACATTACGGTGCTCGCTGCTACCGCCGTGAATCCAAGATTTACTTTAATGGCGCGTAATATTTCCATTGCCAATTATACCTACTTCAAAAATTATTATCAAACCGATCAATTCAACGGGCTGGTAAACATTACTCAAATCACATTCTCTACTAAAAATAGGATTACGAAACATTTTAATCTGTATAGTGATTTCATAGTGCAACAAACCGCCGGTAATAATCCTGTGAGAGTACCCTTGTTTTACACGAGTCAGCGTTTGGCTTTTGAAGGGAATTTTTACAAGAACTTAAACCTCTCCACCGGTATTGACGTGAACTACAATTCCCCATACAAGGCTAATAATTATTCACCCGTAACAGGACAATTTTTTCCACAGGATAATACGGTGATCAGTAATCTACCGCAACTCAATCTTTTCTTTAATTTCAGAATTAAATCTTTTACTGCATTTATCAAAATGGAAAATCTGAACACCATGAGTTTCTCACACGGTTTCGGATTTACCAATAATAATTTTGCAGCACCTCTTTATCCTATTCCTGGCTTTCTATTCAGGTTTGGTATTCAATGGGGATTTGTGAATTAAAACACCTTTTGTCCGATTAGTTTTTAAGACTAACCACTATTTGCAGAATAAAATACAAATAGATGAATAACACTTCCTGCCATAAAGAGTTTTAGCACCTCTTCTTCTGAGTCCTAATATCTATAGAGTACTGTGAGGTTAGTTAACGCAGGCGAAAATTCCAAGAGATTAGTCGGATAACTATTATTAATTATTAAGGTGTACCCCTATCTTTGATTGATGAAACAGAATTATTCTCAATTAATCATAGGGATCATTATCGGGCTCGTATTAGGTCTGCTGATAGGGAAGCAGGTTTTCAAAACTATACCTGTACAAAACACCGATACAACTATACCTGTTTCGCACGACAATAATCAAAATACAAATACCGCCGGCAATAATACCAATGATACTTATAGCAATACAGCTATTCCGCAAAAGGTGTATGATGTGCTGAAATACATTCGTGTAAATCACCATGCAATGGATGGATATGTAGGTGGCCGGGTATTTTCAAACAGGGAAAAAATAGTACCACAGGAAGATAAAAACGGGACTCCTATTCAATATCAGGAATGGGATGTAAATCCAAAAGTACAGGGTAAAAACCGCGGTACTGAACGCATACTCACTGGTAGTGATGGGAGGGCATGGTACACCAATGATCATTACCAATCTTTTAAAGAAATCAAATAATTATGAGTGCAATACTGAATACAGATACAAACTATTATTCTGAAAATAATATCCGTTTTGTTTTTATAGATGGGCATACCTGCAACCGCATAGGGAAATGCTACGACACGTTGCAACAACAACTTTCACTACCTGATTATTTTGGAAGAAACTTAGATGCCCTGGACGAAATGCTCGATGACCTCGAATGGGTAACCGAAGAAAAAGTAAAAATCATTATCTTAAATTCAGACGAATTGTTGACGGACGATTTAGAAAAGAAAACTATTTTTTTAGACATCCTCAACTCAAGTGAAAATGAAAAATTAGAGATCATTTACCCCGGGAGAAGAAATGAATAAACAGAGGTTTCTACTGACATTTCAATCCTAATTGTAGATCATTTATACTTCCAAGAGATAGATTAATGAATTTTATGAAGAAAGATCAGAACGCCTAAACGGTCTGAACTATCCTTCTGTAAGCTTAGGACAATTGTTCAAGTCGCCCCAAAAAGCGCCCCGACCGTATAAAATAACTCATTGTTTTGTCCCCTGCGAAGTATAGATTCGGTTCAACATATAAAATCCATATTTTTTCTCAAAAGCATCTATAATGGATTAACTATATAATAATGATATTAATAATATGCAATCACTTTAGCTGTGCAAAACTTTTCAGTAAATTAATAACATAAAATATTTATCACCCATCTATTTCTCCTAAATTGCAGTTACTAAAAACGAGAAAGTGCTTCTCCGCTGCATTCATATTTTACCGTTATTATCAATTATGACACAAGTAGAAAAGAACTAAACATTTCTCACTTTTAGATAATTAATATTACACAGGTTCGTATTTCATTTTTATAAAATAAACTTTTCATTGTATGAATAAACTATTTACTCTAAATTTTTTATTGCTATTTTTTTGTTTTGGGTTCGGGATTACCGAAACCAACGCACAAATAAACCATTTAGTGATCAGCCAGGTATATGGAGGCGGGGGAAACAGTGGTGCCGATTACAAAAATGATTTTATAGAAATTTATAACCCTACTGCCAATTCGATAGACGTTACCGGATGGTCTGTTCAATACGCTTCTGCATCGGGAAGTTCATGGGCGGCAACAGCTTTATCCGGAACCATTCCTTCAGGAGGCTATTATTTAGTTCAGGAAGCAGCAGGGTCCGGCGGTATATCCGACTTACCGACACCGGACGCAACCGGTACTTTAAATCTTAGCGGTACTAATGGTAAAGTTGCTTTGGTAAACAGTACCACTGCTTTGGCAGAAGCCTGCCCTACTGCAAATACTACAGTAATAGATTTTGTTGGCTTTGGTTCAGCTAACTGTTTCGAAGGAGCCGCTGCTTGTCCCACACTTAGTAACACGACTTCAGGACTGAGGGCAGACAACGGATGTACCGATTCGGATAATAACGGATCTGATTTTACAAAAGGAACCCCAAGCGCGAGAAATTCATCTTCACCGCTCAATATATGTGGTGTAACTGCCACTACTGTTTCTGTTAATGCGGGAAGTAATGCTGCAGAACCTTCTGCCAACGGTAGTTTTACCATCAATTTCAGCGTACCAACTACTCAATCAACTAATGTGGATTTTGCCTACAGTGGCACTGCTACTTTTGGCACTGATTATACCATCTCTTATTCTGCAGGTACTACTACTTCAACTACGGCTACCGGCACACTCACTGTTCCTGCAGGGACTTCAAGTGTAACCATCACCGTTACACCAGTAGATGATGCTCTGGTAGAAGGAGATGAAACCGTTTCCCTATTATTATCTTCCCCTACAAACGGATATACCCTGGGTACTTCTATCGCCAACATTACTATTGCTGATGATGATATTTCTACCGTTGCCGTAGCAGCGGGCGACAATGCTGCAGAGCCTTCTACCAATGGCTCATTTACAGTTACTCTATCAGATCCGGCTCCCGCAGGCGGTATTGCCATTCATTATACATTAGCAGGAACTGCTACTGCAGGTACCGATTATACCGATCCACTGAACGGCACTCTCCTCATTGCGGCAGGAAGTAGTACTGGCACTATTGTGTTGAATACAAACGATGATGCAGTTTATGAAGGAACAGAAAGTATTGATATCACATTGACAAATGCTTCCAACAATTTTGTAGTTACCACTTCTACTGCTTCCATCAGTTTATTGGATAATGATGCGCCACCGGCTATCGTGATCAATGAAGTGTATGGCGGCGGCGGCAACAGCGGCGCCGATTACAAAAATGATTTTATTGAATTATATAATCCGGGAAGTGCAGAGGTAAGCCTGAGCGGATGGTCCATTCAATATGCAAGCGCTACCGGCACTTCATGGCAGGTTACTCCACTCTCAGGAACCATTGCGGCTCACGGATACTATCTGGTACAGGAAGCAGCAGGATCCGGCGGTACAACCGATTTGCCCACACCGGATGCTACCGGAGGAATTGCCATGAGCGGTACCAACGGCAAAGTAGCACTGGTTTCGAATTCAACTGCTATTAGTGGCGCTTGCCCCACCACGGGTGTAGTGGATGAAGTAGGATATGGTACTGCCAATTGCTTTGAAGGAACAGGCGCAGCCCCCGGGCTCTCCAATACCACTTCTGATGCGAGGAATCCTAAGGGATTTGATACCAATAATAATAGCACTGATTTTATTGCAGGTATTCCTACTCCTAAGAATTCGGTGATTGACCTTACCGCGCCTACCATTGCCAATGTATCCCCTATTGATAATGCAACCGGCGTGTCAACTTCTTTTACAGCTACTCTGAATTTCAGTGAGAATATTCAGAAAGGAACCGGCTCCGTTGTACTCAAAAAAGTTTCTGACGGTAGCATTGTAAAAACAATAGATGTTACTTCTGCTGATGTTACCGTTACAGGATCCTCTGCATCATTCGGTATTAATTCACTGGCATTTAATACTGCTTATTATTTTGAAATAGATGCGGGTGCTTTCATTGATTTGAATGACAATGCTTTCGCAGGCCTTTCAGGAAACACTTCCTGGAACTTTACTACCATCGCCACCCCACCTGCCGGAATATTAGGAACTACTTATAGTTTTAATACCTGCAGTGGAAGTCTCACCGATGGCTTTACTCAATTCAGTATTACAGGAGCCCAAACATGGGGCTGCACTGCCTTCGGCCGTGATCCTGCCGCACCTTCAGGAACAGATGCTTATCCAAATGCGGTTCAGATCAACGGATTTGCTAATGGCACCAATAATACAAATGAAGACTGGCTCATTTCTCCTTTATATAATCTATCAGGGACTACCTATCCTTTATTATCATTCTGGAGCAGAACTGCTTTCACAGGTGCTCAACTGGTATTAAAAGTTTCAACTGATTATACAGGAACCGGCGATCCTAATCTTGCTACATGGACAGATGTTAATGGTAAATTTCCTTCTGAGGTTTCGGATACGTGGACATTGAGCCAAAACGTCAATCTCTCTGCCTACAAATCAGCACATACATACTTTGCATTCGTTTATACCTCTTCCACAGATGATGGAGCAAGATGGACTATAGATGATATCTTGGTAAATAATTCATCTACCCCTCCACCACCAAGCCTCACACTGAACGCTACCGATCTTCAATATACATTTGTTGCGGGCGGTGCTACTTCTGATAAGACCTTCACATTTACCGGCAATGACCTTACCGGAGATGTATCACTGATCTCGACCGGAGCCTTCCTGTTATCAAAAGACGGAACCTCTTTCAGTTCATCATTAACTTACGCATTAGCTGAAGCCAATGACAATCCCGAAACAGTATATGTAAGGTTTGCGCCTGGTGTTGCCAATCAGAATTTCAGCGGGCTTGTTTACATTAATACCGATGGCATAACTACAGATTCTATTAATTTAAAAGGCTCAAGTATAGACCCCGCCAACACTTTAGAAGTGATGAACTGGAATATGGAATGGTTTGGAAGTACTACCTTAGGGCCTACAGATGATAATCTTCAGGAACAGAATGCTTCTACCGTCATCAACACGGTGGGCGCAGATATTTACGGTCTGGTAGAAGTAGTGGATGAAGAAAGATTGAAAGAAGTAGTCAATAGTCTGAATGCAACTTATGGAGCGGGTACTTACAGTTATTTGATCTGTAATTACGGTTCTCACGTAAATCCTCCCGAACCTAATGGTAACCCATTGAGCGAAGTTCAAAAGGAAGCCTTCATCTATAAAACAGCATTGTTCAGTAACGTCACCACAAGGCCATTGATATTTAATGAAAACGTGAGCAGCCCTTCTTATAATTATTGGTCGAGTGGAAGATATCCGTTCCTGATGACTGCCGATGTAACCCTGAATTGTGTTACCAAAAAGATCAATTTTGTATTGGTTCATGCCAAAGCAAATACAGCTCCCACCGCTACCGCTTATGCACGCAGACAAGCTGCTGCCACTGAGTTACACGATACGTTACAAACTTATTTTGCTAATGAAAATGTGATCGTATTGGGCGATTTCAACGATGATCTCGACCAGTCAATTACCGCTGGCTTCACTACTACATCGTACAGTGCATTTACAAATGATACGGCTGATTATTTTTCTCCTACACTGGCTTTGAGCCTTGCAGGAAAGAAATCAACGGTTAGTTACAATGATGTGATTGATCATGTGATCCTTTCAAAAGCGATGGAGCCATATTACATGCCTTCATCTGCTACCATCTTAACAGATGTGGCTGCCACCATCAATAAGTACGGTACTACCACTTCAGATCATTACCCTGTGTTCACCCGCTACATTTTCCCAAATACGGTAGCGCCTGCAGTAACTTCCTGCACTCCTGCAATCACCTTCTGCTCTGATACAACCAACGCCTATATAGTGCCGGTTTTCACTGCAAAAGACGACTGTACCGATTCCATCATTTACAGTTATACCATCACGGGAGCTACTGATAGAAGTGGTACTACCAACAATGCAAGCGGCACCTTTAATCCGGGTGTAAGTACCATCACCTGGACAGGCTCTGATAGCTGGGGCAACAAGGTAAACTGTTCTACCACCGTAACCGTGAATGAAAGCCCCGAAGTGGCTATTCCGGATGTATATGTTTTAAGTAAAGGTGCAGATGCAAACACAGTATATATCGGTTATACTCCTGCAGCCAGTCTTAATGTAAAAGCAAACGTAAGTAAAGGGGAGCCCGATTACAGTTATAGCTGGACTTCCGGAACAGGCCTTGCTATTCAGGCAGGAACAGCCACCCAGCAAACGGTAAGTATTCATGCAACAGGCAACGGAAATTATTCTTCTACTTTGAGTGTGACTGTAACAGACAACCGGGGTTGCTCTGTCACAAAGACCGTAAATATTAATATTAAAGATGTACGAGGAGAACGAAACAATGGTAAAGTAGAGATATGCCATAATGGAAATAGTCTTACGGTTTCTTCCCATGCAGTAGCTGCCCATTTAAATCATGGAGATATGCTCGGAGAATGTTCAAACACACATCCGGGACATGGTGGTGGCTTTATTGACATTCTGAAATGTTTCCTTTCCAATTTCCCGAATCCTTTCCATCTGTCAACTACCATCCAATACAGCATTTCGGTAGATAGTAAAGTATCTGTCAAGATATACAGTCTGTTCGGACAGCCTATTGCTACTTTGTTTGACGGTAATAAAACCGCAGGTACTTATACTGTGAATTTTAATGCAGCCAAGCTTGCCAAAGGAATTTATTTCTGTAAAGTAACCGCTGTTTCAAACGGGCAGTCAGTCATTCAAACCATTATACTTTTAGTGCAATAGATAAATGACCCAATGACCTCTTATCAAAAGAGCGGTGTAAGCCGCTCTTTTTTTGTTCAAATTACTTAGGGGTGATACAATACAATTTCGTTTATACCTTGGTGTTATACCAAGTGTATTTGTAATCTAGTCCAAAAAGACTTATGGTGTAATGCCAGCCCGTGCCGATGTGTCGATAATATAACAGATCCATAGTCCAATTCCGCTTACGCTACATTGGACTATAGAATATGTATAATCGGTATTATATTCATTTTTTTGAAGTTAAAGATGACCACATGAAAATTATCAGCGTACTAACCCGCTGTATATAAACTATCCAGAAAGCTATGCTTAAATTTCAATGAGTATTTTATAATATCCTCTTAACTTTACTACACTGTATGTTTTGCCCCGGTATATAAAATAAAAAATGAACAACTGCAAACGCATTTAGACAAACATGGATCAACATCAATTCATTTATCAGGCCCTTGTATTCCTGACAGTAGCGGTCATTTTTGTTCCGATCGCAAAAAAACTTGGCTTAGGTTCCGTACTCGGCTATTTGATGGCGGGTGTGGTGATCGGTCCCTTCCTTTTAGGATTTGTGGGCCATGAAGGTGAAAACATTATGCATTTTGCTGAGTTTGGCGTAGTGCTGATGCTCTTTCTTATAGGCCTCGAACTTAAACCTGAATTGCTATGGAAATTGCGTAGATCCATTCTGGGACTGGGTATAATGCAACTCTCTCTTACCACCATTCTCGTAGCGGCTTTAGCGGTGGTATTTGGATTTGGCTGGACAGATTCAATCGTATTGGGAATGATTCTTTCCATGTCGTCCACTGCCATTGTTCTGCAAACGTTGACTGAAAAAGGATTGATAAAAACTTCTGCAGGGCAAAGTGCTTTTGCTGTTTTGCTTTTCCAGGATATTGCGGTCATCCCGATATTAGCCATTCTTCCTCTTTTCAGCAAGGATATTACCGGTAATACCAGAAAAATCATACAGCACCTCACCTGGGTTGATGGAGAACCCGGATGGATGAGAGGGTTGATCATGCTCATTGCGATCGGGGGTATCACTTTTCTGGGGAGGATTCTTATCCGGCCTTTATTACGAATAGTCGCAAAAGCACAAATGCGTGAAATATTTACGGCCACTTCTCTTTTGATCGTGATCGCAATAGCAGAGCTAATGACTCAGATAGGGCTAAGCCCGGCACTTGGTGCTTTCCTCGCAGGCGTGGTACTTGCCAACAGTGAATACCGCCACGAACTGGAAAGTGATATTGAACCTTTTAAAGGATTGCTCATGGGTGTTTTTTTTATGGCGGTCGGTGCTTCTATTAATTTTCAGTTGGTCGCCAATCATATCGGCTCTGTCATATCATGGGTATTACTTCTCATTATCATTAAAAGTGGTGTGTTATTCTTTTTGGGCAGAATCATAAAATTAGATACGAAGCAAAATTTTATTTTCTCATTCAGCCTTAGCCAGGTCGGCGAATTTGCATTTGTATTATTATCTTTTTCATTACAACAGGCAATCCTTTCTGAAGATACCGTGAACCTGATGATAGCAGTAGTAGCGATTAGCATGGCGCTCACCCCCATAGTGATGATGCTGAACGAAAAATTAATCGTTCCTCACGTCGGTATAGAAATAAAACCACTTAGAGAACCTGACGTCATTGATGAAAGAAACCGTATCATCATCGCAGGATTCGGCCACTTCGGGAGTACCGTTGGAAGATTTTTACAAGCCAATAAAATTAATGCGACTTATCTTGATATTGATCCCGACAGAGTAGATCTTTTAAGGAAAATGGGCTTTAAAGTTTTCTATGGCGATGCTTCGCGTGCAGAACTGTTGGAATCTGCCGGAGCCAAAGATGCCCGCATCATTGTAATAGCAATAGGATCACCCGAAAAAAGATTGGAAATGGTAGCAACGATCAAAAAATATTTCCCCAATCTGCACATGCTGGTGAGATCCGAAAACCGATTTGACGCTTACGATCAAATGAACGCAGGATTGCTTCATATCTACCGGGAAACATTGGACACAAGCCTGCGAATGGGAGCAGATGCGATGACTTTACTTGGTTACAAAAAAATTACCGCCCGAAGACGTGCTAAAACCTTTTTTAAATATGATGAACAGGCACTGAAGAATTTATCAACCATCCGTGATCAGGAAGTCTATATTAATGAAATAAAAAAACGTACAGAAGAACTTGAACTGATCATGCAAAGCGATTACCGGTTCTCGAAAAAATCAGAACTTGAGCCCAAAGAAGTTGTCAGTGAAGAGGCACCTACTCCTATTGCTGATTAATTCTTTTCTTTCACTTTATCAAAAATACCCCGGCTTTTATTTAATTCCACCGAAAGCAGCGAAGCACACATTCTTATGCAAAATCTCTACTTCTCTGAATCCCACATTTTTCATCAGATTCAACTGATAATTCAATGATCTGGGTGAATCTTCTTTCTCGATATAAGCAAGTACTTTTTGTTTATATTCTGCTCCGCCAAGGCTTTCCAGATAATCACCATACCGTTCCCGGATATAATGATTCAAAACTTTTGTTTCCTGCGTTATCAGGTCGGAGATCATTAAACAACCACCACTCTTCAATACCTTATAAAGTTTTGTAAATACGGATTGCCAATCAGAATCATCGCGTAAATGATGTAATACGGCCCCTGCCAGAATAATATCATATTGATCATCTTGCAAATAAATGTCACGAATATCTCCCTGTATAGTTCTTACTTCTTTCTCTGTTGCTTTTGCAACTCTTTCGGAAGCCCTATCCAGCATAGGTTTGCTTAAATCAACCAGCGTGCAATGAAGTCCAGGTAATTTTGATAACATCTTTAGTGTGTAATTGCCTGCGCCACATCCTATATCCAATAAACTTGTAGATGCCGGGCAAATTCTTCTCGCGGCTTCTGTAAGTAATTCCAGCGATATCTCTGCGTCTATGGTTGACTGTTGCCCTGATTGTAAATTTGAGAAACGATCTACATCATGATCGAAACGCTCTCTGATTTCTGTGATGGTTGATTTATTCATCTCATTATTCTTTACAAATCGTTTAGGAATTTACAGACCCTTCCTTTTATACCGCGTGGCAGGTATTTCTGAGATCACTATTCTCTTTTACAACGTTTTTATCATCCACACATCACAACCTGTATGGCCGCTATTTCCCATGGCAGAGTGGATATTTTCAAAGCCATTCTTCCGGTACATTGCGATGGCATTTACCAGCTCAGGCATAGACTCAAGGTACATATTACGATAACCTTCTTTTTTGGCTTCTTCCATACACTTCTCCAAAAGTATTTGTCCATAGCCATTGCCTCGATATTTGTAGGAAAGATACATCTTCACAAGCTCACAGGTATCGGGTGGCAATCCATATGTGGGAAAGAAACCTGCACCTCCGGCAACCACTTTGCCCTTTGTAATTACAAAGTACGCAGAACGGTTTACTGTAAAAATATCACTTAAATGATCGGTGGTTTTATCAAAATAAACAGTGCCTGGTTTGGCCGCATGAAACTCCTTTAATGAACTACGGATGATTACGGCTAATGCCGCATTGTCATCCGTAATTATTTTTCTGATCAACATTTTTGAGGTAATAACTATTCTTTCTTGTCTTTTTTATCAGTTAAAGCTACGCGATCATATTGGCAACAATCATCCAACTTGCTGTAAGCACTGTCAGTTGCTTTAAAATCCTGTGTATCATACCCGGCAGCTGCAATAGCTGTTTGTATCTTGGCAGAACTGGTAACGGCGGGATCATAATTGATCTGGAGAAACTTTGTCTTTTTGTTCCAATCAGCAAGGGTAGCCCCTGCTGCCATAGCACTGCTTTCAATCGTTTTCTTGCAAGTACCACAATTGCCGTTTACTTTAATGGTCTCGGTCTTCACATTGGTTTGTGCGGAGGCAAATTGAAAGGAGATCATACTAAGGAATAATACCCCTAAAAATTTAATAGCTTTCATTTTGTATAATTTAATTCATCAAAATTACTGATAAAAATCAGTAATCATTGTGAGTATTATCACATTTCACAAATACACCGATTTACCCGAAACAGATCAAATGAATAACTTTTATGGATTCTTTTTAACAGAGTTGTTGATCATTAAGTCCTCTCCGGTGCTGCTATTACTTTTAAGCCCGCAGTATTCATTTTGCAATCTCCTATCTGTCATCAAAATAGCAATTCCGGTACCTGTTACTGAATCCCCACAGTCTCTTTCATTCCGGTAAACACCGTTTTCCAAACCAGATTAAAAAAAGATTTATAAATATCACGACCATACTCAGGATTCATCTTTCTGAGACCGTTATGATCCGGATTCTTATTTTTTACAATAGCGTTTGCCGCAAGGCTTGCGAGGCCTCTTTTCTTTACTTCGCCGGTATTCTTATCCCGTTTTAATACTTCTACTTTAAGATTGTCATATTTCATTAAAAAGTCTCCTTTTGCAGAAGTATCATTTCCAGTGAGATGGAAATTGATAGAATGAATGTCACCCGAATTAATTTTTATCAAGCCCATCGGAACCGAAACCTTGTTCAGTATCATCGCGTCGAATGAAGGAGTATGGCCATTTACAACGAAGTCCCCCTGATCACTATTGAGCATAAATCTAACATTGCCTTTTAATGGAATTTCTCTTAATACTTTGGTATCAAAAGAAATATTCATCCTTTTGTTCTTTCGTATTTCTGCAGGCACATTCGTGATATTGGAAATATTTAATTTGGTACCGGCAAAACTGATCTCCCCTATACTATCACTTAACACTTCATTCTCCCGGTATTCTATGTAAGCATCTTTCAAAACGGCTTTTGAAATATTTATAGGAATATCGAGCCGGGTGAGAAGCTGTGATGGATAATTGCCCACCTTACTTTTCTTCTCCAAAGGCTTATGCAGGTCACGATAAATTTTTGCAATGGTATGATTGATCATAAGTTCCGACGCTACCAGTTGTTTGTCAATCAGGCTATTCATATCAATATCTGTAAGCTGGATACCCGACAGTTGAATATCGTAACGGTCTTTTTGAAAGGGAAAACCACTGGTAAATCCTTTTTCTCCCTTTGCAGGAATGATATTGAATGAAGCAACCTGCAATTCTTTTTGTAAAGAATTGATCTGTATATTTTTAAAATCAAAATGATAGTTTCCGTCTTCTGAACGAAGTATAAAACGGTCTGCAACCACCTCAGCCTCTTTGGTAAAATCCATAGGGTGTGTTTCCAGGCTTACCATCTGACCTGCCCGCACTTCACTTAGCCTTATGGATATATTTCCTATTTCGTATTGACTTTTTGCAAATGGAATAAAAGTAACTGTAGGAAAATAAAGATAATTTACTTGAACACCATACACATTTTTGAAACCACTACTGTCAGTACTACCAGCTTTAGTCACCTTCGTGGTCTTTAAATTTTCCAACGGGAACTCATACAAAACAATTTCTTTACACTGTATAGAGTCCACATAGATATTTTTATTCTGTATTATTTGGTTCGTATTAACGCCACTCAATTTCAGCATATGGGCATCCAGCAGGCGGACGGCAGTACTGGTGTCACTGGGAAATCTGTTAACCGATATTTCATTGAACAAAAGTTGCTTTTGGTTTCCCAGAAATTTCAACTCCTTCACACTTAGCTCCTTACGGTTATGGTTGTATGAAAAGAAAGAATCAACTGTAAAAGCTGCCCGTTTACAAAATAGTACCCTGCTTGTGTCGAAATTATGTGCACTATCTACCAATACATCTTCCAAAAAGAATTTGCCGTTGATGAGGTCAAAATTTTTTTCTTTTGAAAAAAAATTAATACTATTTACATTTACACTGTTCACATATACAAATCCCACTTTCAAAAGTTCTGTTTTTCCCAGGATGGCCTTATAAACCGAATCGGCTTCATATTCTATTTTGGTGTCTTTCAGCAAAGGTTTCATAGAATACATCGTGATATCGGGATGGTCAATAATGATGGAGTCTCCTTCAATCTTTTTCCCCTTCAAAGCCAGGGCAGTTTGTGCCCCTACTACCCTGATAGATTTTATTTTTACTTCCAGTAAAATATTCGGCATCATTTCCTCACTCATCGTTTTTGCGAGACTGGTATCGGGGATGATACGTATATTTTTTATGATGGCATTTCCGGTGACTTCATCAAAAGAGAGAGAATCATACGTTACAGTATATAAACCATTGGTCTCTTTTAATATTTTTGCTGTGACCGAATATTTTATGATCTTGTACTTGTAATTTCGCCATACGAGATACCCCGCTGTAGCAAGTAGTAAAACCCCGGCACCTATAAAAAGAAGTTTTTTAAATATCAATTTCATTCTGCATGTCAATTTTACGTTTCGTAAAGGGTATATACAAATCGGAGTCCAATCTGAATAAAAATTAAAGTTTTAGTTTTGACAATATAAATATATATACATTATGAACATAGAGATGAATAAAAACGAGGATGCTAATAAAATGGGCTGGAGCAACATTAAGGGATTACTCGAAAAGATTGAAGAAGGTGGCGGCAAAAAGGCAATTCAAAAGCAAAAGGAAAGGAATAAATTAACAGCCAGGGAACGGATCAGCTATCTGCTCGATAAAGAAAAACCCTTTATCGAAATCGGAGCTTTCGCAGGATATGGTATGTATGAAGAATATGGCGGTTGTCCCGCAGGCGGTACCGTTGCGGGTTTAGGCTATGTAGGCGGAAAACAATGTGTAGTGGTTGCCAACGACCAGACAGTAAAGGCGGGTGCCTGGTTTCCCATCACGGGGAAAAAAAATCTCCGGATGCAGGAGATCGCTATGGAAAATAATTTACCGGTTATTTATCTGGTAGATAGTGCAGGAGTTTTTCTTCCCATGCAGGATGAAATTTTTCCGGATAAAGAACACTTTGGCCGTATTTTTCGTAACAATGCAAAAATGAGCGCAATGGGAATCACACAGATCGCCGCTGTAATGGGGCCTTGTGTTGCAGGCGGTGCTTATCTTCCCATTATGAGCGATGAAACTTTAATGGTAGAAGGCCATGGCTCTATCTTCCTGGCCGGACCTTATCTCGTAAAGGCGGCCATCGGAGAGAACACCGATAACGAAACCCTCGGCGGAGCCGCCACCCACACACAAATAAGTGGTATAGCAGATTATAAATTCGACACTGAAGAAGAGTGCCTTGATTGTGTTAAGAAGATTATTTCGAAAATCGGGGATACCCCCACAGCCGGGTTTAACCGTACTGAACCGGTGCTGCCGGCAAAAGATCCTATGGGTATCTACAGTATTTTCCCCGAAGGAAATGCGAAACCTTATGACATGCATGAGATCATCGAAAGAATAGTTGATGCTTCTTCATTCGTAGAATTTAAAGAAGAATATGGGAGAACACTTATCTGTGGCTATGCCCGCGTAGATGGCTGGGCCGTAGGAATTGTAGCCAATCAGCGATTGAACATTAAAAATAAAAAAGGCGAACTTCACATAGGCGGTGTGATCTACAACGACAGCGCCGATAAAGGAGCCAGGTTTATTATGAATTGTAATCAGAAGAAAATACCACTTCTTTTTTTACAGGACATTACCGGCTTCATGGTGGGCACCCGGAGCGAACACGCGGGAATCATAAAAGACGGTGCTAAAATGGTAAATGCTGTGGCCAATTCTGTTGTTCCCAAAATAACTTTTATCCTCGGAAACTCTTATGGTGCCGGTAACTACGCCATGTGTGGCAAGGCTTATGACCCCCGCTTTATTTATGCATGGCCATCTGCGAAAATCGCAGTAATGGGAGGCGAACAGGCTGCCAAAACTTTGTTACAAATAGAAGTAGCTTCCTTAAAAGCAAAAGGGAAAGAGATTACTCCCGAAGATGAACAAAAATTTTTAAAGAATATGACCGATAAATATGCTGCACAAACCACCGCAGTATATGCAGCGGCACGGTTATGGGTGGACGCAATCATTGATCCTGTAGAAACTAGAAAGATCATTTCTGAAAATCTAACGGCTGCCAATCACAATCCTAAAATTGACGAATTTAAAACCGGTGTTTTCCAGGTTTGATATTTTTTACAGCACATTCTTTCATTTCTTCTTTATCATTTTATCTTTTTGCCTGTGAAACAAAATGCAATCCACATTTATACTGATGGTTCCTCGCGGGGAAACCCGGGCCCCGGAGGCTATGGTGCAATCCTGATATGGGGAAGCGTCAAAAAAGAATTATCACAAGGGTACCACCGTACCACCAATAACCGTATGGAACTTATGGCGGTGATAGCAGCTCTGGAAGCGTTGAAAAAGAATGATCTTGAACTCATTGTTTTTTCAGACAGTAGTTATGTCGTAAAAGCAGTGATGGAAGGATGGTTGAACAAATGGATAAAGACTAATTTTAAAGGAGGCAAGAAAAACAGTGATCTATGGTTGCGGTATCATGATCTTGCTCAAAATCATAGGATTCATTTTAAGTGGGTGAAAGGCCATGCTGAGAATGCAATGAATAACCGATGTGATGAACTGGCAACACAAGCCGCTGACGGGAAACATCTGATAGAAGACACAGGATATGAGAATTAGATTTTGAGTTTTAATCTTTAAGTTTTAATCTTTACAAAAAAGAAAAGAAAAATGATTGCAATCAACAATCTTGTAAAAGCGTACAATAGAAAAATTGCGGTGGATATTCCCCAACTTGAAATTGGGAACGGGATTATCGGACTGGTAGGAAATAATGGCGCGGGGAAAACGACCTTGTTCCGCCTGTTGCTTGACCTGGTAAAAGCAGATAAAGGGGAAGTGTTATCCAACGAAGAAGATGTCTCAAAAAATGAAGACTGGAAAAGCTATACTGCTTCCTATATTGATGAAGGCTTTTTAATTCCTTATCTCACACCGGAAGAATATTTTTATTTTGTGGGAAAACTTCACAATCTTTCGAAAGCAGATGTAGATGAATTGCTTGCCGGGTTCACAACTTTTTTTGATGGTTCCATTTTAAAAAGCGGGAAATATATCCGCGACCTTTCCAAAGGAAATCAGTTCAAAGTAGGCATAGCAGCAAGTTTGCTGCAAGATCCCGAAGTAATGATCCTCGACGAACCGTTTGCCAATCTTGACCCCTCTTCGCAAATAAGATTGATAAAGATGCTCGAAGAATTAAATACGAAGAAACCTATGATCATTTTGATAAGCAGTCACGACCTTAATCATATAACGGAAGTGTGTACACGCATTTTGCTGATGGAAAAAGGAGTTATCATCAAAGATCTTCAAACATCTTCCGATACTTTAACAGAGCTGGGAGATTATTTCAGAGTGTAATTATATCTCGTGAGCCAGTGGTAGAATCCTTTGCTGACGATTGCTCTCCAATGCTGCTTCTATAATATAAATTACTTTTCTTCCATCCTGTGCGGTTACAGGTAATGGTAAATCATTACGAATGGCATTATAAATACAGGTATAATATTCATTATAATTTCCCTGTTCGGAGTTTACATATTCTCTCACCTCCTTCCTATCTATTTCTGTATGTAACAATCCTTTCTCCGATTCGGGTTCTTTGCCCCAGTCCTTTCCTCCGGGAATCATTCCCTTCTGCAAAGAGATTTCCTGGATGTCGGTCCTTGGCTTTATAAAAGAACCTTTCAATCCATGCAGAATATAACCGGGCAACGCTTCTTTCACTATATGGCTTGCTTTTAAGCGCACCCTTAATTTTGGGTAAAATAAAAGCAATTCAAAATAATCATCCACTTTTGATAGCGGCCTGATAATTCTTATATCAGCAAAAATTTTCTCGGGCATTCCAAACAATTGCAAGGCCTGATCTATAAGATGTGCTCCGAGATCGTACAATATGCCCGCACCAGGTATCGGATTCTCTTTATGCGTTTTGGGACTGAGTTCTTCCCGGTATCGGTCAAAATGTATTTCTACTTCTACAAGTTCACCTAATAATTTCTCAACAATCACCTTTTTGATCGCTTTATAATCGCTGTCGTAACGCCGGTTTTGGTAAACGGATAATTTTCTATCATTTTTTTCAGCCAGTTCGATCAAATTGGATGCTTCCTGAACCGTTATTGTAAAAGGCTTTTCCACAATCACATGCTTCCCCGCTTCCAGGGCTTTCTTAGCAAATTCATAATGGGTATAATTGGGCGTGTTTACAATTACCAGTTCCACCGAATCATCTGCAAGCAAACTTTCCAGTGAACGATACGTTTTTACATCCGGATATCTTTCTTCAGCGAGATTTTTTGTTCTCTCATAAACAGCATAAAAATTAAATCCGGGATTCACGGTGAGAAAAGGTGCATGAAATACTTTACCACTCATTCCAAATGAACATAAAGCGGTATTGATGGGATTACTCATAAAAAAAATTGATCGTTGTATGCTCTTACAGAAGATTCAATAAATATCATCTTGAATTTAATAAAATAAAAAACAGAGTTTCACTAAAAAAATTCATGAAATATATTCCGAAACAAGGGAAGCCACCTGGAAATACTCAATATTCTGCACCACCCTTGTCGCCCACAAACCAGTGTTCTTTATTTTTGAACAACACATTAAAGGTGGTGAGGGTACCATAAATACGGGTGATATACTGCTGTAGATTTACTTTCTCTTCATCGCTCAACCCCTTGTGGGCATTTATTTGCTGCTCCATCACCCGGACCCTGTCGCGCAGCATCACAATTTTGTGGAAAAAAATATCTATTGGAATCTCTTTAGGTTTCTGTGTTTTATCTGCTGGCTGCAACAACATCATTCCTCCTTTCCACCGGTCGCCAAGCGGAACTATTTCCGAAGTATCGCTCCACAACCTTAAAATTTTCAACAGTGACTTTTCAACATCACTGGTAGTTTCCAGTTCTACCGTCACATTTTCAGGAATGATCTCTTCGAGTTTGGGATCTGTTTTATCAATTTCTTTGATGCCATCGCTGATAAAAGAAATAAGATAAGTGGCGAGACGTACACCCACTACTACCCCGGGACCGTATTGCGGATGTTGAAGTCTTGTGCCTATTCCGAGTGTTAATTGTTCCATGATTAAATTATACGATTGATTTATAAAAGATACCCTTCATGATTTATCTTCAAATACAGGAAAATTATCGTTTGATAAATGAAGAATACCACCGACGCAGGTAGGATGTACCGATCAAAAAAGTTTCTTTTTTAACCTGCCAATCACAATGCCATTGTGGTATATCTCCATAATATAAACTCCTTTCTGAAATTTGCCTGAGTTCATTGAAAATCCCAGACGGTTGTTATTGTCTTTATTTTCAAAATGCAAAAGCGCAGAATATACCTGGCTGCCGGAAGTGGTTCCAAAATTTCCTGATTCCCATGCGGAATTTAACAATACCTTTCCATTGGGTTGCCATATCACTATATAGATCGCAGGGGAATTATATTTATCTGATAGAATATTGATTTGGAAAGAGCCTTCCAGCTTCCCTGTAAGGAAACTAGTGCCAGATGAATTAACCACGTCGCTACCTGATACCGTAGCAGAAAATCGGAGGTGAGATACTAATAAGGGTAATGTGAAGCCAGTGGCAGATTGTACATTTTTTGTATCAGTACCTGAAGAGGCATTTTTCCCTTTTTGTTTATTTTGTAAAAGGATCTGTTGTAACATTTTATTTAACCTCGCATTCTCCAGTGCTACTTTATTATTCTGGTTTTTCAACTCATCTATACTGTGTTGCAATTCATCCATTTTTTCACCGGCATCGCCGGATGATGTTTTCTTTCTCAGCATTCCCGTTATCTCTCCTTTCAGCCGGTTGTACTCGAGAAGTTTCATTTCAATCGCTTTATCCATAGAGTCTTTACTGTCAGAAGCGGGCAGTACTTGCTGTACGCCCAATTGATTGACGGTTGAATCCAGGATATTTTGCAGTGAATCCCTTGTCGCAATTTTTTGCATGAAAAGAGGAGTCTTTTCTGAAGATTGCGCTATAGACTCTCCATTATCTGCATGAAAATAAAAATGATAACCCCATACTGAGATCAGAATAAATGAGACGGTTATCAATACCAATGCAAAAACCAATAAGAATAAAGATTTAGAATCCTTCATGTAACTCCAAATATAAATGATGTAATCTCTGCAAAAGTATTATTTTTAAAAGTACTATTTGCCCACACTCTGATTCACATAAGCTGATATCCACCCCACTTGTCCGTTTTTTACCAGATAAAACTGTTTCTTTTCATAAACACCTTCAAATTGGCGCATGATCTTCAATAATAAGCCCGAAGCGGCAAGCATAGCTCTCTGGTTAAAAACCTTGTTGACGGTTTTTATATTTTTGGAAATAGCCGCTTTATCAGCGCTACTCCCATTGATCTCATTTGTTAGTTTATCGGGAGAAAAAGAACCATAATCATTGTAAAGTGCCTGGTTAAATTTTTCCACCTGCTCGTAAGTTACCGGTATCACGGGATCATCTATCCGATCGGGGAAAAGCAAAGTAGCAGTAGCCCATGCGGCGCCCCCGCTGAAAGCAATGTTATCGCTCATATTATAAGCCCCGCTCACATTCACTGCATAAGTGATCTCCTTATCTGCATCACCGGATAATACCCTTTCAAGCTGCTTATAATAATTTCCAATGGATTTATTATCATCAAGCCTGCTTATGGCAGCATTGGCGGTACTTTGAGTCCCCCACGTTAATTCAAATAATTTAATATGGTCGGTGTTTTCGCCGGGGAAATAACCGCCTTTGGTATTACCGCTTCCTATATCAATTAGAAAGGTGGTGTATCTTTTTGACGCGGGAACGATTCCAAGGTGCGAAAGCCGGGCTTCTTCCTGAGCATCTATTACTGCTACTTTTCTATCGGCGTCATGTGTTCTCAATTTGAATGAATCGGTAAGCTGTTTGATGAGAGCAGATTTATCATCTTTCTCTGCAATCACCTTTACACCGCTACTCACTACGGTAAAAATCTTATCGGGTGTAATCTGGTAAAACTGCATTGCTTTAAAATACAACCCCGATAACGCATTAAGAGTAGCTTCAAAAGTTTCGGGGGTAAAAGATATAAAATCAGTATTGACAGAAGTATCACCCAAAACATTATAGTTGGAATTTCTATTTCTGCTCATTTCAATCAGGCTCATCTTCACTCCTTTGGAACCTACTTCAATTCCTGCATACACCGTGGAGCGCTTGAATTTTAATTTTAGGTTGGCCTGTGCAGATAAAAGAATATTGCCCGATACCATTAATACTATAATAAGTAGTAGGCTTTTGAATAGAAATCTCCTCATAATGAACTGTTTTTTTTTAAAAGTACATAAAAGACAAATGTATTATTATGGTTAAAAAAGATTGTGGAAAGATTGTTCATAGCGTTGTTTATCTGCCCTCGCGAAAAAGCAAAGGTTTTTATGCTTCTGATGGCAAGCTTGCTAACAATCAGGAAGCCGATCATGTATTATTTAATCAAGGGAAAGAGGTTATTGGCAAAGATACTGATGGCAGAAGAACGGTTCCATTCCTGTTTAAATGATTCAAAGAGCTAAATAGTCCTCTTTTTATGCGGTCGGGACGCTTTCTTCAGGTGGCCTGAACGATTGTCCTGAGTTTGTCGAAGGACGTTTCAGACCCCTAATGCGTTCCGACCCTTCATGAGAAAATTCATTAATTTATCCCTTGAGTAGTAGAGATGGTTCAAAGGGCTATAATAGTCCCCTTTACTTTTTTTTAGATTAAATTATCAAAAAACAGAATTATTACCTTTTATCCGTTTCCAAATATGGCGGCCGAATATGTATCTTATTTTCAAACTGCGCAATTTTTTACTACATTTTACCCTATTTTTGCAGCCCAAAAAAATAAGTAAATAACTGATATGGATAATTTGATTTACGTAATACCGGCGATGGGAATTGTTGGTTTGCTTTACACATTCATAAAATTCTCGTGGGTTAACAAACAGGATGCAGGCAATGAGCGTATGAAAGAGATCAGCACTTACATCGCTGAAGGCGCTATGGCATTCCTTAAAGCTGAATGGAGGATCCTCACGTATTTCGTAATTATAGCAGCTTTGTTGCTGGGGATTATGGGATTCAGCAGCGCCACCAGCCACTGGAGCATTGCTATTTCTTTTATATGCGGCGGTTTCTTTAGCGCATTAGCAGGTTTCATAGGAATGAAAGTTGCCACCAAAGCCAATGTACGCACTACGCAGGCAGCAAGGACCAGTTTGGCAAAAGCCTTAAAAGTTTCTTTTACCGGCGGAAGTGTAATGGGAATGGGCGTTACCGGTCTGGCAGTTTTAGGATTGGGTGGCTTGTTCATTATTTTAAAATTCATTTTTGCTCCTCATGCAGGTGCCGATAGCCTTGAGATGGAGCGTACAATAGAAATTCTTACCGGCTTCAGTCTAGGTGCAGAAAGTATTGCTTTGTTTGCCCGTGTGGGTGGTGGTATTTATACCAAAGCTGCTGATGTGGGTGCTGACCTGGTAGGAAAAGTAGAAGCAGGAATACCGGAAGATGATCCCCGTAACCCCGCTACCATCGCGGATAATGTGGGTGATAATGTAGGTGACGTAGCAGGTATGGGAGCCGATCTGTTTGGTTCTTATGTAGCTACTATTTTAGCAACCATGGTATTAGGAAGAGAAACCCTTTCTCACGATGCTTTTGGCGGAATGGCTCCTATATTATTACCGATGCTGATCGCTTCCATGGGAATCATATTTTCAATTATTGGAACATTTTTCGTAAAAATATCTGACAATGCCGGTTTGCACACTTCGGTAGTTCAGAAAGCATTGAACCTGGGAAACTGGGGAGCGATAGTCATTACAGCTATTGCGGCTTATTTTTTAGTGATGTGGATCATGCCCGATACAGATATGGTTTTGAGGGGACATCATTTTACAAGATATGGAGTTTATGGTGCCATTATAGTTGGACTTATAGTGGGTACATTGATCAGTTTTATTACTGAATATTATACCGCCATGGGCAAAAGGCCGGTAATGACTATTGTACGCCAGTCTTCTACAGGCCATGCCACCAACATCATTGGCGGACTTGCTGTAGGAATGGAAAGCACTTTATTCCCTATCCTGGTTCTTGCATCAGGAATTTATCTATCATTCCAATGTGCGGGTTTATATGGCGTGGCCATTGCCTCTGCAGGTATGATGGCAACTACAGCAATGCAACTCGCTATTGATGCTTTCGGGCCAATAGCTGATAATGCAGGCGGAATTGCAGAGATGTGTGAATTGCCAAAAGAAGTACGTGAAAGGACTGACATTTTAGATGCGGTGGGAAATACAACTGCAGCTACAGGAAAAGGTTTTGCGATTGCTTCTGCAGCATTGACTTCACTTGCTTTGTTTGCTGCTTTTGTGGGGATTGCAAAAATTGATGGTATAGATATTTATCGTGCAGATGTACTTGCCGGTTTATTTGTAGGTGCGATGATTCCCTTTATATTTTCCTCCCTGGCAATACGTGCTGTAGGCGAAGCTGCTATGGCGATGGTAGAAGAAGTGCGCAGGCAGTTCCGCACCATTCCGGGGATCATGGAAGGAAAAGGGAAACCTGAATATGACAAATGTGTTGCCATATCAACCAATGCTTCCATTAAAAAGATGATGTTACCAGGTGCGATCGCATTGCTCTCTCCGGTAATCATAGGGTTTATTTTTGGCCCCGAAGTGCTGGGAGGATTTTTAGCAGGTGCAACCGTGAGTGGTGTGCTGATGGGGATTTTTCAAAATAATGCCGGTGGTGCATGGGATAATGCTAAAAAATCTTTTGAGAAAGGTGCCGTAATTAATAATGAAACACATTACAAAGGCTCAGAACCGCATAAAGCCTCTGTTACAGGCGATACCGTAGGTGATCCTTTCAAAGATACTTCAGGCCCAAGCATGAATATCCTTATCAAATTAATGAGCATCGTTTCATTGGTAATAGCTCCTACCCTTGCTCATAATTTTGAAACAAAGATTAATAATGAAAGACAACAGAAAATAGAGAGCCTGATCAACATGGAAAAGATTTCTATGAACAGCGCAACGGATAAAGACCAATGGACATTGATCACTCCTCCCGGAACTGATACCGTGGTGGCTCAAAAAGAAGTCAAGAAATTCATTGACGTACTTGAAAAAGATCGTTTGATTGTAAAAGACACTTATTCAGTTGCTGTGGCAAAAGGTATTCTCTATATTGACGGAGATAAACAATCGGATGATGTAACCCAAAAATATAATAAATATATTCAGGCTTCGGGCGATTTCATCAGCAAAGAAGCTGGAAAATAATTATTGTTTTTGAAAAATTTTATGAATGAAGAACTGAAAGGTTCTTCATTTTTTTTCGATAATTTGAAAGGCCGTTATCAGGCCTGACTGAGCGTTTACCAGCGAAACAATGAAGATGTATGGTAGAGCATAGCCGGATGAAATGATAAAATCAGATTTCCGTTTAACTGAGTATTTTTCGTTTAACCATCACAGTGATATTTTTTTACGCTATCCCTATTTACTTTTCGGATCATTAAGGTTGCCTAAAAATAAAACCGTATCGGCCTGCTTTTCTATAATTAAATAGACAAAAGGATGATATAGTTCCAGCATCCCGGACGACAGCCATTTTAAAGAAACAACCGTTTTCGTAAAAACGGGCCTGTATGTAATCCTTAAACAATAATCGCAGATTATTATCCTTCAAAGTCAACTAATGCATTGAAAATGAATTTTGAAGAAAAAGATAAATAAAAATATTGTCATTGATTTTAGATACCCATTTACAATTTATTGATTTTCAACTTGAAAGACGATATTAAGGAAGTTCTAAGAGACTTCTTTTGCACATTATTACCTAAATATTGTAAAAAAGTTGTTAAATAAATGTTGTTTTTTAAGTATTTTTTTTTACGTTTACATGACACTTTAGTTTTTCCTTCCAGAAGATAAGAGAAAACCTGATTTTTAAAATATTGAATAGCAATTGTTTAAAGAGTAAAAACTCTATTTTGCCAAAACTGTCACTATTTATATTATTCATTTTTGTCGTGAAATTCTGTATGTCTCAGAGTTCAGATAAATATTACAGAGGAATGACATTATCTCAACAAAGAGAGATAAGTCATTTTTCAAATATAAATGATAGTGTAAGTATTTGGCTAATGCCACGCACTTGTAAAAGCTTTGGAATAGCTATTTTCATTCATAAAACAGAGCGTGTCATTTCTGAAAAAGCTATGCTGGTTTCAGAACCTGACCCGCTTATAAAAGTACATGGTAATGTACTTTACAATTTTTCTTATCGCAGCTATCTCGATACTCCTTTTGCTCAGACAGGACTGATGCAACACCAGGTGTTCACGACACTCAATGTAACGGTAAGAAATAGATACCCTTTTCAGGTGCAGCTTGGGATGCGAAATAGTAACTCTCCTTATTTCAGAAATAATCTGGATGTAAACGTTACTTACAACCACAGGCAATTGATGGATAATATAAAAGATGATTTAAGAAAAAAAATGATAAAAACTGTGGGTGTAGGCTCCGTATCTGAAGCAGAAAATAAATACAGGGGGCACATTCAGCAGGCGCGGGCATTACAGGCATGGATAGATAATCCGGCGAGATCACAGGAAATAATTGAAGAGAAAGAGCGAAGTATTTTATCTAAAGAATCAGAAACAAAAGCTACTTCAGTACCTGGGTGCATGAATGTGAATACCAGTGAATTTACTGAATCAGGAAATTCACGAAATAAATTTAAAAAGGCTATTGAAGGCAAAAGTGCTGTGGATAATTTATGGGCATCATTACAACAGAGGTTAGTTGATTCTTCAAAAAGGGAAGTGAGTGATTCCTCTCATAAAGTGCAGGCACACGATTCAACAAAGAAGGATATGGGTAGTGTTGCGAAAAAAATAAATACCAAAAAGGAAGAACTGAAAAAATTAGAATCCAAAATAAAAGAAGAAGAAAGTAACATACGTGAATTAAAAAAATCAGCGCAGGATTCTCTAAACAATTTAAAGCGCGAAATTAACAACCTGACCAGTACCTCGTCACTCTATGAATTTATGAACCGAAATGCCTTGTCAAAAGATTCTCTGACGAAAGCCCAAAAGCTATTGCTCTCTTTCGACCAGGTGGGCATTGGCAGAATATTTTTGGATTATTCTGAACTTACCGTAAAAAACATGTCGTTGACTGGTGTTAACCTGGAAGCCAATCCAAATAGATTTTATTTTGCTGCTGCCGCAGGCAAAGTGAATTATCGCTTCAGGGATTTTATTTTAAAAAACAATGATCGCATTCCTCCGCAATCGTTGTACATTTTAAGAGCCGGCATCGGCAGTAAAGATAGAAATAACCTGATTTTTAGTTTTTATAATGGTAAAAAAAATGAACTAATGGCCTCTCCCGGAGGTACTTCCAGGGCTTCAAATAAAGTGTTGGGAATTTCTGCTGAAGCAAGGTTGGCTTTTGATGCCAATAATTATGTAATTGCCGAAGTAGCCAAATCTTCCTACAATAATACCGGAATCAGGCAGCCAAATTCAAATTTGTTTAATAAAGCTTTTGACCTAAAGACTCATACCAATGAAGCATACAGTGTAAAATTATTCAGTCAATACCCGGCAACAAATACACGAATTATGGCATATTACAGAAAAATGGGTGAAAATTTTCAGTCATTTAACTTATACCCTTCCCATGTAAATGAATCGGCCTGGATGATTAAGATCAATCAATATTTTTGGAAAAAGAAATTGACCGTTGAAACTGCTGTTAGAAAAAATAATTTTGAAAGCCCTATCGCCGCACCCTCTTCATATAGCGCAAAAATCATTTTTAAATCTTTGCAGGCTACACTACGCGTGCGCAAATATCCTTTTGTTTCAATAGGATATTATCCAACTTCCCAGCTATCATTTACCAATAATAATATGCTTGTAGAAAACCAATACAATACGCTTAATACGGTGCTAAGCCATAGTTATCAAATAAAAAAAGTTCCTATGAATACCACTGCTGTTTTTACTCAATTTTTTAATAATAGTACTGATACCGGGTTTATTTATTTTAATGCAAAAAATTTTAGTCTCAATCACAGTGTGTTTATTTCAGCTTTCACTTCTCAATCGGGTGTATCACTTACCGAACAAAAAAATATTCACTTAATAACTATTGAGCAAACAATTGGATACAGGATTAAAAATAATTTTTCGTTGAGTGGGGGTATCAAATGGAACAGACTCAACAGAACCGGAAATTTATGGGGCGGCACAGCAGGGATGAGTGTTTTTATAAAGAAGGTGGGAACCTTCCAGTTTAATTACGACAAAACATTTCTACCCGGATATAATAGGGTACTCATGCCTGTTAACATGGGCCGAATGAATTTTTATAAGGTATTTTGAACAGGAAGAGTAACGTTCGGACCTGCCAGGTTTTTAAAACCTGGCAGGTCTTTAGGTCGTTCAAAACAACAACAAAGGAAAAACAGGAAGGTTTATTATAAGGATAAATTTAGAGTGACTTTGTTAAACCTTTCTTGGTTATGACGCAACGTAAGATGTATGTAAATAATGTAAATGATTGGTAATTCGTTAAAAAAAATTAAATGATATTAGTTTTTAACCGGCAGATAAAAACAGCAAACTATTGTGAGAAACAATGGAGCCAAATGAGAAAAAATATTTTTTTCGCAGCTCTCCTTTTTGCAATTAATACAACGGCAATTGCACAACTTACAATTCAAGCCAATATACCTGCCGCGGGCTTTATTCAGAAAGGCCAGTTGTGGAATATATTGGTTGTAAATAATTCGACAGCCAGCTATGACTGTAAATTAAATCTCTCTCTTAAAGATAGGATTACCGGCCAGGAAGTATTAACTGCTGCCACAGGATTTTTTACAGTAAGTGCCGGAGCGTTGCAATTAAATGAAAATAATCTGAATCCCATTCAATACAATTATATTTCTTCGGGTATGGATACTAAGCTTCAGGGATTATTGCCGGTGGGCGCTTACACCGCTTGCTATACGGTGGCAGAAGCATCCGGGAAAGTGCAATTTGCTGAAAATTGTTTTGAATTTGATGTAGAGCCGTTAAGTCCGCCTTTATTGGCTTTCCCGGCAGACAGCACTCAATCCGATGTACAGCCTTTGCAATTTGTATGGATGCCACCCACTCCTGCAGGGATGTTTAACAGGCTCCAGTATGAAATTCTGATAACCCAAATAAACGAGAATCAAAAGCCGGATGAGGCTCTTCAGCAAAATATTCCTTTTTATACTGAAGGAGATTTAATGAACAATACCCTCAACTATAGTGGTAACAATCTGAGTTTTGAAAAAGACAAATGGTATGCCTGGCAGATAATAGCACGGGATGACAATTCTTATGCAGCCAAGTCAGAGGCATGGGTATTTAAGGTAGGCAGCCCATCCGTTGACAAAATAATTGTAACCCAGGCACCTTTTCTAAAAATGAAAAAAAATAGCCCACAAAAAGGAATGGCGCTCAATGGAATTCTAAAATTGTCTTATGTAAATGAGACCACCGATAGTATAGCCACCATACTTATTACAGATTTAAATGGAGATAAACAAAGCCTTCAATTTAAAACAGCCATACATGCCGGAGAAAACCTGGTTCAGTATGATGTAAGCAAAAAATTACGATTGAAGGAAGGAATCATATACAAAGCCCAGATCACTAATTCGCGAAAAGAATTGTGGGCCATATTATTTGAGATCCATTTTTACAAAGACAACGCTGAACAAAAAAATTAATAAAAAATCAGGCCAAAACTGAACTAAATCACATTTATGCTCAAAAGACTATCTGAAAGATATCAAAAGGAAATCGCACTTGGTTTAATAAATATTTTTATTATTGGTGGCGTGGCATCGTTAAAAGCAGATGCATTTACAGTTAATACAAGCATCGCTTACAATAATGGTTATGTACAAGCAAATGGTAATTCGGCTGTCTCTTTTATTCAGCAAAATAATATCGGTGAAACACTTCCGACTTTGCCGTTGGTGGACTTGTTAGCGAAAAAAGAAGCCCTTGAAAGAGGATCGCGTTTTAATAAGGTACAACTTTCGCAAAGCAAATTTTCAGCTTCACCCCCGATTGGCGGCCCCGGCCAACCGGAGATGAGTTCTTTCAAACCGGTTGGATCAGATAATATGGTTTCCCCTTTTACCGGCGATTTTTCTTATAACATCCCTTTGCTGGATGTGGGCGGGTATCCGGTAAATATGTTTTATAACAGCGGCATCACCATGGACCAGGAAGCGAGTTGGTTAGGCCTTGGATGGAACATCAATCCCGGCACTGTAAACCGTAACATGCGCGGGCTGCCGGATGATTTTGACGGATCTGATCTCATTACAAAAAGGCAAAGCATCCGTCCTGATAAAACATGGGGTGTAAGCGGTGGTATTGGAATTAAATTTGCCGGTTTTCCTGTGGTAGCTACTGGTATTGATGTAAAGTTAGGCTTGTCTTTTAATAATAAACTGGGTGTGGCTGCAGAAGCTGGCATCCATCCTGCCCTCAGCATTTCATCTGATGCAACCGATGAGCAAACGAGTGGTTTAAGTTATGGAGCATCTGCCGGCGTTGCGTTAAATTTGAATTCGCGGAGTGGAGCAAGCAAAACACCTTCCATAAGTTTTAGTACTACATCGCACGATAAAGAGTATGGAACCACGGCTTCTATTGGTGCAAGTTATACCTATAGCTCACGCCTCGGTTTGGAAGGCATGCATTTGAACGCCGGGTTAAGCCAGTCAAAAAGGAATGCTTATGAAACACATAATAATAAGCACGAAGCCACTCAACACAGTGTGAGCAGCAATATTGGTACACTTAATTCAGGCATTTCCTTTGCTTATCCAACTATTCTTCCATCTGTACAAACTATTTTTACGCGTAAAAATTACTCTCTTTCTTTTGGAGTTGGTACTGAATGGTGGGGGTTAAATCCTCATGCACAGATTTTTGGCTACTATTCTGAAAGTGCCATTGCTCCCGAAGATAAAATCACCCTTCATCCCGCTTACGGGTTTTTATATTACCAGAAGGGGAATAAGGACCCGAAAGCCATGCTCGATTTCAACAGACTCAATGACGGGGTTTACACCCCAAACAGTCCTGCGATTGCTTTGCCGGTTTATACCTACGACATTTTCAGTATTACCGGTGAGGGTACTGGCGGCTCGTTCAGGGCATACCGTGGAGATATAGGATACATGCGCGATGCTTATGTTCAAACCAAAGATGAGGCGTTAAGTTTAGGCGTTGATGTGGCTTTCGGTAATACTGTGCATGGAGGCGCTGAATTAAGCCAGGCCTTATCTCCAACGACCGTAACTGATTGGAAAAAAAATAATGCAGCTGCGGGCGTTTTAGATTTCAAAAATAACGACAGTACTTTCCAGGCAGTTTATTTTAAAAACCCGGGCGAAAAAGCCATTCCAGATGTTGATTTTCAGAATGCAATTGGCGGTGAAAACCTGGTGAGGTTTAAAATGGCCAATGTAAAATCAGGAACACCCTTGTTATTGCCTACTTTGGTACAATACGATGGCAATAAAAATGAAATTGGTGATAAACAATTAACGGCCTCCAATACGATCAAAAACAAAAGAGATAAACGCACACAGATCATCACTTTTTTAACTGCCGAAGAGGCGGCAAGAACAGGCTTTGATAAAAAAATATATTCTTATAACACTGACAATATAGATAGTAACAACAACCGCATCATTTTTAGCGCTGATTGTAATAAAGCTGGAATTGATTCTTTTAAAAGAACCAATGAACTTAATAGCGGGAGTGCAACTGTTCCTGATAAATCAGTTGTAGAATCTTACAGACAATCACATCATATTTCTGAAATAGATGTTTTGGGCACCGATGGTCGAAAATATGTTTACGGACTTCCTGTTTATAATACCCGTCAGGTAGATGTATCCTTTTCAATTGACAATGGAGATACCACAACCGGTAAAAGCAATTATACTAAGGACGTGGATGATAATGCCGGCGTAGATAATGAAGACAATCCCCTAAATAAAAAAGGCAGGGATTGGTATGTGCAGCAGGAAGAAACGCCTGCCTACACTCATTCTTTTTTACTCACCGAATTGGTTTCGCCCAATTATGTAGATGTTACCGGCAACGGTATTTCGGAAGACGACATGGGCGATGCGGTAAAATTCAATTATTCAAAATTTAATAAGGGAATTAAATGGCGCACACCAGCCGGAGACGGAGTGGCTAACTATAGTGAAGGCTTGAAAACTGACCCCAATGATGACAAGGCGCATTACATTTATGGCGAACGCGAAATGTGGCTGCTTTACTCCATAGAATCTAAAAATATGATTGCGCGATTTTATGTAAAAAATGACAGAGCCGATGGCAAACAGGCATCAGGCCCCGAAGGTGGTATAGATAAAACCTGGGGCATGCAGCGGTTAGATAAGATTTGCCTTTATAGCAAAGGAGACCTCATAAAATACGGTGCTGCGGCAAAGCCTATAAAAACCGTGCAATTTTTTCAGAGTTATAAATTATGTAGCAATGTTGACAATAATGATGGAAGGTGTATTAAGGTAGATGGAAGCGCTGTGGATTGTCATTCTGATAAAAACATTAATGTAAATAAAGGCAAACTTACTTTAGACAGCATCTGGATGACCTATAACGGTAATAATAAAAAAGCAAAAAGCCGTTTTATTTTTTCTTATCCTGCTGATAATAATCCAGATTACGATTTTAACGGCAGTGATCGCTGGAATACTTATAAGCCTTCATCAGAAAATCCAAATCACTTAACTAACGCCGATTACCCATACAGTGTGCAGGACAAAGCAAAAGCCGATAAATATGCGGCTGTCTGGACAATGAATAAAATTATTTTGCCATCGGGTGGCGTGATCAATGTAAAATATGAAAGTGATGACTAAGCTTATGTGCAAAATAAAAAAGCCGCCTCACTACAGCAGATTGTTGGATTTGGAAATTCTACCAATCTTGATTTGAATAACGCCGCCGTTAACCAGTTGTACAAAGAAGTTGTGGGTCAAAACGTGATGGGTAAACAAGAGACTAAATACATTGACAACGAATACATTTACATAAAGCTTCCCTATCCTGTTAACCAGGGAAATGCTGCCGAAAAACTGCGTGAACTAACTGCAAGGTATTTTGAAAATACCAAGCAACTTTATATGAAGCTGGCGGTAACCGTGCCTTCCGGTAAAAATATTCCGGGGCTTGCGGGCAATGAAATCATTCCAGTGTATGCCGATATTGCTTCATTCGGTTTAATAGACTCTGCAAATGGTTTGTCCTCTACTGTAGCATGGGTAAAGGTAAAAAAGGTTGAAAATGATATGACGCCTATGGCACAACAGGCGCTTCAATTCTTAAAACAACAGTTACCGGGCAAAGCTTACAAGGGCTACGACCTGAGCGAAAATTCCGGAATGAAATCTGTTTTACTGGCACTGGCTGGAATGGTAGCTTCGTTTAAAGCGCTTAAAGCAGGCGATGACAATGTGCTGAAACAGGAAGGAAAGTGCAAAACAGTTTCTTTGGACAGAAGTTTTGCACGGCTCACCGATCCATACATGCAAAAATTGGGAGGCGGCTTGCGGGTAAAGCAGGTGATTATAAATGACAACTGGAATAAAATGAGTGGGCAGTATGAGTCAACTTATGGCCAGGAATATAAATACACTACCAAAGAACTCATCAACAATAAGCTATGCACTATCAGCAGCGGCGTGGCCGCATGGGAGCCATCTATCGGTGCCGATGAAAACCCTCATAATGAGATCATGCGTTTTCAGAATCATAACAAGGGCGGCCCTTACGATTTCGGCGCCATCATGATGCCATTGGGTGAAGCATTTTATCCTGCGCCTATGGTGGGTTACAGCCGGGTAGAAGTGCTTTCCATACATAGGGATGCCGTTAAAAATCTGCCCACCCGCCAGGTAACGGAATTTTATACTACCAAAGATTTTCCTTTTAAATCCGCTTACACCAGCCTTATTGACCCGCAGGCCAAATCAAAATTAGAACCAAACCCGATTCTACAGTTGCTAAACTTAGACATGGCAAAAGGAATTACCCTTTCACAGGGATTTTTGGTGGACATGAACGATATGAACGGTAAAGAAAAGATACAGGCCACCTATTCCGCACTTGATTCCGTGACTCCTGTTTCTTATACACAAAATTTTTATAATGTAGAAGAGGCTACGGACAATACCTATACTTTCAATCACAATTTACCCACGATTGCCTCTGCGGAAGGGAAAGTTGGCAACAGCATTATAGGCCGGGATATAGAGCTAATGGCCGATTTCAGGGAGCACACCAGCGAAACAAGTACAACCAATATAAGTCCGAATTTTGATTTATTTTTCGTGGGTATTTTTCCTGTGCCGCTTACCAATTTACTGCAGCCCACTATACACGAAATGATGACCTATCGTTCGGCTTCCTTGTTGAAAATAGTAAACCATTATGGCGTATTGGATAGCGTAATGGTAATTGACAAAGGAAGTATGGTAAGTACTAAAAACCTGGTGTATGATGCCGAGACCGGTAGCCCTTTGCTTACCAGAACCAATAATGAACACAATCAACCGATCTATAATTTCAGGTACCCTGCCCACTGGGCTTACAGTGGCATGGGCCAGGCTTATAAAAATATTGATGCTACCTACAGGTACGTAAACTTTAGCCACGGCCAGCTTATGAGTATGCCGGGCTATGACATCAATTATTTTCTGAACAATGTATTGGAAAGTGGCGATGAACTGTATGTAGTAGCCGAAAATAATGATCCTATTGATAAGGATATGGTTTGCGATAAAAACCCCGGAACAGACCCTTGGACCACTTTGGCAAAAAATAAAGAAAATAAAATATGGGCAGTGAATACCGGAAAAGCATCGCTTGTAAATCCGCAATGGATATTTATGGATAGGGATGGTATTCCCTATAACGCAAAAGGTGCAACCATTCGCATTGTGCGCAGCGGCCACCGCAATATGCTGGATCAAAATGTAGGTAGCGTTACCAGCATGGCTTATCCTGTAAAAAATAACGGACAATTAAAATTTAATGATGCTGCCAACATCATACAAACCGGCGCTGCCACTTTTAAAGATCATTGGCGGGTGGATAATTCTTTTTATATGGTGGATTCGGTGGTGGCGGTGAAAGTACCAGTTACGGTACGGAAACTTGAATTTGATCCTATTGAAACTCTTACAGAATTGGTTTATAAACGTCATGACATAAATACCATTTATGCAAGCGCAATTGATAAACAGAATTATTTTATGGCAGAACAAAGTGCCACCGGATGGAAACTTAAACTTTCAAGACATTACCTGGCAAGTTTTGTAAAGTATGACTTAAATTCGATTCCCTCTGATGCCACTATTTTAGTAGCAAGACTATCATTGATACCGCATCATGAATTCAAAAGATCAGCAAACTATGTTTTAAAGCATAAATTTCCAGTAACGCTAAATAAATTTAATGGAGTAAGCAATGGTAAAAATCCCGGGATTGATGATGCAGACCATTATAATTATGCACCATTACAAAATAATTATCCTTTCTCTCCAAGACGACAAGGCAATAATATTTTTAAGTTTACGCGGTTCAACAAAGATTGGCCCTCAATAAACAGTTCTTCCGGTGTTTGGCTGGATTATATTAAAAATTATGCCAATCGCGGAGTGGAAGGGCCGACAATTCACGAAGGAACAGAACGGGGTGGATCCTTTATAATTTCAACAGATGGATGTGTAGCAAGTGCAGACGTTTCTTCTTTAGTGAAGAAAATGGTTATAAACAAGAGTGTGCCATCAATTATCGGAATGGAACTAAATGAAAATATTAATTACTACTTTGCGGACGGCTACCCTGAATACGCACATCCTTCCACAAAGGTTTGTTTCTATCCGCCGAAGTTGAGTGTTTACTATTATACCTGTAGCGACAATAATACCTATGCAGCAAAAAACGGCATTTCTACGAATGTTTCCATCCCAAATGTTCCTATTCCATCCTGCGACCCCACCTTCCCCCAATTTTACTGCACTACCTACCAGCATCGCATTTTCTGCTTTTCTAAATTTACCGAAAGGAAATCCGTAAATCCATACACCGAAGGGATTCTGGGCAACTGGAGAGTGGATACCACCTTCGCTTACTACGGAGATAGAAAAGAATCTGATCCAACGGTGACTGTAGATACGCGTACTGCCGGTACTATCGCGAACTATAAAGATTTCTGGGACCTAAGCGGTAACGCCGATGGCTATCTGAGCAGGAATATAATCAATAAAAACGTGTGGGTATGGAACAGTACCATTACCCAGTACAACCGCAAAGGTTATGAGATAGAAAACAAGGATCCGCTCGGAAGGTTTAATGCAGGCCTGTATGGTTACAATCAACAATTGCCGGTTGCGGTTATCAACAACTCGCGTGTGCGTGAAGCGCTCTTTGATGGCTTTGAAGATTACGATTATAACACGGCGCAGAATTGTGTTACCTGCAAGCCGCATCGCTCCTTTAATTATAGTAAGGATATTCTCAACAACCTCGATGCTTCTCAGCACCATACTGGCTTAAAAAGCCTTCGTGTAGATGCAGGGCAGAGTATCAGCATCGTAGCGCCGGTTACAGATATCCTTACCGCAGATAAAGATTATGGATTAAGAATGAGGATAGATTCGGTGAGGTATAAGGATACAGCGGTGGTGGGAAGAGGAACAGGGTTGAGGGGACAATACATAAAATATTACAAAGGGAGAAACAATTATTTATGCAGCAAAAAAAATCTTGATCCGACTTGTATTGCAAGTCATTTACAAACCGGGCCCTATGATTTAATCCAGAACGTACCTGCTATTAGTTTTTTACCTCAAAGTCATATTATGCCTGGTTTTGGAGATGAAGATTACATTTCAGTAAGATGGAGAGGTTATATTCAAGCAACCAGTACCGGGAATTATTATTTTGAAACATACTCTGATGATGGTGTAAAGTTAACTGTTGACGGGTCTATATTAATTAATAATTGGAACGTACATCCCCGCACTATCAATAAATCTTCAGCAAGAAGGCTTGTAAAAGGAAATACTTATTCCATCCAATTAGATTATTTTAATTATGAGGGGAAGAAGGAAATTCAACTTCTTTGGAAAACGCCAGAAATGCAAGAGTATGAAACAATCCCTACCCAACAAATGTATTTGCCCAATCGCCTTGACGATGCTGCCGCTGCCGTTACCATCTCCGATTCCAAATGGTGTACCCGCCTCGATTCGGTAAATGTAAGAGGCAATGCCGTAACGGATACTTTTTCCTTATTGCAAAATAAAAAAATGCTCGTAAGTGCCTGGGTAAAAGAAGGCGGCAATGATTGCAAATGCAGCAGCTATGTAAAAAATAATATCACCGTTTCATTCACCGGAGCGCCAGGCAATTCCGTGATGCACCCCACCGGTAGCATTATAGAAGGCTGGCAGCGTTATGAAGAGGAATTTGTAATACCCACTTCAGCCACTGGGGTAAAGGTATCGCTCAATAATACCACGGATGGACCTCCGGTTTACTTTGACGACATAAGAATACATCCTTTCAATGCCAACATGAAGAGTTTTGTATATCACGCATCCAACCTGCGCCTGATGAACGAGCTGGATGAAAATAATTACGCCACTTTTTATGAGTATGATGATGATGGCACGCTTACTCGGGTGAAAAAAGAAACCGAGCGGGGGATAAAAACGATTACGGAGACCAGGAGCGCGATGCAGAAAGTGATAAATGATGAGCCGTGAGCCGGAAGCTATGAACTTTGAGCAGGAAGAGAGAAGCGAGCGGTCGGTACCAAAGATCAGACCGCGGATTGGAAACAAAGAATAAGAAATAAGAAATAAGAAATAAGAAAGTGAATAGAACCTATCAGGTTTGCAGCGGGGATTTTAAGCAGAGCAAAACCTTATAGGTTTGAAAGGCAAAAAAACGAGTAACAAAATTCAAAAAGAGCAATGAGAAAAGAGAAGCAAGCGGTCGGTACCAAAGGTCAGACTGAAGATCGGATGTATAAGAGTAAGAGATAATGTATAGAAAAAATATGAAATAACGAAACCACTTATCCCCTCTCCCTTTGGGGAGGGGCCGGGGATGAGGCTTTAAAAAAAATATTATGAAAACAAAATCAAAACAAAAAATCCTCCTACTGGTTGCTTTACTGCTTATAGCCACAGGACTGCAACAGGCAACCGCGCAAAGCACGCCACAGCAGATCATGAACCGTGTCTATGAAAAGTACGACAGCCTTACGTATATCACTTTTGATGTAAAATATGTTTACAGTACCGACACAATGGGTGGCAAGTTTAAAACAGATGTAATAAAAGGCACCTACACTATGGCGGGTAAAAAAGCCCTTTATAATATCGGCGACATTCAGTTTATGCAAAACGATTCCTTTCTCATTTCTGTTTATCCGAAAGACAAATTCATCATAGTAGCCGACCCACGTACCCGCAACGCAGGAAGCGAGCTGCCGATGCGCAATATGATTGACAGCATGATGTTCTCGTACGCACAACATTATACCATAAAAATGTCATCCGATTCCACAGAAGGTACTATTAAATTTATCAGGGCCGACAGCATGGTGCAGTTCGATAAGTTCGTCATCAATTACGATATCAATGATTATTATCTGAACTCCATAAAATATGAGTTTCAGGAACCAGAGGTAATCAATGAAGATGATACTACCGGTGCCCCACCACAAACTATGATGCGAAAAAAATCACTGACCATCAAATTTTCCAATTACAGAGCTGATAATTTTTCAGAAAAAAATTACAGTGAAAACAATTATATATGGTTTGAAGACGGCGAGTGCAAGCCCGTAGAAAAATACAAAGGGTTCAGGGTGTTTTATTCGAGATCGGGGATTCGATAAGGGGGTGAATAGTGAGTGGTGAATAAGAAACCATAGGTTTTTAATGAAGTAATATCTTTTAGAGCTTATTCCTCTCCTTTAGAGAGGGATTGGGGTGAGGTTGGTGAATCGTGAATTGTTATAAGTGATTAGTTATGAGAAGGAAGTTTCTTCCCCCTCTCCCCGAGGAGAGGGGGCGGCGGTGAGGCTTTAATTTTAAACAACAAAAAAATCTCTTTTTATGCAGATTTTAAGTAAATGGAATTTTCGCTTTTTTGTGGCTTTACTGCTGCCGGTGGTTCTGAATTTTTGTGCGTATGCGACAAACGATCCCGAATCTACACATCCTATGTTGGGGAGCCTCGGCAGTGTAAAAGTTGATTCATTCAGGGTTTCAAGCGATGACGAATATTTCGCAAGAAAGAAATTAGTCATATCGCCGGCAATAGTGCCCAATACCACTCACATACGAAACCTGGTTTCCGTAGGTATAGAAGAAGATTCTAAAATATATATTCAGAGCAACTTTACTGCTACCCTTGTTTTACACATTACAAAATACGATGAGAACGATGCGGTATCTGAAGAATTTGATTCCACTTTTACCGTCAACTATGCCAAAGCCGAAGGTGCTTCTTACAATGCGTCAGCCAAACTGGAATTTGAACAGGCTTACCGTGTACAAGTAAAAATTGTAAGCATTGACCCACATGGTACTACCGCATGGGATGTATCAAAAGTTTTAAGGGTGGATAATATTCTGCAGGCAAGCCGCGATTATGCTTTCGATTGCAAAAAAGCAATTTCAAATCTGCATACTGCCTTGGATGCCGCGACGGGTGAATTAACCGCTTCATGGGGAGACCCCAATAACGGGCAAACAGAATATGACCTGGAATGGGCATGGATAGACGAAAGCGCCATTGACAGCTATCAGCCTTTTACACAAGATAAAATATTTACAAACAATGCTACCAGGGTTACCATAGATTCAAATACTTACCATATTCCGCTGCTGTACGATGGCACAGGGAAATTATTTGTAAGAGTAAGGTCTGCTCAAATAAAAATGGACGGACAACGAGTGGAAGGCGATTGGACATGGGATTTAAACGGCAACAATCAGCCGGTGGCTTACTCTTTTGACGGCCATCAGAATAACCTGAACTGGCAGGCCAGCACCAGCTATGCCGAAGAAGGCAAAAGAAAATCGGTGGTACAATATTTTGACGGCACCCTGCGCAATCGCCAGACCGTAACCAAAGACAACACCACCGGCACTACCATCGTAGCAGAATCTTTTTACGACTACCAGGGACGGCCGGTGATACAGGTATTGCCCGCCCCTACGATCAACACCATTATTCAGTATGCTAAAAATTTCAACCAGTTCGCTCAATTCGCCAACTATACAGGCTACCCAAAAGAGGCTTATGATAAATTGGCCGACGGCGCTACAATATGCGCCAACCCTGCAAAGCCATTGAGTACTACCACCGGCACGGCCAATTATTATTCGCCCGCTAATCCTTTGATCGCCGACAACACCAGCGGGTATAATGAAAATAAATACATTCCCAGTTCGGAAGGATCCGTATCCGGCGAAGCCTATCCGTTTACAGAAACACGGTTTACCGCCGATGGACGCATAGCCTCGCAAAGCGGCGTGGGGCCTACGTTTCAGATTGGCAGCGGCCACGAAACAAAATATTATTATGAAAGCGTGGATCAAAATGAATTAGATGCGCTCTTTGGTACTGATGCGGGCGTAGCTTCTCATTATTTTAAAAACATAGTACGCGATGCCAATGGCCAGTACAGCGTAAGTTATTCCGATATGCATGGCAGAACCGTAGCCACCGCGCTGGCAGGTGATGCGCCTAAAAATGCAGATAGCACTAACGTGCTGGATCCTTTGGAAAGTTCTAATATCAAAACAGTTACCAAGCAATTAATAGACAACGAAACCAACCACATTCTCGGTAAATCCATCATCTCGTCCAAATCGCTGGTAGTAGAAAAAAAGGGTGATTACAAATTCAATTATGAACTGAACCCCGAACAACTAAAGCTTGCCGCCTGCGATATAAACAATAAAATTTGCTATGATTGTATCTACAACTTAAAGATCACTATTGACGCAGATTGCAATGGAACGGAAGGATTTCCTTATACGGTGGTTGACAGCAACTTCACCGTGGGCGGCCTTTTGACAGACCCTACCTGCAACGTTAACGGAAAGACCTCCGGTTTCTTCAGCAGGTCATTTACCAAAAATCTGCCCGAAGGCGCTTATACTATCACCAAAACGCTTTCATTAAGCGACAGCGCCCAAAACTTTTACCGTGATGTATTTTTAAAAAACGATACCTGCAAAAAACTGGAAGATTTTTATAACGAAAGCTCCCAGGTACTGCTATCGCAAAGTAATTGCAACATTACCTGCGACGCCTGCGAATCGGCCATAGGGAAAAATTTCGATGCCTTTAAAGCCAATTTTGTAGTACAAACCGGTATGCAGGAACCCTTTAGCGACAGCTTAATAAATGCTTTAAACGCAGCTTATAAAGAAGCCCGCGCTAACTGCGACCGTATTTGTAATGTGTATAACAGTGACGGCCTGGAAGCTATCCGGGGTATCATGGGAGCAATGTTGCATGATGTGAGCCCCAACGGGGGTCAGTATGCGAATCTTGCTAATGTAGATGAATACAGTACTTTTAACCAGTATCCTTCGTGGGAGCAGGTGTTTCCTTCATTGGGAATGGGAGCCGGTTTTGAAAACCCGCTATCTTACGAGTGGAATAACGGAGGCGATCCATATCCTCACTTCAAAAATGAACTGGGGATAAATGACGATCCAGTATATGATCCGGAATCAAAATTAAGCCCCGAAGAGATTTTCAGCAATCAATTCAAAACTTCCTGGGCGCAGCAACTGCTACCCCACCATCCTGAATATTGCAAACTGAAAATAACCATGGAGCAATTGCCCGCTGCTTATGCATTTGAGGCAAAACTAAACAGCCTCACTACATGGAGCAGCATGATAAACGCCACCACTACAAAAGGCGCTTATGTTTCCGATATTTTAAATAACGATCCTTTCTTTACCGGCGCGGGCAGCGCTTTTCGTCGCGATATGGAAACAAAGCTTACGAACTTTACACCGCTTCAGTCTAATAAAACGGACATCTGCGCTGCTTTCAACATGGGTTTCGCCTCTCTTTGGCAATTGGCTCAATCAAGCGTTTTTTGCAGAAATAAAAGAACTGAGGATTGCCAAAACAGCGAACAAACACAATGCCTCATCACTACTCCGGGCATGCCTTCTGTAAACCCAGCTACCGGCTGCGCACAGGATTGGGATTTGGTTTGGCAATTTTACCGCACTACCTACCTCACCGAACGCAATAAATTGATTACTCAATATCTGAATTCTCAATGTTCGGGTGTAACTAATAAGAAACTAATGGATGCAGGCCACACACCGCGTTTTGTGGACTATAATAATATTTCCGGCATTGGAAGTTCTAATGATGCAGGAATCCATGGATTTTTTGACCAGGTAGCTACCGGTGATAAAGGGTCCGTAGCCACCGGACACAATTTGCTGAATGCACAATACGACACTGTCTGCCGCGGCTATGCCACCTCATGGATTACGCAACTGTCGCAATGCGGTTTGCTTGATGCACGCTGGCAAATCCAGGCTACCAAAACCGCAGACTCTACCTGGATCGTTGACAGGCTCAGGGATGTTTGCCAAAACGGTTCCGATGAAGATCATTATCTCGGTTCAGCCAGCATTAACCCTGCTAACCTTAGTAAAACAAAATTTGGATTCAGCGATTTCCCGGCTGTGATCCAGGCATTTTTTACCAACAACGGCATCAGCGCTACGCCATCCGCCGGATGTAACCCTTATCTCATCACCATTCCTGCACCTTATGATAAGCAGCAACCGCTTACCGACATGGTGGTGATCACCAAACCTACGGACTGTGAGTGTACACAAATAACTAAAATTTATACCGAATTTACCAATGCAGCTTATGGCGGCACTTTCAGCGATTATATGCAGCAGAGATACCAGGTTACCATCAGCGATAGCGCGCTTATTACATTGATGAGTCTCTGCGACGGCAGCTATCAATGTGTATTTTTGCCGCAGCCTATCACGTTGCCTGCCGCATTTCGATGCAACAACAACGGTACACCGCGTCCCGATAATAGCTGTATCGGTTGCCTGCAATACCAGGCTATCAGAGATTCTTTCCAGGTAATTTATAATCATGCGGCACCGGTAGCCAACCCGCAAACACCTGAAGATACTCTTTATAACGGCGCCTTTGAAACCTTTGCCAACTACAAAACGGGCTTTCATAAAAGCTGGAGAGATTATGTTGCTTTCGCAGATAGTTGTGGCCATTATACCGGTGGGTATGGCATCGGCGTTGGTGGCGCAGATTGTGATTCGTTGCAAAGCTTCATAGCCTCTTTTAATCAAAATGTCAGAAAAGGTAAAGTAACACAGGGATTTGAAACACAGGAGGGGAAAAGCATACGAGATCTTACCCAATTAGAAGTAAATGGCGTCCTGCAACTACCTGATTCCGTAAGGCGGCTGCCAAACACCTGGTACAATAATTATGGCATCAATACAACGAATGGAGGTGTATTTTGTACAAACAACGGATATAGTGTTGAATTAAAATTTAAAGATTTAAATTATGTTCACCAGGGAGATATTTTTTATACTCAATTAGGTTCCCGGTATGCCCAATCTTTAATTAATGGTGTTCTTAGAGACAGTATTTTCGATCTTACGCTTGATTTTTATACTTCGATCGGTCTATATACCACTATTAAAGGACAACGATATGTTTTAGATTCTAATAAAAGCACGTCTATGGTTACTAATTGGATGACCTTTAAATTTAAATTTACCCAAACTGCTTATTACCTTTACTATAATGGGAATTTGGCCTATCAGGGCATCCGCGATTCAACTCTTTCTATTGGAAATAAAAGTGCCTTCGGGCTGGGTATTTACGGAAGACAAGGAGCCATTGACTGGATAAAAGTTTATGACAATAAGGATAGTTTAAAATATTTTGAAGATTTCAACGATTCTTATCATCCTGCCACAATTGCCCCTTCTTTCATCTGCCCCCCTTACAACTGTGACTCTGCTTTTGCCGTTTATTATAACCAGAAACGTGGTATGCATTATACGTTTGCCCAGATAGATTCTTTGTCCATGGCAAGTTGCGGAAGCCATGTAAATGCCTGCGGATATACTTTGATAGACACGGCGCAGAATTGTACCAACCTCACCAATATTCTAAATAATTATCAAAACACTTTTGTAACCCCGGCTGCAAAATACGTGGATATAGACATGCGCACTTTCTCCGGCAACAGAACACCCGATGCAGGGCCTAAAGGCGTTTTTGATGTAAATAATAATTTCTTAGGAAACACCATAGACGGCACACCTACGCAGATAAAACAATCCTTTGCAGCTATATGGAATGGCAATGCGGCCAACAATGCCGTAGGTACGCTGGAAGTATTAACCAACGGCAAGTTCAGGCTACATCTGCAACCAGGCCAGGTAATGCCCTGCCATGGAATAATAGGTATGCGCTATTACCAGTTTGATACCCCCAACGGCACTGTTGATGCCATTCTTACAGGGACGGGAACCTTTATTGATTTTGGCGATGGTTCTAAAATTAAAGTGGATAGCTCTTTTTCTGGCCCGGCTACGGATATATTTTCGTCAGCCGGAGGGATTGCCACTCAAAATAAGTACCTGACAACCTATTACGTACTTCATCGTTTTACGGCGCCCTCTTTACGCACGGTAACAGTATATCATCCCGACATACGGGGCATTGTAGGATTTGATAACTGGAATAATGATGCCATCAATCTGACAACCCTTAAAAACCTGAGAGGATATTTGCCAAATGACACAAGGGGTATTACTTTTCATAGTACACAGGATTCTTCTTTAAATACTTTCAACCAAATTGCCAATAAAGGCAGTATCATTCACCTGCAAAACATAGGCTTTGCATCGGGTGATAATAACGTTACTTCTTTCCTCAATTATAATTTTGGTTCATTCGTAAATAATCCGGGTATACAGGTTGCCAGTATTGCCAATGCCCTGGCAGGAGATACTATGCTGATAAACACCGTGCTTCCAAATATTCCCGTTAATTTTAAAAAACTGAAAGTCCTGCAAAGTTTTGGATACAACTACACCGATGATGTGAAACTATTAATGCCGGAAGCCACACTTGTCAATATTCAATACGGGTTACAATCTTACCAGGTAGATACCATCCTGAACCAGTTAGCCCGTTCAGTAATTTCAGACAGTGGCAGTATTTATCTACACTGGGGCAATGGGCCAAGAACGGGTGCCAGTGATGATGCGGTAAACATTCTTCATTCCAAAGGCTGGTATGTATATACTGCTGCCGATGCAACTTTTACTCCTATTCCTATTATCAAAGTGATAGATTCTACACCAGGTGAACCTGTTTTATATTCTGAATTTACCGATTATGTAAATGCACGCCTGCATACCAACTATACCCTCAACCAAATTATCAGTTTGTATGAGCGGCAATGTGGACACACGCCGGATATATGCACCCCGCCGCCCGTAACCACAGACAGCACCGGCGGCCCGCGCCTCTGCGGCGGCAACATCCCCGTGTTTGAAAAACTAGTTTACACACCGGAACCCTGCAAAGACCTTGATAAGATGGCCTACACCTTTGCCGAAGAAAAATGGCAACTCTATACCGACAGTGTGCGCAATGTATTTGATACCGCTTATTACAATAAATGTATGAACGCTAAAAATTTAGAAAGCTTTACTGTTACCTATCAAACCAGCGAGTACCATTATACACTTTACTATTACGACCAGGCGGGCAACCTGGTAAAAACCGTACCACCCGCAGGCGTGGACGATAAACATGGTGATGATATATTTTTAGCACAGGTAAAAACGGCCAGGGCTGATGCATTGATAAACGGCGCCTCAGCAGCCAATGTGGATACACCAAACCATAAATTGGTAACCCGTTACCGCTACAACACCCTGAACCAGGTAATAGCACAACAAACACCCGATGCCGGAATAAGTAATTTCTGGTATGATGCGTTGGGAAGATTGGTGGTAAGCCAGAATGCGAAGCAGGCTGCTCCCCCCTCTCCCCTTGGAGAGGGGCCGGGGGTGAGGTTTTCCTACACGATCTATGATCAGTTAGGCCGCATAAGCGAAGTAGGCCAGAAACCAAAGGCCAATGGCAACATGAACCAGAACATAACCCGCGACCCCGTAAGGTTAAGCAACTGGCTGAACAACAAACTCGACAAAGAACAAATAACCCGAACCGTTTACGATGTAAGTTATTATGCAGGTGAGAACCCCGCCACGCTGGAACCAACGCTGTATCAGCGCCACCTGCGCAACCGCGTGAGCTATACCCAGGTGTTTGATACAGAGCCTGCGAACGATAACTGGCTTGGTACACACACTGCCGCCACCTACTACACCTACGACATCCACGGCAACGTAGATACCCTGCTGCAGGATTACAACACGGGGATAATGAAAAGTACCGGCAATCGTTTTAAAAAGATAGTGTATGATTATGATTTAATAAGTGGCAAAGTAAATATGGTAAGCTACCAACCTGGCAAGCCCGATGCGTTTTATCATAAATATTCCTATGATGCAGAGAATAGATTGGTGGATGTAGAAACAAGCAGAGATAAAATGGTTTGGGATAAGGATGCCCGTTATTTTTATTACAAACACGGCCCGCTATCAAGAACTATCTTAGGGCAAAACCAGGTGCAGGGACTTGATTATGCATATACTTTACAAGGATGGCTGAAAGGAGTAAACAGCACAAGTGTTGGCGATGGAAGTTTTGATATAGGCCAGGATGGAAAAATTGGAAGCGGTAATAGTAATATTGGAAGAGATGCATTCGGTTTTAGTTTAAATTATTTTACGGGCGAATACAAACCAATAGGCGGAAGCAGTCCATTTGCAAACGTAACAGTAGCCAACAACTTGTTCAATGGCAACATAAATGCGATGGCTGTAAATATTCCCAAACTTGGTGATGCCAAAATTTACGGATACAAATACGACCAGCTAAACAGGCTGGTAGCCATGGATGCCTACAATGGTTTAAACAATACAACCAATGTATTTACGCCGGTAAGTATTAATGATTATAAAGAAAGAATTAGTTACGATGCCAATGGAAATATAAAGAGCTACCTGAGAAACGGCAATGCTGCCAGGTTGAGTATGGACAACCTTACCTACACCTACAAACCCAACACCAACCAGCTTGATAAAGTAACCGATGCGGCACCGGATGCAGCGTTTGGAGAGTATGATAAATACAATGATATAAAACAAGGTCAACAAAACAAGAATTATCAATACGATGAAATAGGAAATTTAATAAGCGATGTTTCGGAAGGCATAAGCAAAATTGATTGGACGGTTTATGGGAAAATATCTTCTATAACAAAAAATGGTGGTGTTAATATCAGTTACACTTATGATGCCTCTGGAAATCGCATAAGCAAGACCGTTAGCGGTAAAGAAACATTTTATGTGCGGGATGCAAGTGGTAATGTGATGAGCATATATAACAAAGATGCTTCGATAAATAACGGTGATTTAACCCAAACAGAAATACACTTGTATGGCAGCAGCCGACTTGGTGTGTACAACTTAAAAAATAACCTTGAACACCCTGATTTGAATACAGGTAGAATAATTACTTTTACCACAGGAAATAAGTTCTTTGAGTTAAGCAATCATCTGGGGAATGTGCTGGCAACGGTGAGTGATAAAAAGATTGGTATTGATACAAATGCTGATGGGGTGATAGATTATTTTACTGCGGATGTAGTGAGTGCGCAGGATTATTATCCATTTGGGATGCAGATGCCTTCGAGGAAGTATTCTGTTGCGAATACGAATTATAGGTATGGGTTTAATGGGAAGGAATTGGATAAGGAAACTTCGGGAACTACTACATATGATTATGGGTTTAGGATTTATAGTCCGGGACTGGGGAAGTTTCTGAGTGTGGATCCGTTATTCAAATCTTACCCTTGGAACAGCACTTATGCATTTGCAGAAAATGATCCTATTAGCTTTATTGATTTAGATGGATCTGAAAAGGGTAAGCCCTCTATTCTGCAAAAAGCAATCGATGCTTTAACGAGGTCTTTCAGAGCTCAAACAACTGGTGATGTCTTATTGTGGATGACTAAGAATGATTTGTGGAATAGAACTTCTTATCCAGCTCAAACTAGAATGGGACGAATTTATGAAGACGCAGTTTTGAGGTCTTATGGGCTTGATAAAAATGGTGAGACATTCCGTAATACCCCTACATCAACAGGAGTGAAACCTGACGCTGTCAAAAATGCTAGAGGGTTAGCGATGGGTTATATTTCGGGTAGCAGTTTACCCGTAGAGTACAAATTTGAAGCAAGTAATTCTTATTTCATTGATGCGAAATTTAGTTCCTCATTATCATTGGAGCCAAATAATAATTCATCTGCTCAAATTAAAGGCATGATCGATTATTTGAGTACTGTTAAAGGAATGTCTGTGAATGGTCAAGAGTTCCCAAATGAAAAAGCATCAGATTATGGATTAGCTAAATTAGAGTTTGTTACACCTGCTAATGCACTTATAGGAGGCAATTTAATTGCCAATGAAGATATAGTAACGTATGCTACGCAAAAGAATGTTTTGCTTACTCAAAGATATACCGAGGTAGATAAAGAGAATGCAAACAGAATTAGAGTGGGGCCAGGGTTACCACTTAATGCTGTTTCTATAAAAAAAGATCCATGTGCATTAATTGGAGATGGTGGTGCTTGTGCTACGCCAACACAAATACCATCCGCGATATATGATAGAAGGCCGTCCGTTGAAATGAATGTTGATGTAAAGTAATTTTTTTAGCTATGAAGTATTTTGTTTTTTTTTCTGTATTATTTTTACTTTTATTTAGCATCGTTATTTTGTATAATAAAAAAGAAAATCGTCATATGAATACTAAAAATACTGTTTCAGTAAATGGCGCTACAATTGAATTTAAAGAACTGTCAAAAGAGGAATATTTACAAAATCAAAAAAATGCTAAATTACTGATGGACTTAAGTTCAATCTTTAATATTGAAGCATTTGAATTATCAAATAAAAAAGTAGTTGTAAAAGATAAGGAAACATTTACTATGTATAACTCGGTTATGGATGTGAGGAATGTTTATAGAGATTTTGTAAATTCAGGCGGAATTAGGAGTGCCTTATTCGGTAAAAATCCGTATGGAAAGGATTTTGATAAAGAGACTTTGTTTCTAATAAATAACCTATTGGATACTTTGAATATTAATAGAAATGTAAAATTGGATAAAGCCTTGTTAACAATCATCGATGCAAGGTTAAATAAGAATCAATATAGTACTCAATTTATTGAAGAACATTTGATTAGTATAATTGCATTGCTTGGAGAAGTTTTTAAGAATGAATTTGTGTCGCAATGGAAGTTAGAACTGTCAAAGGATAATCAAACATGGGTGCCTATTATTATTTATAAAGATAATAAAATTGCTTTTTATAATTATCTACTTGAAGATATTGAAAATCATCGTATATATAATAACTATCTAATGTGCATTTATAAGACTATGCAAGAAGTTGCAATACATAATATAGATCAATAATAATTCCATCAGGTACGGTGCAGTGCATCTTCCACGAGCATTCCACGATAACGTGTACGCAAATGCGTACACTTTAATGCTAACAGTTTTTAAAAAAAAAGTTCTTTGAAATATTTTAAAGATTAATAAAGCAATTAGAAATTCCGGTTATTTGTTTGTTTACTATAAAAATACTTTCGTTTAATGATATTAGTTACTATACCTACGAAATCCACGGCAATGTAGATACCCTGCTGCAAGACTATAACACCGGCATTATGAAGAGCACCAAAAACCGCTATAAAAAAATAGTGTATGATTATGATCTGATAAGCGGAAAAGTAAACATAGTAAGCTACCAGCCCGGAGATAACGATGCGTTTTATCATAAATACGCTTACGATGCAGAGAACAGGTTGGTGGATGTAGAAACGAGTAGGGATAAAATGGTTTGGGATAAGGATGCCCGTTATTTTTATTACAAACACGGCCCGCTATCAAGAACTATCTTAGGACAAAACCAGGTGCAGGGTTTAGATTATGCCTATACTTTACAGGGATGGCTGAAAGGAGTAAACAGCACCAGTGTTGAAGATGGAAGTTTTGATATAGGCCAGGATGGAAAAATTGGAAGCGGTAATAGTAATATTGGAAGAGATGCATTCGGCATGAGTTTAAATTATTTTACCGGAGATTATAAAACGATTAGCAATGCAGTGAACTCTTTTGCAGCAACGAGTGTAGCCAATGATTTGTTTAATGGCAACATAAACTCAATTTTAATAAACAGCCCTAAATTGGGAGATGCATTAACGTATAGCTTTAAATATGACCAGTTGAACAGATTGATTGCCATGGATGCTTACAAAGGATTGAATACTGCAACAAATACTTTTACACCGGTTACTATAAATGACTACAAAGAGCGATTAACGTATGATGCCAATGGAAACATAAAATCCTACCTTCGTAATGGAAGCGGAAGTTCTTTGAATCTGAATAATTATAGTTACAGCTACATTGCGGGGTCCAATAAGTTGCAGAGCATTACCAACGCGGTAAACAGCCAAACAAAAACTTATGATTATGATGAAATAGGCGACACTATTAAAGACGAAAAACAAGGTATAACAAATGGTGTTTGGAATGTTTATGGCAAGTTGCAAAGCCTCACAAATAAAGATGGAGCAAAGATTACATACACCTACGATGCAAGTGGCCAGCGCATCAGCAAACAAGTTGGAGCATTGCAGGAATGGTACGTAAAAGATGTGAGTGGCAACACAATGGCCACTTACAAAAAAGATGCATCTATAAACAATAATCATTTAATCGCCGCCGAATTTTACAAATACGGCAGTAGCCTGTTAAGCATAAAAAACACAACCATTGATGTAGAAGTACTGCAACCTAACGGTAATATACAAACGCAAACAGCAGGTAATGGTGGTTACATAATAACAGACCAAAGCGGCAACACCAGAGTAATAGTAAGTGATAAAAAAATACAGCACAGCAGCGATAACATAACTGTTGACTTTTATACCGCCGATGTAAAAAATGCCAACTTTTACAGCGCTTACGGTGCAATAAGTAAAACCTTTGGAACAAACCCTGTGCTTGCATTTAACGGCCAGCGTAAGAGTACAGAGATAAGCGCTGATGCACAAACCGCAGAGTTTTGGGAATATAATGGCGATGTGGGGAGGAGGTGGAATGTGGATCCGAAGCTAACGACTGGAATAAGCAGTTATGAAGCATTCTTGAATAACCCAATCCAGTACAATGATGTAAAAGGAGATACGATTTTTCGGCCTGCATTTATGCAACATACATTTGAGGATCCTCTAAAAATGGTACTTTATAAAACACCATTAGGCAAGCAACTTCTTGATGAATATTCTAAATCGTCTAAAGAGAATATCTATTTCTATGCTTTTGATTTAAAAAAAGAAAGTACCAATTTTAAAAATGATAATGATGCAATAATGAATACTGTAAGTGAACTAAGTGTAAAAAATAATGTAAACAAAAAAGGCGATATGTTTATAGCCAATTGGGACGCTAAAGCGAGGGAAGGTGGCGAAGAGCAATTACACTTTTTGAACTCAAGCGGATTTAATTTTAAAACGAACGCGACTATTAATATTATTGGCTTAAATACTACAAATGACCAAAATATAAAGTATGACAAATACGATTTAGCATTTGTTATGTACCATGAAATATATGCTCACGTCAAATTGGCGAGCCTAAAAGATGCCAGAAAAGAGCATCGTGACTTTGGTAATACATATTATGCGAAAGGCATGGGTTTATATGATAATGACATAGTAGGCGGGACTCTTGTGATTCAAGGCTCTGAAGCTTGGAAAATCTTTAAACAACTTTTAGAATTAAAAATTAAAAACGGAGATGGGACAGAGCAAAACAAAATTGATTTAAATTCAATGAATCAGACAGATCAAGCTGCTACAAAAGCTGCAAAAGCTGATAAGGCAAAAACTAAAAAAGAATAAAAATGCGATATATATACTGGTTATTAATGATTATAGTTATTTCTTCCTGTAATAGGTCTAAAAGAATTTTTTTTCAAAGTATTAATTCAGAAAATTACTTTTTAGATACTTTTTCTTTAATGAACTTAAAAGGATTTGGAATATCAAAAATGCCAACCGGAAAAAATAAGGAAGAGTACTATGATTTTAATTCGTCAACCAACTCTATTTATATGCAGGGCTATTTTAATAAGGTTGGAAATAAAATATTCTTTTTGCCTGAGAATACAGAAAAAAAGTTGTTATTTTTTGATAAATCTTTTTGGGATCCATCCATTAAAAAAGTATCTCAAAAAATTATTACAAAAAGTCAATCAATGTATGAAATTACCCCTTTAGGGATAGTTTATAATCATATTGTAAAAGACAGTTCTTTTAAGATTGAAATGAGAATGAGCAATATATTAAACAGAGATGAATCACTGATTTTTGATGTAAATAAAAATTTTGATGTTCTGTCAATTTTATTTATCAATTGTAAAAATGATACACTAATGATGGAATTTTTACCAAAACAAGAAGTGTACTTTAAACATGTTAATAAATCAGCAGTTTGTTTATAATTATAAATACGACCAGCTCAACAGGCTGGTAGCAATGGATGCATAAAATGGGTTAAATAATGCAACCAATGTATTTACGGCGGCAAGTATAAATGATTATAAAGAAAGAATAAGTTACGATGCCAATGGGAATATAAAAACCTACAAGCGCAATGGTGACGAAGCCCGCAGCAATGCAAGCAGCAGTGGTATGGACAATCTTACCTACACTTACAAACCCAACACCAACCAGCTTGACAAAGTAACCGATGCGGCACCGGATGTTGCCGCAATTGAATACAATAAATACAATGACATTAAGCAAGGTCAACAAAACAAGAATTATCAATACGATGAGATAGGAAATTTAATAAGCGATTTATCTGAAAAAATAAGCAATATTACCTGGACGGTTTATGGAAAGATAAATACCATTACAAAAACAGATGGAACAAATATTTCCTACACTTACGATGCCTCTGGAAATCGAATAAGCAAGACCGTTAGTAGTAAACAAACATGGTATGTAAGAGATGCTACCGGAGATGTAATGAGTATCTATAGTAAAGATGCATCCATTAACTCTGGTGATTTAACCCAAACAGAAATACACTTGTACGGAAGCAGCCGGCTTGGTGTGTTTAATTTAAAAAATAATGTAGAACGCCCTGATTTGAATACAGGAAGAATAATTACTTTTACCGCAGGTAATAAGTTCTTTGAGCTAAGCAATCATTTGGGGAATGTGCTGGCAACGGTTTCGGATAAAAAGATTGGTGTTGATACGAATGGTGATGGCGTGATAGATTATTTTACTGCGGATGTAGTGAGTGCGCAAGATTATTATCCATTTGGGATGGTGATGCCTTCGAGGAAATATTCCGTTGCGAATACGAATTATCGGTATGGGTTTAATGGTAAGGAACTGGATAGGGAAGTTTCCGGAACTACTACGTATGATTATGGTTTCAGGATTTATAGTCCGGGATTGGGGAGGTTTTTGAGTGTGGATCCGTTGATTCAAAAATATCCGGAATTAACACCTTATCAGTTTGCTAGTAATACTCCAATACAAGCTGTCGACTTAGACGGTGCGGAAAGCATGTTTGGTTGGTCAATTGGTTTAACACCAGAACAAACAGCGGAAACTGCAAACACTTGGAATAAGGAAAATGCCAAGATAGGGTATGGCACTGCTTCTGGAGTGAAAAAATCAGTGGTAAAAACCTGGGGTTTTATAACAAGTGATGCATGGAAGGCTAAAACATGGAAAGAATTTGGAAGCTTTTTAGCAGAAATTCCAATGAGTCTTTCTGCTGTTCCCATTGTTGCCACACCACGGGTAGATGCTGTGGGTGATAATTTTGTGAACAGTGTGATTAAAGGAGATGCATTTACTCGTAGTGAATATTTTGCGGAATTAGGGACCGATGTACTTTTGGCAAAGGGCTTAAATGAAGTTTTTACTGTTGCTAAAGGGATGTCTTTAGCCAAGAAAATTTCTACGAGAACTAATTTTGTTGGTGCAAAGTACCCTTCTGCAATTGAAAAATATGGAACCGAACATATTAATTTTACAAAAACAGTGTCAGAGGTGTCAAGTTCAGGAAGTACAGTTAATGGTAAACCTTTAATCCAGTGGAGAGAACCCGGGAACCCTAATCCAAGTCCATTTTTTGCTTTCGAAGGTGAAAGTCCCAGTACTTTAGGTATTCCCAAAACTTACACTCAAAAATATTCAGTTCAACTTTCAGGAGAACACACATTTTTGAAAACGACCGCAAATGATGTGAAAGCATTTTCAGCTAAAGATCCTGGAATTAACGGAATGTATAAGGGCGGAGGTACTCAACTTTATTCTCCTGATGCGGCAAAATCAGCGACATTTACGCCTATAAAACCTTAAATATGCTCAAAGAAATTGACAATAAAATAGAAATATTACACAAATTTAGAGATACAGAAATAGCATTAAATTCAAATGATTTAAGAGCCTCAATATGTACTGTTATTGAAAAAGCTTATTTTCTCGAATCAATTGTTTTATTAAGCAAAACATTTATAGAAGAACCAGACAACCAATTTTTTACAGCTAATTCTGCAGTAAATAGATATTTTAGAGATTGGGGACTGGATAAAGTCGCTGATATTTTTAACGAATTATGCCTAATAGCTAAACCTTATATAGCGAACCAATAATTGACCCGATTAGCGCAAGCGTCTCGCTCGTGCTTTGTAATATATAACACGCACAGTATATGATCTAAGTTTTTATGCCGGAGAATCTCCTGCCGCATTGGAACCCACGCTATACCAGCAAAACCTGCCCCTTTCTTTGCGCAAGCGTCTCGCTTGTCCCGTGCGTGGAAAGTATATAAAAGAACATAACCCCACTTAGTCCAAGCATGTAAAGAAGTCACATGGCGCAAGGGTGTAGGGAAGATTTAGTGGGTTGGCAATCTTTGTGCCGTTTGAAGATCCCACGATAAACGGTACGCAAATTCGTACACTTTGCGGCTAACAGTCTTTGAAAAATAAGTTCTTTGAAATATTTTAAAAATTTCTGAGTCAGAAAACAAAAGTTTGCTGGTTAAACCGCTTTAAAATAATAGCTAACATCTTCAAATAGAAATTCCGGTTTTTTGTTTCTTTACTGTAAAAACAAATTCCGTTTAAATGTTCCAGCTATATTCCCAAACTCGGTGATGCCAAAGTTTACGGATATAAATACGACCAGCTAAACAGGTTGATTGCTATGGATGCATACAATGGGTTAAATAATGCAACCAATGTATTTACGCCGGTAAGTATTAATGATTATAAAGAAAGAATTAGTTACGATGCCAATGGAAATATACAAAGCTATTTGAGAAACGGCAATGCGGAAAGGTTGAGTATGGATAATCTTACTTACCAACCCAACACAAATCATTGATAGAAGCATCAAATCATACAATAAGTATTAATGATAATAGTGAAAACAGTCAAATCAATCACTACATTAAAAATTCCAATGGGTTACCCAATTATATTTTAGAACATTAGAAAATCGGATGCAACCATCTTTACAACTTATCCATTCATATTTTACGGAATTGACACAAAAAATTTATCCGTTGCCTTTGAATGATTATTTGATTTTCTTACCTTTTACGAAGTCATTTGTTTTTAAAAAATTCGCATTTTTGCCAAATACGGCTCCCGTACCGGCATAGATAACTCATTTTCGTCTCATCAATTTTATTATAGAGGTTAACGCTAAAGATCTCCTTATGTATAGATTAACCTGGTACTTTTTTCTATTACATCAAAACATTAATTAGCCAGGAAATATTTCGGAACATTATTTGTTATACATTCGTTTTATTATTAATCTTAAAATCAAGCAAAACATGAGAATCACTAAAATTTTCCTTGCTGTTTCGATAGCAGCATCTACGTTGTTCTTTGGCTGTAAGCCAAAAGATTCCGATGTACAGGCAAAAATTACCGAAAAGTTCGCAGCAACCCCTGAAGTTGCCGGAGCCTCCGCTACTGTTGCCGACGGCGTAGCTACCCTTACCGGAGAAGTAAGCGACCCCACAGTACAGGCACAGGCAGAAACCCTGGCCAAAGGGATTAAAGGAGTAAAATCGGTTGTGAACAATCTGACTCTTACCCCTCCTCCACCTCCAGCAGCAGTAGTGAATCCTGATGCCGCTTTGACACAAGGTGTTACAGACGCCACTAAAGATTTTCCGACCGTTAAGGCTGCAGTTAGTAACGGAGAGATCACTCTTACAGGTACTATCAAACGGGCTGATCTGCAAAAACTCATGCAGACACTGAATACGCTGAAACCTTCAAAAATCAATAATCAACTCACTATTAAATAATCACTAATTATGTCAGCACTTCAAGATAAATACAAAGAACTCATTGATACTGCAAATGCTTCGGGCATCAGCAATCTACAGGTGAGCGAACAGGGGAATGTTTTACACATTGATGGCGATGCGCCATCTGGAGATGTAAAAGATAAACTTTGGGATATCTATGGAAAAATAGATCCCGATTTCCGCGCAGGCGACGTTCTTATGAACGTAAATGTTGCTGCAGGTTCAGGCTCTAAAGCAAAAGTAACTACCGACAGCACCAACCTGAATATTCGTAAAGGGCCAGGTACCGACCAGCCTATTGTAGGAAAGGCTGCTCACAATGAGATCGTTACTTTATTAAGCAAGCCTAATGACCAATGGTGGTTAATAAAAACTGACGGCGGTGCGGAAGGATATGCTTACGCACAGTATTTAAGCCCACAATAAAGGAGGGTATTATATATCATATTTAAGAACGCCGTTACTTTTGAAGCAACGGCGTTCTTTTTATAAAAAGAATAAGAGTCAATCATATTATTCCAATCACCTATTCCTTTTTTAAACTCTCGTGCGCTTTTATAAAATCACTTACCAGGTAACTGATTAGCTTTCCGGTAGAAGAATCTTTTTCACCGGTATCCAACCTGGTTGCACCTTCACATATATGCAGATACGCGATCTTAGCATCTAAGGCTACGAAATTCATATACTGCCTCGCATGAAGAGAAGAAATTCCACAGGGAGTTGAGGCACTGCTCAGTACATGCTCAACAGAATCAAGATCTAATTCTATTCCCGTAAAATTATCTCCCGTAAAACTGGTAGCATGAGATACCGCCTGTATAAAATTCTTTTTCTCGTGAATAAAAATATCTTCATAAGTAATACAATCCATAAAAGGGCTGTTCACCATATCGGTCCATACATTTTGTTGAAGATAATTTTCATGTACCCCTATTACACAATACTTATTCAGGTAACCGTCTTCATCCGCATATCGGAATGCATTTCCTGAGTGCCTCCCTTCCGAAGGGCGATAATCCGCGTGAGCATCCAGATTGATACAATTAATCTGTGCCAACTGTAAAAGATCTGCCTTGTACAACCCTTTGGCAGCACCCTTTATAGCCGGGTATGCATTATTGTGGCCACCGCCGATCATAACCGGTATTTTTTTATTTCGGGTAATAATCTTTACCATTTCTTCCACAACTTCATCAATCTTACTTACCAATAAACGGTATGCGATGATTTTTTCATCATCTGTATCAGCATTTACATTGATCAGCTTTTGTTCATTGCTAAAATCAAAATGTCCTGTTATCAGAATATTTTCACCACTCAAAAAATCATTACTCTGAATATTTAAAAACGACTGAAGAAAAGGAATCCATGCAGAATCGGCACCTCCTTTGCCAAGATTGGCCCTCACGCCAACATCTTCCGGAATGCCAAAAACAATGTAAGTGGCTTTCGTTTCCGAGATCATTCTTTCCACATCATTGGAGCCGGTATCACAAAGAACAATTTCTCCCATCTTGGTTTCAAATCTGCGAATGTGTGTCAGTGATAAAATATCGGCTTTATTGTACAGTTTAAAATTTGTCAGCATAGATTTTGTCTTTAATTTTTGTTAGATAAAAGAACCGTTAATCATCACTTTATCAATAAGATTATTTCCGAATGAATAGGGAAGATAAGAAAGAGAGGGAACAGGTTTGGTAAATATCAAATTTGCTTTTTTTCCCAAAGCAATACTCCCGTAATCTTTTTCAATTTCCATTGCACAGGCGCCATTCATGGTAGCTGCATTGATTGCTTCTTCCGGAAGCATTTTCATTTGAATACAACCAATAGAAACTACAAAGTTCATATTCCCTGAAGGGGATGACCCTGGATTATAATCAGTAGCCAGGGTAATAGCGGCACCCGCATCTATGAGATCCCGTGCGGGTTGTAGCGGCATTCTCAAAAAGAAAGCAGCCGTTGGCAACAAGGTAGAGGCGCCATTATATTTTCCGAGTAATTCTATTTCATGTGACGTCAATGTTTCAAGGTGATCCATCGACAAAGCATTTAATTTAATACCCGATTGGATACCGCCAATACTGTTCAGTTGATTGACATGCAATTTCGGTTTCAATCCATAACTTTTTCCTGCTACGCAAATAGTTTCCATTTCCTCCGGAGAGAAAAATCCTTTCTCGCAAAACACATCTATATAATCAGCCAGCTTTTCTTGTGCGATCATGGGAAGCATTTCATGGATAATAGAATCTATATAGCCCTGATGATCTTCTTTATATCGCAATGGAAAAGCATGAGCGCCCAGGAAAGTAGATTTTATTTTCAGTGAACTTTTTTCTTTTAATCTTTTGATCACACGAAGCATCTTCAGTTCACTGTCTAACGTTAACCCGTAGCCGCTCTTTATTTCAATAGCGCCTGTCCCAAGTTTACTCACTTCTTCCAGCCTTTTCCAGGCTGAATTAAAAAGCTCATCTTCTGAAGTGCCATTTAATTTTTTGGAAGAATTGAGTATTCCTCCTCCTCTTGCGGCAATCTCCGCATAACTCAATCCATTTATTTTATCAATAAATTCATCTTCGCGGCTTCCTGCAAATACAAGATGGGTATGGCTGTCGCACCATGCAGGAAGTACGATTGTATGGGGAGTTACGTCATTCTTACTTCCTTTAAAATCCTCCATTTTACCAAACTCAGCAATCATATTATCTTCTATAATAAGATAAGCATTTTCGATCTTAGGTAAATCGACAAGGCTTTTTCCACGGACAAATCCCGAGGAATTGCCTGTGCCCACGAGCAGAGAGATGCCTGTAAAAATTTGTGTAGCCATTAAAAGCTAAATTATGGAAAAAGGTGGTGTGAAGGTCAACTTTGTTCCAAATGCTATTCAGATGGATGATTTGGCAGAGTACTTAGTCCCGATCCGGAACCAAAAAGAGGAAATACCGACTTTACTTTATAGAACTTCCTGCTCAAAAAATACAACAAAAAAATAAACAGAGATCTGGCTGTTTAAGCTACTGAGGGTGCACGGACTTAAAAGAAAATTAGGGAGAGAAATAAACATTATACTGCAAAAGGGGTGAAACCGTGAGTCTTCAATTTGAAAAACTCACGGTTTTATTATGAAAACGCGAAGCATTTTTCCTTCGTGCTCTTTGTGCCTTTGTGTTTACCCCATTGGATTAAATGGATTAGGATTTAGTTATTAGCAGTGAACGTTTTAATCCTACGGGGTAAAAAAACTTTTGCAAAGCAATAGAAGAAAGAAATGCCCCCCAGGATATTGACTCTAATTGCCTGTATGGAAAAGAAACCTTTTCATCTACGAAATATAACTCACTAATTGGCCCCTTGCGAACTATAATTAAAAGAAAAAGAAATGATTATCCTTGTACAAGAAGTAATAAACAGGGTGATAATACCTCAATCATATTTTGTCAAATAATGCAATATTTTTAGTTATAAAGTACTAAACGCTATGATATTTCACCAGACCCTCCATCGGACTTTTTAAAATAGAACCCAATTCCAATCCATAACTGCTACAAAGTTCCTGTACCACATCTTTGAATCCGTAAGCTATCCCCCCCGTGAAATGAACAGGTAATTTTGCACTTTCCCGATACCCGATGATGTGTGTATAAAAGAAATCATTGATACCATCTTCAATGATATTCTCTACCATATAATGGCCACGGTTTTCCGCAAGAAAAATAGCATAAGAAGCCAGGTAGCGGTTTGGCAAGGGCTTTTTATAAACGGCATTCAGTATCTCAGAATCCGTGGTTACAAACTTCGCATCGAATTTTGTACGCAATTCATCATCAAAAATATTGTACAAAAAATGCTGGATCACTTTTTTACCGAGATAAGCACCGCTGCCTTCATCGCCTAAAACGTATCCTATACCCGGACTGTTTTTTACAATTCTTTTTCCGTTATAATAACATGAATTGGATCCTGTCCCCAGAATGCAAGCGATTCCTTTCTCCTTTCCACACAATGCTTTTGCGGCACCAGAAAGATCATTGTCAATGTTAATTTTCGATTTAGAAAACATTTTATGAAATACTTTCTGAAACATTTTTACATTACCGGGATTCTTGCAACCGGTTCCATAAAAATAAATTTCATCTACCTTATTTTTTTTCAAATGAGTTATTACTTCGTCTTTTAATATTTTCTCAGCACCTTCAGTATTCACAAAATAGGGACTCATTCCCTGAGTGATAAAGAGGGAAGGTTTATTGTTTTTCAGCAAGCACCATTCGGTTTTGGTAGAGCCACTATCGGCAATCAATTTTATAGGAGGCGTCATTTTATCACGTTTATTGAGGAAATTTGCATTTCTTTAAAAAGAATAAAAATAGAACAAAGAAGAATATGCACAATAAAAAATTGCAGGTATGGCTGCCACTGTTACTTAGTATTTGTATGGTTGCCGGCATGTTTGTCGGTTATAGAATCAAGGGGAATATGCCTGATAATGGGATTTTTTTTATAAATAAAGAACAACCGGTACAGGAAGCACTCGATCTTATTAAACGAAAGTATGTTGACAATGAAAATGTAGATTCCCTGGGCACCAGTGCCATTCAAACCATTCTTTCGCAACTTGATCCTCACTCTGTTTATTTGCCGATGCAGGAATTAAAAGCAGTAAATGAAGACCTGGAAGGACAATTTTTCGGAATAGGAATAGAATTTAACATTATCAACGATACCATTAATGTAGTCAATGTTTTGGAAAAAGGCCCTTCGGAAAAAGCAGGGCTGACAATCGGCGATCAATTGATAAAAGTAGGTGATTCAACCGTATCCGGAACCCACATTTCTTCACAGAGATTAAGAAAACTAATCAATGGTGATGCCGGTAAAAAAGTTACCGTCACTATTCTGAGAAACGGCATACAAAAACCGATTTCCATCACACGTGGTCCTGTACCACTTTACAGTCTTGATGCCTCTTACATGATCACAGATACGATAGGATATATTCGACTAAATAAATTCTCGGAGACAACCTACCAGGAATTCATGCAGGCACTGGAAAAATTACAGAAACAAGGAATGAAAAGCCTCATTCTTGATCTGAGAGATAATGGCGGCGGCATTCTTACACAGGCAACGAATATTGCGGATGAATTTCTGAGTGATGATAAGCTGATCACTTATACAGAAGGCGCACATTCGCCTAAAAAAGAATACCGTTGTCAAAAAGAAGGTGCGTTTGAAAAAGGTAAGCTGATTGTACTGGCCAATGAAGGCACCGCCTCGGCAAGTGAAATACTGATAGGCTCTTTACAAGACTGGGATCGTGCCACCATTGTAGGAAGACGCACTTTTGGCAAAGGCCTTGTACAGGAGCAATACCAGCTCAGTAATGGTGCGGGGCTTCGCTTAACGGTCGCAAGGTATTACACACCTCTCGGCAGAAGTATCCAAAAGCCTTACACAAAAGGGATTGAAGCATACAACCATGATCTCATCAATCGTTTTAAAGATGGAGAAATGACTTCTGAAGATTCTATAAAACATACCAATCAGAAAAAATACATAACCCAATCGGGAAATGTTTTATACGGTGGCGGCGGAATCACTCCCGACGTATTCGTTCCTTTCGATACGGCCTCCATCGTCAAAAGTGTAATGGAAGCATTACTGAAAGGAACTTTGAACAGATTTGTATATCTCAATTTCATTCGTCACCAAAAGCAATTCAGGCAATATACTTCGCCTAAAATTTTCGAAGAAAGATATACTGCTGATGATAATACGCTCAATGACCTTAAACGCTATGCTCAAAAGGATTCTGTGTATCTTAATCCTAATAATCATGCAGAGAAAGTACTTCTTCAAAAACAAATAAAAGTGTTAACCGCAGGGGAAATATGGCGTACACAAGGATTCTACGAAATAAACAATACGTACGACCCTACTGTAATGAAAGCACTTGAATTAATAGAACACGGTTTGAATGGCCCGTTGAAGAAATAATAACAGACAGTAAGCCGCTTTCTTATCATCCGTACAGAATCATTGTATTATAATAAGAAAATCATTTGTGAATAATAAATGCAGGAAATTTTTTTATCCGATTTCTATTGGTCAAAAATGTGTATTGACTTATTTAAACAGATGCTTATGGCACAAATAAGTAAATGCATCCGCCTTACGCTCTCCCCTATTTTTTCTACATTTGCCGAAACTGAAAATTATGTGGAAGAATAATATCCTGGAAACGATTGGAGATACACCGCTCATTAAATTGAATAAGATTACTAAAGATTTGCCGTGTACTGTATTGGCAAAAGTAGAATATTTCAATCCCGGTAATTCTATTAAAGACCGTATGGCTGTAAAAATGCTGGAAGTAGCAGAAAAAGAAGGAAAAATAAAACCGGGTGGCACTATCATCGAAGGCACTTCCGGCAATACAGGAATGGGACTGGCACTGGCGGCCATCGTGAAAGGATACAAATGTATTTTTACCACCACCGATAAACAATCAAAAGAAAAAGCGGATATTTTGAAAGCAGTAGGTGCTGAAGTAATCGTGTGCCCTACCAATGTAGAGCCTGAAGATCCCCGCTCCTACTATTCTGTATCAAAAAGGCTGAGTGAAGAAGTTCCCAATTCATGGTATGTGAATCAATATGACAATCTTGCCAACAGGCTTGCACATTATGAACAGACCGGACCTGAAATATGGGAACAAACAGAAGGCAAAATTACCCATCTTGTAGTAGCTACCGGAACCGGTGGAACCATCGTGGGTACCGGAAAATACCTCAAAGAAAAGAATCCTGATATAAAAGTATGGGCAATTGACAGCTACGGCTCCCTATTAAAAAAATATTTCGATACCGGTGAGGTAGATGAAAAGGAAGTTTATCCATATATAAGTGAGGGATTTGGAGAAGATTTTGTTCCGGCAAATTACGATATGCAATACATTGATGATTTCACAAAAGTTTCCGATAAAGATGGTGCTGTGATGGCAAGGCGTATTGCAAAAGAGGAAGGATTATTCTGCGGGTACAGTGCCGGCAGCTGTCTGCAGGGATTAATGCAATTAAAAGCAACTCTCAAAAAAGAGGATGTCGTTGTTTGTATTTTTCATGATCATGGCAGCCGCTATGTTGCGAAAATTTATAATGATCAATGGATGATGGAAAGAGGGTTCCTCGAAGTGAAAACTTTCAAAGACCTGGTAAACAGCCGCGCTTCCCAAAAATTAGTTACGGTAGCTGCCGATCAAACAGTAGCGGTAGCTATTGACCTGATGAAAAAATATGATATCGAAAATATTCCGGTTACAAAAGATGGGACTATTGTGGGATCATTGAGCGAAAGCGGATTATTTGATAAAATATTATCAGATCCCAAAATCAAAGAAGAGTTGGTGGGGTCAGTCATGGAAAAAGAATATCCTACAGTTGCTTTTGATATGCCTGTTGAAAAACTAAGTAACCTGATTTCAAAACATAATGGAGCAGTGCTTAGTAAAGATGAAACCGGAAATTACCATATTGTTACGAAGTATGACATTATTCAGAGCCTGGCGAAATAACTAATCAAATCATAATACAAACACGTTGCTTTCAAGAGCTATCGAAGGTAGAAAAGTTCCTAATAAAGCCTCTCTGCTTAGTAATCTAAAATTCAAATATTTTATTTTTTTAAATTATTGAGTCCCCTGTCATGCTCCTTTTTACTGTTTTATTAGGAATTGAAAATAATTGACAATGACTAATAATGTCATTGTCAATCACTTGTGTCATAATTCTAAACAATTACACAAATAGATTCGATTCATTTATCTTTTATAAAAAAGCGTATATCGGGAAGATGGCTGTTTATTACAGCTAATAATTCAGGATATTTCTTTAAAGGAATACTACGCATTTTCATTTACTGTACGACGATTAAAAACGAAGTTTTTAGATAATACGGAAATACGCCGTGTATATTATAAATAGCATTTTACATTGACTATATGTATATTATAAAAATAATATAAACTATAATTTTAGGTTGATACGTAATTTTACTATACGTTCAAAACGTAAATTTTCCATAATAATAATGATATAATTACGATTGAAACCGTAAATACATCCTATGCAAAAAAGGGCAATAATGCCCTTTGCAGGAGTTGCACAAACTCTATCTTTGTTCCAGAAGTTGATTGATGTTGATGTAGGCATTAATCAAAAATAAATATCCAAATTTCCATTCGAAAAACAGAATCTATCCAAGTTCCTTAAAAAATCGAAAAATCCAATATCAGTCAACTTCTACTTTTTTCTTATCCAATATCACCTCTTTGCTCAAAAAAGTAAAGGGAAGAAAAGACCGGCTTTAATATTTTATTTCTGAGATTACATTTGCTCGTTACAGATCATCTCAAAAATGAAAAAGAATTCACTCTTATGAGAACCATCAGAACAACGGGAAACCGCTTCTGATTACTATCCAAAACCCGAAAACCGAATTCCGGTGTCATTTACCGGAAAAAGTCCCAAGGAAACTGCTAAAAACAGTTAAAAAATTTACTTCTGCAGTTGAAAAATTGCAGGAGTTTTTTATTTTACGGCTACCTTGCAGGATAGATTATGATTCTATCGAAAAATATTCCCATAAAAAAATACCAAAGGATCATTTCTTTAGTTCCTTCACAGACAGAGCTACTCTCCTATCTGGGACTGGAACAAGAAGTAATCGGAATTACCAGGTTTTGCATTCATCCTGACAAATGGTTCAGGAACAAGACAAGAGTAGGTGGAACTAAAAACGTAAACCACGAGATCATCCGGCAACTTTCACCTGATCTAATTATTGCCAATAAAGAAGAAAATGTTAAGAAACAGATTGAAGAACTGGCGAAGGAATATGATGTCTGGATTACGGATGTCAATAATTTAGAGGAAGCAATTGAAATGATTAATGATATTGGTAAATTGACAGAGCGTTCAGCATCCTCTTCTATATTGAGTTTGCAAATAAAAGAAGATTTTGAAAAATTAAAAAAGTCCATCCCTGAATCTTACAGGGCCACCCCTGCCGCCTATTTCATCTGGAAAGATCCTTATATGGTTGCTGCCGGAGGTACCTTTATAAATGACATGATGAAATATGGTGGATTAGAAAATGTATTTTCAAATCGGGAACGTTATCCGGCAATTACGTTGAAAGAGATTTCTGCCGGAAATTGCGAGCTTATCCTCCTTTCATCTGAACCTTTTCCCTTTAAAGAAAAACATAAAGAAGAAATTCAAAAGCAATTACCCGAAATAAAAATTCAATTAGTTGATGGAGAAATGTTCAGTTGGTATGGAAACAGGCTATTAAAATCAATTGATTATTTTCGTTCATTTCTGAACATCTTGTAGTAACAATCTAATATTAGTATTAATTCTTTGAATCAAAAATGTCTTAACCTTGTAATTCCCTATTTTTGCAAGAAATAAAACTTAAATAATGGCATCAAAAAAAATCGCAGAAATCTTAGGCGACCAGGCTGAAAACTTATTAAACCATAAATGTAAAGTTGACAAATCAACCCTTACACTTCCTTCTCCATCTTATATAGATGATATTTTTGTACAAAGCGACCGTAATAATCGTGTAGTGGGAAGTATGCATCAATTAATGAACCACGGACGTCTTGGAGGCACAGGATATTGTTCGATTTTTCCTGTTGACCAGGGTATAGAACACAGTGCAGGCGCATCTTTTGCTCCCAATCCTATTTATTTTGATCCGGAAAATATTGTAAAACTTGCTATTGAAGGCGGTTGCAATGGGGTGGCTTCCACCTTTGGCGTTTTAGGAATATTAAGCAGGAAATATGCTCATAAAATCCCATTTGTTGTCAAATTAAATCACAACGAATTATTAAGTTATCCTAATAAATTTGATCAGACCATGTTTGGCTCTGTAAAAACTGCTTACAATATGGGAGCCGTTGCTGTAGGCGCTACTGTATATTGGGGTAGCCATGAAAGTACCCGTCAGTTGCAGGAAGTAAGCCAGGCATTTGCATTGGCACACGAACTGGGAATGTGTACCATCTTATGGTGTTACCTGCGCAATGACGCTTTCAAAGTGAATGGTAAAGATTATTCTACCAGTGCTGACCTTACCGGTCAGGCAAATCACCTGGGTGTAACATTGCAGGCAGATATCATCAAACAAAAAATGGCTACGAGCAATGGAGGATACAATGCCGTAAAATTTGGCAAAACGTCTCCGTTGGTTTACGAAAAATTAACCTCCGACCATCCGATTGATCTTTGCCGTTACCAGGTTCTAAGTTGCTACAGTGGAAAGATTGGTTTGATAAACAGTGGTGGCGAAAGTAAAGGAGCCGCCGACTTGAGCGATGCAGTAAAAACTGCTGTAGTCAATAAACGGGCAGGCGGCATGGGCCTGATTATGGGTAGAAAAGCATTCCAGAAACCATTTAAGAATGGCGTGGAATTACTGAATGCTACTCAAGATGTATATTTGGATAAAAGTATTACAGTAGCATAAAAGTTTAAGCTAAAGGCTGAAAGTTCAAAGTTTACCCAGCCTAATAATAAAAAACATGAAACAAGACGAAGATTTTGAGGCAAATCTCGCAGGAGAGGAAGGCGATGCGGAAGAGGCCAAGCGAAGGTGGTTCCGCAGGATAAAAAAGGGGATCACTACTTCTACCAAAGATAAAAAGGAAGCTCCTGATGGATTGTGGACAAAATGCCCTCAATGCAGATACACCTGCACGGTTACTGAATTGAGGGAGAATTTATTTGTATGTCCTCAATGTGAATACCATCATCGCATTGGAAGTGCTGAATATTTTGAAATTCTTTTTGATGAAGGAAGCTACAAGGAGCTTTTTGCCAATATCAAATCCAAAGATTTCTTAGGATTTGTGGATCTGAAGCCTTACTCGCAGCGCTTGGAGGAAACCTACGCCAAATCATCTATCCATGATTCCATCACCGTAGCTCACGGAAAAGTAAGTGAGCTTGATATTGTGATTGCCTGCATGGATTTTGAGTTTATAGGAGGTAGCCTCGGAAGTGTAATGGGAGAAAAAATTTCACTCGCTTGTAGTTATTGCATTGAACATAAGGTGCCTTTTATGATCATTAATAAAAGTGGGGGGGCCAGAATGATGGAGAGTGCATTTTCTCTAATGCAACTGGCAAAAACTACCGGAAATCTGTCGTTACTTTCAGATGCCGGGATCCCTTATTTTTCTCTTTGTACCGATCCTACTTTCGGTGGAACCACCGCATCCTTTGCGATGCTCGGTGATATCATAATGGGCGAACCAGGTGCGCTCATTGGGTTTGCGGGGCCAAGAGTAATCAAAGAAACCATTAAAAAAGATTTGCCGCCGGGCTTTCAGCGAAGTGAATTTTTACTGGAACATGGGTTTCTGGATTTTATCGTTTCTAGAAAAGAACTGAAAGAAAAATTGAAACAGTTGTTGATATTATTTAAGAATTAGATTATAAAAATGAAACTTTGCAGCAGGAATCTTTTTAAAATTCCTGCTGTTTTTTTTACGATGGATTTAAGTAACCGAAAAGCATATTACGAATATAATATAGAAGCCAAATACATTGCAGGGCTTGTATTGACCGGAACGGAAATAAAATCGTTGCGTGCGGGCAAAGCAAGTTTCAATGATAGCTATTGTATTTTTAATAAAGGAGAATTATTTGTAAAAAGTCTTCATATCTCTGAATACAATTTTGGTTCTCATTACAATCACGAACCTTTGCAGGAACGCAAATTACTATTGCACAAAAAAGAACTGCGTAAGCTGGAAAATAAAATCAAAGAAAAAGGATACACGATCGTCCCTTTAAAAATATTTTTTTCTGAAAGCGGATTTGCAAAAATCGAAATTGGTCTGGGAAAAGGAAAAAAGATTTTCGACAAAAGAGAAACCATTAAAGCAAGAGAAACCGATAGAGAGGTAAAAAGGAAGTATGGGATTTAAAAGATTATAAAGTCGCCAACTTATAAAAGTTGGTAACTTCCAACAACCGGATTAACACTCACTCAATCCCAGCGGTACATTCACTGCCAATCCCCCATCAGAAGTTTCTTTGTATTTACTGTTCATATCTACTGCAGTATCCCACATCGTTTTAATCACATTATCCAAAGTTACCCTCGCAAAATCCGGCGCACTTTGCAATGCAAGTTGGCTGGCAGTTATCCCTTTTATTGCTCCCATGGTATTCCTTTCAATACAGGGTATTTGTACCAATCCCGAAATAGGATCACAAGTCATACCAAGATGATGTTCCATCGTAATTTCAGCAGCCATCAACGCCTGGCGCTGTGTACCGCCCATACATTCCGTAAGCGCTGCTGCGGCCATCGAAGAAGAAACGCCAATCTCTGCCTGGCAACCTCCCATAGCTGCAGAAATGGTTGCACCTTTCTTAAAAATACTACCCACTTCAGATGCCGTTAATAAAAACTGAATAATCTTATCATCAGTACCTCCATCACAAAAGATAATATAATAGGCCAGCACAGACGGTATCACTCCTGCCGCCCCATTGGTAGGCGCCGTTACTACACGGCCGAAGGCTGCATTTTGCTCATTTACTGCCAAAGCAAAACAACTTACCCAATCGAGAATATACTTAAAATCATTTCCCCCTTCTTTAATAGCGGTTATCCACGAATCAAAATCAGAATATTCTCTCCCGGATAGTAATTTTTTGTTCAGGCTTGCCGCTCTTCTCTTTACGTTCAATCCACCCGGTAGAATTCCTCCGGTATTACATCCTCTATACATACACTCACTCATGGTATGCCATATTTTCAAAAGCCCTTTTCTCGTTTCTTGTTCCGGCCTCCAGGTGTTTTCATTTTCCATTACCACCTCACTTATATTCATACCTGTTTGCATACACCAATGAATCAGGTCTGATGCATCATTTATAGGGAAAGGTAAAATTACTTCTTCGCCATTACCGTCTTCCTCACCTTCTTTTTTTACAAATCCACCACCGATTGAATAATAGGTTTCAGAGATGTGATCATCATTATTTAAAACTGCAATAAACGTTAGGGCATTAGGATGATAAGGGAGTGATTTATTTTTCAAAAATTCAATATCTTCTACCGGGTCAAATACAATTTCATGTGTTCCATTCAAAAATAATTGTTTCCGGCTCTTTATGTAATTTACTTTTTCGGTAATCAAATCCACGTCGAAAGTTACCGGATCATCTCCTGACAAACCCAGCTGAACTGCAATATCAGTACCATGTCCTTTACCGGTTTTGGCAAGTGAACCGTAGAGTAATATCTCCACACTTATCACCTTGTCCAGAATATTTTTATCCTGAAGAGAGGTTAAAAAAAATTGGGCTGCCCGCCAGGGTCCAAGTGTATGGCTGCTTGATGGCCCCACCCCTATTTTAAACATATCGAAAACCGATATTGCTTCGTGGCTCATAAAATAATTTATTGAGCAAAGATAAGATGATATAGTTCGCAAGGGGCCAATTAGTGAATTGGATTTGGTAGATGAAAAGGTTTCTTTTCCATATAGGCAATTAGAGTCAATATCCTGGTGGTCATTTCTTTCTTCTATTGCTTCGCAAAAGTTTTTTACCCCGTAGGATTAAAACGTTCACTGCTAATAATTAAATTCTAATCCATTTAATCCAACGGGATAAACACAAAGGCACAAAGAGCACGAAGGAAAAATGCTTCGCGTTTTTATAATAAAACCGTGAGTTTTCCAAATTGAAGACTCACGGTTTCACCCCTTTTGCAGTATAGTAAGCAAAAGACGCTTGACAAGAATACGAAGCATCAGATTATTGAACCTGGGCAACTACCACATGAAACACCAGGTAGGAATTGCCCGGGATAGTAGTATTTCCAGCGGTATAATCATCAGGGCCATACGCCAGGGAAGGTGGAATATAAATATCAATATCAGCATTTTGGCCTACTAATAAGAGGGCTTTTTGCCAACCCGTAATTACGTTAGAAAGTTGAAATACTGCCGGAGCGCCACTTTGAGTAGATTGAATAATCACACCATTAAAATAAGTCAATGTATAATAAGCGGCTATGGCACTACAAAGATCTTTGGGTTTAGGATCAGTACCTGCCTTGTTGATTTTATAATAAAATCCGGCAGGATCTTTAATCGCTTGTATTCCATGTGCATCAAGAGAATCCTTCAGCGCCTCCTGTTCCATAGCAGGAGCCACAATGGAAGAGATCTTATAAGGGCATTCAGTATCATCTTTCTTTTTATTGCAACTTACCAAAATAAATAGTGAAACAAAAGACAACGCAAACCATTTTTTCATAAATCAATATTTTTAGTTTGCAAAAAAAGAGCATAAAAACTATAAATTAGCTGTGTCTTCTTTCTTCTTCTTAAATTTTAACTCTTTGTATGTTTGCTCATTGCGATCCCATTTGAACTGCATACTGAATAAGGTAAAAAAAACCGCAATTCCCAACACACCAATAATGATCAATGTGATCAGAGTGGGTGATATATATATCATATTCTTATACCAACCGTGAAAGATCACAGCCAGCAATATAGGGAGCGCAAATATGAGTCCCCATGGAGATCCATATAGGAACTTCCTCCACACATTTTTATCCCTTTCCCTGTTTTTTTCCCAGTATTCAAGAAAGGATTTTTCATCTTTTGTAAGCATAGTTGCAAATGTACCAAGTAAAGCAAAGCAAAAATTCTTTCCTTCTTCGCTGTTCATTTTTTGGAATTCACTTAATAAAATGTAGGTTTGCTATACTTAAAATCAATACTTTGAAAATTGAGCAAGTACTCGTACATTATTTACTAAAGAATAAAGAACTTACATTACAGGGGATAGGAACTTTCAAGCTCGACGCTACTATGCCCGATTCTGCAGACTCAGATAAACCAGTGATACTCCCAGAAAATGCAGTTTCATTTCATTACGATCCACGGGTAAAGGAGGATGAAGGCCTCATAGACTTTATTGTAGAGCATACTAATAAGATAAAGCCACTTGCTGCTTCCGACTTAGATTCATTCCTCTCACTGGGAAGGCAGTTCCTAAACATTGGAAACCCTTTTACGCTTTATAATCTGGGCACTCTTGAGAAAACCAATTCCGGTGAACTCATATTTAAGGGAGGGCAACTCATTGCTCAGAAAGTAGAACCCCAAAAAATAAAAAATGAGGAAGCCGACATGACGGGTGAAGAAGAAGAATTATTCAATGATTATCAGAAAGAAAGGAGAAAGGGCAACGGTCCAAAAATTTTATTATCACTTTTGATTCTCGTGGCTTTGGCTGCTATCGCTTGGGCTATCTGGCATTATGCTTCGGATAAAAAAAATACCAACGAAAGCCTGAATACTACTGAAAGTATTGTACCCATAAATGACACAACAAATCATAAGACAGATACAGCAGCTATAATCCCTGCCATCACTGACAGTAACACCTCTGTTCAAAAAAATCCTGCTGATACATTTTCTTTTAAAATAGTGGTAAACGAATATAAAACACCGGCTGCCGCAATGGTAAGATTAGCTAAATTAAAAAGTTACAACAGAAATGTGATCATGTACACCAATGATTCCATAACCTACAAGATTGCAGAGCCTTTTTCGCTTCCACTTTCCGACACTACAAAAATGTTACGATCTTTGAAAGGGTACTATTCAAAATTATATATCGAAAAAGCAAGATAAATCCCGATCAGGGATTTTCAACTGTCTTTTCCTGTGCCAATTCCGCTTCATCGGGAGTGGATTTCAAGTCTCTGTCAATCGCATACAAACTTTCGCCGGAAGCCTTTTTACCGCCTGCTATTTTTAACCTGTCAAGCATATTCATGATGAGGGTTTCTTCTTCTGTCTGCTCTTTTACAAACCATTGTAAAAAGTTCCAGGTGGCCCAGTCGGATTCATCAAAACTTATTTTTACTATCTTGTAAATTGCCTGGGTATTGTCCAGTTCCTGTTGAAACGCTTTCTCAAAACAGTCCAAAATGTTTTCAGGATCAGGGCCGGGATCAGGAATCGCCTGAATGGTAGCCTTAGCCCCTCTTTCAAGAATATACTCAAGGAACTTAGTCATGTGGTTCCGTTCTTCATTGGAGTGACGGAATAAAAAATTAGACACCCCATCATACCCCTGTGCAGATGCCCAGCTTCCATAAGCAAGATAAATTTGGGCAGAATGAGCTTCCTGCATCATTTGTGCGTTAAGCGCTTTGCAGATAGCACTGCTTAAACGGTTGGTATTCATTTTCTATATAATTTAAAAGATTACTGTAGTGGAATTAATACGCTGGGAAGAGGTTTCACAAAAAAGGTTCCAATTCTGTCAAAAAGAATGATAATGATTTATTTTAAGCCCACAGAGTGCAAAAAACATATTCAAAAAAAAATAAAAATTTAACAGGCATATTTCAAATAAAAAAAGCGGGTAAATAATTTACCGCTTTGAGGAAAGTTAATTAAACCTTTAGAAAAACTAAGGAGAAAAAGTTAAAGATTAATGGATACGAAAAACAACATAGCCAGTATTTCAAAAAGTGTAACCAGTAATATTCCCCTGATAGCTACCTTTTCACTATTTGCTGCTTTCTCTTTTTTTGTATTTTCTTCGTTCATTGGTTAAATTTTAATTCGATTAGCTGGTTGCAAAAATAAAATAAAATATTATAAACTTCATGGAAATTTTTTGATTTCTGAAAATGATCCTATTCAATGAAAAGAAAGATATTTTTTTATACTGTTGTGCAAACGATTTGTACAATTAATGATAGCTCACAAGGAACAAATTAGTAGTATTTTTTAAATACAATGCTTAGGAAAATCTGATGGAAGATACGTTGTCATACGAGCCATTAGAATTGGCATTCTATTAAATTATTGCTGCAAAATAATTCCCTGTCTGTCTCAGGTTGAGGACATGAAGAGCACCAAGGAAAAATGCTTCGCATTCTTTTAATAAATCAACGTGTTTTATTAAAATTGAAGATTCACGGTTTTGCCCCTTGCGTAGGATAACTGTTAAAGACTCCTCTCCTTCCACAGGATCCGGGGGATATTTCCAGATGAGAAGAGCCGTGAAACATAACCCTTACAGACGTTTCAATAACACGAATGATTCCCCGCAGCACATTCATGATTCCTTTATTTCTTCTTTTTAAATATTCTCGAAATATAATTTCCTGCTTTATTCACTACCTGCAGATTGTCTGTCAGTGTTTCCAGTAGAGTATGATCAGAATGTTCCTCCAATGTTTCCCCTGCATCCTGCTGTTTGGGGTAAATAATAATATAACTGTTGTTAATAAAATATCTGGATAAATAATACGGAAGTTTATCCAGATTCTTATTATAAGATATATGGCCTTTGCGGGAAGAGACAATTACAAAGAAGTCATTTTGCTTCAACTCCCTGCTCAAAATTAAAAAGTCTTCCCAACTGCTGAATGGGTTATAGGTGGCTGGTACTGGGCTTGCCGCCTGCGAATTCAGCTTTTTCAATTCTTCAATAGTTTGCTGTTCGGCAAAAAAATGGAACGATAATCCACCGGCTTTGGCGAGGGTCGAGATCCTTGTAAACCAATGCCTGAACCCCGGCTCCTTTTCAGCTCTTGGAGTAATTGCCACTACCATCCGATTCAATGTATTAAAAGGCTGAATATTTTTATAAATAAAAATGGTCTCTCCCGATTTACTCAGAATATTTTCAGTAATAGGCCCTAAAAAATCCTTTTGATCCGCGTTTTTATGTAATCCAATTAATACATCGGTAATGCTTTGTTCTTTAATTGTGTAAATGATGGCATTGCTGATGTTCATATCATAGCGCATAAGCGGGATGATTGTATTTTCGGTGGCAGCTGCCTGATTGATCGCTTTGTCCATCATTTTTTTTCCACTGAACTGCGAAGTTTCATCATTGACATCATCACTCACAATCGTAAGGGCATATACGGGTACATTATTTTTCTTAGGTTTCATCATCAATCCAAAATCCACCATCTCAGTTACGGTATCAGGATAAGCGAGTGTGATCAATATTTTTTCTCCGGAATCCGTAATTTCCTTTTGTTCCTCTTCTTCATTCAAAGCAAGTTTTGCAGAAGCTTTTTCGACCACAAAAGAACTGATGGCACAACTGAATAATATCAATAGGATAGTTCCGTTCAGAATATCTTCGTCCAGTAAACGGATAGGTTCTCCCCCCGGTGTTTCTCCAATAATAATATTATACCCAACCAAAATAATGGCCAGTGTAGCCGCTGCATGTGAAGTGCTTAATCCAAAAATCATTTTGCCCTCTTCAGGAAGTAACTTAAACGTTTTTTGTGTGATCCACGCCGCTATAAATTTGGTACTAATGGCCACTGTTACTATCACTCCGGCAACTTTTAAAGCCCCCCATCCATTAAAGAGCACATTAAAATTCACCAGCATTCCTACACCAATCAAAAAGAAAGGAATAAATAACGCATTCCCCACAAAATCGATCCTGTTCATCAAAGGGGACGAATGTGGTATAAAATTATTGAGCACCAATCCTGCGAAGAAAGCCCCTATGATAGCTTCAATACCTGCAGCTTCTGCCAGAAAGGAAGCGAGAAAAACAATAGCGAGCACAAAAACATATTGTGACACGCTGTCTTCATAATTTTTAAAAAACCACCGTATAATGATAGGAAAAATAAAAAAAACGATTCCTACAAAAATCACGGATGATACACCAAGTGTAATCCAGAAAGTAGAAGTCACTTCCTCCTTGGTCATCCCGGCAATAATTGCCAGTATAAGCAATGCGAGGATATCGGTAATCATCGTGCCGCCTACCGTTAGTGCTACCGCCCTGTTTTGTGCAACCCCATACTTACTGGCGATAGGATACGAAACCAGTGTATGTGTCGAGAACATACTTGCCAATAAGATAGAAGAGAGCCAGCTATAGCCTAAAATATAATAACTCGCCAGTGTTCCGAAAATAAGCGGCAGAATAAAAGTAACCATACCAAAGAAAAATATTCTCCCCCTGTTTTTTTTAAACTCTGAAATATCAATTTCCAATCCGGCAAGGAACATAATATATAAGAGGCCAACTGTACCAAAAAGTACAATGCTGCTGTCTCTTCGTAATAAATTGAGGGCATAAGGCCCTACAATTACCCCCGCCAGAATAAGCCCGATGATATGAGGAACTTTTATTTTTTTTAAGAGAATAGGTGCAAACAATATAATAAATAAAACCAATGAAAAAATGATCACGGGGTTCTCCAAAGGCAACGAAAAATTCAAGTCTGTTAATAAGGTCATACATTCAGTTAATAATTATAAATACTATTGCACTATTGTTTTTTAAGCCTGAGCGAATATAAAATATGGCATCCGTTTGCCTGTATGATCTCCCGTTCACCTGTCATTTCTTTTTCTTTGGTTTGTTTCAAACGAACCGATATTCTCGCTGTATTTTCGGTAGAATCTTCCTGCACAGCGAGCTTTAGTATATTACCACTGAAATTTCCTGTATAAATTCTTACTACCCTGTTATTGATCACAGCACTGGCTACTACCATATTGTGCAGAAATTTAATATCCCATAGTTCATTTTTAATATCGCCTACTGCCGATCCCTGGCAATTGGTTTTGGTACATTGCATTTCTACCAGCCAGGTACCCGGAAGTTTCTGATGTTCGAGAAACACACTGTCGGTAATAATTCTGACACTGCTGTCTATATCCTTTTCTCTTTCATTCAATTGCAATTCCCTGTAATCCAATGATTGCTCCTTCAAAGAAAGCTCCTGCTCCTTATGCTGCAGAGCACTCATTTTACTATCTAATTCAGCTTCGCGATTGCGCAAATCACAACCCGAAAAAATAACTAAACCCATTAACAATAAAATACATTTCATATTCATCAGTTTGAGAATTTCAAGATATAAAATTTTGAGCAAATAGAATGAACAATGAACATACCAATTCTTTATCAAGGATACTAATAATGTTGTATTTATAGTCTATATCTATAATAATTTCGTGATGATACCTGAGCAAAAGAGATAAGTTCTGCTCTTTAAAAGAGTTTACACAATACATACTAAGCGCAAAAGAATATCTGCTCCTGAAATATTTCCGTATCCAATCCGCATTTTTCGATTAAAAAATAAAAAAACTTACCGGGGTAACACGGTGCTTTCTGTGTTGTTTGAAATTCTGATAAATTCGTTTGTAATATCCTCAATAGTTTTATGGCAGTTATAAAATCCAGTGATCTTTTTGATCACTCCTTCTACCAATGCATCAGGACAACTGGCACCACCGGTAATTAATATTCTTACCGGTTTTTTATCGGGCAAATAAGAGAGTGTAGTTACTTCTTCTTTCCGATGCATTTTATAATGCATTATTTCTTTTGAAGAAATGATCTCATCTTCTGATTTAACAAAATAAGTAGGCAATTTTCCTTCGCACAATTCTACAAGATGAGAAGTATTTGAACTATTGTATCCGCCTACTACAATGGCAATATCAGCCGGTACATCCAGTAAAGAATACACGGCGCCCTGGTTATCATTGGTAGCATAACACAGTGTATCCCTTGTATCGGCAAACCTTTCAGCCACATTTGATTCCGCCAGATTGTATTTTATTTTCATGGTCTGCTTCAAAAATTCGGCAATGGCCTGCGTTTCGCTGGCAAGCATGGTAGTCTGGTTCACCACACCTATTCTTTGTAAATCGGTTTCTAATTTAAATCCTTCTGAAAATCGTCCGGCAAACTGAGTATAAAATTCTTCCGGTTCATTGGTTCCTAAAATATACTTTGACAATTCAATAGTCTCTTTCATGTCTTTTACGATCACGGTAGGCGAGTTAACTGCGCTGTGGCTAAAGGTAGCACGCGTTTCTTCATGATCGGGCTTACCATGAACGATCACCGTATAATTATTTTTTGCAATAGCTTCCGCACGATTCCACACCTTCTCTACAAACGGACAAGTAGTATTGAATTGGGCTATTTCAACACCGACATCCTGTAGTTTCTTTTCAATTTCAAGCGTAGTCCCAAAAGCAGGTACTACTACAATATCTTCCGGTAAAAGTTTTTCAAATGGAATGAGTGTATTGCCTTTGGTATCCATTAAAAACTTTACTCCCCTGCTTCTGAGGTCATCGTTTACATGCGGGTTATGGATCATCTCGCTCAATAAATAAATTCTTTTATCGGGATTCTCTTCCACCGTTCTGAATGAAATCTCAATGGCATTCTCCACTCCATAACAAAATCCGAAATGACGCGCAAGATAAATGTGCACTTCACCAAAATCCAAAAAGCTAGGTGTAAAATCTTTCTTCAGCCTATCCTCTTCCTTGCGCCGGTTCTTTATTGCTGTGATCAAAGGGCTGCGATATAAAATAGGGACATTAAATTTTTTCATACTAAAATTTCAGTGCACAAAGTTACAAAGTACCTTCGAAGCATCCATTAATAAATCCCTATTTCTACACTACAAAAGGTGAAGTAATCATGAATATATTCAGAAATCTTTTTAGATTCCAACAAAATATTGTTCCAATTTCCTAAAGAATTGAAAAAGTTTTCTACTCAAAGCTTATCAAAATACAAATTGGCTTATCATCTATGTTAATAAGAATAATAATGATTAATTTTATTTTTTTAATCTGAAATATAATTATGCCGAGCAAGAAATTAAAACCCAGGCACCCTAAATGGTCCTATTCTACCAATATCTATGAAGTGAACCTAAGGCAATACACACCGGAAGGAACTTTTAACGCATTTGCCCAGAGCCTGCCCCGATTAAAAGATATGGGCGTGCAAGTATTATGGTTTATGCCAATAACGCTCATCAGTGAGAAGGGCCGGCTTGGAACACTTGGAAGTTACTACTCCATAAAAGATTATATAAGTACCAACCCGGAATTTGGAACTCTTGAAGATTTCAAAACACTGGTACAGCAAGCTCATGAAGCAGGAATGAAAGTAATCATAGATTTTGTAGCAGACCATACCGGTAATGATCACGCATGGATACAGGAGCATCCTGAATTTTATGTATGGGACGACAATCATACTCCCGTACATCCACATGGCTGGGAAGATGTATCTCTTTTGAATTACAACGAGCCGGAATTATGGAAAGCCATGACAGATGTATTAAAATTCTGGATACAGGAATGTGATCTGGATGGGTTCCGTTGTGATATGGCGCATTTGGTGCCACTTGATTTCTGGATATATGCCCGTAAAAGATTATCAAAGATAAAAGACAATCTTTTCTGGCTGGGTGAATGTGAAGAGCCCGAGTACCACAAGGTATTTGATGCCACCTACACCTGGAGCTGGATGCATGCCTCCGAAGAATTCTATCACCAAAAAATGGACCTCCGGAGTTTACTAACAGTATTATACAAATCCGTTACTGAATTTCCTTACGATGCTTTCAGGGTTTACTTTACCTCCAATCATGATGAAAATAGCTGGAACGGAACCGAGTACGAAAAGTATGGTGATGCCGCACAGTTATTCGCCGTATTCTCATGTACATGGAATAGCATACCCATGATCTATTCCGGACAGGAAATGCCCAATAAGAAAAGATTGAAATTTTTTGATAAAGATGCAATTGAATGGAACGGCAATTTTGAACTCCATACATTTTATAAAAAGTTGCTTACCCTGAGATCCTATAATAAATCACTTCATGCGGGAGACCTAAACGTACTCACGCAGATCGTCTCACACCCTGACGACGACAAGGTCTTTGCCTATTTGCGAAAACACAAATCTGATCAGGTACTGGTGATCTTAAACTTTACCTCAGAAGGATTGGATTTTGAGGTGAATAAGGTAAAAGGAGTTTTCCGAAATGTATTTGGTGGAGACGATATTGATTTTGAAAAGAACAAGAGCGTTTTCCTGAACGCATGGGGATACCTGGTTTTTGAGAGGGTTCCTATGTTGTCGAAAAAAGAAGAACTGATAGATTAAAAGGTTTTGTAAATCTGATATCTCCTGCAGCTATTGTAAAATACTTTCCTTCTATCCTATAAACAATTAGACCACTCTTTAGTTTTCTCTTGTTCCATAGGCACCCCTTTTAGAAGAATACTCATTTGTTTCAGGGTGATATTCATATCCTTTTTACCATTCAGGAAAACGAGCGGAAGTTGATTCTATAGCATCCATAAATACCACCTCTTCATTGGTCATGGAGGGATAGACATTTTTCAAACCTCTGATTTTTTTCAGGTGGCTTATAAAAATCCCCGATTGGAATTTCCAAAATCGTTATAAACTTAAGAGTTATGCTGCTCTTCGGATGCACACCAACCTGACTGAATTTATTCAGACAAGGAGGTTTACGAATTAAAAATATTCTGACCTGTTATAGAGTCGGTATAGGAGAAGTTTAAACCATATCAGGTTCAACTATCAGAAGGCACTCTAAAAATCAGTGATCTCTCCAACTTCCACCTTTTTCTGTTGTTATTCCATTTTCTTTCAACAATTCAAAAGCCCTTACATGTCGGGTTCCGCCTCCACAAACTAAAATTATTGGCTCTTTAATTTCTCTGATCTCCTCCAGTCGTTCTTCCATTTCGGTGAGTGGAATATTTATACTGCCTTCAGCATGCCCCTTTTCAAAATCCTCGGGCTTGCGTACATCAATGATTAAATTCTTCGATGGTTTATTTTTCTTCATTCAAATGTTTTTATGGCTTCACCAAGATCAAAAATTCCGGGATCATTTTTTAATAAATTTTTAATAATACTTGCTCCCGCCGGGCTCCTGTAGCCACCGGCACAATGAACCACTATTGGTTTATTGGTAGGTATTTCTGCAATACGTTCCCTCAACTCATAAAGAGGAATATTAAGCGTGTTTTCAAAAAATCTCTTTTCCTTAATCTCCCCGGGATTGCGTATATCCATTACTGTATAGTCTTGCAGTGAGTTTCTAAAATGTTCTACATCGAGTGTATTCATTGTTTCTCCCTTAATTTCATCCGGAACAAATGCCAGTTCTATTTGTTCTTCATAACCAATCTTAGCAATACGTTCTATTAATGTTTGTAACTTATTTTTATCCTCAGCAAGCAAATAAAATTTTTCTCCCGGAGCAACAATACTTCCCAGCCAGGTCTCAAATTTTACATCTTCCATCAAATTCACAGCATTTTTAAAATACCCTTTTTTAAAATCAGATTCATTACGCGTATCAATAATAATATAATCAGATGAATGAGCAGGAATATTGCTTCCGATCTTTACTCTGGCAATGGCATCGGAGTATTTGCCCGCTCCCTTTTTATTCAACTCCACTTCATAAGTAAAGTACTTAGGTACAAAAGGTTGGTTGTCGAGAAGTTCATTTATAAATTCTACTTCACTCTTTTTCTGCAAACTCCAGTTGGTTGCTTTCTCTAAACCAATTGTACTGGAATTATTAGTGCTTAGTCCCCTACCGCAAAGACTGCCTGCACCATGAGCAGGATATACTTTCACATCATCGGGTAAATTCATTAACTGATCACGCAAAGAATGATACATCTGCTTTGCCAGAACTTCACGAGCCGCAGTAATAGCTCCTGCCTTTTCTCTAAGATCCGGACGTCCGCAATCACCTATGAATAAAGTATCACCGGTAAATACCATCTCTTGTTTCCCATTTTCGTTTACGGCTATTATGCAAATACTGTCGGGTGAATGGCCCGGAGTATTCAGCGCTTTGAGTGTAATACCTCCCACATGAATTATATCACCATTATCAAAACTTTTATGTTCATACATTGCCCCCAGAAGCTTACTGACATAGATTACAGCTCCGGTAGTTTGATGAATCTCAAGGTGGCTACTTACAAAATCTGCATGAGGATGTGTCTCAATAACAGCAACAATTTTTGCATCATGTTGTTTTGCCAGATCGTAATAAGGCTGCGGATTACGGGCCGGATCTACCAGCGCAATTTCCCCATTACTAATAAGAACATAAGAATAATGTGCCAGGCTTTTATCTTCAATCTGGATAATTTCCATTTTTTTATTTTAATAGGCAAAGTTAAAAATAAAATGGTACGCAAGAGTACGTTATCAATTTCATTGAATTATGTAGCTCAGCATATCCTGTATCATCATTTGAATTTAAAGAGATCAACAAAGAAAAATTTCCTTTAGGTTAAAATTAAATTGCTGAATGTACGTTAAATACGAATTACGAAATAAAGATCTTATATTTGCAAAATTATTCTCCTTCTTAGCAGACTGGATCCTCTTTCCCTCAGGTAAGCTCATCAAGTCATAGGTTGTTGAGCATACAAACCAAACAAACTTTCAGAAAGTAATATTTTCAGGGAAGTTATCATTTATATTAAAACAATAAAATTGTCATTTAAAGAATTATTTTTAATAGCGCCCTTATTAAAGGCACTAGAAGAAGAAGGTTATACAGAACCTACCCCCATTCAGGCACAATCAATTCCTCATATTCTTCGCGGAAAAGACCTTTTAGGCTGTGCACAAACAGGCACTGGAAAAACTGCAGCATTTGCTGTACCTATTCTTCAAAACCTGATGCTACAACAAAAAGAAGATGCTTACAATAACAACATCAAAGCATTAATACTTACTCCCACACGTGAACTTGCCATACAGATTGATGAAAGTTTTGCTTCCTACGGAAAACATACAGGATTAAGGCATACAGTTGTCTTCGGTGGTGTTTCTCAGTTCCAGCAAACCAACGAGTTACGCCGCGGTGTGGATATTCTTATTGCCACACCGGGAAGGCTGCTAGACCTTATCTCACAAAAATTCATCAACCTGAAAAGCATCAGAATGTTTGTGCTTGATGAAGCAGACAGAATGCTCGACATGGGTTTCATCCATGATGTAAGAAAGATCATTGCCTTACTTCCCGAGAAAAGGCAAACTTTATTTTTCTCAGCAACGATGCCTCCTGAAATCACAAGGTTGTCTTCTTCTATCCTCACCAATCCTATAAGAGTAGAAGTAGCACCTGCTTCATCTACTGCTGAAAATGTGGATCAGCATGTTTATCTCGTTGAAAAAAATGATAAGCGCCAACTATTGATTTATCTTCTAAAAGATGATAAAATCCATAACGCACTTGTCTTTACCCGCACAAAATACGGTGCTGATAAAATTGCCAAAGAACTTTACCGCGCCAATATAAAGGCCGATGCCATTCATGGTAATAAAACACAGGCAGCCAGACAAAGAGCACTCAGCAATTTTAAAGAAGGAAAAATACGTGTATTGGTAGCTACTGATATTGCCGCCCGCGGTATTGATGTGGATGACCTGAGCCATGTAATCAATTTTGAATTACCTAATATTCCCGAAACGTATGTACACCGCATTGGCCGTACCGGCCGTGCAGGGCATTCAGGGTCGGCTCTCTCCTTCTGTGATATGGAAGAAAGAGCTTACCTGCGTGATATTCATAAACTGATTGAAAAAACAATTCCGGTGGTTGAAGATCATCCTTTTGCAAGTACCATGCAATTTGTACAAACACCAGTAGTACAAAACAACCCTATGAACCGAAGGCCCGCATCACACAGTGGTTTCAGAAGAGCCAGAAGCTGGAGCCAGGGAAGAAGATAATTTTTTACCGGAAAAGTAAATAGTATCCAAAGATTGAATTCTGAGAATTTCACAATTTCGTATATTCACCTATATTAACCGGCACATAAACCGATTAGTATATTAGTATGAACAAAGAAGTGGATGCCTATATTGCTCAATCTGCTGATTTTGCAAAACCCATTCTATCTCGTCTTAGATACTTAATTCACGAAGTATGCCCTTATGTAGAGGAAACCATCAAATGGGGACATCCTCATTTTGAATACAAAGGATTAATGTGTAACATGGCCGCATTTAAGAGCTATTGTGCATTTGGTTTCTGGAAGGCTGCATTGATGGAAAATGCGATCGAATTAAAAGAGAATAATGCAGATGCCGTGGCCCATTCAGGGAAGATAAAAAGACTTGCCGACCTGCCTCCAGATAAAATTATCATGGACCGGATCAAAGAAGCCATGAAGCTGAATGAGGACGATATTAATTTACCCGAAAGAAAAGCCTCTGATAAAAAACCTGCGATCATCGTTCCTTTTATATTGGGAAAAGAACTGGTAAAACATAAAAAGGCTTCCGACACTTTCAACAACCTCAGCCCTTACCATAAGCGTGAATATATCCAATGGATCGAAGAAGCAAAAACGGAAGAGGCAAAGAAAAAAAGAATCCTCACAACCACTGAATGGCTGACTGAAGGCAAAACAAGAAATTGGAAATACGTAAAGAAATAAGGCAAAGTGATAAACATTCGTACAGGGAATGAGCTAAAAATAAAATGCTATAAAATTAATTCCAAACAATATTTAATTCAGCCCGATTTAAAGAATGCTTAGCCGTATTGAAAAACGAAGGAAGAATAACCTATTCTCTTTAACTCTTTCCGCTATCATTCATCCGGACCATTTGCAAGATTAAGTATCTTCCCTTTCTCCCATGCTCTTAACTCATTTTTATAGTTCTTTTTATTTTGCTGTGTAAGATGCGGATCGTCTAAGGAAATAAGATTGGGCTTACCTGCATTTACCCATGCGGTGTACCAGAAGTTTGCTACATCAGTAATGGAAATACGTAACTGGCGTTCTACCATTCCGCCGAGAGCAGAATTGAAGCGGCGTGCATATTCATCAGAAAAAACGGGTGAATTGTAAAACAATACTAAATTACCATTGGCATCTTTCTTATACATATTATTGGAGGTAAATTGCTTTCTTACTTCTCTATCTTTTGCAAGAACAGTATCTACCAAAGAATGTGATTCCGCAATAATCTTCCATGTTTCTGCCGGGATATCACTGATGTATTTAGCAGGGGGCACTTTAAAATTATAAGCACTCCCAAACATTTGAGGAAGCACAGATTCCCACAAAGAATGTACCCCTTTTTGATTGGTGAGTTGTCCGTTATAATTGGACGAAGTGTGTAAAGGCTGGGACGCATCGGCAATATAATGAGACAAATCAGTAGCGAGGAAAAGAATCTCCGATTTATCTCTTTTCTTAAAAGCCTGAGTAAGCTTTTCTGTAAGGTTCTGTATGTACCAAGGCAGATAACCTGTTTTATTCAAAAAAGCACTGTCATATTTCTCGTAAGCTTCCCTGGTTGTTTTAGGAAACGAACTGAAAGGAATATTTCCAAAATCTTCGATGTCTATAAAATGCCGCGGGGGTTCATTACGATCATAGATCAGTGACCTCCTCAAATCCGGTACCACAGCATCTTCAGTAATAAAGTCAATATGGTTGTAAAAGAAAGTTTGCATTGCTGGAGGCAATGCAAAAACTGCTGCACGGCTGATGTGTTTATGTCCCCATCTTCCCCATGCAAAAGCAAGGCTTATCGTTCCGATGATCAATAAAAATATAAAGGAGACTTTTAAAGCTTTTGATTTCATCCGGTGAATTTTTATTCATACAAATTAAAGTGTTAAATATAAGAACGATTACCGTAACAGAAATGTAATAATATGCAAAAGCCCTATTTACGGCACAGTTATTTATTGCAGTATTGATAGTTATTAAAAAATACGATCATGAAAAAGTATGATGAGGAAAGATATCCTGAACCACCGGAACTCAGAAAGGCAGGAGCTCCTCCATTGAAGATTCAATTAAGACTTATGCTGATAATGTTTGGTACAGCATTTATTATCGCACTGACTTTTGCCATTATTTTCAGACTCACAGACGGGTAAAATATCTACAATAGATCGGGTAAATTTATTCACATTTTTTTCCTGTAATGCAGGATATAAGGGGATGCTAATTTTTTATGATGGAAAAAATTTGTTCCCTTTTTTATTGAGACATCATTTCAATGGATCTCTACCGGAATGCTCAAATATTTTTCATTAAATATTATCATATAGATTTGGATGATCAAAACATTCGGATCATGAAAATGAAATCAGCCATTTCAGTTCTTCTTTTATCCTTCTTTTCAACAATCGTTCTTTGCCAGAAAAAAAATAAAAATTCCTCTCCTTCATTTAAGGTAGTGGGATATTATTTTTTGAATTCTGCGTTGAGAGATACGACTCACGCGGATTCTACTTATCAATTTCTAAATAAGATTACTCACCTCAACATTGCATTTATCAATCCGGATTCTACCGGAAATTTTAATCAACACCTTGCTATTGATACTCTAATAAAAAAAGCGCATCTTAAAAAGGTAAAGGTGCTGGCTTCTATTGCAGGCGGCGGGTCGCATCCTTATTATGCAGCTTTATTACAAGATAGCAACAGAAAAATGTTCATCAATAATCTTGTTTCCCTAACCCAACGATATCATCTGGATGGTATTGATGTGGACCTTGAAGGAAACGAAATAGATAATAATTATCAGAAATTTATAGTTGGACTGGCTGCCGCACTCCGTCCTATTCATAAATTAATAACCGCTGCCATCGCAACTGCTTACAAGGACCAAATTTCTAACAAAGCCTTAAAGCAATTTGCTTTTATAAATATCATGTCTTATGACCGCACCGGCCCATGGCGGCCGCAAGATGCCGGTGATCCCTCACCCTATTCAATGGCGGTGGAAGATTTGGATTATTGGCATAATATAAGATCAATTCCAAAGAAAAAATTAATCTTAGGCCTTCCGTTTTATGGATATGGATTTGGCCCCGCTGGTTCTCCTGCAATCAGTATGGATTATAAACAGATCATTTCTTCCTTTCCCGATGCAGAGACGTCGGATACACTGCTTTTGCCTGGCAATAGGGTGATGTATTACAACAACATCTCCACCATAAAAAAGAAAACAAGGCTTGCCATGCGCGAAGCAGGGGGAGTAATGATATGGCAATTACTTGGGGATACGGAAGGGGCCCAATCGCTCTTAAGTGCTATTGATGAAGTAATACACGAAAAATAAATACTTTATTTTTTTTCGATTTTAAAAAATATAATTCAAAAAGCAGCTATATAGAGGAATAGATTGTCTTTACACAACCAACTGATTCGTTACTTCTTAAATTTTTACAGGTACCGGTTTTTATTTTTTATAATTTACAAAAATCATCTGTCTAAATATTAATGTTGCAAAATAACAATCACTCACAAACCGTGATCTCTTTAGAATGAAAATAAATAACGGGGAAATATCTTTTTGGGAAGGCCTTCGGTCAGGGAGTGAAAAGGATTTACATTCCTTATACATACTCTATTATAACGACTTACTACGCTATGGGCTCTCCCTCACAGATGACCTTGAAATGAGTAAAGATTATATCAACCAGGTTTTTCTGAACCTATGGAACAATAGGGATAAACTTCCTGAAGTAAAAAATCCTAAAGCTTATACTATTACCTGTTACAAAAACAAGATCATCTTCAGAAAAAAAACGAGCGGAAATCTAAAGATCGTATATGTTGACAATGCTATTCACCACTCACCCATCACTTCTTCCTGCGAGGAAACTCTTATTGAATTACAGGAATATGAGAAATTAAAACAGAAATTAAACACTGTTTTATCTTCTCTCACAGAACGACAGAGAGAATTAATTACCCTTCGCTTCATTGATGAAATGTCTTATGAAGAAATTGCCGCCCACCTCTCCATATCGGTGAGAACAGTATATAACAGCATTCACGAAAGTCTCAAATTATTGCGTACCCAGGTCAATAAAAAAGATTTTCTATTGCTGTGTTTTATGGCACTATAACCTATTTTCGAAAGGAATTCTTGCTTTTTAAGAAGCCATTTAAAAAGAAATAACCTATTTGACGGTAAATTCTTTTCGTAAAGGGTATCTATAGTTATATATGCCTGATTACACACAATATAAAAGAGAAGATTTCTTAGCCGATGAATCATTTGCTAACTACCTCTTGCAAAAAAATGAGAAAGACATTCACTTCTGGGAAAGCTGGATACGTGACAACCCTCAATACAATCATGAAATAGAACAGGCAAGGCTTCTGTTCTTTATGGTAAGAGACCAAAGAGATACCAACACTTCACCATCCAATTTGGATGAGATCAATAAAGCATATTCCCTTTTGCGTCCATTTTTACATGAAAAAAATCAGGATCCGGAGTATGATTCAGTTTCGTTGTCCCAGTCTCAAAATAATTCCCGGAAACCACTTATCCGGAGAATCTTATGGCAAGCCGCCTCTGTTGCTGCTGTAATTATTATTACTGTTTCTTTATGGAATTATTACAGTTCTTCGGCAAATGAAAGTACTGCAACCGAATTGGTACTGTTTGCAAAAACAGATAATCTTTCCAGGGAACTAATTTTGCCCGATGGTAGCCAGATACAGTTAAATACCTTTTCTTCCATAAAGATTTCAAAAGATTTCAATCATAAAAAAAGAGAAGTATCCTTAACAGGTTCCGCATTCTTCAAAGTGCATAAAGATCATTCAAAGCCTTTTATTGTAACCTCCGGAAATATTAAGACTACTGCCTTAGGTACTGCATTCTACATTTATAACCTAAATCCTAAGACTGTTTCTGTTTCTTTACTGGAAGGAAAAGTACGGGTGCAGGGAACCAAAAATTATGTAGAGTTATTACCGGGTGAAAAAGCTATTTCCGATTCAGGTGAAAGAGTGCTCAAAAATTCATTCAATAAAAATCAACTGCTGGACTTTACTAAAGGCAATATTGAATTTGACCATGCCGGCCTTGGAGAAATTAAAACCGTAATTGAAGAATATTTCAACAGGGAAGTAGTAATAGAAGGAAACGCGCCTGAATTGAATTTCACAGGAAATTTTGATCCCAAAAAATTAGAAACCATTTTAGATGCGCTCCAGTTCACCTATAATATCAAGTATAGTTTAGAAAAACAAAAAGTGACTATTTCTTTTAATTGACCAAAACTGATAAATAAATCGTATGATAATGATACATCTTACTTCATTAAAATGCCGTGGGATTCGCGTTGTATCCTGCCTGCTCTTTCTCTTTACTGTCAGCACCACAGCTACTGCGCAAAATAGTAAAACGATACAAGTGGAGTTTTCCAATACAAAACTTAGTGAAGTTTTTTCGGACATCTCAAAAAAGGCCGGAATCAATTTCTCGTATGATGCCGCCAGTGTAAACCTCAGCCAGGCCATCACCGTAGAAAAGGGGAACTATTCACTGGAGCAATTGATAAAGAAAGTTTGTGACCAGGCACATCTGATTTATCAGATCAATAATAATGTGGTAAGTGTAAAAGCCAACAATCAAAATTCATCCTCTGCTACTCAACATATATCGGGAACAGTGCTAGATATAAAAGGGAATCAAATACCTGATGTTACCATTGAGAACAGGCAAACAAAAATATCCACTATTTCAGATCAGTCAGGGAATTTTTCGATAAAAGCCTCACTCAGGAATGAATTATTATTTACTCATATCGGTTATGGAACACAGAGCATAAGAGTTCAGAATTTTAATAACCTCCATGTAGTTTTAGCAGAGAAAAACGAGAGCCTGTCAGAAGTAGTAGTTACTTCACTTGGAATAAAAAGAGAAAAAAGAGCGCTAAGCTATTCAATAGGCGAAGTAAACGGCGATGAGATTAATAAAACGCCACGCGATCCGAATATTATTAATTCTCTGGCTGGCCGTGTACCCGGGTTGATCATCAGTAATACGGCAGGAGGCCCAATGGGATCCTCAAAAGTGCTGATCCGGGGAAATACAGATATTACCGGCAACAATCAGCCTCTATATGTGGTGGATGGAGTGCCTATGGATAACTCAAATTACGGAATGACCGGAAGCGATAAGTATGCTGCCGGTGCAGATTTAGGGGATGCTATTTCAGGTATCAATCCCGACGATGTGGCCTCAATTACGGTATTGAAAGGGCCTGCAGCCTCTGCTTTATACGGAAGCAGGGCTGGTCATGGTGTTATAATGATAACAACTAAAAAAGGAAAAAGCAGAAAAGGCCTTGGAGTAGATATTAATTCTACATCCGCAGTTGAAACCATGTTAACACGCTTTAAAAATTATCAGTATGAATATGGCCAGGGTACTGGCGGCACTATTCCTTTAGATCAGGCTATTGCAAGGACGACATTGTTTTCAAGCTTTGGTGCCAAACTCGATCCTAATTTAATGATTCCTGCTTTCAATGGCGGAACTACTCCTTACGGCCTGGTTCAAAATAATATTGAAAACTTCTTTCAAACCGGGTCTTCATTTACTAATAATGTGGCGGTTAGCGGAGGAAATGAGAAAAGCCTTTTCCGTTTTTCCTATACCAATCTTCAATATAATGACATTGTGCCCAAGACCGATATGGGCAGAAACAGTTTTACCTTACGCGGATCTACGGAGATTGGGAGTAAGCTTAATTTAGATGTTCATGCCAGTTACATGAAAGAATCTGTAAATAACCGTCCGGCATTGGCGGATGATCCGGCAAATATTGGATTTAACTTTGTAGGCCTTGCCAATAATATAGACCAAAGAGTTTTTGAAAAAGGTTACCAGGATGACTTTGGAAATTACGTAGAATGGGGCGGTGGCCAATATCATCTGGATCCCTACTGGGTTATTAACCGGATGAGTAACAAAACTACCAAAGACAGGGTAATGGGCGGTATTCAGTTAAATTACAATCCTCTTTCCTGGTTGTCGGTTCAGGGGAGATTGAATACTGATTTTACATTTCTGGATTATACAAAGTTCAGCCCGCGTACAACTCCCGGAGCAGAAACAGGCGTACTTGAAGGACGAAATGCAAAATACAGTACCAATAATGCGGATGTATTAATAACTGCGAAGAAACAATTTGGCAACAATTTTAACGCAAGTGTAAGTTTAGGTGGAAGCATTTTATACATTAATAGTCCAAGTACTTACAAACGTGGAGAAGATATGTTACTGACTGATGCGGTAACTTTCAATAGTTTTAAGAAATTAAGTATTCAGGAATCGGCTTACGAAAAGCAGATAAATTCATATTATGGTACGATTTCAACCGGCTTCAAAAATTATTTATATGTGGATGCTACTCTCAGAAGAGATGCAACTTCTACACTTCCGGTTAAAAACAATACCTATTGGTACCCTTCGCTGGGAGCCAGTTTTATAGTAACTGATGCGCTTCACATAGAAAGTAAAGTGCTTTCTTATGCGAAAGTAAGGGCTTCGGCTGCGCAGGTAGGTAATGATACAGACCCTTATCAGTTGTTGTTGAATTATGGGTTGGAACCCTTCCAGCCTTCAGAAGCTTCTATTGGAGGAGTTACCAATACTATTATCCCTAATCCGGAATTAAAACCTACACGCACAAAAAGTTTCGAGTTGGGTACAGATCTCAAATTGTTTAGTGGCCGAATCGGATTAGAGTTTACTTATTATTCAGCCAGGTCAAGAGACCAGATCAATTACATTGATGTAGCTACGTCAACAGGCTACGCCAAAAAAATCCTGAATGCAGGAACTGTTTCTAATAGTGGAGTTGAAATATTATTATCAGGAGAAATAATTAAATCCAAGGATGTGTCCTGGGATATAAGTTTCAATGCAGCGCATAATAAGAATATAGTAGAGTCGCTGGCAGAGGGTGTTTCTTATCTTACCTTATCAGACGCACGCTGGCTGGGTATTTCAATCGTTGCACAACCGGGCATGCCTTATGGAAGTATTATCGGGTATGACTATCAACGTACAGGAGACGGACAGAACATACTGGACCCCACCAGTCTTTCTCCATTAGTAACGGATGACAGGAAAGTCCTGGGAAAAGGAACATGGGATTGGACAGGCGGAATCAGCAATACACTCCGTTATAAGTCATTTTCTTTAAACGCCATTATTGATATAAAGCAAGGCGCCGACTTATTCTCCATGACCAATCTTTTTGCCGTTATTCGCGGGCAGCAGGATATTACATTGGCAGGCCGCAAAGAATGGATTCAATCGGAGGAAGAAAGGCAGGCCGCAGGCGAAACCATTGCACAATGGACCACGGAAGGGAAGGTAAAAGGATACGTGCCAAAAGGCGTAGTCCAAACTGGAGTAGATGGGAGTGGAAAACCTGTTTATGAGCAGAATACAAAAGCGGTTGACCCTAACGTTTACTGGGCTTCATTTTATGCCGATAATAAAGGGGTAGCCACTCCATTTATATACGATGCCAGTTATATCAAAATGAGACAATTGACTTTGATATACAATCTTCCCAACCATATTGCCTCTAAAATAAAGGCACAGCAAATAAGTGTGGGAATAGTAGCTACAAATCCTTTTATCATTCATAAGAATGTTCCAAATGTTGACCCTGATTCGAATTATAATAATGGTAATGGACAAGGGTTTGAGTATGGGTCATTACCGGGCCGGAGAGGTTGGGGAGTGAATGTAAATATCAAATTTTAATTAAGCTAAAACGTTATTTATGAAATACTTTAAATTATATTTTTTCCTCTTTCTCCTTCCCTTCTTATCGTGCAATAAGTTCGGGAACATGAATACGGACCCTACTAAATCGTCCAATCTTGATCCTTCTATTGAAGTTGCGTATGCAGAGCAAAAATATTCCGGCAGCACAAACATACAGGAGCGGCTTGGCCTCATATTAACTGAACCGATGGTACAGCATATTGCAGGGGGATATGCCAACCAGTACGGACAATTCTACCAGAGAAATCAGTCTTATATGTCTGCATTGTGGGAAGATAATTATGCAATGGATGTAAAGAATATTGTTGATGCGGAATTAAGAAGCCGGAATAATGATGAACAGAAGAATTTGAATGCGGTAGCACGGGTGGTAAAAGTTTATGTGTTTGACCGGATTACAGATATGTACGGCGATATCCCCTACTTCAATGCATCTACAGGTTTTACAGAGACTGATCTCTCGCCGGCTTTCGATAAACAGGAAGATATTTATAATGATTTCTTCAAACAGTTGGATACGGCCATGAATTTGTTCACTACAGGAAACGACAGGGTAAATAATGATGTTTTCTATAACGGCGACATCAGTAAGTGGAAAAAATTCACTTCTTCTTTAAGGCTAAGGCTGGCTTTGAGAATAGCCAAAAGGTCGCCCGACCAGGCTAAAAAAGAAATTATGCAGGCTTTCACTGATGGGGTGATGCAGTCCAATGATGATATCTGTATGACCAGGCATGATGACAACCTCAACGATTATGCTACTTACACCGGCAACGGAATGTCTTCAGCCCTGCGTCAGGGAGGATTTCCGGGAGGTTTCAGGGTTTGTAATTCTTTAATCCAACAATTTGTAAATACCAATGACCCCAGACTCAATGTGATGGCAAGAAATTATTGGGATGACCAACCCGGTGCTACCTGGGAAAACAGGATAGATATTACCGATCAGGTTCGTGCCCAGGTTGGTTCCTTTGGTGTGAATGCAACAGATTTTATCTGGGACGACTGGAAAAATACCATTACCATACAGATACCCAACATAGGGCCGGTAGATGTGGGAAATAATTTATTGAAGCTACAGATTTCCAAACCATTAATGGCCAATGACGCTCCTTTCTTTCACCTTACGTATGCCGAAACTGAATTTATGTTGGCCGACGCAACGGTTAGGCTGGGGCTTTCGTTAGGGGCAACTACCGAAGATCTTTATAAAAACGGGATAGCTGCTGCAATGAAACAACTCTCCTATTATCCGGGTAGTACTCCCATTTCTGACGCTGCAATTGATCAGTTTATATCTGATAACCCTTTGCAGCCGGGTAAAGAATTGGAGCAGATCAATACACAGTTATGGATTAATTACTTTTTGAACGGAGCCCAGGCTTACGCTAATGTAAGGAGAAGTGGTTTCCCAAAACTCTCCTCTGGATACAGGGTTGATGGTTATTCCGATCCGGATTCCAAAGTAATGCCAAGACGGATAGAATACCCATTATCAGAAAAAAACCTGAATAAAGCAAATTTTGACGAAGCGGTACAACGTATGGGTGGAAAAGATGACTGGAATAACAGAGTATGGTGGGATATGCAATAATCCAATAGATTTTAATTACAAATTTCATAAGTTAAAAAGATAGGTATGAATCATAATTATTCAAAGTTTATTAAACTAACTATTTTTCTGTTTGCAGGGATGATAGTTCTGCAATCGTGTACGAAAGATATTGCGAAAGAGCCTGAATTTGGTGCAGGCGATTATCCCAGAATATTTTATATGGGTGACAGGTTTCCTGCGGCTTTGATTATAAATGAGGGTGATACTGCCGTTTATGACAATCTTAAATATTCACCTGCAGGAAAAGTAAAAATAGACTGGTATGTAAATGATGATATTCTGTCTCATGACACTACTTTCGATTTTGTACCCACAACAGGCGGCGAATTTAAAATAAAACTTGCTGTTACTTATAATGGATTAACCTCGGTGCGCACTTCAGAAGTTTTGGTCAAGCCCTCTTCTTATATTCGAAAGGACTTTCCAAAAGTAGTTATGGGTTATTTGAGTGCTGATGGCGTGGCAGCAGATGTTCAGTGGAATCATATTACGGATCTTGCTGTTCAAATGGGAAGAGTATCGGCTGATGGTTCTTTAGATGTCACCAGAGGAAATACCAATCAATTGATGGATGAATTAGTAGCACGAGGGCATAACAGAGGTATTCCTGTAATATTGGGCATTTATGGACGCATTACTCCTGTTGATGGCTGGGCCCTTTACGGAAGCGATGATATGGGGCCGGCGCTTCGTGATCCTGCAAAACGCGCAGGATTGGTAGCTCAGTTAAAACAATATATTACTGATACAAAATTAGATGGAGTAGATGTTATGTTTACAGACTTCAATGGAGCTGCTGATTATAGCGCCAGCCTTGCTGCACTTGGCCCATTCGTAAGTGAATTGAAAGCAGTGTTACCAACAGGTAACATAGTAACAGTTACGGTCACCCCAGGATGGCAACATTGGGAATATCCTGACCTATCCGCTGCAGATTGGGTAAATGTACATGCTTACGAAGACGGTGTCCATGTAGGTCCCGGAGCGCCTGTAGGGCAAGCTTCTTCTCTCGATTATATGACCACAACTGCCGATATCTGGAAAAACTTTCATCTTCCCGCCAATAAAATTGTAGTAGGATTCCCTGTATTTGGGTTAAGGTATAATGAGCTTGATGGGGATGGCAATAATCTTTCATGGGGTTCTTACGACTACATCAGTTATAAAGATATTTTAGCGATAGACCCTACAGCAGATTCTAAAGAAATGATCAATTCTGCCCAGGGAATTTATTACAATGGAATCCCATTGATTAAACAAAAAGCAGACTATATCAAAGCCAGTGATTTTAAAGGAATGTATGGCTGGTATATAGATGCAGATGCAACCGACTCCACCAAATCTCTTTTTAAAACAGCCTTTGATATTTTGAATTAAAAAAAAATAAAATAGTTTGATAAAAAAACACCGGTTAGTCCGGTGTTTTTTTATGTTTCAAAGTGAAAGTAATTTTTTCAGAGGTTACAATGCTAATACCCAAAGACTCCCCTACTCTTTTGCATAATCCATTTCGAAATTACCTTTTATTCTTTCTATAGATGGATTGAAATATCCGAATTTCAGATCGGGGAATTCTTCACGTAATAATTCCATCATCTGCCGTATGCCGATACACTCACCGGTATCGGTTACCCCGATTTTACCGAGGTACCAGTCGGGATCAATATTAAAATTACGCCACTGGATCATTTTTAATCCCGTAGATTTTATCAATGTTCGCAATGCTTCATACTCTTCAACACTATCCGTCATTCCGGGAAAAACAAAATAATTAATGCTTGTCCATCCGCCAAAGCTATTCACCACTTTAAGACTTTCTACAATATCATTGAATTCATAATTATTAGGGCGGTAATAAGGTTTATAAATTCTTTCACGGGCAGAGTTGGTGCTCACCCGGATACTATTTAATCCCGCTTCACACAAAGCTTTCACAGCAACAGGATCACTACCATTCGTATTGATATTGATACTTCCTTTTTGTGTACGTTTTCTTATTTCTATAATAGATTCTTTAATCGTCTTCCACATAAGCAGCGGCTCACCCTCACACCCTTGTCCAAAACTTACAATAGGAAAAGGAGCTGTTTGCAGATGAGGAACCGTGTACTCAACTATTTCTTCAGCAGTGGGCCTGAACTGTAACCGGTCTTGTGTAGAAGTAATCGCTTCCTCTTGCGGTTGAAAAGAGATACACCCAATACAATTTGCATTACATGCCGGCGAACACGGCACGGGGCATTCCCATCTTCCCATAAAATAATTTCTCGCGGCAGGGCATTCATAAGTCATGCAACAGGTATTGGCAAGATGTTGTACCAAACGGTTATCCTTATACGTAGATAAAAACTCTTTTACCCCTTCTTTTATCTTCTCTTCTTCAAATCCTGCACTTTCCTGACGGATATCTTTTTCTATCCTTATTGCAGTAACGTAGAACTTCTCATCATACCAGCCGGCAGCAGTATAACAAAATAAAGGGAGTGTTTCGGCATCAGGTAAAGTTTCATAAGCAGCTAGATAAGTACCCGTAAATGCCGGAGGAATAAATGCTGCTACCGCCCATCCTTTCTCACATAAGCGCATCTCCCCCGTCTCCACATCCATTCCAATACCACGCCGGTGGGGCAGCTCGTACAATTGACCGCCATCCGGAAGCCCGATCCATTCTTCATTACTCACAGGCAAAGCATCCCACCCACTTCTGCCACACACATAGAGTGAAGTATCTTCAAAAATTTTTCCTTTACCATCTGAATATAAGAGGAAGGGTGAATGTTCCATGAATAAATTTTTAATAATGGCTTCTGCTTAGACAGCCGGAATATTTACTTTACTGATCTGCAGGTGCGCAAATGAATTAAAATCGGTTTCATTAATATCGTCGTTCTCGATTTGCGCCTGTAACAGTTTATTATTTTTAAAATCAAGGGTGAGAATATCATCTTTGAGGATCACATTATTAAACTCGTTCCAGTTGAATTCCTTTTTAGGAAAGTTCGTTTTTATAATATTACCCCGCGTAAAAATAATTTTTATTTTCTGTAAAGATAATTTATACAAAATTCCCATCAACAGGCAACCAATGGCGACCATATAGCTGTGCAAGCCAAACCATCCGGCAGCGGGAATGAAGAAAACAAATTCATCCAAAAAAACCGGTGAATTCCCTTTTTTGAAAAGATACCAGCGCAAGAGCAGGTAGAGACCAAGAGCGAGAATAAAAGCCATCGCAGGATAATGATACACATCATAAAATAGCAGGAAAATAAAAACAGAGAAATTCAACAGCAAGAATATCCATGCAATCGTACGATACATCTTTATCTTATCATTCCTGAGAATTATTTCAAACTGTTGCATGTATATCATTTGAAGCAATCAGCAGATTGCATAATTTAAAAAGAACCCTGGCACCTACATTTTCGTCCCATTCATTTGCACTCACTCCCACTTCATTCAAATCGAAGCCTATAAAATGGCGGCCACTTTCAATGATCTTCCTCAATAGATAATAAACCTGTTGTGTTTCAAATCCTCCCTGTACCGGAGTTCCGGTATTGGGACACAGTTTGGGATCAAGCCCGTCAATATCGAAACTGATATAAACCTTCTGGGGAAGACTGTTTATAATGTCTTCTACAATTTGCTTCCAGGTTTCACCTTCGTAAGCACGTTCTTTAATACTCTTATCAAAATAAGTAACTACGCGCCCTTTACTGTTATTGATGTAATCCAATTCGCTTGATGAATAATCCCGCGTACCGATCTGTACCAATCTTGTCACCTGCGGAATTTCTTCCAGCGCATTATACATAATAGAAGCGTGCGAGTATTTAAAGTTTTCATAAGCCTCCCGAAGATCACAGTGGGCATCTATTTGCAGAATACCGAATTCGTCATACTTTTCTGCCATCGCTTTATAAAATCCGAAGGGAGTACTATGATCGCCGCCTACAATACCTACCAGTTTACCTTCATCTAATAATTCTTTCGTTTGCTCATACACCCATTGGTTCAGAAATCTACTTCCTTCATTGATCTCTTTAGAAACTTTACACATGAATTTGCTATCCGAAACGATCTCTCCCTGACTTATATAATTTATATACAACTCAGCTTCCTTCCGCAGATAGTCGCTTTTCAGTAATACGTTTTTGTCAAGTTCGCGCATGAAGATTCCCTTCTTCCATCCGTCCTCTATATCATCATCATAAAGGTCCACCTGAAGGCCTGCCTTGAATATGTGTTCAGTAGCTCTTGCTGTACCTGCTTTGTAACTTACCGTTACTTCCCACGGAACCGGTAACAAAACGAGTCTTGCGTCTTCTTCGGTAAACGGAAGCCCGAAAATGCCGCTATTCACATCACCCACTGAATTAGGATCAAAATTGGTAAGATCTGCCATTTTTTAATTCTTCTTTTTTTTAGGACGGCAAAGGTAAAATATAATCATCAGTTGAGAACTGGAAATTGATGGTGCGTTTCCATTGCATAAAAATCGTCCTACAGAAGAGATAAATCCATCCAACGTGCCTTTTTAAATACATCATTTTATCTCGAATCACTTTTACCCGTTCAGGGATAAGGTTCACTCTAAATGCCAATATATCTTTATAGTGGCAGGATCCTTTTTTGATCTGTCATAAAATATGTGTAACACGTGACAAACATCATTGGAAGTCACGGGGTTTAGCTAACGATTTTTCCTTAAATTTGCAATTCGAAAATAACAGTAATGAAAACTTCCAGTATAATTATTTTAGTTGTTATTGCAGCAGCCATTGGTGCTTTATTAATGTATTCAGTTGATTTTTCAACATACGATACCATCGGTTCTGCAAAACAAAAACAGGGTCAATATGTACATCTTATCGCAAAGCTCGACAAATCGAAACCGATACAATACGATGCATTAAAAGATCCCAATTATCTTTCCTTTTATGCTGTGGATAGTCTTGGCAACAGTACAAAAGTGATTTACCACAACACCAAACCTCCTGAACTGGAACAAAGTGATCGAGTTGTATTAAAAGGAAAAATGGAAGGCAACGTTTTTGAATGTAATGATATTTTACTCAAATGCCCGTCTAAATATAAGGATGATAAAAAACAATTGGAAAAAACGGTTACTCAATATTAAGACTGCATTATGACATTTGAGAATGAACACTTACTACCAGGACAGGTAGGGCATTTTTTTGTATTGCTTGCATTTGTTGCCTCCATAATTTCTGCTATCTCTTACTTTAAGGCTTCCAAGATTAAGGTTGATAATCTAACTGCCGGGCAGACAGGCGAAAAACAATCCTGGTTGCGCTTTGCAAGAGGCGCATTCTTCATCCAGGCCTTTTCTCTCTTAGCCGTATTTATATGTATCTACTATATTTGTTCACAGCACTATTTCGAATACATCTATGCTTATAAACACGCATCGAAAGAGCTGGAGCCTAAATATCTGCTGGCGTGTATCTGGGAAGGTCAGGAAGGTAGTTTTCTGCTGTGGTCATTGTGGCAAAGTCTGTTAGGTATCATTTTGATCTTTACAGCCAAAAAAAGAGAAGCCCCTATATTGGGTATTATAAGTTCTGCACAGGTTTTTCTGGTATTGATGATTCTGGGGTTGTACATCTTTAATGTGCGCATCGGTAGTAATCCTTTCGCACTCACAAGAAACGAATTAGAAGGCCCCATTTTTGCACAGGCCAATTATCTCAGTTACATAAAAGACGGAATCGGGTTAAATGTTTTACTTAGAAATTACTGGATGGTTATTCATCCTCCGATTCTCTTTTTAGGATTTGCGAGTACCATAGTACCTATTGCATTTGCTTATTCATCTCTATCCACTAAAGATTGGGGAGGATGGGTAAAACCAGCTTTGCCATGGACTTTATTTAGTGCCTGCGTATTGGGTACCGGCATTATGATGGGAGGAAAATGGGCATACGAATCACTTTCTTTCGGCGGCTACTGGGCATGGGATCCGGTGGAGAATGCAGTACTCGTTCCATGGTTGATATTAGTAGCAGGTTTACATTGTATGGCCATTTTCAATTCAACAAAAAATGCTTTACGGGCTTCTTACCTGTTTGTTATTCTTACCTATTTATTCATATTGTATTCCACTTTCCTGACACGTACAGGCATACTGGGCGATACTTCCGTACATTCATTCACAGAAGCCGGTATGTCCATGAACGTACTCATTGGAATATTTGTAGTGGCCATCACAGTTCCAGTATTCTTCTTATTTTTCAAAAATTACAAGAGTATTCCTTCCATTCAAAAAGAAGAGAATATGAGTTCACGGGAGTTCTGGATGTTCATTGGTGCGTTGATACTGTTCCTTTCCGCCTTGTTTATAATATCCATTACTTCACTTCCTGTATATAATAAAATTTTCGGATCAAATCTGGCAGAACCAGCAGACCGCGAATTTGCTTATAATAAAGTACTGGTACTGGTTGCCATTATTGTAGGATTGCTCACCGGAATATCACAATTTTTAAAATATAAAAATACAGATACAAAATATCTGACCAAAAAACTGGTATGGCCACTGGGAATTGCCATTATTGCTTCGGTACTCCTTGCCATCTTTTATCCCATTCAATTTACTAAAAAAGGCCCCGGATTTCTGGGTGCCATTTATCTGGCATTATTCGCTGCCATCTTTTCTGTTGCTGCCAATGCCTCTTATATCGGCTCCGTCCTGAAATGGAATCTTAAAGCCGGTGGCGCCGCCATTGCTCACCTTGGGTTTGCATTGATGATTGGCGGTATGTTGATTGCTTCTGGCAATCGAAAAGTGATTAGTGATAATAGCAAAACAGGAGTGTTCATTCCATTTGATAAGGATCCCACCGGAAGAGCCACAGAAAACCCAATGGAGAACCTTACTCTTTTGAAGGAAGTGCCCACCCGCATGGGTAAATATACCGTTACTTATGTGAATGATTCTGCATCTCACGAAAAAGACAGGACTTTTTACAACCTTCATTTTCAGAAAATAGACAGTATCACCGGAAAAGTAGAGGAGGATTTTTTCCTATCGCCTGATGCATACCGCATGAAAGACAATAACCTTACTTCTAATCCCGGTACCAAACATTATCTCACACACGATATATTTACTTATATCTCCACCATTTCTATCCCTAATACCGAAAACGACACCACCACCTACCGGCCTCACGAGCTGGCTATTGGAGACACCGTGTTTTATTCCAAAGGATTTTATGTTTTGAATGGGATAGAAAAGAACCCTGATAATGAAAGATTCCATTTTTCGCCCACAGATACTGCGCTTGTAGCAGATATCACTGTTTTTGGTCAGGATGGCACCAGTCATAAAGCCTACCCTGCTCTCACCGTTCATGATAGGGAACTCAACTTCATTAATGACACGGTTATTACCCAAAACCTTTACCTGAATTTTGCCGGGATTGCAGGTAATAAGAAATTCAAGATCAACTCGAGAGAAACCGACAGATTAACGGATTTCATAACCCTTAAGGCCTATTATTTCCCTTATATTAACTTGGTATGGCTTGGACTGGTCATCATGTCAACAGGATTCGTTGTTTCACTTGTAAGCAAGGCCCGAGCAGCGAAACCCTACGCTCTCTTGTCTGTATTCATGGTACTGGCTTTCCTGTTCTATATGTTTTTGATCGCCAATAATTAACAAGCCATATACTCCGTGACAGAAAAAGAATATTTTAAAAATCTTTAACGGACATTTGATAATTTCTTTACCGGCTGTTTTTGTATTGAGCTTTTAAAATGATAAATTTACATTCATAATGTGTGCCCGGCCCAAAATATCATCGTGGAGATTGCCTCTAATTACAGCGATATTTGTATGCCTCGGGGTGAGTGCACAATCACAGTCCTCTACTCCTGCTCCAGCCGATCAGAACTCTCACGCTCCCATTTTTGCACAGCATGGTGTCAATGATACCATCATCTGCCAGGCAGTGGTTTATGACGGTGATACTATAGAAGCCAAAATACTTGCCGGGGTTTATGTGTGGAAGAAAAGTAAATATAGCGCCCGTTCCCGGGCAGAATGGACCCGGTTGAGAAACGCAGTGTATGTCACCTACCCTTATGCAAGGCGTGCTGGTTGGGTATTCAGCGATATCGAAAATCATATTGCACACAATCCTGATAAAACAGCCGTTAACAAATATATCAATAGTCGTGAGAAAGAATTGAAAAAAGAATTTACGGACCCTCTGAAGAATTTATCCGTTTATCAGGGTAAAGTGTTAATGAAATTAATAAACCGGGAAACGGGCGGAACGAATTGCTATGATATTTTAAAGGAATTGAAGGGTGGATTTACAGCTCGTTTCTGGCAAACTGTCGCATTTGTTTTTGGCAGCGACCTCAAGCAACCTTATGACGCCGCCGGCAAAGATGCTGAAATAGAAAGTATCGTTAAGGAAGTGCAGAGGATGTATGGATACGCGAGCTGAGTGCACAAAGTTTTACCTTTTAAGGAATTTTCCGGCTATTTTCAAAATACCACTACTTACGCATCATATACAATATCACAAAACAACATCGGGCTACACTAAGATTGCCTCTTTTATCTTACCTTTGTCTCTTCTTATTTTATCTGATTGCTTTCTTGAAATTTTTTGATTAAATGAAGTTAGACCTCTTGGCGTTTGGTGTTCACCCCGATGATATTGAATTAAGTTGCTCAGGAACCCTACTGGTTGAAAAAAGAAAAGGGAGAAAGGTAGGAATAGCAGATCTTACCCGTGGAGAATTGGGAACGCGCGGAACGGCAGAAACAAGAGAACAGGAAGCAAAGGAATCTTCTGAAATACTGCAGGTAGATTTGAGAGAAAACCTCGGAATGGCCGATGCCTTTTTCAAAAATGATGAAGAGAATCAGAGAAAAATAATTACAGTTCTTAGAAAATATCAACCCGAAATAGTTTTGTGTAATGCTCCCGACGATCGTCATCCCGATCACGGGCGTTCTTCGCGATTAGTGGCAGATGCAGCCTTTTTATCAGGATTAAGAAAGATCGAAACGTATGACGGTAACACTCTACAGAAAGTATGGAGGCCCAAATATGTTTTCAATTACATTCAGGATCAATACCTTACTCCCACATTCGTCATTGACATTTCAGATGTGATTGAGAAAAAAATTGAAGCAATAAAATCCTTCAAAACACAGTTCTTTACGAAAAGAGAGAATGACACGGAGCCACAGACGTATATTTCCACACCTGAATTTCTGGAAAGCGTGATCAACCGCTCAAAAATGTTTGGAAAAATGATAGGGGTACAACACGCAGAAGGTTTCATCTCAAAAAAAATGATAGGGATAAGGTCTTTTGATGTAATTATTCAAAACATAACCTGATATTCGGGTATTAAAGATTTCAAAATAATAACAACCAATTTAATAAACAATCAATAATGATAACTCCAAGATTTATACAAGGCAAGGGAGATTTTCATACGGTACTCAAAAACCGCGTCAATCAATATTTTATCGATCATCACCAACCTACCACAGGCACTTTTGCATTAACTTTTAAGGCTGCATTGCTCTGTACGCTTTTTATAGCCGTATATGTCCACCTTCTCTTCTTTACACCTGTAGTGTGGATCGCTATTCCTGAATGTGCATTTTTCGGATTGCTTACTGCTGCTATTGGCTTCAACGTAATGCACGATGGTGCTCATGGAAGTTTCAGCAGATTCCATCTTATCAATAAAGCAGCAGGTTCTTCCTTGAATTTTCTCGGTGGAAGCGCCATCATGTGGAATATGAAACACAACATCATTCATCATACCTATACCAATATTGACGGAATAGATGATGACATCGAAGCACGCCCATGGCTCAGATTTGCTCCTACACAGAAAAAAATGTGGATGCACAAATTCCAACAATATTATTTCTGGTTTCTTTATGCATTACTTCATCTGATCTGGATATTTCTAACTGATTATCAGAAATATTTCAAACACAAAATAGGATCAATGCCCTTGCGGAAAATGACATTGTGGGAACACTTTTCATTCTGGATAGCCAAAATAGCATATGCTTTTATGTTTGTTGTTTTACCAATCATGTTATTAGGCTTCGTTCCCTGGCTGGTAGGCTTCTTAATCATTACCATGGTAACAGGCCTTTCTATCAGTATCGTGTTTCAACTGGCACATACTGTAGAGCACACTGAATTCCCGGTACCTACAGAAGTGACTGTAAAAATTGAAAATGAATGGGCCATTCATCAGATACATACCACCGCAAATTTTGCTACTAAAAGCAAAACGATCTCCTGGTTGCTGGGTGGGCTTAATTTTCAGATAGAGCATCATTTATTTCCTATGATATCACACGTACATTATCCTGCCATTAGCAAGATTACTAAAAGAACTTGCAAGGAATATGGGATTGACTACATTGAGTTCCCTAAGATGCGGCAGGCAATCCTCTCTCATATACATTATTTAAAAAGACTTGGCCAGATAGCCTGAAACCATATCTGAACATATATTCATCCTCAACCTACTATCAGGTTGAGGATTTTTTTTTGTCATGGGAAAGTAGAGATATTTATCCACTATTGTCCGACTAAGTCAATGAAAAGCACGCTGGTATTAGCCGCCCCCTCCTGATAGCTAGCGGGACTCTCCGAAGGAGAGGGGCTGTGTAACTTAATACCAGTAAGCGTTTCGTCAAAATTTATGATTTTTAGCCGGACAATAATGATATTTATCTTAAAATGCCTATCAGCAAGGATTTTAGTCCATTTTCACATATCGCAATCGGAACATTTTATCCTCTAATCTTATCAAAGGAAGGGTTGCGTTGAGGTCTATTAATACGGATAAGGGTTCCAGGGATTTTATGGAGCAACCATAGATATTTTTTGAAATTATTCATTCTAAAGCTGGCAGGGAAATTGCAAAATGATGAGAGTAAAAATTCATTTTTTCTTTTTTCTTATTCTGAAATATCCTCTTTAATTTTACTTTATGAATATTCAATTCCGGGATCTTATTCCCCAAAGTTTTAATGACAACTCGAGAGTGTGGATATATCAGAGTAATCGTATGTTCAGTGTAAAAGAAGCGGTAGAACTGGAAGAGCAGCTGGAAGATTTTGCGAAGGAATGGAACAGCCACGGTAGTGCCGTTAAGTCGTATGCCAATTTGTTTTTTGGCCATTTTATTATTTTCATTGCTGATGAAAGTATCGTAAAAGTAGGCGGCTGCAGCACGGACTCTTCAGTAAGGTTTATCAAAAACGTGCAACAGGATTTTAATGTCAATCTTCTTGACAGGCAATTGCTCGCCTTTATCGTAAAAGAAAAAATACAACTGGTACCGCTCACTCAGGTAAATGCTTCCATAGAAAGCGGTTTCATCACACCAGATACCTTGTATTTTAATAATACCATCCTTTCTAAAAAAGAATTATTACACAACTGGATTATCCCTGTAAAACACAGTTGGCTTGCCAATAGAATTCCTGATTCACATTTGAAATAAAATAACAGCGCTGACAAAAAAGATATTGAACAAAAAAAGCAGCATGCTGTTACCGCACGATAACATTTTACATTCCTAACAACTTGTACATTTCATCCAGCTTAGGTGATAGTATAATTTCTGTTCTACGATTCTTGGCTCTGCCTTCTGCAGTAGAATTAGAAGCAACCGGTTCAAAATAACTATGCCCCGATGAAATAACCCTTGTTGGATCTACTTTATAATTATTGACAAGTATTCTTACAATCGAATTGGCCCTCGCTGTACTCAGGTCCCAATTGTCCTGATACCTTCCCCGAATAGGAATGCTATCTGTATGCCCTTCAATATCTACCGACACATCTGAATTCAAATTAAGTACCGCTGCAAGTTTTGACAGCGCATCTACCCCTTCAGGATTTACAACCGCACTACCTGATGGGAATAATAATTTTTCTGAAAGGCTCACATATACTTTACCGTCTTTTTGATAAACAGAAAGTTCATTGGAATTAAATCCCTTCAGTGCTTCCGACATTTTACTTCTTAATGATTCCGAAGCAGCCTTCTGCTGATTCAATAAATTTTCTAATTGCAGAAGCCTTTGTTTCTGAAGTTGCAAATCCTGCTGGCTCTGTGTAAGCTTACTTTGTTGTTCTGACGTTTGCTGTCCGAGCTGGCTATTTTGAGTATTGAGTGCAGATATCTTTCCATTAAGGTCATTAATATTATTTTTTAAAGTAGCAATCTGATCCTGTAGTGAAGAAATATTACCCTGCAGTGAGGAATTCGCATTGGCAAGTGTAGTACTGTCGCCGCGAAGAGAAGCTACTTCTTTTTGAGACTGTGCTAAATATTTTTTTGCCACACAACTTGAAAGCAGGAATATGGCTGCCAACACTACTACCATTTTTTTCATGAGTATTATTTTTTATCTACATTCTTTAAATATATGTCAAAAATAAAACATCTCCTGTTAATGTAAATACAATGAAGATAAAAATCCCTTCCTTACTTTAGGATGGATAATTATTACCTGCCATTTTTTATCCATTTCTCCTGGTTCCCTATCTTACAACTCTTTCACATAACCTCCACCCCTACCGTAATCCATCTTACGAAAACCCATAATGCCCAGAAACTTTTCATGCCCTTTATGGGCAACAGATTCATACAGCAGCCGGCGAACACCCTTTGACCGTAGGAATTCTTTTTCTTTAGTGAAAATAAAACGCCCCACTTTGTAATCCCTGTATTTCGGAACCGTATAATTTAATTTCACCAGAGCAATACCATTCCCTTCCAATTCAGCAACAAAAATATTGGCAATTACCAGATCGCGAAGCACTATGAAATTGATATTATTTTCTTTTTGATCGTGGTGGTAATCCGGAAAATAATCATGAATATCTTTTTGGTAAAATTGAAGAAATTTATGAATAAGCCTTTCGTCGCCTTTAAATTCAATAAGATCAAAATCTTCATGAGTGCGGTAGATCTTTATAAGGTAATAAATATTAATGACCAGCAAAAATGCATTGGTGAGTACGATAGGGATTGCATGGATCATCACTCCATATACAATGAAGAACAAACAACCCAAAGCATTGATCCATCTAAATTTGAGATCATTATTGACTATTAATGAGATCGCCAGAAAGAGCGAAGCAATATAACCTATAACAGTTGCAATTAGATATAGCATACCCGCGGTATTTTAAAATAAATCTTATCTGCAAATATAGAAGAGTAATAGCGTATCAATGGTTTTAAAAATGGTTTCATCTTTACAGGTTCATCATTAAATATTCACCACTTCTCTTTTGGAAAACGTTTTCATTTCTGCGGAGATATGGCTCAATATCTCTTCTTTCAGGCTCCTGATTAGTTTTTCTTTTACAAAATAACGGCAGGTTACTAATCCGACCTCCCGAACAGGCACCGGCTTTTTAAAATACCGTACATTTTTCTTCTGCTTCACTGTAAGGTCTTCCAAGGACAGTAAAGACAGAATAGTAATTCCCTGATTGGCATCTACGACCTTCTGCAAAGTTTCTATACTTCCCGTCGCAAAATCCAACTGACGCAATTCTTTGCCTTTACCTTTCAGTTCACACAAATTGAATAACTGTGAACGGAGATAGTGGCTTTCTTCAAGTAAGCAAAACCAGTTTATATCAATATTATTTGCCAGAACATATTTCTTTTGCAATATTTTTTTTCTGAAGAAGCATATACCACCAACTCTTCATAAAAAAGAATTTTTTCCGTAAGGGATTGGAGGTTCAGTGGAGTAGAAGGCAATCCCACACCCAGATCGTATCGCTCCAGTTTAAAAACAATATTATAGGTAGTGAACTCACTTATTTTAACCTTATCAAAGGATACTTCTTAAAAAAAGAACTTATAAGGATGGTAATAAATACGGAGCCAGTGTGGGAATAATTCCTATTCTAAGTTCACCACTTAATCCCCCTTGTTCCTCCTGCACAATTTCTTTGATTCGGTAGCTTTCCTGTACAATGATCTTTTTCCCTATTTCTGTAGGCACTATCGGTTGGCGGCAGCAGTCAAATATCTAAACATTCAATTCATCTTCAAGCTTTTGATCATCATGCTAAGAGTTGCTTGCGTTACATTACATTTTCGGATGCTTTCACAAAATGACGGCAATCATTTACCGCGATAATGTATTCCAATTGCTGTATATTCATAAAAATATCTTACAGGCAACACCTATACGAACATAGACAATATCAGTTTGATTGAAAGCAATTAGATGGCTACATTTGATACAATTATTTTCATTCTATAAACCCTACAAAAATGAAACAGGAAAAAGATCAACTCAACAAACTTACCACCCGTACCGGGACGCCGGTGGCCGACAATCAAAATATACAAACCGCCGGTGTGCGTGGTCCGGCCTTATTACAGGATTTCTGGTATCTGGAAAAGATGGCTCATTTTGATCGTGAGGTAATTCCTGAACGGCGGATGCACGCAAAAGGTTCAGGTGCTTTCGGTACGTTCACCGTTACACACGATATCACTCAATACAGTATGGCTGATCTCTTTTCAGAAATCGGGAAAAAGACCGAAATGTTTGTACGTATCTCTACCGTAGCCGGAGAGCGGGGCGCTGCTGATGCTGAAAGAGATATTCGCGGCTTCGCCATGAAATTCTATACCAATCAGGGCAACTGGGACCTGGTGGGAAACAATACGCCTGTTTTCTTTTTCCGTGACCCCATGAAATTTCCCGACCTGAATCATGCCGTAAAAAGAGATCCAAAAACAAACCTCAGAAGCGCTGATAACAACTGGGATTTCTGGACACTACTTCCTGAAGCATTACATCAGGTAACGATCCTGATGAGTGACCGAGGCATACCACGTACTTTGCGCCATCAGCATGCCTTCGGCAGCCATACTTTCAGTTTCATTAATAAAGATACTGTAAGACATTGGGTAAAATTTACCTTAAAAACACAACAGGGAATTGAGAATTTAACCAATGAAGAAGCAAGGGAATTAATAGGAAGAGACAGGGAATCTCATCAAAGAGACCTGTACGAAAGTATCGCAAAAGGTGATTTTCCCAAATGGAAAATGTTCGTTCAGATCATGACCGAAGAACAGGCAAACCATCATCCGCAAAATCCTTTTGACCTTACCAAAGTGTGGAAACATGCCGATTACCCGTTGATACCTGTAGGTGAAATTGAGCTGAACCGTAATCCCGAAAACTATTTTGCCGACGTGGAACAGTCTGCATTCAATCCTGCCAATATAGTTCCCGGAATCGGATTCTCACCAGATAGAATGCTGCAGGGAAGATTATTTTCCTATGGCGATGCCCAGCGTTACCGCCTGGGTGTTAATAACGCCCAGATTCCTGTAAACGCGCCCAAGTGCCCTTATCACGCTTTTCACCGGGACGGAGCCATGCGCGTAGATGGCAATTACGGTGCAGCAAAACATTATGAACCCAATAGCTTCAATGAATGGAACGAACAGCCAGAATTTAAAGAACCTCCGTTGGCGCTCCATGGCGACGCAGGAGCATGGGATCATCGTCCTGATGACAATGATTATTATTCACAACCCGGCGATCTGTTCCGCCTGATGAACGATCATCAAAAGCAGTTACTCTTCAATAATACCGCTGCAGAAGTAGGGGCCGCACAAAGATTTATTCAGATAAGGCATATACGCAATTGCTATAAAGCTGATCCTGCTTATGGCGAAGGCGTAGCAAAAGCGCTGGGATTGACGATGGATGAAGTAAATGGTTTTAATCTGGAACGTGGGCCTTTGTAAACATTGAATTCCTTTTCATATTTAAAAACTTTTGAGAAGCAGATACTTTTCAAAAGTTTTTTTAATGCAAAAAATAAAGAAAAAAATCTTCATTTATTCCATACTGTTGATGAGAAGGGGAAAATGATGCAACATTCACAAAAGCTTTCGATCTATAGTTCGCAAGGGACCAATTAGTGAATTGGATTTGGTAGATGAAAAGGTTTCTTTTCCACACAGGCAATTAGAGTCAAGATCCTGGTGGTCATTTCTTTCTTCTATTGCTTCGCAAAAGTTTTTTTACCCCGTAGGATTAAAACGTTCACTGCTAATAACTAAATTCTAATCCATTTAATCCAACGGGGTAAACACAAAGGCACAAAGAGTACGAAGGAAAAATGCTTCGCGTTTTTATAATAAAACCGTGAGTTTTTCAAATTGAAGACTCACGGTTTCACCCCTTCTGCAGTATAATATCAGATTGAAATATGCCTAATACCCCCCAACTACTCTTCAGTTTCCGTCTTTTCAGTACTTTGCAGGTACTGAAAAATCAATCAACTAATGAATAAAAAAACATTCAATATACCATTCTCTTTATTAGAATTGGCAACTGTATCAGAAGGAAATGTTCCCGCTGATACTTTTATTAAAGTCCGTGACTTGGCACAGCATGTTGAAAAATACGGCTATAAGCGCTTTTGGCTTTCCGAGCATCACAACATGATCAGCGTGGCGAGTTCAGCAACTTCTATTCTAATTGGATATGTTGCCGGGGGAACCTCCAGTATGCGCGTGGGTTCGGGTGGCATCATGCTACCCAATCATTCCCCGCTGGCCGTAGCCGAGCAATTTGGAACACTGGAATCCATTTATCCCGGAAGGATTGATCTGGGATTGGGCCGTGCTCCCGGAACAGATCAACTTACTGCCAGAGCACTCAGGGGCGACTTCTACAATAATGCACAGGAGTTCCCGCAAAATATTTTGGCATTACAGACTTATTTCTCCGAAAAAAACAGCAATGCAAAAGTAAGGGCCATCCCCGGAGAAGGATTGAATATCCCCATCTGGATACTCGGTTCCAGTACAGACAGTGCGCAACTGGCGGCGGCTCTTGGATTACCGTATGCCTTCGCCAGTCATTTTGCACCGGCACAATTTGAAGCATCCATTAAACTATACCGTAAAAATTTCAGGCCTTCTCAATACCTGCAAGAGCCTTATGTAATGGCCTGCGTAAATATGATTGCGGCAGATACAGATGCGGAAGCAAAAAGACTGGCCACTTCACTGTATCAGATGTTTATCGGTATCGTAACAGGTGTCCGTAAACTCTTACAGCCGCCTGTTGACAGTATGGATGAAATATGGAGCGACTATGAAAAAGAATTGACTGGCCAAATGCTCGCCATTTCATTTGTTGGCAGTCCGGCTACCATCAAAAATGATATGAAAGATTTCATTGATCAAACAAAAATTAATGAAATCATGGTAATCTCCAATATGTATGACCAAAAGGCAAAACTTTATTCTTATCACCTATTTGCCGAAATAATGAAAGAGAGCAACAGCGGAAAATAACTTAGTATATCCATTACTGTTATACCACGTCTGTATTTCTTCAAGAGCAATAAGAAGTATCAGAACTCAAACCAATTTACTGTCGTTCCTTTACTGATATCGGATGGGCCTTGGCACGAAAATACAGGATCGGATCTGCAGTGGTAATTCCTGCCGGAATATTTTCGGGACTGAAAAAAAGTGCTTTATCCGCAGCTTCCGTATTGGAGGATACTCCCTTAATTTCAACAGTTCCTAAAAATACCAGCATACAGCGTGCTGGCCAGGCGATAGAAGGATCTACAACCGTATCATCCCCATCAGCGATCTGAGTGAATAACTGATATTTAACAACATGGCCACACGCTCCGCAATTTCTTTCTGGTGCTAGCAGCAAGATGAAATTTAATAGTAAACCCACGGGGATTAGAAGTGGATTCACATCAAAAATATTAGGGATACCTGTAAAACCTGAAAATCTCACTGTTATAGGAATTCTCCTTTTCTACAAATGAATCGCTGTTGTTAATTTAGACGCAGCCGCTGCAGAGATAAAAGTTCCTTTAAAAACAACTCCTTTTGCATGAACGGTTCTTGCTTTATGCGTGCTAAATACTGCATGGAGTGCATCAATCAGTTACACAGGAGTAGATTGCTGAACCCGAGCCCGCACCTCTTTATTCAATACAGTAAATGAAAGGAGCGAAACCACCAGCAAACAGAATACCTATCTGGCCGGAGTTTGAATAAAAAAAAGTCAAGTCCAAAACTGCATACTACGCCTGCCATGTATCAACAATCAGAAGAAATCAAGGTACAATTATTGGCCTTCTTCTTCATCCAGATCAGAATGGTCATCGCCACCGAGGCTGTAATAATTATTTTCTTCATCTTCCTCTCCCAGAGCTTCATCTGGATCATCGAGATTAGCACCGGGTACATCAAGGCCTACACTCTGAGAAATAGGTTCCTCCTCCTTTTGCTCACGAGGCAGTTCTTTATCATCATACGATTTCTTCTCTTCGCGGTTGTAGATGTCCTCTTCTTCTGAATATTCAGGATCACCAAATACTTTTTTCTTCTGTGGATTGAGATCGTTGGAATTTGTTTTCATACTATCTGTTTTTTATAATTTGTTTTAGTTAAGAAGAACATGCTGACTCAAAATGGTTCAACTCCTCCCTCCGGCATCATCTCAATTTTAATGCCAGTCGCCCGGCTCATAAAATAAATCTTCGATCCTTTACAAAGGTCAGAGGTAAACTTTTTTCTCTCCTTTAGGATTGGGGTAAATTTCATTTCCTCCTTCAGGGAGTCGGAGGCAAAACTTATTTTAAAATATGGTAGCAGACCCAAAAGCTCTTTACCTTCGCTTATAAGCAATCAATACGGTAGAATAAATAATCGAAGTTTCACTCATGGATCAACATCACGCACACCACGATCATAGTCACGTGGCAGCACTCACCAATGTGAGCATCGCTTTTGTCATCGGCATCGCCCTGAATACTCTTTTTGTAATTATCGAAGCAGTGGTAGGATTTTCCATTCATTCCTTATCCCTTCTTTCTGATGCAGGGCACAATTTGGCCGATGTGGGAAGTTTGGCATTGTCCTTACTCGCTTTCCGGCTGCTGAAAGTAAAATCAAACAATAAATACACCTACGGCTACCGCAAAACCACGATTCTCGCGGCTCTATTCAATGCGATGATCCTCCTCTTCTCCATCGGTGCTATTGCTTATGAAGCTATCCGACGCATTTCAAATCCACCGGCTTTGCCCGGAAAAATAATCGCCATTGTAGCAGCTATCGGCATTATCATCAATTTTGTCACTGCTATTTTATTTTTAAAGAATAAAGAAAAAGACCTTAACGTAAAAAGTGCCTACCTCCACATGATGGCCGATACACTGGTAAGTGCAGGAATTATGATAGGCGGTATTGTGATCTACTATACGCATATTTACTGGCTCGATCCCGTACTGAGCATTCTCATTGTACTCGTTATTCTGATCGGCACCTGGTCCCTGCTCAAAGACAGCCTACGGCTATCTCTCGATGGTGTGCCAAAAGATATCCATCTTGAAGAGATCAAAAGCAAAGCCGATAGTATTGGAGGAATCAAAAATATTCACCACATACACGTGTGGGCCATGAGTACCACCGAAAATGCAATGACAGCACACATTGTAATTGATGATAACAGCAGCAGAGAACAAATTGAAAGTATTAAAAGCAATTTGAAACACGCGCTGCAACACATGAACATTCAACACATCACCATAGAAACCGAGTTCAGTAGTGAACAATGCAAGAAAGTGGAATGTTAGATGGTTTTCTTTCAACTGATATTTTTTATTGTATTTTCACTTCTTAAACTTTACGCTCATCAGAATCTATTTTAAAAAATAATCTGAAAAATTTTCTTACATAATGGATACAAAAACCCCTCCGGGCAAAGCACGCTTTCTTTATTTTCTGACAGGGATACAAACCACTTTACAAAAAGCGGCGTTTTCCGAAAATCCTTCTCTGTTCATTTATAAAGAGAACATGCGTACGCCTCTTTTCATGCTGGAGGCATTGGCAAGGCTTTATAAGAAGATTCATAACCATCATAAACTTTCCCAATTAGACAACCTCTTCAAAGACATGGAAGACAGGCTTGGAGCCATAGATTATTATGACGGTTTTCACAAAGAATTTGTTAGCCGGAAAAGAATACCTGACATGGTCACACGCTATCTTCAAAAGCGAATGAATAAAAAGGTAAACGAGCTAAACCATGAACTCGAGGACAAAAAATGGCTGGGGAAACATCAGAAAGGTATTGATAAAATCGTAAAAAAATTAGATGATATTAACTGGCTCGAAGAAAAAGAAGATACCGCTAGAATACTCAGTGTATATCGTGACGAAATGGATACCATCCAAAAAAAATATAAAATGAGCCGTCTCGAATTCAAAGACATTGAAGCAGATGTACATGAGTTGAGGCGCGAATTAAGATGGCTGAGTATTTATCCTCAGGCATTAAGAGGATTGATGCAATTAAAAGTAAATAATGACCCGCCCGATTTTCTAAAAAAATATCTTACAACCGAAATTGTCAATTCTTCCTACAATGTAATGCCTGATGGCAGTAGATTGCAAAATCATATTCTACTCAATAATCATTATTTTTATGGGCTAAGCTGGATGATCGCAGAATTGGGAAAGTTAAAAGACAATGGATTGGGAATAGAAGTTTTGAAAGAAAGCCTGACTGCGGTTTACAAAATAAGTGAAGATACAGAGTCATTGGCCTATTCTATCAGTAACGAAAACCAATTAAAGACTTCTGAAATACTGGCTCAGTCGCAAACGATCGCCCGGACATTTTTTGATGAAAAAATTTTAGAAGGCATCATCACTCATTAATAAATCAATCATCATGATCGGAACCCTTATCGGAATAGCCATCGCCATCATTGCCACATTAGGTGCCCTGCTTTATAAAATTGTATATAAGGCACGCAATTCTGAACATGATGATGAAAGAAACAAAGGTATAAGAGGATAAATTTATCTGAAGGCCCCGTCTGATAAATTTATGATTCACCCAAGTCTCCATTTTCCTGATTTTTGAGAGAGTAGCCCCTACTCATATTGAAGATTCGATTAAAAAAAATATCAACCTTCGAACAACTCAGAGTTCATACACTTATACGAATGTGCTCACACAAGAATCTTCAAAGATATTTTCAGATAGCAATTCGTAAATTCAGTTGTTGATAAAACAGTAATAAATATTTCCTTCAGCAGTATTTTGTTTCCCTATTTTTTTAGCCTGATAAGAACATTCATTTTAATTGAACATAACACTTTCATACAGGGTTACAGATAAATGGCACCACTGCTTTACGATACCTATGGTATAGCTAACAAGACGAAAAGACCTCGTAGGTATTGGATTTTGCAAGGTCGTTCCTAACAATTCGGATATTATGTTTTTTTAATAATAAAAGATAGATTTATCTTTTATTATTAAATTATTACTATTTTCGTTCTGTCTTTCGGCATACTTTCCATTTAAGGAACCACAAGGATTAACATTATTAAGAACACTTTTCTAATTATAGAATTGAAAAAAAATAAGATACATAGTCCTCCGTTCGTCAATACAGAATTTAATAGTTGTGCTATTAAATCTTAATCTGTTTTCTCTCTGATACTTGCTGTACATAAAATTTAATAAAGTAAACACATAACAATGAACGCATTCATACCTCTTCTGATTTTACAGGACTATGCCGTTATTATTTCCATGGCTGTCGGCGTGCTGGTCGTTGCTGTAGTCATATTTTTGATGACCAGCTCTTCCATAGATGAAGATAAAGATTCGGCAAAACATAAGACCTATAAAATGAGAGGCCGATATTTTTTCGGATTAATTATCTTTCTTGTCATCTGTACGTTCGTTTCGTTGAGGTTTTTACCTTATCACCGTTTTCAAAACAAACCTGAGGAAGAGGTGACTGTAGTAGGAATGCAATGGTCATGGAAAATGGCTCCGGGAGTTTCTGATAAATCTCCCGGTGAATTTACAGGCAGTAATGAGATATCCTTACCGGCAAACAAGGGGATTGAATTCATAGTTACTTCCGCTGATGTAAATCATGCTTTCGGAATTTACAATAGTAAAGGAGTTTTATTAGCGCAAACTCAGGCAATGCCCGGATACCACAATAAGCTACAATATGAATTCGCCCAAAAAGGTGATTACCATATTCTCTGCATGGAATATTGTGGTCTTGCACATTCGTTTATGATGGGAACCATTCACGTTAACTAAAATTAAAAAAAAGATAATGATACAATTAGAACCGGTTGAATTAAAAAAAGAAAGAAGACTCGCTATTACCTGGAGTATTACTTTTTTAATTCTTTTTCCTTTACTGATTACCCTTGGCCTTTTGATGCGTCTTAACCAGGGAGAGATAATAAAATTACCTATCAACGATTTTTATGCATTGATGACGCTTCACGGACTGGGTATGGTGGGCGTTTTATTCAGTATCGCTTATGCAGGGTTATGGTATTTAATCAGCACTCGCTACAGGAGGCTTAATATTAAGATTGGATATTTTGCTTATTTTTTCGTAGTAATCGGTGTTCTATGTCTTGCATTTGGTACTCTGATTGGGGGATTTGCTCCCGGCTGGTACCTATTATATCCGCTACCCTTTAAGGGCGCTACCTGGACGGTATGGTCAACAAGGCTTTCAATAGTATCATTAATAATTATGGGCATAGGCTGGCTTGTTGGAATTTTACATTTGCTGTATGGCCTTGCAAAAGAATACGGAGGTTTCTTTAATTTATTAGGATGGCAATATCTGGGGAAAAAGAAAGTCGAGAGAGAACTTCCCCCAATTGTTATGATATCAACAGTGAGCCTGGTTCCTGGTGTAATTGCTTTTCTGGCAGGAGCTGTTTTTTTGATTATGTACCTGTTGCAATCCTTTGAACCTGCCTTAAGTTTTAATGTGCTGCTTATGAAAAACATCACGATGTTTTTCGGCCATACCCTTGCCAATATTATTATTTATAGTGCATTAGGTTGGGTGTATGCGCTTTTACCGGAATTTACAGGACGCGAATGGAAAACCAATAAAGTACTGGTGTATTCCTGGAGCGCTACATTTCTCTTTATATTATTCGCTTTTTTCCATCACATGTATATGGATTTTGCACAGCCTATCGGAATTCAGTATGCAGGGCAGATCATATCTTATTTAAGTGCAGTACCTGCAACCGTTGTTACCATGTTTGGTGTAATCACTCAACTTTATCACTCAAAAGTCAAATGGGGAATTGTGCCGCTAACGTTTTTAATTGGTACAGCGGGTTGGGCTATTGGAGGTGGTGCGGCAGTGGTAGATTCTACTATATCAATGAACAGTGTACTTCATAATACGTTGTGGGTTCCTGCACATTTTCATACCTATTTATTGATGGGGGCTCTTTTATTCATTTTCGGTTTTTTATTTTATTTATTTACTGAAAAGGGCAATCAGGACGGTGGCAAACTGGCGAAGACAGGGTTCTGGCTCTTTGCTTTGGGCGGACATGGTTTCCTGGCCACCTTCTATTTCGGCGGCTTGAGCAGTGTCCCAAGAAGGTATGCAGACTATTCAGGAATTGAGATAAAAAGTGTTCATGAAACGGGGATGCATCTGGCGCAAATATCTATTTGGCTAATTTCTTTACTGGTGATAGGGCTCTTTATTATGTACTTTTCTTTATTTTCAAAACTTTGCAGAAAGAAGTTAAAAGCCATACCCGCCAAAGAGAATGAATAGATAGTCTTGTAGTCTTAGAGAAAAAAGAAAATAAATTCTATTGTTGAGTAAATTTTTTTTGAAAAAAATAATAGAAAGAAATGAAAAAGATTTTAATTCCCATTTTTACTTTTGCGATATGTCTGGCCGTTATCTGGAAATGGACTTATGGCTTTAGTGCTTTTACCATCTATTCTTATACACTAAAAGAAGCAGGTAATGCGCCAAGAGCTTTTCCTGATTTTCAAATGATAGATCAAAATGGAAAGGCACTGAATCTAAAAGATAAACATAAATATATACTGATTAATTTTGTTTATCTGGATTGCCCATCTGCGTGCCACAAAGTGAATAACCAGATAGAGCAGATCTATCATCTTTTCAACAAGAATATTGTTCCCGAAAAATTAGAATTTGTTACTGTAAGTTTTGATTTGATAGATGATAATATTCAGAAAATAAAAAACTACCGCAATCTATATGGGAATGATATTGACGGCTGGACATTTGCTTTACCCTATCACTCCAATCAACAAGATTTTACCCGGGTACTTCGCAACATAGGTATCTGGACTTATCAGGTTCCAAAGACCAGCATTATCAATCATTCTCTTTATCTATTCCTTATTTCACCGGATAATAAAATTATAAAAATCTTTGATCCCGCAAGGGATGATAACCAAACCATCATTGAACAGATTACTAAATGTTTAAAAGAAAAAAAGACACCTTCCTTGTCCTGATTATTTTACTATTATTTATTTTGTTATCATATCCAATGAATAATTGGCTTTCTACTACTATGCCACGGCACCAAATTATACAATTGCCTGCCATGTTTGGGCTCGGCCTTATTGTAGGAATCTATTTTTCCCACCTGAATATCAAAGAAACTTCCCGGGGAATAGCAGTACTTATTTTCATCATGATATCATTTATCTTCTGGATGCTACCCCACTCTATTGATTATGCTGTTATTAATACAACGTTCAACAGAGTAATGCATTTCAATATGCTCATTGCTGGATTCCTTTTAATGCTAGTATTAAGAAATATCTTATTTGAAATAAAAATATTATTTCTGGGAATGTTATCGGCAATGATGTTGGCAACAGGAATCACTTTAAGAGCATTCAATATTTTGCTTTGCAGTTCATTTGACATCGGCCAGCAAAAAGAAACCGGGCTCTATTTAATCATTATTGGCTTTTTACTATTTGTATTGACCTTCGTTACTTTTTTTAAAGCAGCAGGAGAAAAGAACAAATGACAATAAAAATCACCATCTGTTCTACTATGCGTGAATCACCGATATTCAAATTTAAAAAGTGTTTTGTTACCAGAACGTATATCAAAGCACTGTATTAAAATAGGAAGGCCTACCATTCTTATATCGGGTCATCATGAATAATAAAAGATAATTTTATCCTTATTTTATAAATTTTATCTACTTTAGTTATAGATTAAGGCTTAGAAACAATTTGAAGAGCTGAAAGAAGAACTGAAAATGATTGAAAATTTATTTTTTCGATGAGAATCAAAAAATAATTAGATTTATTGCTGGTTAGATCGAAATAGATTTTCTAAAGTAAAGGCAACATTACTCAGCCGATCCTTCAGCAAACTGAATAAAAAAATCAATAAAATAAACCGATAGCTATGAGTCAATTTATTGCATTCCTGACTTTGCAAGGTTTCGTCGGAATCATTACATTGGTTGCTTCCTTAATTATTGTTTCTGTGGTTATATTTTTGATTGTTACCTCTAATAAAAGTGAAGATCGTTCATTGGTAAAATATAAAGTTTACAAAATAAGAGCACGTTATTTTATCGGGCTGAGTGTGGCTTTAGTCATAATTCTATTTATTTCTCTGCAATTATTACATTATCCACGTTTTCAGGGCGAAGCGGATGAAATTGTTACTGTGGTAGGGATACAATGGGACTGGGAAATGGCGCATGGTATAACTGATAAAACACCCCATCAATTTTTGGGGAAAAATGAAATATCTCTACCGGTAAATAAAAGAATAAAGTTTATAGTCACTTCAGATGATGTTACACACAACTTTGGCATCTATAATAATAAGGGTGTCTTATTAACTCAAATACAGGCCATACCACAGTACAGAAATGAACTTCAATATTTTTTTACACAAAAAGGGAAATATACGATCCTTTGCCTGGAATATTGTGGCCTTGTGCACCCTTTTATGATGGGAACCATTCACGTTCAATAAAATTTAATAACACAGTTTATGATACAACTGGAACCGGTTAAATTAAAAAAACAAAGGAGGCTGGCTATAACCTGGAGCGTTAGTTTTTTGATACTTTTTCCATTGCTGATTATACTTGGACTTTTGATGCGTCTTGGCCAGGGAGAGTTGATAAAATTGTTACTGGCTAATTTCTATGCTTTTATGACGCTTCACGGCCTGGGTATGTCTGGTCTTCTGTTCAGTATGGCTTTTGCAACGATATGGTATTTAATCAGTACCCGTTATGCAAGGTTGAATATCAGGATAGGGTATTTTGTCTTTTTCACCACATTAATTGGTATTGCAGGCTTAACAATAGGTACACTGATTGGAAAATTCGGCCCCGGTTGGTATATGTTATATCCACTACCTTTTAAAGATCCCACCTGGGTTCCATGGTCAATAGAGGTTTCAATAATTTCTCTAATTATTCTGGGTATAGCCTGGCTTACAGGTATCTCACACTTACTATATTCCTTATCAAAAGAATACGGAGGTTTTATGAAACTCTTGGGATGGCAATATATCCGGAAAGTAGAAGAAAGAAAAGAACTACCGCCAATTGTACTCATAACCACTATAAGCCTTGTCTCCGCCATACCCGGATTTTTGGTAGGAATCACTATGATGTTCTTATATCTTTTCCAATCTTTTGAAACTGTACTAAAATTTGATCCACTTCTTCTGGGAAATATGACTTTCTTTTTTGGTCACACCCTTTCAAATGTAACTCTGTATTGCTCCGTAGGCTGGGTGTATGCTCTATTACCAGAGTTTACAGGACGCGAATGGAAAACCAATAAATTACTCGTGTATGCATGGAATGCCACTTTCTTCCTAATATTACTTGTCTATTTACATCATTTATATATGGATATTGTGCAGCCTTTATCTACACAGTATGCAGGTCAAATAGCTTCTTACCTAAGTGCCATTCCTGCTACAGCAATTACCATGTTTGGTGTAATTTTTCAACTGTATCGTTCAAAAATTAAATGGAGTATTATACCCATTATGTTGTTATTAGGTATGGCGGGTTGGGCCATTGGTGGATTTGCTGCTTCGGTAGATTCTACGATGGCAATTCGTAAAATACTTAATAGCACGTTATGGGTTCCGGCACATTTTCACACTTACACGCTGATGGGGATTGTCTTGTTTATCTTCGCATTTATATTTTATCTTTTCCAGACAAAAAACAAGGAGCAAAAAGATAAGCTTGCAAAAACGGGCTTCTGGCTTTTCGCAATTGGTGGATACGGTTTTCTCCTTATGCTTTATCTGGGTGGGTTAAAGAGTATTCCCAGAAGTTATGCACGCTATACAGGAATAAATATAAATGGCATGCACACCACTGCTGTGTATTTGGCACAGATATCGGTCTTGTTTATTCTTTTATTACTAATAGGGCTTTTTATCATGTATTTTTCCCTCTTTGCAAATCTTTTTAGAATGAAGAAATTGGATAGATCGCAATGATTTTATTGCGGTAGTATATTTCAAAACCTGTCCTCTACTCCATTCTGCCATTGCGAGGTGCATTTATAGACTTTTAATTGAATAGGCTTTCTGCACCGTGGCAATCTCATTATTTGAATCGCAATGCGTTCTCTTATACAGAAAACTTTACTCTTCAGAGTCTGGGATTGCCACATCGTCCATTATTATTTCTGTTAAAGAATAAAATTAAGTAAGGCGATTCGCAATGTCGTACTTTCAAACGATACGTACCACTAACGTAATTACGGCCTGCATCCATAAACATTAATAAACTTTGGATCCGGATGTTTAGATTAAACAAAATTCCATCAGCATAAAAAAAAGGAATGCTTTCAAAGGCTCTTACGGCTTAGACGATTTATTCCATAAGTTTATTTCAAATTTGAGGAACGCAAGGCGGATAAACATATAGAAGATGATTTTAGTATGAAGGGAAAAATTTTATATTGATGATTGTTTCTCCGGACAACTGAACCTACTCTATTTTTATCACAGGATATTATTTTACAAAGATTCCTGGTTAGCGGCAACAACATCGCTAACCTGCCTGTTTTTCAGAATATTTACATAAGAGAGTGCGAGGCGGTTATTATAATTTTCGTAGGATTTTTGCGCCCATTGGATGGCTGTGTTGATATCCCCGTTTATTTCACTGATGATCGCCATATTGTAACATGCCCGTCCTGCTACTTTCCTTTTTGTATTGGCAGTTTCCTGTTGCCACAGTTTGGCAGCTCCATCCCAATTACCGGTCAGTGCCATTCGTTTAGCCATCTTAAAATTATTACTTCCTCTCACATAATAATCTCTTGGCACCCTAACCCACAATGGAACGATCCGTAAAGCATACGTATGTCCTGAGGCTTTACCCACCTGTTTTACGGCCTCTTTCCTATCAATCAATGCTTGTGCCGCAAGCATAGGATTGATACCTCTCCCACTATAAGTAATATTTTTTAAAACTGATGACTCATCCAATATCTCATGATCTTTTATATCGTAAATACGCCATCCCGTTTTTACTATGGTATGCATATCAGCCTGTTGTTCTATTACCGGCACATTGCCCAAAGGTGTTTTCACATCGGACTTGTTAACCGAATAATCTACTTTGGAATCCGTATCAAAAAATTCAAGACAAAAAAGTGCATCGGCATTATGATCGTTACCATATTTTTCAACTAAATCCCAGGATAAAGGTGCAGAAAATATGCCGGGAGCATCTGTAGTAAGGCCTGCGCCAAGGAGGATTTCTACTTCATCAAAGCGATTATTTTTTTTGAGCTCATCCGTCAACCCAATAACAGCCTGTTCGGCACCTTCTTTATCTAATTCAGCACCTTCCAATGTTACAGCCTTATCTATCGCATCATATACCTTGCTTTTAGCGGATACCAGAGTCCTGTTAACCACCACTACATTTTTAATAGTTGCGGGAAGAGTTACAGGGGCAGGCTCCAGCACGCTCATACGTAACAGTTCTGTAGAAGCACAAGAAGAGAGAATAAATAATATGGCAATACCTGCATAGATATTTTTCATAATGAGTATAATGTAAAATGGTACAAAATTTAAACGATTATTTATTTCCTATAGTATATCAGCCCGATATACTCTAACCCCTAACAGGTGATATTCTATTCTATGAAGCACGCTGAGGATTCCTCGTCAGCAATATATTTTAAGAATTCTATACGATAAGAGCTCAATACACTGGGTGATACCATTGGGTAGAATTCTTTCTCCGATAGTTTGAATTACACTCCCGTCAATAGTTCAGGCAGAGGAAAGGGCTCATCTCACGCTCAAAAAATTCATTAATTCTACCCTCGTATAGTATAAAATATGGGATTGATAATATAGAAGTAGCAGTGGTAAACCTATTTTAGGCACCTCTCAACAGAAAATAAAAATGCACCCATTCAGGTGCATTCAATTTACAAGTTGCGGAGAGATAGGGATTCGAACCCCAGGAGGTTTAACCCTCAACGGTTTTCAAGACCGCCGCAATCGACCGCTCTGCCATCTCTCCGGCGCAAATGTAAGGCTTGACTTTTAATCAAAAAATAAATTCCAATTATTTTTTTCAAACATTTCCCATATCTACATAAAATAGCAATCATTACTCCATGTATAGCGTGTACACAATTGCATAAAACAGATAAAAAAAACAGACGGTATGAATGACGTAATGCCATCGGTAAAATATCTTATACTCCCCAAGTAGCAAAACTATGAATGAAGGAATATCAACCAAAACTTATTGAATAAGCACTATTTTTAAGAAAAACTTATAATTTAGTAACATGTCTTCGGCATGTTCCCCGACAAATCAGGGCAAGCAAGACTGACACAATTCGATCATTAGGCCATTTTCTCGCAAAGATCCCCACAAATCAGGAAAGGAAAGACCGGCAACCCAACACTCTGAGCACGCGGTTCATACCTGAAAGCCGATAGCTCAAAAACTTATATCCTCTAATATATCCCCCCGACCGATGCTGAGCATATAAAAAAAACCATCTCCGTTAAGAGATGGTTTCAGATTGCCTGTCAATAAAATTCAATAATACTATTTAGAATAGTCTTTAATACTTATTTCTTTGTTGAATCTGCTGGAGTAGTAGCTGCTGCTGCTGAATCCATAGGAGCAGTAACTGCTGCTGCTGAATCTGTAGGTGCTGCTGCTACGGGTGCAGTTACTGTTGTTGAGTCAGTGGTAGCTTTAGTGTCTGATGTAGAACTGTTACAAGCGGTTAAAAAAGCTGCAACTGCGAAAACAAGCAATAATTTTTTCATTTTTGTTTAATTTAAGATTTAATAGATATTTTCTAGTTAATACCCCTTTTAAAAAAAAGTAACCCTCTTAAAAAAGTTTTTTTCAAAATTAAATTGGGTTACTTTTCCACTTTATAAGTATTAATTATAGCTTGGTGAAAACGTACGATCAGGAAAAAGAATTACTGGAAGGACTTGCAACCAATGACACGGATGACATTGAAACGATTTATCGTGATAATTATGGAGCTATACAAGCCTTCATCATTAAGAATAATGGTTATCCTGATGATGCACGGGATGTTTTTCAGGAGGCAATGATTATCTTATTTGAAAAGGCTAAATCAAGTTCTTTTGTATTAAGTTGCCAGTTGCAAACGTACCTTTATTCTGTTTGCAGAAGGCTTTGGTTAAAAAAACTGCAAAAGCAAAACCGTTTTAATCCGTCTATGGAGACAATTCAGGAAACTGTGGCGGTTGAAGATGAGATAGAATGGCACGAAAAGAAGGACAAGGATTTTATGCTGATGGAAAGTGCTCTGCAGAAAATAGGAGAGCCTTGCAAAAGTTTACTGGAGGCATTCTATATTGAAAAAAAGTCTATGCCTGAGATTGCGGATGCCTTTGGATATACCAATGCCGACAACGCCAAAACACAGAAGTATAAGTGTCTGGTGAGATTGAAAAAATTATTCTTTGCACAATATAAAAACACGGATTGAGATGGAAGAGAATTTACTTTTGGATGCAATTGAAAGATACCGTAACGGGCAGATGACCAATGAAGAACGAGTTTTTTTTGAAGATCTCAGGAAAAACAATCCCGATATAGACCAGGTAACTGCCGAGCACACATTTTTTCTCAATGAGCTGGACAGGATGAGTGAGATCAAATCATTGAAACACCATTTAACGGAAGTGGAAAATAAGCTGGAAAATGAAGGTGTGATCACAAGAAGAGAACGGAAAACAAAAGCCAAACTTGTTTATTTGTGGGGACGTTACAGGCGTACAATTGCCGTAGCAGCTGCTATTGCAGGTGTTGTGTCCTTGAGTACGGCAAGTTTGATTTCCAAATATTCTGAAAGTAACAAAGTGGCCGCTATTACGCCATTAGTAGATAATAAACTCAATCAGTTTGAACACAAGTTGAATCAGATTGAAAATAAACTGAATGATGCAACTACTACCATTCCTTCCAGACCCAAGTTCACCGCTAATTTCAGAGCCACCGGCTTTCTGGTAGATGGTAACGGTTACCTTGTAACAAATGCTCATGTAGTAGAAAATGCTAAGAATATTGTGGTCGAAAATAAAAAAGGAGATCAGTATTATGCTTCAGCAGTATATTATAACACAGCTACCGACCTTGCCATCCTGAAAATTACAGATTCATCCTTTTCAAAAGTAAATGGATTGCCTTATACTTTTCCTAAATCCACCGCAGAGCTTGCAGAACCTATTTTCACATTAGGGTATCCACGGGAAGAGGTAGTTTATGGCGAAGGATATTTAAGTGCCAAGTCAGGATACTATGGCGATACCACTTCCTATCAAATCAGTATTTCGGCAAATCCGGGTAACAGCGGTGGTCCCGTAATTGATGCCGATGGCGAAGTGATTGGAGTAATCAGCAGCAAAGAAACCAATGCCGACGGAGTGGTGTTTGCAATTAAATCCAGAAATATCTACGATGCCATAAAAGAGATAAAAAAGCAAAAAGGCATCAGTATAAAACTCCCTACCAATAATACTTTAAAAGGTCTTCCCCGCGTAAAGCAGATAAAGAAATTGGAAGATTATGTGTATAAGATAAAAGGTAATTAATTGTTTTTTAGCTGTAACCTATCATAATACTTACGGCTCTATATCAAATGATTCGGAAAGTCTTCAACCTTCTCACAACAAAGCTGATCCATCACTTGCTGTAATTGCCTCTTTAAAATAACGATCGTATGATCGGCACCTTTATTACCCAATGCAGCTACCCCA
>JBDTGA010000126.1:0-33543 GCA_039937655.1 Ginsengibacter sp.
ATTTTAAGCCTTTCCCTTTTTGAAAAAATGCCCATAAATCAACTGTTTCAGCAAACTCAACTACAATATTTCAAAGAACTAAATCATAACCAATTGAAAATGTTTGACTAATATCGAAATGCTAGTGACCGGATTTGATTTTTAAGTTAAGCAAAAAGGCCGGCTCATTTCAGAGAAATGAGCCGGCCTTTTTGCTTTGAATTGGGTAATTAATCTACCCCTCCCAATCTTGTAGGGGGTTTTTGTTCAGGCCATTTACGGGGTTCTCCTGTTCTCTTATCTAAAGGTAATATTGATTTTACACGGGAAGCTTTTTCAGAATCCTCACTTGCCATATAAGCTAAGATAGCTGTAAGGATTGCGTTATTACGAACATCATCAAAAACAATTTTATCATAAGTATCCCGGTTGGTATGCCAGGTATATATTCCATACAGCCAGCTATTGGATGATAGTGAAAATGCCGGAGCACCTGCTGCTACAAAGGAAGCAAAGTCTGACCCGCCACTACCGGGCATTCCTGGAAAGCTAGTTTCAATCTGGCTGCGAATACTGTCGGGCACAGCTGAGAGCCAGCGTCCGAGATAATCATAAGAATTTAAAAATCCCTGTCCTGAAATATTAACTACTCTTCCTGTACCATTATCCTGGTTAAATAAGACTTGTATGTTTTTGACTATTTCAGGATGGTCTTCTACAAATGCTCTGGAACCGTTCAATCCCTGCTCTTCACTACTCCAGTGGCCTACGAGAATCGTTCTCTTGGGATGTGGATATATTTTTTTGAGAATGCGCATAGCCTCCATCATGGTGATAGTACCTGTGCCATTATCAGTGGCTCCGGTACCGCCATCCCATGAATCGAAATGTGCAGAAAGCATTACATACTCATTAGGTTTCTCTGTTCCTTTAATTTCAGCGATCGTATTGAAAGTAGGAACAATTCCGGTTTCTTTTGAATCGGCACGGATACTTATTTTAGGAGTAGTACCATTTTCGGCAAGGCGGTATAATAAACCATAATCTTCTAATGCAATATCTACCGTGGGCACCTTATGGGTGTAAGCGCCGAATATTTTATCAACGCCAAATCCGTGCGACCAGTTTGAAGTTACGATTCCAACTGCGCCTGCATTTTCCAGGGTAACAGGTAGTGTCCTGGCAGTGAACCCTGTGTTAGCAATACGTTTGCGCCATGCTTCTGTCAAGGCATTACGATTTGCCTTCATTTTTTCAATAGATTGTTTAGTCCCAAACTCATCCCAGTTATAATCAGGCCTTCCTGTAGGTTGGTTCATCGAGATCATTACAAACTTTCCTTTTACAGAAGGAAGCCATTTTTGAAAAGCTACCGAATCGGTAGTATAAGGAAGAATAATGACATCGGCAGTAAAGGTTTTCCCTTTGGTAGAAGGGCTCCAGGCAAGTTGGGTTCCTTCAAGTGATCTTACCCAGGGTGTTATCATATCTATGTGGGTGATGCCTCTTTCCCAGCCGCGCCATTGACCCCATTTTTCATTGTGTGCAGGGATATTCCAGCTTTTATATTTTTCCACTGCCCAGTCATTGGCCTTTTGCATTTGAGGAGAACCGATTAAACGTGGCCCTATTTCATCTGTTAACTCATGGGCGAGTTTCTCTAATTGAGAATTTTGTGTTCCTTCCTGTACGATGGCAGAGACGATAGCATCGTTTTTTTGTTGCGCAAAAATGCAAACAGATGGTAATAGGAATAGGAGTGAGAGAAAAAGGGTGACTTTTTTCATAAACAATTAATTGAAGGTGGATAATTTTTTTGAAAGGTGTAAATTAAGAAAATACTTTAAGAAGAATCATTTCCTGCTTTACGAATGTTGTGAGGAGCTTGGATTTACGGGATGTGTATGCAATAAAAAGCCGCCTCTGCTCTGCAGGGCGGCTCTTTTAAAGAGTATATTCTGTTATAGATTATGGTTCTGCAACGATCTTTCCTTTCATAGTACCAAAATGGCCTGGGAAAGAACAGATGAAATCATAGACACCAGCATCAGGAAGGGTAAATGTAATTTGATCACTTTCGCCGGGACCAAGTAATTTAGTGTGTGCAATCACGTCAGAAGCCATTGATGCAGGAATGTGTCCGGTAGCGGCTGCTGGAATAGCTGCTTCACCAAATGCCTGAACGTCGGTGCCTTGTTGTAATATTACTACATTATGTGACATGGCTGCTGCAGGCTGTTTGCCTATATTTTTAAAATCTAAAGTTATTTTCTGGCCGGCTTTTACTTTAAAAAGAGTTTTGTCATACTTCATATCATCCATTCCGTCAAGTTTGATATGGTCTGTTATAGCTACTGTATCAATTCCTGGAATGTCAGCACCGGGTGCTTCTGTTGCTGCTGCAGCCGCAGTATCAGTGGTTGAAGTACTAGCAGCAGGAGCAGTAGTGGTATCACTGGATCCACTGCCTCCGCAAGAAGCTAAAAAGAAAACCACCGCCGCAGCAGGTACAAAAAATAGTTTTTTCATGTCTTTGTTTTTTTTTGTTATTAAAAGAAGGGCAAAATTAAGGTATAAGTATTTAATATAAAATCAATGTTGTTTTTTTTACCAGATTTTTACTGTAAAAGAGGATTTATTCCCAAAATAGAAACAACTAATCAGTATAATCCGGCCTTAAAAGAAATGGTAAGATTTAGAAATCTTACCTCCGATTTCAAAAAAATGTTTACTTTTGCAATCCTTTAAATTTCGGTACTTGGCAATTGTAGTAATCCGGCACCTAATTTTCAGGCTCTCTCATTTAAAAATATTTTAACAAAAATATGCCTTCAACTAAAGTAGCTCCAGCACAAAGAATCAGTTTTGGAAAAATTGAACATTTGGCGGAAACACCAGACCTATTAGGGATACAAATACAATCCTTTAAAGACTTTTTCCAGTTAGAAACCACCCCCGATAAACGTAATGTGGAAGGGTTGTTCCGGGTATTTAAGGAAAATTTTCCGATCAATGATACCAGGAATATTTTCATGCTCGAATTTCTGGATTATTTTGTAGATCCACCTCGTTATACTATTGACGAATGTATCGAAAGAGGACTTACCTACGCGGTACCTCTTAAAGCAAAACTTCGTCTCAGTTGTAATGATGAAGAACATGTGGATTTCCAGACTATTGTCCAGGATGTATTCCTTGGTAATATTCCGTATATGACCCCGCGTGGTACTTTTGTAATTAATGGTGCCGAACGTGTAGTGGTTTCTCAGTTACATCGTTCACCAGGCGTTTTCTTTGGACAGAGCACCCATCCCAACGGAACTAAAATATATTCCGCAAGGGTAATTCCTTTTAAAGGAGCCTGGATGGAGTTTGCTACCGACATTAATAATGTGATGTACGCTTATATTGATCGTAAGAAAAAATTCCCTGTAACTACGTTACTCCGTTCGATCGGCTATGAAACTGATAAGGATATTCTTGAACTTTTCGGAATGGCCGTAGAAGTGAAAGCAGATAAAAAGACCTTGAATGCTAATCTCGGAAAACGTCTGGCTGCAAGGGTATTACGTACATGGGTAGAAGATTTTGTGGATGAAGATACCGGAGAAGTAGTAAGCCTTGAAAGAAATGAAATAGTACTTGAAAGAGATACTATCCTTGATGAGGATAATGTTGCCATGATACTTGAACTGGATGTAAAGAGCGTGTTTATTCAACGTGAAGAAGTGAGTGGTGATTATGCGATCATTTATAATACTTTAAATAAGGATACTTCTAATAGTGAAATAGAGGCGGTGCAGCATATTTACCGCCAGTTGAGAGGTGCTGATGCTCCTGATGATGAAACTGCAAGAGGTATTATTGATAAATTATTTTTTAGTGATAAACGTTACGATCTTGGAGAAGTAGGCCGTTACAAAATCAACAGAAAATTAGGATTGGATTATCCTATCACCAAGAAAGTATTAACTAAGGAAGATATTATCGCAATCATCAAATATTTGGTGTTGTTGACCAATGCCAAAAGTGAAGTTGATGATATTGATCATTTGAGCAATCGTAGAGTACGTACAGTAGGTGAACAACTTTATGCTCAATTTGGGGTAGGTCTTGCCCGTATGGCACGTACTATCCGTGAAAGAATGAATGTAAGAGATAATGAAGTATTTACTCCGGTTGACTTGATCAATGCGAGAACATTGTCATCTGTTATTAACTCATTTTTCGGTACATCCCAGTTATCTCAGTTTCTGGATCAGACCAACCCATTGAGTGAGATCACTCATAAACGTCGTATCTCAGCACTCGGGCCCGGAGGTTTGAGCAGAGAACGTGCAGGATTTGAAGTGCGTGATGTGCATTATTCGCATTATGGACGTCTTTGCACCATCGAAACTCCGGAAGGACCTAATATCGGTTTAATATCTACTCTTTGTGTTCATGCCAAGATCAACGAAATGGGTTTCATTGAAACTCCATATCGTAAAGTACATAATGGCCATGTGGATATGAAGAAAGTGTTTTTCCTGAGTGCAGAAGAAGAAGATAGCGCGAAAATTGCCCAGGCAAATGCGCCGCTCGATAGCAATGATAATTTTGTTTTAGATAAGGTAAAATCCCGTGAAACCGGCGATTTCCCGATTCTTGATAAAGACGAAGTGGAATATATGGATGTGGCTCCTAACCAGATTGTTGGTTTGAGTGCTTCACTTATTCCATTCCTGGAACATGATGATGCTAACCGTGCTTTGATGGGATCAAACATGCAACGCCAGGCAGTGCCCTTGATTTTACCACAGGCACCTGTGGTAGGCACAGGATTGGAAGGTAAAGCAGCAAGAGATGCGAGGATCCAGATTCATGCAGATGGAGATGGTGTAGTAGAATACGTAGATGCTAATGAAATTCATGTTCGCTATAACAGGAACCAGTCTCAAAAAATAGTAAGTTTTGAAAACGATTTGATTGTTTATAAACTTACCAAATTTATTAAGACCAACCAAAGTACCTGTATGAACCTTCATCCTGCTGTGAAGAAAGGTCAGGTAGTAAAATCAGGAGATTTCTTAACAGAAGGATATGCTACTAAAGATGGTGAATTAGCATTGGGTCGTAATCTTAAAGTGGCCTTCATGCCATGGAAAGGTTACAATTTTGAAGATGCAATCGTGATCAGTGAAAAAGTAGTGAAAGAAGATTTGTTCACCTCAATTCATATAGATGAATTTGAACTGGAAGTACGGGATACCAAATTAGGGGAAGAAGAATTGACTCCTGATATCCCTAACATCAGTGAAGAAGCTACTAAAGATCTTGACCAGAATGGTGTGATCAGAGTAGGTGCTCATGTGAAAGAAGGTGATATTATTATTGGAAAAATTACTCCTAAAGGTGAAAGCGATCCTACACCGGAAGAGAAATTGTTGCGTGCAATATTTGGCGACAAAGCCGGTGATGCAAAAGATGCTTCTTTGAAAGCACCAAGTGGAACAGAAGGAGTGGTTATAAATAAAAAATTATTCCAGCGTGCTAAAAAAGATAAGAACGGCAAAGTGAAAGAAAAGGCTGTTTTGGAAAAGATAGATAAGACGCATGAAAAGAATGAAGTTGACTTACTGGAGCTATTGATCAGCAAGCTCCTTGTATTGTTGAAAGATAAAAATTCTGCCGGAGTCAGTAATAATTTTGGGGAGATGTTGATTGGCAAGAATGCTAAGTTTACTGCTAAGAATCTGGGTAATATAGATTATCAGAATGTGAACCCATTGGGATGGACAGGAGATGCCAAGACAGATGACCACATCAATGTCTTACTGCATAATTATAATATTAAGTACAACGAAGAATTAGGAAGATTTAAGAGAGAGAAATTCAATATTTCAATCGGAGATGAATTGCCTGCAGGTGTATTGAAACTTGCGAAAGTATATCTCGGTGTAAAACGTAAGTTGAAAGTGGGAGATAAGATGGCAGGCCGTCACGGAAACAAAGGAATTGTTGCCAAGATCGTAAGGCAGGAAGATATGCCTTTCCTAGAAGACGGAACTCCTGTTGATATCGTTCTTAATCCCCTTGGTGTACCAAGTCGTATGAATCTTGGACAGATCTATGAAACTGTTCTTGGATGGGCAGGTGAAAAACTTGGGAAAACTTATGGCACTCCTATATTTGACGGAGCTTCTGTAGAAGAAATTGCAAAAGAAATAGAATTGGCAGGTCTTCCTAAATTTGGTCATACTTTCTTGTATGATGGTGAAACCGGTGATCGTTTTGATCAGAAAGCCACTGTGGGAGTTATCTATATGATCAAGTTGCACCACATGGTTGATGACAAGATGCATGCACGTTCTATCGGGCCGTACAGTTTGATTACTCAACAACCTCTTGGCGGTAAAGCTCAGTTTGGTGGTCAGAGATTTGGTGAAATGGAAGTATGGGCATTGGAAGCTTATGGTGCTTCTAATATTCTCCAGGAATTGTTGACCTTGAAATCGGATGATATCATCGGCAGAGCGAAAACTTATGAAGCCATTGTAAAAGGTGATAATATTCCACGGCCGGGTGTTCCTGAATCATTCAATGTATTGGTACATGAATTAAGAGGATTGGGATTGGATCTGAAATTTGAATAAACTCCCTACCCCTGAAGAGGGGCCGGGAAAAGAAAAATATTTAGGATTAAAAAATCCTTAGCCTTTTTAGGGGTTAAGGGTAAACTTTAAAAATATATGCAAAAAAAAGAAAATCGTCCGCGTCCAACGTTTTCTCAAATTACCATCGGCCTTACTTCTCCGGATTCTATATTAGAAAGAAGCTATGGAGAAGTTTTAAAACCCGAAACAATTAATTACCGTACTTACAAACCTGAAAGAGATGGTTTGTTTTGCGAAAGGATTTTTGGCCCGGTAAAGGATTATGAGTGCGCATGTGGAAAATACAAACGTATCCGTTATAAAGGAATCGTGTGTGATCGCTGTGGTGTAGAAGTTACTGAAAAGAAAGTTCGCCGCGAAAGAATGGGGCACATCAAATTGGTGGTTCCCGTAGTTCATATCTGGTACTTCAAATCTCTTCCTAATAAGATTGGTTACTTGCTTGGAATGAGTTCCAAGAAATTAGAAACCATTGTTTATTATGAAAGATATGTGGTGATACAATCCGGTATCAGAGCTGATAAAGGACAAAATTATAGTGATCTTTTGACTGAAGAAGAATACCTTGATATTCTGGATACTCTTCCAAAGGATAATCAAATGTTGCCTGATGAAGACCCTGATAAGTTTATAGCTAAGATGGGTGCCGAAGCAGTTCACGATATGTTACAGAGAATTGATCTCGATCAGTTGTCTTTCGACCTTCGTAACTCTGCTGCCAATGAAACTTCACAGCAACGTAAAGCAGATGCTTTAAAACGTCTTAGTGTCGTAGAAGGTTTTCGCGATGCGAATACAAGAATTAACAACCGTCCTGAGTGGATGGTAATGCAGTATATCCCGGTTATACCACCGGAACTTCGTCCATTGGTTCCTTTGGATGGAGGCCGTTTTGCGTCGTCCGATTTGAATGATTTGTATCGTCGTGTTATCATTCGTAACAATCGTTTGAAAAGATTATTGGAGATTAAAGCGCCTGAAGTGATTCTTAGAAATGAGAAACGTATGCTTCAGGAAGCCATAGATTCCTTGTTTGATAATTCACGTAAATCCAATGCCGTAAAAGCAGAAGGTGGACGTGCATTAAAATCATTGAGCGATGTATTGAAAGGTAAACAAGGACGTTTCCGTCAAAACCTTTTGGGAAAACGTGTTGACTATTCCGGACGTTCTGTAATCGTAGTAGGTCCTGAATTGAAAATGCACGAATGTGGTTTGCCAAAGGATATGGCTGCTGAATTATTCAAGCCGTTTATCATTCGCAAACTGATAGAAAGAGGAATTGTAAAAACGGTAAAAAGTGCGAGGAAATTAGTAGATAAAAAAGAAGCGATCATTTGGGATATCCTGGAAAACATTTTGAAAGGACATCCGATCATGCTAAACCGTGCACCAACATTGCACAGGTTATCTATCCAGGCATTTCAACCTAAATTAATTGAAGGAAAAGCGATTCAGCTTCATCCATTGGTAACTACTGCGTTTAACGCTGATTTCGATGGTGACCAAATGGCAGTACACGTTCCATTGAGCAGTGCTGCGATTTTGGAAGCACAGATGTTGATGCTTTCTTCTCATAATATTCTGAACCCTCAGAATGGTACCCCTATTACTCTTCCTTCACAGGACATGGTTTTGGGATTGTATTATATTACCAAAGGAAAGAAATCAACACCGGAAGAAATAGTAAGAGGAGAGGGAAAAATATTTTATTCTTCTGAAGAAGTGATCATTGCACACAATGAACGTAAAGTGGATCTTCATGCGGGGATAAAAGTGAGGGTGAATATGAGAAACAGTGATGGATCTCTTACCAATACATTGCTGGATACTACCGTGGGCCGTGTGATATTTAACCAGACAGTACCTAAAAGTGTCGGTTTTATCAATACGTTGATCACTAAAAAATCTTTGCGTGAGATCATTGGTAATATTATTAAATGGACCAATGTACCTACCACTGCCAGATTCCTGGATGATATTAAACAACTTGGTTTCCGCATGGCGTTTAAAGGCGGACTGTCATTTAATATTAATGACCTTATTATTCCTGATTCCAAGGAATCTATGATTCAAAATGCCACCGGCGAAGTAGATGAGGTGTGGGATAACTACAACGCAGGGCTAATTACTAATAATGAAAGATACAATGGTATCATTGATATATGGAGCCGTGTAGATACCAAGTTGACAGAGACTCTGATAAGAGAATTGGCAGCTGATAAACAAGGATTTAATTCAGTGTATATGATGCTTGATTCGGGAGCCAGAGGATCTAAACAGCAGATCAAACAGCTTGCAGGTATCAGGGGATTGATGGCCAAACCCCGTAAGTCAGGAAGTACCGGAAGTGAGATTATTGAAAACCCGATTTTATCCAACTTTAAAGACGGATTGAATGTGTTGGAATATTTTATCTCTACCCATGGTGCCCGTAAAGGGCTTGCCGATACGGCTTTGAAAACAGCCGATGCCGGTTATCTTACCCGTAGGCTTGTGGACGTTGCCCAGGATGTGGTGATTAATGAGGAAGATTGCGGTACACTCAGAGGTATCTCTATCACAGCTTTAAAAGACAATGAAGATGTTATAGAACCTTTGTACGACAGAATACTGGGAAGAACTTCTTTACATGATGTATATAATCCGGTTACTGATGAATTGTTAGTGGAAGCAGGTACGATCATTACAGAGGAAATAGCCCATTCAATTAATGATGCCGGTGTAGAAACTATGGAAATACGCTCCGTACTCACCTGTGAAAGTCATCGTGGGGTTTGTGTAAAATGCTATGGTAAAAACCTTGCGTCAGGATATACTGCTCAGAAGGGCGATGCGGTAGGTATTATTGCGGCTCAATCTATTGGAGAGCCGGGTACACAGCTTACACTCCGTACATTCCATGTTGGTGGTGTGGCAGGTTCCGCTTCTGTAGAATCTTCATTAAGTGCCAGGTTTGACGGTACTATTCAATTCGATGGTTTGCGTACAGTAGATGCTGTAAACAATGCCGGCGAAAAAATAAAAGTAGTAATTGGACGTACCGGCGAAGTGAGGATTATGGATGTAAAAAATGATCGCCTACTTATTAATAATAATGTTCCTTATGGTTCTACGCTTAACGTGAAGGACGGACAGAAAGTAACTAAGGGAGAAATAATTTGTAACTGGGATCCATTTAATAACGTCATTGTTTCTGAAATTGATGGTGCGGTTAAATTTGAAAATATTATTGAAGGTGTTACGTACCGCGAAGAGGCCGACGAACAAACAGGACACAGAGAAAAAGTGGTGATTGAAACAAAAGATAAAGCTCGTATCCCTTCTATGATCATTGAAGGCAAGAAAGAATCTAAGAGTTATAACCTGCCTGCAGGATCTCATGTTACGATGGAAGAAGGCGAAGAAGTAAGGGCTGGGCAGGTAGTAGTCAAGATACCGCGTGTATTAGGGAAATTAAGAGATATCACCGGTGGTTTGCCGAGAGTAACAGAATTATTTGAAGCAAGAAATCCCGGGAATCCTGCCGTGGTATCAGAGATTGATGGAGTAGTTTCTTTTGGAAATATCAAGAGAGGTAACCGTGAAATTATTGTAGAGGCAAGAGATGGTGTGGTAAAGAAATATTTAGTTCCTCTTACAAGGCAGATACTTGCACAGGATGGAGACTTCGTAAAAGCCGGAGTTGCTTTATCTGACGGACAGATTGCTCCTGCAGATATCCTCTCTATTAAAGGGCCATTTGCAGTTCAGGAGTATGTGGTAAATGAAATTCAGGAAGTTTATCGTTTACAGGGTGTGAAAATTAATGATAAACACATTGAAACCATCGTACGCCAGATGATGCGCAAAGTAACCATTGAAGACGCCGGAGATACCAAGTTCCTTGAAGGCGATACAGAAGACAGGTTTGATTTTAATGCCGAAAACGATTGGATATATGATAAGAAAGTGGTGACTGAATCGGGCGAGAGTACTAAAATGCGTCCGGGAAAGATTGTCACTTTGAGAGAAGTGAGAGAAGAAAATTCAATTCTTCGCCGTGCAGATAAAAAAGTAGTTGAATTCAGGGATGCAAAACCTGCGACCTCTTCACCGTTGTTACAGGGTATTACAAAAGCATCATTGGGTACTCAAAGCTGGATATCTGCCGCATCCTTCCAGGAAACAACCAAGGTATTGTCGTCTGCTGCTATACAAGGTAAAACAGATACCATGCTCGGCCTGAAAGAAAATGTAATTACAGGGCATCCAATACCTGCAGGTACAGGGTTGCGTGATTTTGAGAACATGATTGTAGGTAGCAAGGAAGAGTATGAATTGCTGATGACAACCAAGGAAGCCATGGCATTTGATGAAGAAGAATAGATAGTAATTATGTTATTTATACAGATGAAAAGGAGTAAGAGAAATCTTGCTCCTTTTTTTTAAACTTTGGTCTGGCTACCCTCTATAAAAAAGTGATTTTTTTTGAACTTAAGGTAAGAACAATACCTTATCCTTATTTTCAATTTAGGGTGGGTACGAATTAGAAACCAGAAATGAATTACACGATATACTATTTCGTATCTATGCAAAAAAGGGAGTTTTCCTTCTGTGCCAGTTTGTTGCAGCTAGTAAGGAAATGTGTTCTAGAAAAATCTTCTAATACTATTGCGAGGGATTACACTTGGCAACGATTTCATTTGTTTTTATAGAGATTTGATCGATCTGGTAGCTGGGTAAATCTGGTCACACCAGGAGTGGCTCAAAGAAATAAAACACTGTGCCTTCATTTAGTATTTTGCATTAACTTTACTTCATAAGACTGATTACTGTGTATGTTGGAAAATGTATCCTACGATATTGCATTATTGCTAAAGAAAATGGCAGATGAAGATGAACTGTCTTTCAGAAAAGTCTTTGATCACTATAAAGAACCCTTTTATGCAACTGCATATAAAATGACCCACAATTCAACGATTACTGAAGAAATTGTCCAGGAAGTATTTGTGACCATCTGGGTTAAACGAAAGTTAGTAGGTGCAGCAAAAAAACCGGAGGGGTATGTATTTACAATCCTCCACAATTGTATTTATTCTCATTTTAGAAAACTGATACAAGAGCGTCAATTGAAATTAAAAATCGAACAGAGAGTAGAGTGGAGCGAGGATATGATAGAAACATTACTCATTGAAAAAGAAAACAGACAGACCCTGGAAAATGTGATTAATCAGCTACCATCTCAACAAAGATTAGTCTATAGGATGGCCAAGCAGGAAGGACTAAGCAGAAATGAAATAGCTACCCAATTAAACATATCACCTAATACAGTAAAGAACCACTTATTAGCTGCAGTCGAATACATTCGTGCCTATTTTGAAAAGGGCGCTTCATTTATTATCTGGATCATTATCTGGATTCGGTTATAAAATATTTTCCAAACCAAATAGTACATTTTAATCTCTGCTACATCTTTATTATGTAGAGGGTGTTAATTTAATTTATCAGCATGAAGGTTTCAAAGAGTAGAATTTCTTATTTATTAAAGGCGTATTCAGATGGAGAAGCTTCAGAAGGAGAAGAACAGGAGTTATTCGACTGGGTAGCAAAAGGTGATGAAATTCCAATAAAGAAACATATTGAAAAATTAGTAGCTTCCTATAATTCCAGAACGGCTACTCCAATAGTAGATTGGGAAAAACTTTATAATAATATAGTAGAAGAAAAAAATAACCGAAATACCGAGCCGGTAGTACGAAAAATGATATGGACACATTGGGCGGCAGCGGCGGCAGCAGTTCTTTTATTATTGGGAACAGGATATTATTTCCTTCATTCTTCCTATGAGAAACAAAAGGATTTATCAAAGAATGAACGGCCTAAGATAAATGATATAACAGCACCAAATTCTGTCAACGCTTTTATTACACTTTCCAACGGACAAAAAATCACGCTTGATAGTGCAAGCAATGGCACACTTGCTCAACAAGGTAATGTAAGCGTGATAAAATTGTCTGATGGAAAAATTGCTTATCATCCCGATGCTGCACTTGATAAATCTGATGGCGAATTAATGTATAATACCCTGACAAACCCTGCAGGCAGTAAGGTAGTGAATATTACTTTGGAAGATGGTACAAGGGTATGGCTTAATGCTAAAAGTTCATTGCGGTATCCTACCGTATTTACAGGATCGGAAAGAAAAGTTGAAATAAGTGGTGAAGCTTATTTTGAAGTAGCACATCTTTCTTTACCTAATAATGGAAAAGAGGAAACAGCTATGCCTTTTCATGTGGATGTGAGAGGAGTAGATGTTAAGGTACTCGGTACTCACTTTAATATTAATGGGTATGATGATGAGGTTGCGATCAAAACAACTCTTTTGGAAGGAAGTGTGAAAATTACTACAGCCTCATCCAGCAAAATGATAAAGCCGGGAGAGCAGGCACAGGTTACTCCATTAACTGGTGAATCAATAAATATAATTACTCCAGATCTCAGTGAAGTAATGGCCTGGAAAAATGGGGAGTTTTCTTATACCAATAGTGATCTGGAAACTATTATGCGGCAAATGGCGAGGTGGTATAATGTAGAAGTGGTGTACCGTGACAGAATAAGTGATCACTATACAGTGAATGTATCAGATAATGTGCCGGTATCACAATTGTTTAAATTTATAGAAATGAGCGGGGGAGTTCATTTTGAAATTGTAGGGAAAAAGATTTTAGTTACGAAATAAAAAATAGTATTACCAAACCAATCCAAGTATTATCAAGAAATAATCTATAACGAAGAATCGGGAACCCAACAAAAAACAGGAACTCCGGTGGGCGGAATTCCTGCAGAATGTTTAGGTTGCTTATTATCATAAAAAGTCTGTAGAGACTGCTTTATTAACATTAAACCCAAACTAAAAACCAAAGGTATGCAAAATATTTTTCGCCTTGGCAATTTGCTGATTTCTGCTCTGAGGCTTCTCTCATTGCCAAAAAAAATGAGAAGAATAATGAAAATTACTACTCTATTCTTGTTTATGGCATGCATGCATGTGAGCGCCAAAAGTAGTGCTCAGGGTATTACTTTGGTGCTCAGGAATGCACCACTTGAAACTGTGTTTAATGCTATCCAAAAGCAAACGGAGTATAGTTTTGTATATAACAACAGCCTGCTGAAGAAGGCTAAAAAAGTCGATATAAATGCACGACAAGAAAGCATAGATGAAGTATTGGAGCAATGTTTTAATGGACAGCCTTTTAGTTACAATATTGTTGGGATGACAATTGTGGTTGTTCCTAAAGAGGAAGATAGATTCAAAGCCATTAATGTAGAGACCTTGGCCCCTCCACCTATTGAAATTCATGGGAGAGTAGTGGATCAGGAGGGAAAGCCACTTCAAAATGTGTCGATATTGGTGAAAGGTACAAAGACTGGAACAACCACGGATCATAATGGAAACTATCGATTGTCAAATTTACAGGATAATGTAGTCTTGGTTTTTTCTTACATTGGCTATGAAAGTCAAGAGATAGGAGTTAAAGGCAGAGTTGAAATCTCCGTTAAATTATCACCTAAGGAGAAGTTACTTGAAGAGACTGTTATAGATGGATACATCACGCGGAAAAAGAATAGTTTTACAGGTAATTCAATAGAAGTAAAAGGGAAGGAACTTTTAAAAGTTGGACCACGTAACATGATAGAGTTACTGCAAGTTTTTGATCCTTCTTTTCGTATTACGCAAAATATCCAAATGGGTTCTAATCCCAACGTGTTACCAGAATTCTATTTACGTGGTCAGTCTAGTTTAGGTATCACTGAACTTGACAAGGAAGACCTTTCAAAAGCCAACTTAGCTACAAATCCAAATCTTCCAATTTTTATAATGGACGGACATGAAGTGAGTGTGGAACGTGTATATGATTTTGATATTAACAGAATTGAAAGTGTGACAATATTAAAAGATGCAGCCGCTACGGCAATTTATGGTTCACGTGCGTCTAATGGTGTAGTAGTGATAGAAATTAAACGTCCAGTTTCGGGCAAACTTACTGTTGATTATAACATGACCTTATCAGTAACAGCACCTGATCTGAGCGATTACAATCTAATGGGGGCTAAGGATAAGTTACAGGCTGAAGTAGCTGCCGGTGCCTTTATTGATGAATACAATTTGCCCCAATTCACCATGGAGAAGTACAAAGAGTATTACGGTAAGTTAAATAATGTCATGAAAGGTGTCAATACGTATTGGCTAAGTAAGCCTCTTCAAACAGGAATTGATCATAAACACAGTGTATATATTGAAGGGGGAGAGAAAAATATAAAGTTCGGTGTAGAATTGCGATATGATAACCAGAATGGTGTAATGAAAGGATCTGTTCGAAACAGAACCGGAGCAGGAGTTATGTTGGATTATAAGGTTAAAAATATTCAACTTACGAACCATACAACCTACGATCATGTCACTGCAAAGAATTCAGAATATGGTAGTTTTTCCAATTTTAGCCATAAACTTCCCTATGACGAAATTTACGATCCCATCACTAAAAGGTTAAATCCGGTATTGAAATCCTGGCATTCATCGAACAATAATCAGATGCTGGTGAATCCTCTCTACGAGGGAACTTTAGAGAACTTTGACATTAATTCTTATGATGAAATTGTCAATGACTTTTCAATGGATTGGTATATACTGCCTTCCTTACAATTTAAGGGCCAATTAAGTCTTAGTAAGAATGATAGTAAGGCAGAAACTTTTACAGATCCAGGATCTGGTCAATATTATGGTAGTAGCACCCCTGTAGAGTTAAGAGGTGCTTTAAGTAATAATTTTGATAATAGCTTTGGTTGGAATACGAATCTGTTACTTATCTATAATAACCAAATAAAACGAAGTGCTCTGACTGGGACATTGGGATTCAATGCTTTGGAACAGAAATCAATAGTAGAGCAGTACAGTTATCGAGGATTTCCATCCGGCGCACTTCATTCCATTAATTACGCTCAGGAAGTAGTAGGAAAGCCATCTGCTTCTGATGCTAAGTCTCGGCTGTTTGGAGTATTTGGAACTGCTAACTATAGTTTTGACAATATTTATTTAGCTGATGTTTCTTTGCGAATGGATGGTTCATCACAGTTCGGCTCAGATAAAAAGTCTGCCCCTTTTTGGTCTGCAGGGATTGGCGTTAACATGCATAAATATTCTTTCTTGAAGAAGTACAGGTTTATAAATAGGTTAAAATTGAGGGGATCTGTTGGTCAGACAGGTAAAATTACTTTTCCTGCCTATGCAGCACGGGATATGTACTCAATTTCACTGGAACAGTACTCTACTGGGTACGGAGCATCTCTAATGGCGATGGGGAATACAAACCTCAAATGGGAAAAGAAAAACTCTGTGGATTTGGGATTTGATGCTGTCTTTTTCGACAACAGTTTGTCGATTGTTGGTACTTATTACGCAGAGCGTACGCAGGACCTCATTACTTCCATGACGATTCCTTCCTCTTCAGGCTTTAGAACATTTCTTGATAATATCGGGGAAGTTGAAAACACTGGCTTTGAGATCTATATGAGATGGGTGGCTTATAAATCAAAAAACTTCAATTTGTCATTCTATGGTAATGCAGCTCATAATAGAAATCGTATAACCCATATTTCAAAGGCTATGGATGATTATAACAAACGTATTGATGCTTTTTTTAATGACTATGACAAAGGTAGCGATGCGGATAGAGCTAAGATGGGTTTTGCCAAGTCTTATGCCAAATACGTTGAAGGAGGATCACTTACTTCCATTTTTGGGATGAAATCTCTTGGTATTAACCCGGCTGATGGTAAAGAAGTATATCTTGATCACGAAGGTAATCCTACTTACGAGTGGAATTCCTCTGATCAGGTTATTATCGGAAATACTGAACCTAAACTCAATGGGGCTTTTGGTTTTTATTTGCAGTGGAAGAAGCTAAGTGTTAATACATCTTTTCTGTATGAGTTTGGAGCTGACAGGTACAACAATACTTTGGTTGAATACGTGGAAAATGCTAACGTAATTGATTATAATGCAGATTTGAGGGTTTTAACAGACAGATGGCAAAAGATTGGAGATGTAACTCCATTAAAAGATATTGCGGACAGAAATTTGGTTACTCGTCCCACTTCCAGATTTGTTCAACGGTATAATGCGTTGAAGGTTCTCGGTCTCACGCTTGGATATGATTTGCCAAAGACTCTAACAAATAAGTTGGGATTATCAATGGCAAGGTTGCAATTAAATACTAGCGATCTGGCTACATTTTCTACCATTCTTCAAGAGAGAGGATTAGATTATCCTTTTGCCAGGACTTATAATTTTAGCTTAAACCTCACTTTTTAAAGAAAAGACATGAAAAAAATTCTCTTAAAAATAATATTAATTAGTTCAGTTATTTTATATTCCTGCAATAAATGGGTAACAGTCGAACCTGAAAATGAAGTAACGAAAGAAGTGCTGTTCAATAGTCCTTCCGGATTCGAGAATGCTTTAAACGGCATTTATCTGAACCTTGCTGATCAAGCACTTTATGGCGGTTCTTTGAGCTACGGGTTAGTTAGCATACTTTCACAAAACTATAAAATAACCGTTGGCTCCGATATATATACAGCAGCCTATGATTACGACAATATGTATGTCAAACCGAAAATAGCTCAGGTTTGGGAGCGAATGTATAATGTAATAGCGAACTGTAATAGCCTAATTAAGGCTATACCACAGAAAGATACGTCGTTCTTTCCTGAGGGACAAGTTCAAAAAGATGTGTTGTTGGGTGAAGCGCTGGCTGTAAGAGGTATGGCACATTTTGATATTCTTCGTTTATTCGCTCCGTCACCTGTTGTAGATAAAAACATTAAGCTTGTTCCCTACTACAAAAACTATCCTTCCCAGGTAGAACCCCGTCTTTCTGCTACTGAAATACTGAGTTTAGCAGCCGAAGATTTGGAGCAGGCAAAAAAATTGGTTGCTTATGCTGACACAGTATTAAATACTTCTGCTGCATTCGCTTCACCTATCTCAAGACTTACCGGTGGGTATGCACCTAATGGAGGCTCATTTTACAATAAAAGAGGAACTCGCATGAACTATTTCGCAATTTGCGGTATTCTCGCCCGTCTTTACCTTTATGCAGGAGATAAGGAGAACGCATTGAAGAATGCTAGAGAAGTTGGACGTTATTCTGACAAATCTGATCTTACCCGGTATTATTTTTATTTTACACCCGAAAGTGCTTTATTATCTTCTGTTTCCGAAAGGGATAGGAAACTCACACAAGATATCATACTCGGATTTTATGATAAATATGCACTTAATGAATATGAATCTTTTTTGGGAACTCAGCAATCCGTTTATGTACAAAATGCTAATACCATGTTTGTGCCGGATTTGGATGATTTTCGACGTACTAAATTGTTGGAACAAAGAGGAGCACAATGGGTATCATTAAAATATATGAGAGCACTAGGTTCAGGTACTGTGGATCGTACGATGGGACCTATAATACCCGCTCTGCGCCTTAGTGAAATTTATTATATTATAGCTGAGTGTACATTTGATACAGATCCCGAAGAAGCGGTAAGTTATCTTAATGCTGTGAGGAAGGGAAGAGGTATCACCGCTAACCCAATTCAAACTCCAATTTCCAAAACTGATTTTATGAAAGCATTAGTGAAGGATGCCAGGAAGGAATTTATTGGTGAGGCTCAGTTATTTTATATGCTAAAACGGTTAAACCTACCTGTAACCATGGATAACGAAGTAAGTAAAACTCTTACAAAAGAATTCGTTTTGCCTATTCCAGAAAGTGAAACTTCATACTAAATCTGATAATTATGAAAATGAAAATAAATGCATTATTGTTTGTAATACTAATGGGCTTAGCTTCTGAGAGCTGTCGTAAAGATGCGATTGAAGTGTATCATAATTCGGATTATTTGTACTTCGATCTTCCATCCAATGATTCAACAACGCTATCTTTCTTTTTCCATCCAGGCAAGAGTACGGTAGAAATTCCGCTCATAGTCAGGTTAATTGGAAAGCCAGCACCTATTGATCGCTATTTTAATGTGGAAGTAGATTCAAAAGGAACAACCTTGCCTTCACAATACTATACACTTCCGGCAAAGCCAATTTTCAGAGCAGGGCATGCGACCGATACAATTTTTGTCTCTTTTAAGAATTATCCAGAGCTTAAAACTATCTATAAGACACTGCGAATCAATTTGGAATCGAATGAGAAATTTGCTTTGGGACCAACAAAACATTCATCCGCGTTTATATCCGTAACCGATCAGGCTTCAAAACCTGCATGGTGGGATCCCAACAATTATGTTGAATTGTACGGGGAAGAAAATTATGAACTAGGTAGATTTACTGTGAAAAAGTATAGCCTGTTTATTGAAGTTACAGGAATAGTTGATATGACAGATCTTAGTTTTGATGAACAGCGGGCAGCCGAGCTGCAGTTTAAATACTATTTAATTGAACAAAAAGATAATGGACATGAAGTGATGGAAGATGATGGTACTCCAATGACAGTTTATATATATGGTTAATCTCTTAAAGCTATTAAAATGAAACTTAAACATTTATTTTACATTATATCTGCCCTCTTATTGGGAAGTTGTTACAAGGACATAGGGAATTATGACTACCTCCCTTTTGGCGATGTTCAGATCTCCTTTTTGCCGTATATGAGTTATTCTGCCACAATTGGTTCTGAGTATTCCATGTCGGCTACAGTAAAGTCCGTTAGTACTGGTGATACTACTCGTTTTTATGACTCAACTCTGTATGATTATGAATGGAATGTCAACGGTACAATAATAAGTACTAAAAAAGACTATCATGGAATCTGTCAGCTCCCAACTGGTCAGGCCAGAGGGCTTTATTCCGTTATTGATAAAAAGACCAAAGAGCGCTCAATGGCTAATTTTGTCGTGAATGTTAGCTCCGCTATAAATATTGGATGGCTCGTACTGTCTGATAAGAATGGGAAGTCTAATCTAACTTACACGAAGTGGCAAAATCCTAGCAATGGGCCACAAGTGTTTACTCCTTATCTGAATGCTTATTCTTTATTCAACCAAGGTAAAGATTTAGGTAGTGATCCTGTAAGAATGGTTGAACATTATGGGCTAGGAACCGGTGAGTCAGAAATACTTATTATACAGAATGGAGGGCAAGGACCGGTAGAAATATCAGGAAAAACGCTTTCAAGGGCAATCAATACTGAACAAGAGTTCATTGGCGGTCAATTCCCTGTAGGTATGAGACCTTTAGATGTAGCCTATTATGGAAGTTCAGATTATTTACTCGGATCTGATTCTAACTTATATAGTAGGGCTTCTCCAACTGAATCATTTCCAATGGTAATAAAGCATAATCGGCTTTATAACCCTATACCCGTGAGAGTTGAGGGAGGAGCTAGATTTACTAGGCTAGCATCAGGCAGTTACCAAACCAATGTAATGTTATTTTATGATGATTTAAATAAGCGGTGGCTCGGAACCACAAACAACTCCGTATATGAGTCGGGTATATATACAATTATCTCACCCGAAGTAATAAATCCTACGGATTTTCCTGAGGGGTTTACGCCTACTCATAATTATGGCACTACTAAAATTTTATATTCAACCTTAACCGATGCTTATCCATCAGAAACAAGGAGTATTTTAAGGACCCAGAGTGGGCAATATCGTTATCAGCGTTTCAATGCAAATTATGCAGCTTGGACATATAACATTACATGTAATCCTCTATCAGAAACAGTTTTGCCAATAAGCACAGATGTGACGGGGAATAGCCTGTTTCAAATACTTGATCGACGACAATTTATTATTTTTTCCGGAGGCGTACAAAACGATAAGGTTTATTATTATAATATAGAAACCGGAGTTGTGGGTTTATATAAGGATTTTAATGGTACTTCAATAACCAGCCTTCGAATGAATAAAAGCGCTGGCAATGTGCGTAACAGAAACGAAGAGCTGGGTGTTGGTTTGAGTAACGGGACATTTTTGGTAATGGATGTTTCAACAATGATACTTACGGGAGGTAGCGCCGTTGAGTTGTTCAGATTAGAAGGTCTTGGAGTCATTAAGGATGTGATTTATAAGGCCTATAACTATGGAAATAGTTTTAATAATTAATAAAGATTACTGAATAATTAAAAACATAAAAAATTAAAAATAATGAGGCTTTATTTCCTACTGGTTCCCTGCTTTATAATTATGTCTTCTTTTACTAAAAAAGATGTTACTGTTACAATCCATATTCAGAAAAACTATTATTCACAACCTGATACAGCATTAGTCTTGGTTGACAATGATGTGACGACAAAAGTGGTACCGAATGCTAACGGTATATTTAAAATTACGATTAAAGATATCCCGTTAGAAGGAAGATATGCTCAATTAAAGGACATGTTCCAATATAAAACGTTTTATTTGGAACCAGGTAAGGATCTGAACATTTCCATTGGAAATAGCATGTTAGGCTCTGATGTTTACTTCACAGGAGCAGGTGCTGACAAAGCCCAATTTTGCAACACAAGAGACATACGAAAGATAGATGATCCATACAATCCGGAATTATATAAGATGAACCAAAAGTCATTCGATAATTTTATGAGTAGGGTGTTTAATGCCAACAAAAGGTATATATTTTCCAAAAATATGGATCAAAATTTTTTGAAAAAGGAAGTAGAGCGGATGCGATACGTCTTGTTTTCTCAATATGGGCGGTATCCTATACAGCATATGGTTGCAACTAAATCATCTTCTGATAGCTTTAAAATTGAAAAAAGCTTTTCCCGATTTATAAAGGACTCTCTTTTGCGGGAATCTCTTCCCTTAACTTATTTAAAAGAGTATCAGGAAACACTTATAAATCTACTTTATTCGTATGGGATGGGTTATGATGATAACTTGCAGGAATTGGAAGGTGAAATGGAAATTATTACTACTCATTTTACGCATCCTGTAATTCTCGAACTACTTATTCATGAGTTTGTTATGGCTTATGGAAGAAAGGCTAGTTTTGAAGATATACCCCAATATGTTGAACTTTACAAGAAATATGTAAAGTCGCCAGTAAGGTTACAGGAGTTTGAAAAACTAAAGGCATCCTGGGCTCATCTTCTTAAAGGACAACCTGCCCCGGATTTTTCTTACAAAGACCAAAATAATACAACAGTCAAACTAAGTTCTTTGAGAGGCAGATATGTTCTGGTTGATATATGGGCTACATGGTGTGGCGCATGTAGAGAAGAACTACCTGCCCTGTCTCGATTAGAAGAAGAGTTTAAAAATAGAAATATAGCTTTTGTCGGTTTATCAATTGATAAGCCTGATCGTAAAAGTCAATGGATAAATATGGTTAAGGAAGATGGATTGCCTGGGATTCAGGTCATTACGGAAGGAGATATGAGTTTTGTTGATGCGGTAAATATGACTATTATACCTCGCTATTTACTTATAGATCCCAAAGGTAGAATTTACGATGCAGATCTTCCAAGACCTTCTACACCAATGCTGAAAGAAGTTTTAAATTCAATTAAAGACCTTTAATTAATTTCAGAAATAATTTATACTAAGAAAGAATATATAATAAAATATTATTTATAAAAAAAATATCTAATAGCATATTTGGATCTTATTGTGATAATAAATTTTATCAGGTCTCCTCAAAAACTATATGCTTTTCTTACTCTCCCAAATTTAATATGAGTTTTACTTATTGTGCAATGTTTATGGAAAATGGTTCAAATTCTAAATAAATAGAAAAAATGAAAAAATTGATTCTTCTCATTTCATTAAGTTGGTTTTTTTTTCCGGCTTTTTCTCAAACCAAAACTACTATTATTGGACACTCAACATTGCCAGACTCAATTGAAAAAGTAACTCTCAGGTACGTTGTAGGAAGACAAGCAATAATAGAATCTGCTAATATACAAAACGGTTCCTTTTTAATAAGTGTCAACTTGGAGGAACCTACAGTAGCAAGTTTAAGTATAAAACTTTCAAATGGGTCCGCTAAAAGCACCTCCGTGACCATCGAACAAAAGGAATTATTTTTGCAGCCGGGAAAAAGTTTACAGATAAATGTTCAAAATTCGTTGATTAATGCAGTTGTTGCTGGTGATAGATCTCAAACGGATTTCGAGAAACTTAATTTGCTACTTCAGCCTTTTAATGAAAGATATAACATTCTAATGAAGGAGTACAATGAAAAGAATAGGTTAGAAGATAAATCTGGGGCTAGGGAGTTAATTAACGAATTTGGAAAACTTGATAGTACAAAAAGACATGATGTTTACTTGGATTTTTTAAAAAAGAATAGGAAGTCACCAATAGGGTTGTATGTTTTAGAAAGCTATTCAGGTCGTGACATCGATCCGCAAAAAGCATTGCCTTTTTTTAATCAGTTGAGCAAATCTTTGAAAAATAGCAAAGAAGGTAGATTATTCTACAAAAGAATTCAAGTTGCGCGCAAAACTGCAGTAGGTGCAATGGCAATAGAATTTACTCAAAATGATACCCTTGGGAAATCAGTCTCCCTTTCTGATTTTAGAGGCAAATATGTATTGGTTGACTTCTGGGCAAGCTGGTGTGGCCCTTGCCGGGCCGAAAATCCAAATGTAGTTAAGGCGTTCAATGAGTATAAAGATAAAAATTTTACTGTTTTGGGAGTATCGCTGGATCAGCCCGGAAGGAAGCAATCATGGTTAGATGCTATTCATAAAGATAAACTTTGGTGGACCCAAGTTAGTGATTTAAAATATTGGGGTAACGCTGTTGCCAAGCTTTATGGTATTCGGGCGATTCCTCAAAATTTACTAATAGATCCTTCTGGAAAAATAATTGCTAGAAATATAAGAGGTAGAGAGTTAAATGAGAAGTTAGTTGAGATCTTCAATTAATAGTATTCTCAATGTTTTCGTGAAATCTCTCTATTTGTATTCTATATAATATTGCCAATCAGGTAATTATCAATGGTTCTCCTCATGAATTACGTAAGATAAGTGGATTAGGGAAAGTAGTTGATATAGTAGTAAAAACAGGGAGAATAAAATAATTGAAATCCTTCATTTTTTATAATTAAAAAGAATCTGATGGTGGGGTTTGCCATTGGAAAAGAAATTGTTGTTTAATAACAAAATCATTATGAATAATTCAATAGTTAAAGTAAAAGATTTATCCCACCGTTATAGTGTTCAGTGGGCAATTAGGGACATCAATTTGGAATTCGCGAACAAAGGAATTTATGGCCTGTTAGGTGCAAATGGAGCAGGCAAATCCACTATTATGAATATTATGTGTGGAGTATTGAAACAAAGCCAGGGAACTGTTTTTATAAAAGGGATTGACTTGCGTGAAAATCCGGTGGCGGCAAAAAAACACCTGGGTTTTCTGCCACAAAAACCACCACTTCAAATGGATCTCACAGTCGAGGAATTTTTGATCCATTGTGCCAATTTACGGCTTATGAAATCATCAGAGGTTGATGCCGCTGTAAAAGAGGTAATGGGGAAGTGCCAGATTAGTCATTTTGCAAAGCGGTTAATCCGGAATCTTTCTGGTGGTTACCAGCAACGTGTTGGAATAGCCCAGGCAATCATCCATAAACCTGATTTTGTAGTATTGGATGAACCTACTAATGGCCTGGACCCCAATCAGATATTGGAAATGCGTACCCTTATAAAAGGAATAGCCGAAGAACATACGGTGCTATTGTCCACACATATATTACAGGAAGTGCAGATGCTTTGTGATAATATATGGATGATTGATGAAGGCAAAATGGTTTTTTCAGGTACTATGGAGGAATTTGATAATTATATTATGCCCAGCACATTGGTGGTTTCGCTGATGGCTCCACCTACAGTAGAAGAGTTACAGTCAATTCCGGGAGTTCTTCGGGTAGAAGACTTAGGCGCTACCAAATTCCGGCTTCAGTTTTCCGATGCGCAGGAAGTGATTGAGCGAGTTGTAGAAACCAGCGTTTCTCATAATTGGCGCTTGGTGGAAATTGCCGTAGAAAAAAATTCATTGGAAACCATATTTTCTGAATTAACACAAAAAAACAACTGATTTATTAACCAAATAAATTTCATCTTAAACAACAAAATGAAGACAATATATAAGATTGCAAAGACTGAATTACAAACACTGTTTTTCTCTCCGGTAGCCTGGTTAATATTGGTTATTTTCACTTTTCAGGTAGGGATACTATATTCCGGTATTTATTCTGCTATGGTTAGGCGGGAATCATTAGGATGGCAGAATTATTATATTACGATGAACACTTTTGCAGGTATGCAGGGACTTTTTACCATTGTTCAGGGCTATCTTTTTCTATACATCCCCTTACTTACTATGGGGGTAATGAGCAGAGAATTTGCGAGTGGCTCTATTAAGCTGTTATATTCATCGCCCATAACCAACAGCCAGATCATTTTAGGAAAATTTCTTTCTTTAATGATCTATGGTTTGGTGCTGGTGGGTATCCTGGGGGTCTTTGGAGCCTATTCGTACTTTACCGTAGAGGCTGTGGACACAAGGGTTATATTGTGTGGTTTATTGGGGCTATATCTTTTAATCTGTGCTTATTCGGCTATTGGGCTTTATATGTCGTCTTTAACTTCCTATGTGGTGGTTGCGGCTATGGGTACATTAGCCATATTTGCGCTGATGAACTATGTAAAAGGGGTAGGGCAGGAGATCGAATTCGTGCGGGATATCACGTATTGGTTTTCGATTTCAGGACGCAGTGATACCTTTATTTCCGGGCTTATTACCAGTGATGATGTGCTGTATTTTCTAATTGTTATGGGATTATTTTTGGGATTATCCATTTTTAAATTACAGGCAGGAAGGCAAAAAAATTCCTGGATGGTCCGCTTTAGTAAATATGCTGTGTTAATTGCGGGGGCTGCCTTATTAGGTTATTTTACTTCGAAGCCAAAATTTATGGCCTATTATGATGCTACCCGTAATAAAAACAATACACTAACCAAAAGCAGTCAGGAGGTAGTTAGTAAATTAACAGACGGGCTTACGATTACTACTTATACTAACATGTTAGAGCCTAATTATTATTTAGCATTACCTGCAAGCTATAAATATGACGTAGATAGATTTAAAAGATATCTGAGATTTAAACCTGAGATTAAGCTAAAATATAAATATTATTATCATAAAGCGGATAACGAACAGCTTGATAAAGAATATCCTACTTTGAATGCTAAACAGAGAATGGATACATTGAACAAAATTCAAAATTTTAACTTTGATATTGTTCCTTATAAAGATGTTGAAAAGGAAGTCAACCTGGAGCCTGAAAGGTTCCGTTTTGTTCGACTACTCAAAAGGGACAATGGAAATAAAACGTTCCTGCGAATTTTTGATGATAATCAACGCTTCCCTTCGGAGGCTGAAATAACTGCTGCATTTAAACGGTTGGTGATGAAACTTCCTGTGGTTGGTTTTCTAAAAGGACAAGGGGAGCGTGGAAGTGATGATCCAAAGGATCGGGGATATAAAATGATTGCTCAGGAAAAAACATTCCGGTACGCCTTAATTAATCAGGGATTTGATTTTAAAGATGTAGAGTTAGACAAGGATATTCCTGACGATATCCGTATTCTGGTAATTGCAGAGATGAAGAAGTCATTAACACCCGAAGAAAATGAAAGGCTGAACCGTTATATTGAAAGAGGAGGAAACCTTATTATCGCCGGAGAACCCGGCCGTCAGGAGTTTATGAACGAGATAACAGAACCGTTGGGTGTAGAATTCTTACCCGGCAGAATTGTTAAACCATCTGATAAGTTTGCTTCTGACCTGATAATACAAAAGCCAAGTAATGAAGCCGCTGAGTTCTCTTATTATTTGAAGTATATGCAAAAGAGGGAGTCGTTACTTGTTATGCCGTCGGCCGGAGCTTTATCATACAATGAAGATAAAGGCTTTAAGGTGACCACACTTTTTACTTCAGACACAACGGGGAGTTGGAATGAGTTAGAGACTACCAATTTTATAGATGATAGTGTTCGGTTTAATCCGGCAGCAGGTGAAATAGAGAAGCCTTATCCTACAGTATTGGCATTGTCCAGGAAAGTAAACAATAAAGAGCAAAAGATACTGATAACCGGAGATGCAGATTGGCTTAGTAATGGTGAACTTGGTATGACCAGAAAGGATGTGGATGAAGGAAATTTTTATTTAATTAATACAGCTTTTTACTGGGAGTCAGATGGTGAAGTACCCATTGATATGCGCCGTGATCCGCCATTGGATAAGAAACTTACGATAGGCGAAAGTGGTTGGGCTATTTCTGACATTATGTTGAAATGGGTATTTCCGGCACTTCTTATACTAGCCGGTCTGCTTATTTGGATTCGGAGACGAGGAAGGTAATTCTTCAGGATGTAGCAGACAGGGATAATAAAATAAATATCTGCTACATTAATTATTATGAAATATTAAAATATTATGAGTTTTACTACGGATAAGCAGACCATGGATGACCTGAATATTTTTGGAAAGAGAGGTTCCGATTCGATATACACAATATTCAACCACACATCTACCAGTGGTGGTGCAGAAGTTATGGAACAAATGTTCCGTTATCCCTTGTCGGATGTAGAATCCATTAATGAGCGTAGTGAAATTATACAATATTTTGAATCCAATGAAGCAGCCTTTCCTTTCCAAAGTGCCTTATTTGATAGCGCTGAACAGTATCTGAGTAATACCGATAACAGAAGCAGGCTTAGGCAAGAGCAGGATACTCTGGGTAGAAGGTTTCGCAATATTATTGGTTCAGACACAGAGTACCAATTAATTTATAAGGGCGTAGCTTCCATTATAAAAATAATTCATAGTCTTAATGAATTTATTAAAAACGTTCAGGATTCGGCATGCAAAACTCCTTACCGCACTGATGTTAATGCAATCAACGGGATTATTTCTGATAAGAAATTAGAAGTATTGTTAGAAGGGAAGCACTCTGGAAAGTTGTCCTTTGCCCGGGTAGCTGATGGTGATCGTATAATAAGATATGAAGCACGGGATAAAATAAAAAAGCTACTGTATTATATTTATAATTTGGATGTATATATTTCGGTGGCAAAAGTTGCCACACAGAGGGGATTTGTATTTCCAAAGGCACTGGAGAGGGAACAGAGTTGTGTTGAATTAGAGGGGGTCTATCATCCTCAGGTTCCGAATGCGGTACCCAATACACTATACATTACGCCGGATAGAAATATTGTCTTTTTAACAGGGGCCAATATGGCCGGGAAATCTACCTTTATGAAAACGCTGGGTGTCGCAATGTTTTTAGCTCACATGGGATTTCCTGTCGCTGCAAAACGAATGACATTTTCTGTGAGGGATGGTATATATACTACCATTAACCTCCCGGATAATTTAAGCATTGGGTATAGTCATTTTTATGCAGAAGTAGTTCGTGTAAAAAAAATGGCAGAACAGGTAAGCATGTCAAAATACCTTTTTATAATATTTGATGAATTATTTCGTGGAACGAATGTAAAGGATGCTAATGAAGCTACTATAGCTATAACCGGAGCCTTTGCCCAAAAACCAAACTGTATTTTTGTTGTTTCCACTCATATTATTGAAGCAGGGGATGTGCTGAAAGAGCTCTATGATAATATTACTTTTACCTATATGCCTACGCTAATGGATGGAAATAATCCGGTATATCCATATAAATTAGAATCTGGCATCACGGCAGATCGTCATGGTATGATTATCATTAATAACGAAGGGATCATTGATATTATTAAAAGTAGAAAAAAACAAACTTCGTAATCATGGGATTTTTTGCAGATAAACAAACGCTGGATGATTTGAATGTTTTGGGGAAATACAAAACGAATTCTATTTATAGCCTTTTTAATAAGGTGCAAACAATGGGAGGTGAGAGACTGCTGGATTCAATGTTTCGTTTCCCCCTATCAAATGCTGAGGAGATAAATAAACGAAGTGAAGTTTTTCAATATTTTGAAAGAAAAAATTTTATATTCCCTTTTAGCAGAGAGAGATATAATGTTGTGGAAAATTATCTTAGTTCAGAGGGAGGCGGAAATATTGTGGTGGCTTTTACGAGAACCTTCCGTAGAAAGTTTTTGAATTATATAGGGCTTGATCAGGAGTATAAACTTGTTAAGGAGGGACTTTTGTCTTCGATAGAACTTTTAAATATACTACAGGATTTTCTTTTTAAACTACAGGAGCAGGACCCTGAAAATCCATATCATAGCCAGATAGAGATATTAAGAAAGATATTTGAAAGCAAATGGCTCAGATGGTTACCTAAGGAAAGGGGCGTATTGAAATTGCCACTTATTAAAATGGCAAAATACGATTACTTACTAAAACATGCTCTTCAGGAAGAAATGAAGGAAATCTTTCAGGTTATTTATAATCTGGATGTTTGTATAGCAGTATCTAATGTATCCAGGGCAAGAGGGTTTTCCTATGCAGAAGCATTGCCTGCGGAAAGAAATTGTTTGCAAATTGAGGAACTCTATCACCCAAGTCTCGACAATGCAGTTGCTAATTCTGTTTCTATTGGTGAGGACAGCAACGTTATTTTTTTGACCGGTGCGAACATGGCAGGTAAATCTACCTTCATGAAGTCTTTCGGAATTTCTGTTTACCTCGCACACATGGGCTTCCCAATAGCTGCTAAAGGAATGACGTTTTCAGTAAAAGATGGCATTTATTCTTCTATAAACATTTCTGATAACTTGGGATTGGGAATTAGTCACTTTTATGCAGAAGTGCTTCGTGTTAAAGAGGTGGCAGTGGCGGTGGCGGAATCTAAGAATCTGGTTATACTCTTTGATGAACTTTTTAAAGGAACTAATGTTAAGGATGCTTATGATGCAACGCTTGCTGTATCTGAAGCATTTGCTGAAAATAGAAATTGCTTGTTTATAATTTCTACACATATTATTGAGGTCGGTATAACTTTAAGAGAAAGATGTGATAATCTCCGATTTGTATATTTTCCTACAGTTATGAAAAATAAAGTACCTAAATACACATACATGTTAGAAGAAGGGATAACATCAGATCGCCATGGAATGATTATTATCGAAAATGAAAAAATACTTGAAATTATTTTAGGAAATAAAGTGGGTGCTAAATAAAATAAATATAATGAAACTGTTTTTCAAAAGCATCCTGTTATCTGGTTGCTAAGACAGGTTCGACATCTTATAGATCTGCTGACATAAATAACACAAATAATACATCAATGATAAAGGAATTGTGAAAGAATAATTACACATTTTCCGACTATAAAAAAAGAATAAATTAATGAGAAAAAAAATTATTATTAAAGTAATACTGATCGCTTTTTTTGCGGCTAGTATGAATGATATGGCAAAGGCCCAGGTTGTTTTGACCCAACCTTTAGCAGCGGATACCGCTGTAACCATTGGCAAGTTATCCAACGGGCTAACTTATTACATCAAGCCCAATGCCAAGCCAGCACAGAAAGTAGAGCTAAGATTGGTAGTTAAAGCGGGTTCTATTTTAGAGGATCCTGACCAGCAAGGGCTGGCGCACTTTATGGAGCACATGGAGTTTAACGGCCTGCGGCATTATCCCAAAAATGAACTTGTGGATTACCTTCAGAAGATAGGAGTGAGATTTGGTGCAGACCTCAACGCCAATACCGGCTGGGACAGAACTTATTTTTTACTACCCATTCCTACAGACAATCCATCCAATTTGGAAAAAGGCTTCCAGATTGTTAGCGATTGGGCAGATGGGGCACTCATTACTGATAAAGAAGTAAATGAAGAACGCCACGTTATACTGGAAGAACTCAGAATGCGTGACCTGAATGCACAAACCAGGATGATGCATAAGTTCCTTCCCGAGATGCTTAACGGCTCCCGTTATGCTTACCGCCTTTCAGGCGGTAAAGACAGCATTGTAGAACATGCCAGTCCTGACCGCATAAGAGCGTTTTACCACGACTGGTACCGCCCTGATCTGATGGCAGTAATCGTAGTGGGTGATATTAACGTAACCAAAGCCAAAGCACTCATAGAAAAATACTTTGGTAAAATAAAGAATTCTGGAAAAGAAAAAGACCGCACTTATTATCAGGTAGCACCTTATACAGAAAAGAAGGCCCTGATCGTAACAGACTCAGAGACTACGAGCTATGGTTTTACGCTGATGTACCCTGGACACAAGGTAAAAACAGAAAAAACGATTGAAGATTTCAAAGAAGGACTTGTTAAAAGTATTTTTATTCAAAGCCTGAACAGGAAACTGAGGGATGTAGCACAGACTTCCAATCCTCCTTTTGCCGGTGCACAACTTAGCCTGACTGGGAATATAGGCGAGATTTCGCTTGATGACGAGGGCATGGAACTGTACGTAACCCCTCTGGACGATCTGCGACAATCTATTAATGCGGCCGTAGGTGAACTTCTAAATATAGGCCAATACGGTTTCACACCAGCAGATATACAGATTGCTAAGAATGTCTATCTTCCTGCTTATGAAAGTGCTTACAAAGAACGCAATAATACCCCTTCAGCCTCCTATGCCGAAGCCTATGCAGGCAGCTTTATGAAAGGGACACCTTTGATAGGAATTGGCGAAGAATACCAGTATGTTAAAGAGCTTTTGCCTAACATTACCCTGGAAGATATTAACGCCTACGCCAAACAGGTATTGAAGATGCCTGAGAATTACTTTACCCTGGTTACCGGACCTGTAAAAGGAAAGATAACCTTACCATCAGAACAAGGATTGCTGCAAATAGTAGCAACAGCTTTTCAACAGCAGACAAAACAGTCTGCTGCAAAGGCAGGTGTTACCACACTTTTGAGTCAGGAGCCTGTGCCTGGAAAGATTGTTGCAGAGAGCAGAGACACTGAATTGGGTACAACTACCTACACGCTGAGCAATGGAGTAATGGTTACGATTAAGCCAACCAACTTTCAGAAAGATCAGGTCTTGTTCAGCGGGGTTAAATACGGAGGCTCCAACCTTTTTAGGGTGGCAGATAAATCTAATATCACTTTTCTGATGAGTGTTATTGGAACGATGGGTTATGGGCAGTTTACACCTACACAACTTAGTGATTACCTTGCCGGCAAACAAGTTAGTGTTAGCACCAGTATGAGTGATATTACTGATGAGGTGAAGGGACAATCTTCGGTAAAAGATATCAAGACAATGTTGGAGGTAGCCTACCTGGTGCTGACCAGCCCCAGAAAAGATACCGCCTTATTAAGGGGATGGTATAATAAGGTAGAAGCCCGCCTGCCTTTACTTAAGGCGGATCCGCAGAACGCATTTAAGGACTCTCTGACCAAGGTAATTTATGACAACAATCCACTTGCGCCGATTGTTATCCCTTCACAGCAGGATATAGAGAATATCAATGCAGACAGGATCATCCAGATTTATAAAGAGCAATTTGCCAATGCAAGCGGATTCCATTTCTTCTTTACCGGAAATGTAGATGCAGACTCCTTAAAGCCATTGATAGAAAAATACATTGCCAGCCTGCCTGTTGAGGAGACAAAGCCTGTGTATAAAGATAACGGAATAAGGATGGTAAAGGGAGATAAAACTTTTAAGTTTTACAAAGGGTCAGACCAAAAAAGTCTTATCCTGGATATTTATCACGGACAGATTGAATACAGCTCTTCCATGGCGTTAAGAGCCAATATGTTAGCACAGATTATGACCATAGAGCTGCTTAAAACAATGAGAGAAGAGAAACAATGGATTTATAGTGGCAGCGTATCTGCCTCTGTGACCAAACTTCCTTATGCACATTATAGCATTGAAGCTCAGATACCCTGCGGACCTGAAAATGTAGATCATATTCTGACCGAACTGAATAAAGAAATAAAGGGATATAAAGACACTGGTGTATCGGAAGCCGATCTGGAAAAAGTAAAAAAAGCGATGATAGAACAGTATAATGAACAGATTAAGAATAATGGTGTATGGATGGATGAACTAAAATCAATCTATTTATTTGATAATAAAAAGGAAAACTTTCTAAAGTACGTAGAAAGAGTCAAAAGTATAACAAAGGAAGATATAAGAAATACCGCAAGGCAGCTATTAAGTAAAGATCATTTTGCGGCGATTACCTATCCAAAGAAATAATTTTAAAAAATTATTAGAAACATAGTTCTTCCACTACTCCTTAGATTGATTTCTTTTAGGGAGGATGAAGGTTTGTTCCTCAAGTTGATTTTTTATTTTTCAGTTTGTAGCTATATTTTTCTCATGTGTCAAGTCAAACTTGATTCAAATCGGGGGATGCTTTTACATCTCCCCTTTTTTGTGTGTTACGCATGTATTTCGGATCAAGAAGTGTTTGATCTTTTTTCGAATTATATTGAATCTGTAAACGAAAAAGCCTGTATAGTAACAGTATTCTTCGACTAAGATGGTTTCCACCTTCCATTCATCCATGCTGATTAATAATCTTCTCTAAATGAGAGGCGGATACTACTCCGGATTGCCTCCGTTTTACTTTATCTTTTTAAAAAGTGTGAGTGTGAAAACTCCATTTGTACATGATCCAGACTTACTGCGAATAAAGCCGGAATTATATAGGGCTTGCTGAATATGTCAAGGAGTATCATAAACTTGAAAGAAATCAGTTCCTGATACCTATTGATAGTTTGGTTCGTGTTATAAAAAGAATTAAAAAAAAGATCCCAAATCTTTGGTAAGATAACAATTATCTTATTCGATTTAGAAAGCGTGCTATTCATCTGAGAGTCCCTGTGGAGCTGGCCCGGACAAACGCGCGGAGCGGTCGGGTTGTCCTTGATTTTTTGTTTCTTTTGCATCAAGGCAAAAG
>JBDTGA010000127.1:0-42202 GCA_039937655.1 Ginsengibacter sp.
TGAGGCTTTCACGATGAGTTAATTGGCCAAAAGCCATACATAAAAACTGTTTCCAACAGCTAAATTCTTTTACCTTGTAATCGCCTTTATAGCGACTGACAAGGGTTTGAAATGATGTAGAGGACACCAAATCCATTATTTGAGAGAAAATATATTTGCCTGAATTCATAAAACAATGATTATCAGGTAAATATAAAATTAAAAACACTCAAAAAATCAAATCGTCTTAGGCTTAAAATCTACGCAAACTCAATACTGACAATACTTTCAAAGAACTTTTATTTATAACATCGAAACGCTAGTGAAATCCGGTATCAATTTATTTATTCCCGCATCAGGAACGAAAAGCTATTTTGCCAATAATTTATTTACATCTATTCTTGCCATTTCTCTGATCGCTTCCGCAATATGACCGGCATCAATCCCTACTTCTCGCTGTTGCTGTTTTTGAGAGGCATGTTCAATAATCACATCAGGAATTCCAAGGATTTTTATATCTGCTTTGTAATGATTTGCATTCATAAATTCTAAAATAGCAGAGCCAAATCCGCCAACGATCGTTCCATCTTCCACGGTAATTATTTTAGAATATTTTGTAAAAACCTCGTGCAATAATTCTTCATCCAATGGTTTCACAAACCTGATATCGTAATGAGCCGGATTCAATCCTTCTGATTTTACATCTCTTATTGCTGCAGCAGCAAAATTTCCCGGATGGCCAAAAGATAAAACAGCTATTTCTTCACCATCTTTTAATTTTCTTCCTGTACCAATCTTTATTTCTTTCATCTCTGTTTTCCAATCCGCTTTTACTGCTTCACCACGCGGATAGCGAATTACAAAAGGGTTTTTGGTAGTGTCTAATTGTGCTGTGTACATCATGTTTCTCAATTCACTCTCATTCATGGGAGCGCTCACAATCATATTGGGTATGCAACGCATGTAGGCAATATCATAAGCCCCCTGGTGGGTAGAACCGTCTTCGCCCACGAGCCCTGCCCTGTCCAGACAAAATACAACCGGCAAATTCTGGAGTGCAACATCGTGTATCACCTGGTCATAAGCGCGCTGCATAAATGAAGAGTAAACGTTGCAGAAAACACGCATTCCTTGTGTAGCAAGCCCGGCACTGAGTGTAACAGAATGTTGTTCGCAAATACCTACATCAAAAGCTCTGTTGGGCATTTTTTCCATCATATATTTTAGTGAGCACCCACTCGGCATCGCCGGAGTAATACCCATGATCATATCATTCTTTTCTGCTAGTTCAATAATCGTATATCCAAAGACATCCTGGTACTTGGGTGGCTGAGGAAGATCAAATTTTTTCTTATAAATCTCACCGGTTATCTTATCAAATAAACCTGGCGCATGCCATTTGGTCTGATCCTTTTCTGCTAATTCATATCCTTTTCCTTTTACGGTCTTTATATGCAATATTTTAGGACCAGGAATTTCCTTCATATCTTTTAAAGTATCCACGAGCTTGGTGATGTTGTGCCCGTCAATTGGGCCGAAATAACGGATATTCAATGATTCAAAGAGATTGCTGCTTTTACTCACCATCCCTTTTAAAGAAGCTTCAATTTTTGAAACCATTTTTCTTGAAAAAGTTTTTCCTGGCAATTTTCCCAGCGCTTTCCAAAAGTCATCGCGGAACTTATTATACGTTTGAGAAGTTGTGATATCAGTAAGATATTCTTTGAGAGCACCCACATTGGGGTCAATGCTCATACAATTATCGTTCAGGATAATCAGTAAATTACTCTTTTCAATTCCGGCATGATTCATTGCTTCAAAAGCTTCACCCGCCGTCATAGCACCGTCACCAATAATTGCAATATGCTGCCGGTCATTCTCACCTTTGTAATGTGAAGCCATTGCCATTCCCAATGCAGCGGAAATAGAAGTAGATGAATGACCTACTCCGAAAGTATCATATTCACTTTCGGATCTTTTAGGGAAACCGCTTAAACCATTTTTCTTCCTGATGGTATCAAAACGATCCCTGCGTCCTGTAAGTATTTTATGCCCATAAGCCTGGTGCCCCACATCCCAGACCAATTGATCGTAAGGAGTATTAAAAACATACTGTAATGCCACCGTGAGTTCTACTACACCCAGGCTTGCCGCAAAATGGCCACCATGCACACTCACCACATCCACAATATACTGACGTAGTTCATCAGATACCTGGTGTAATTGAGTACGGTCCAATTTTTTTAAATCGGCGGGAGAATTGATCGTCTTTAACAAAGGCCCCGGGGTAATTTCCATTCAGTAAAAATTAATAAGTAAAAGTACAATTTTTTGAGAGATGTGGTTTTATAAACGTAAAAAATGGGCATACAGTTTACGATTAATTATGAAAACATTACATTTTATGGAAAAATGAAAAGCCTATTCTGCCACTGAAAAAACTTCAGGATAATTTTTATGTAGATCCTTTTGTACTGAAGTAAGCGTTTGCCAATACGCCACTATTGCAATTATGTAAAGGCTTAAAAAAGTACTCACACCATAAACGATCAAGCTGTGTTGCAGATAACTAAAAGTATAATCTCCCAAAAACGTCTTGTATGCATTTGAAATATTAATAAAATAAACCGGAAGAAAAAGTAATGAACCAATCCATGAAAGATTGATTACCACGAATTTCTTACCAGTCTTGTACACGTGCCTCTGGAGCCTTAGCATACCGGTCGAAAGTACCGGCCAGAAAATAAAAATAATTCCTAATGATCCCCAATACATAAAAGACGGATCAAAAGAAAATAGCGTATATAAAATAATGAGTAATACAAAAAAAAATAAAATTTTCGGCCAACCAAAATGATCTTTGAATAATTGCCAAAAGAGCTTTTTGTTATGCTTCTCTGCAGCTGCTTGCTTCTCAGCAACTAAAGGAGCAAACCCTCGTACCCCAAAACTCCGATGAACTTTTTCAACTGCTTTTTCAAAAGAAAGTTTAGGTTCGTTTTGCATTTCTAATTCAACGGCATTGGCCAAATGATCTACTAATTCAACCTGCACATCATAATATTTCACGAAATGTTTTTCGCAAAAGGCAAATAAGGATTGTACTTGTTCAGATGTCAGCATCTTTCAAATTTTATATTTCATATTTATTACACTATAAAAAAGTGCTTTGGATACATTTTATATAATAAGCCTTTTACAGAAGAAATCGTTTGACACATAGCTATAATTCCAACAATATACAGGCTCAAAAAAATACTAATTACCGGAATGAAAAGATTCATTGGCATTAAGCTAAAAAGAGCTTTATGAGTAAAGATTTTCAGAAAACCGGGCACCAAGAGCATATAGGCAACACTAGAAATGAAAGGCGAAAAATTTACTACTATGAACTTATAACCTGTTTTAGCAACGATTACCTTCAAATACAATTCATAAAATGGAACAATTAATCCTGATAATAACAATACTGAAATTATCATCTTCATGAGCTTTACATCAATAGAAAATAAAGTAACCATCCCGGCAATCAAGGCAAAAAAAAGTAAAATCTTTGGCCACCGCAGTTTAGACTTGAAAATATTCCAAAATAATTTCCAATTCTTCTTTTTCACCATTTTCTGTTTCTCAATTACCAAGGGCTTAAAGCCTTTATTCCCAAAACTTTGATACACTTTTTCCAATCCTTCTTCAAATGTAATTTTAGGATTCGACTTCATTTCATCTTCAATAGCGTTTGACAGATGATCAACTAATTCAACCTGTACATCATAATATTGTACTTTGCGATTTTCGCAAAAGGTAAATAAGGATTGTATTTGTCCGTTGGTGAGCATCTATACCAATTTTGGTTTAAAAAGTATTTGCAATGTTTCTACAAAACCCTGCACTTCTCTCAGATGACCAACCGTTTCTTTTTTACCAGCCTTTGTGAGCGAATAATATTTTCTGATCCTGTTACCGATATTTTCCATCGAAACTTCCAGTAAACCTTCTGCTTCTAATCTATGTAATAAAGGATATAATGCACCTTCCGTAATTTGCAGTTCGTCCTTTGTAAGTGCTTTTACTTTTTGAGTAATCTCAAAACCGTACATGCGACCATTGTCTTTGAGCAATTGGATAACTATTGGCTCGAGCAATCCTTTGTATAAGGAAGATTTTTTCATAAAGCAAATATACATAAGTAACTTATGTATCCAAGGAGATACATAATATTTTTTCACCATTGAACTAAGAGAATCGTATTTTTAGAAACACAAATCTACTTTTCAATTCTGTTTTATGAGAAAAATCATCACCTTTCTGATATGTATCTCTATAGGAAGCATGTCATTTGTAAGCACTTCATTTGCCCAAAATAATCCTTTGTGGCTAAGGTACCCAGCTATTTCCCCCGATGGGAGTACGATCGTATTTGGTTACAAAGGAGACCTTTACCGTATGGATTCCAAAGGCGGTGTAGCCGTACCATTAACCATTTCAGATGCACAGGATGAAATGCCCGTATGGAGCCACGATGGGAAATACATCGCTTTTGCCAGCAATCGTTCCGGTAATTTCGATGTGTATTTAATGCCTGCAATGGGCGGTACAGCACTCCGGTTAACTTACAACAGTGCCAATGATTTTGCTTATGATTTTTCGCCCGACGACAAATCCGTAATCTTCGGAAGCGCACGAAACATACAGGCAAATAATGTACGTTTTTATAGTCCCCGGCTTTTTCAAAATTTATACAGCGTACCTGTAACAGGGGGAAGGGCTATGCTGATCTCCGGTGCGGGAATGGAAGACGCTCACTACAACAGTACAGGAACTCAAATTGTTTTTCAGGATAGGAAAGGGTACGAAGATCCCTGGCGCAAGCATCATACATCCGCAGTCACAAGAGATATATGGATCATGGATGTGAAAAATAATCAGTATAAAAAAATAAGTGATTTCATAGGTGAAGACCGCGAGCCGGTTTGGAGTAATGACAACCAATCTGTTTATTATTTAAGTGAAAAAAACGGAACTCAAAACGTATATAAACTCTCGCTTCAAAGCAAAGAACTGGTACAACTCACTCAATTTAAAAATAATCCGGTAAGGCATTTAAGCGCTTCCAGAAATAATACTCTTTGTTTTACTTATGATGGAGAAATTTATACGATGGCAAACGGAAGCCAGCCTCAAAAAGTCTCTTTACAAATTTATAACGACGGTGGATCCGAGTTTGAAAAAAATGTTCCCGTCAAAACCAGTGTTACGGAATTCGTTCTTTCTCCCAATGGAAAAGAAATTGCTTTTGTATCGCGGGGCGAAATATTTGTAACCAGCGTGGAAAGCACCAACACCAAAAGAATCACCAATACGCCTCAACAGGAACGTATGGTACAATGGAGTCCTGATGGCAGAAGCCTTATCTACGCAGCAGAAAGAAATGATAACTGGGATATTTATAAAACAACTATTGTAAGAAAAGAAGAACCTTATTTCTATGCTTCTACTGTTTTAAAAGAAGAACCCGTAATCGCAACAAGCGCTGAAGAATATCAACCCAAATATTCTCCTGATGGAAAAGAGATCGCTTATGTCGAAAACAGAAATATTCTAAAAGTATATAACATTGCCTCCGGACAAAAAAGAACTCTTTTGCCTGAAGGTCACAATTACTCTTACTCTGATGGCGATTGGGATTTTCAGTGGAGCCCGGATGGTAAGTGGATGATCATGGATGATCAGAGGAGTTATTTTGGTAGCAGCAATACCGCTTTGGTAAAGGCCGATGGGAGTGGAGAAATCACCTATCCTGTGAATAGTGGTTTCGGTGAAGGCAGCGCTAAATGGGCACTCAACGGAAAAATGATGACCTGGCTTAGTGACCGTGAAGGAAGAAAATCACTTGCCAATCAGGGTAGCCGCGAATTAGATGTATATGGCATTTTCTTTGATCAGGCTTTGTATGATCGGTATCAAATGAGCAAAGAAGATTTTGACTTATTGAAAGAAGAAGAATCAAAAGGAAAGAAAAATCAAAAAACAATTGATTCCCTCAAAGGACTGTCCATTAAAAAAGAAAAAGGAAAGCAAAATGTTGAAAAGGAGAAAGAGGCCTGGACACCGGATCTGGGAAATCTCGAAAACCGAAAAGTGCGAATGACCATCAACAGTTCCTCCATCAGCGATTATGTACTTGATTCATCAGGAAGTAAATTATATTATCTGGCTTCATTTGAAAAAGGATATGATCTATGGGAAACTGAATTAAGAACAAAAGCTACCAAAATATTAGCTAAGATGGGCGGCACTCCCAGCGGGCTGGAAATGTCGAAGGACGGCAAGTCGCTGTTCGTAACTAACAAAAACAACCTGACCAAAATTGATATCGCCACAGGAAAGATTTCTCCGATAAGAACCAATGCAGAGATGGTTTTAAATCCTGCTGCAGAAAGGCAATACATATTTGATCACGTATGGAGGCAGGTAAAAGAAAAATTCTACGATCCGAAACTACATGGAGTTGATTGGGAAATGTACAAAAAGACCTACGCGAAATTTCTTCCCTACATCAATAACAATTTTGATTTTCAGGAATTACTGAGTGAAATGCTCGGTGAATTGAATGGTTCGCATACAGGTGGCCGTTATAATGAAACAATTCCTGATGGTGATGAGACTTCAGCCCTCGGCTTGCTCTACGATGAAACATACACAGGACAAGGCCTAAAGATCACTGAAGTGATCACAGGCGGCCCTTTAGATAAATCATCTTCAAAGGTAAAAGCCGGCGACCTGATACAGAAAATCAATGGTGAAGAAATTCCTCTTGATACCGACTGGGCAATCCTTCTCAACAGAACTACCGGAAAAAATACTTTATTAACCGTGTACGACCCCGTCACAAAATCAACATTTGAAGAAAGCTTAAAACCAATTTCATTCGGTGCCGAAACAGGTCTGATGTATAAACGTTGGGTAAAAAAGATGAGTGATATGGTGGATAAACTAAGCGGCGGGAAAATAGGCTATGTGCATATCCGTGGCATGGATGACGGAAGTTTCAGAACCACTTACGATGAAGTGATGGGAAAAGACCGGGAGAAAGAAGCATTGATCGTTGATACCAGGTTCAACGGAGGCGGATGGCTTCACGATGATCTCAATACTTTTTTAAGTGGTAAACCTTATCTCAAATTCTCACCACAGGGACATATTTTGAAAGGTGGTGAGCCGCTAAACCGCTGGCAAAAACCAAGTTGTGTTTTAATGAGTGAAAGCAATTACAGCGATGCATTTATTTTCCCCTACATCTATAAACAAAATGGGATCGGCAAACTAATAGGAATGCCCGTAGCCGGAACCGGTACTGCTGTTTGGTGGGAAACACAGATTGATCCCACAATCGTTTTCGGAATTCCGATGATAGGCACGATTGGCAAAGAAGGGCGCACTACCGAAAACATGGAAATAGAACCCGACATTAGGGTACCTCTTCCGTATGAAGATCTTTTAAACGGGAAAGATGACCAGATCGAAGCTGCTGTTAAAGAAATGTTGAAAGAGGCGATTCCCTCGAACACTTCAAAAAGATGAGAGTAAGAATCCCGATCATTTGCCTGCAAGGTTTATAGCGAGATTCGTCTATATGAGAGATTTAATAAACCCCACCGGTTATAAAAGCCGATGGGGTTTATAGATATTCCTTTCATAATGAAAATACAAACAATGAAAAAGCTTTTTCAGAATAAAATCTTTAAAAGAACAGGCATCCTGATTTTACTAATGTATGCTATCACAGATCTCATAGAGGGGATTATTGAAGGATGGAATTCTGTTCACTAATTTTTTCAAAAAAAAAAGAAATGAGGAATCTCTGTTATCTATATGGCTGCCTATGGCAGGCTGGTCTCCTATTCAAAGAAATCACAGCTCAAAACCGAAACTAAATAAAAGAAACTATTTTTTGGTTATTTCAGTTGCGTTCTTTCGCACTATTATTACGTTATCAAAACTTACCAAAAACCCATTTAAAACCAAATGCAGTAGCAGTTCCCACAATAGCGGTGCCTATCCATAACACTGAAAAACCAAAATGCTCTGCTACAAAAGTGCCTATCAATGGAGAAAATACGAAGGCAGAAGAAACTGAAAGTGCATTTAAACCCATGTAGGCTCCTTTCCTGTCTATTGAACCACGTTTAACCGTAACCGTTGCCATAAATGGCATTGATAAAATTTCTGACAGGCTCATGATGAACATTGCTAAAAATAAAACCCACATACCGGAAGGCACCAGAAGAATTAAAAAAGAAAAAGCACCTAAAAATACGCCCAGTGGAATTACGGACGATGAGCGAAAATTCCTTTCTGCAACCTGTACTATCAGCATTTCTAAAAGAAATACGACGAGACCGTTTGATGCTAATATCAGTCCTATATTTCCTTCACTAAGATGGTGAACTTGTCTATAAAATAGAGGTAGAGTACTTAGTAACTGAAAAAAGCAAATACTATACAAACAGCAAAACAAACTATAGATGAGAAAAGGTTTATCCTTCCAGGGAGATATACCGGCCTTCACTTTCTTTTCATCCTTTTTGTGGTGTAAAAACTCTTTGTTTTTATTAACCGGAAGATTTTTAAAATAAAAATAAAAGAGTAATCCTGCTAACAACGCGGTAATACCATTTCCATAAAATAATAATTTAAAAGAAATAGCTGCTAATATCCCACCTAAGGCAGGACCAATAGAAAACCCCAGGTTAATGGCCATTCTATTGAGCGAAAAAGAACGGGTGATATTTTCCGGTTTGGCATACACGCTTATTGAAACAGAATTTGCGGGTCTGAATGTTTCGGTAACAGTGCTTAATACAAAAACACCCATTGACAAGCTCCACACCTCTTTAAATAGGGGTAATAAAAAGAAAATGGGTACCGACAAAATAATACTGGTTAATTGCACCCTAAAATGTCCGACTCTATCTGTAAGCCAACCTCCCAAAGTAGAACCAGCCATTGCGCCCAATCCAAAGCAACTCAATACCACTCCGGTTTGTGACATCGTGAATTTAAGTTCTGCCACCATATAGACTCCCAGGAACGGCAATACCATGGCCCCAATTCTATTGATCAGCATCACTGCTGACAACATCCATGATGGCCGGGATAAACCTCTGTAAGAATCCAAATAAATGCGGAAGTAACGCTTCATTGATCAATAGTAATAGTGTGCAAAAGTAACAGACTGCCCTTGACCAAAGTTCATAAGATGTAAACAGTTTTCATTTTGTAAATTTATCCAATGAAAATCCTTATTTACGGAGCGGGTGTTATAGGAAGTATTTATGCTGCAAAACTTTTTGATGCAAAAAATGATATTACTCTTTTAGCGCGCGGAAAACGTTTTGAAAGTTTGCAACAAAACGGTGTAATCATCAGGGAACAATTAACTGGAAAGAAAATAAATGCCCGTATTCCATTAGCCCAGCAATTAGAAGCGAATGACCATTATGATTTAATAATCGCAACGGTAAGGCTCGACCAGTTTGAAAGTGTACTGCCTGTTTTAAAAAATAATTCAGCCAGTCCCCTCATAATGTTTATGCTCAACAATCCTGAAAATATTCAGGCAATTGTAGATGACTTAAAACCTAAACATGTCATTTTTGGATTTCCTGGCGCAGGTGGTACTGCCAAAGAAAATCTAATTGACTTTATCCAAATCAAGCAACAGAAAACAACTATCGGAGAAATAAGCGGAGTGAAATCGGAAACTATAAAAACAATAAAACTACTTTTTGAAACAGCAGGCTTTAGTGTTGACATAAGTGATAACATGCAGTCGTGGCTCAAAACACACGCTGTTTTCATGGCTTGTGTTTCTGCGGCAATTATTAAAGAAAATGGTGACAGTACGCAATTGGGGGGAAATAAAAAGAGTGTGAAACTAATGGTACAATCTATTAAAGAAGGCTTTCGCGCACTCACCAATCTTGGCATTCCGGTAACACCTTCCAACTTGAAAATTATTTTTATGATAATGCCTCAATGGTTTTCTGTTTTATATTGGCAAAAAGCAATGCAAAGCGATATGGGCACTCTGGCTATGGCTCCCCATGCCAATGCTGCAAAAGGGGAAATGCAATTGGTCGCGAAAAAAATTTTGGAAACCGTTCACTCCTCTTCTGTTGCTACGCCCAATTTGGACAAGTTACTTTTGGAATTTATTAGTTTAGGATAAAATAATTAAAAATACAGTTGGTATAAGAAGCCTTATCCATGTCAATAATTAAAATACCTAAAAAGTATTAATGGAGACTAAAGATGGTATTCAAACGCTTTACGCGAATTCAACCGAAGCCTGGCGGCAATGGCTCCACAAAAATTGCCAGACTGAGAAGTCTGTCTATCTCATCGTTTATCACAAGAAAAGTAAAATTCCCAGTGTACACTGGCACGATGCTATTGAAAACGCACTTTGTTTTGGTTGGGTGGATAGTAAAGCCAATAAACGCGATAGTGAAAGCTGCTATCTAAAATTTACACCCCGTAATCCTAAAAGCAAGTGGGGGAAAAGAAATAAAGAAAGAGCTTTTAAAATGATTGACTCCGGATTGATGACTCAACACGGGCAGGCATTGATTGATATTGCAAAAGATACCGGTAAGTGGGAAACATGACTATACAAAAATGGATTTCTATTTTATAATTGTATGCAGCAGTTTTTCATTCCTACAAACTTTCTTTAATCCCTTCTTCATAAGTGGTAGGTGTAAAAGAAAAGTGTTTATCAAATTTGCTGCTGTCAAAGAAATAATCCCGGTCATTTTGATATTGCATTTCTTTTAGTTCTCTCACTGTGGTAGAAAAAATACCCAACAGGTTTATCATGGTTTTGTTTAGAACGTAATATTTGGGTTTTACATTCAATTGGTGTGCTACCTGGTTGATAAAATCTCTGCCGGTCCATTTCTGGGAAGACGTAGGCAAATGCCATTCCTGGTTGTAAGCATCTAATGCATTCCCGAGAATAGCCACTGCCTTAGCAGCATCCGGGACATAAGTAAGTGAATGTATTTTACCGGCATCAGACTGCCACATTGCTTTACTTCTTTTTTTTAATTTATCAATAACGCCAAAATTTAAAAACCCTGTTTTCACCTCTTTGCCATAGAAATCAGCGCTGCGTGCAACGATCGCCTGGAGGCCTTTATCTTTAATGGCAGCAAAAATCATATTTAGCAAATCAGCACGTACTTTACCTTTTCGTGTTGCAGGATCTTTTCGGGAATTTTCTGTCATGTGAGCAACCTCATCCGGCGAGTATGCATATACATTATCAAAGAAAACCAGCCTGGCATTATGTTCTACGCACGCTTCAATTACGTTTTGCATGATTACCGGCCAATCACGCTTCCATATTTTTATATTGTAAAGCAAGCCCGGTGTGAGATATACCACTTCAGAACCTGCAACGGCTTTATTGACCAATTCCTTGTTGGTTAAATCGGCAGGAAAAATCTCATCTGTTTCATTTACCTTTTTGGGGTTCCTGGAAACCAGCCTTATTTCACTGGAATATTTTTTTAATTCTTTCGCAAGATGATTGGCGATCGCTCCGCCGGAGCCTAAGATTGTTTGCATAAAGATATTTTCTTTAGTATAAAAGAATCAAAAACCACACCCTAAGTAATTCAGTTTCTCACACCACCACATTCACCATTTTATTCTTTACAAAAATTATCTTTCTTATTGGTTTACTATCAATCCATTTTTGTACTGTTTCATTTTCAAGCACTATCTTTTCAACTTCCTGTTGAGTGGCATCAAGAGAAATGACCATCGTAGTACGCATTTTTCCGTTGATGGAAATAGGATATTCCTTTTCAGATTCAGTGAGATACTTATTTTCCAATTTCGGATAAGCAGCATTCAAAACAGATCCAGCATTTTCTAAAGTATGGTACAACTCTTCTGCAATATGTGGCGCATAAGGAGTGAGTAAAATCAATAAAGGCTCAAGGATCTCTTTCTTATGACATTTCAAATCCGTGAGTTCATTTACACAAACCATAAAGGCACTTACCGCTGTATTGAAAGAAAAACGTTCGGTATCCTCTTCAATCTTTTTGATGGTTTTATGGAGGGTTTTTAGTTCGGCATCAGTAGGCTTTTCTTCGTTCCAGACTTTTCCTTTCAGATCATCATAAAACAATCTCCATAACTTCTTTAAGAACCGGTGTACACCTTCAATACCTTTGGTATCCCATGGTTTACTTTGCTCTACCGGGCCAAGAAACATTTCATACATGCGGAAAGTATCGGCGCCATATTTATCAACCAAAACATTCGGATTAACCGTATTGTATTTTGATTTGGACATTTTTTCTGTTTCTACTCCGCAGATGTATTTGCCAATCGAAAGGGAGGAACTTTCTTCCAGAATAAATCCCGCATCGGCATATTCAGGTTTTGACTTTTTGAAAGCCTCCACGTCTAATTCAACCCCATCAACAATATTTACGTCAACATGCAACTCATTGGCCACGTACCCTACTCTAAGAACTTCTTCTTGAGTAAAGTAATTTTTAAACTTTGATGTTATTCTGCTAACAAGATTACCAATCGGATCTTTAGATGCCTCAATTTTAAGCCAAATATCTTTTGATATAAAAATAGGCCTTTTGCCTTCTATTGAAATATTAAAAAAGGCAAGCCTATAAACAAACCTGCTACTCCCCTGTATCATTCCCTGATTCACCAATTTTTTAAATGGCTCATCAAAACTTATCAATCCCAAATCATACAACACCTTTGTCCACAAACGGCTGTATAATAAATGTCCTACCGCATGTTCTGTACCGCCGATATACACATCCACCTGGTTCCAATAATCGGTTGCTTTTCTATCAGCGAATGTTTGATTGTTATGAGGATCCATGTAGCGAAGAAAATACCAGGAAGAGCCGGCATAACCGGGCATGGTGGAGGTTTCCCTCACCCCCGGCCCCTCTCCACGAGTGGAGAGGGGAGAAGGAATAGTGTCCTTTATCTTTTTTAGGACTTCAAATACATTCTCCATTACTTCTTTATTGCTAAAACGAATGACATGAAATCCAATTTCAATTAATCTTTTGGTACGTTCTTCATCATAAATTTTTTGTTCCTCATTTTCGTGATAGCCGCCATCTACTTCTATAATTAAATTATCCTGAAGCGAAACAAAATCAACTATATATGAATCTATTGGGTGTTGCCTTCTGAATTTTACCCCTAATTTATTATTACGAATTCTTTGCCAAAGCTTATCTTCTGCTTTGGTATATTCCTTACGCATTAACTTTGCCATTTCGTACTGCGTAGGAGATAATACTTTATATTTTGGGACGAGTGCGGCCCCCCTCTCCACCTGTGGAGAGGGGATGGGGGCGAGGATCCAATCTTTCAAATTCGATAAAGGCCCTTCCCCTTCTTTTCCCGGACCATACTTTTCTACAAAAGGCAATTCCAACGGCAATTCTTTTTCATCCAAAGGAATCGCAATGCCGTCACTCCAGATAATAGGGAATGGCTCACCCCAATAACGTTGGCGACTAAAACCCGCATCACGCATACGATAATTTACTTTCCGTTTTCCTATTCCTAATTCTTCTATTTTATTGATGGCAATACCTATGGCATCTTTCATCAGTAGTCCATTTAGAAAACCGGAATTTTGCAACACGGCTTCTTTGGTAGGATTGGCTTCTTTGCTATTAAAATAATCGCCGATAATATTAGTAATGGGAATATTAAAATGTGTTGCAAAATCAAAATCCCTTTGATCACCACAGGGAACCGCCATGATAGCGCCCGTTCCATATCCGGCTAAAACATATTCTGCAATCCAAACCGGTATTTGCTTACCGTCAAATGGATTGATGGCATAAGCTCCGGTAAAGCATCCGGTGATTTGTTTTACTTCTGATTGCCTTTCACGGTCGCTACGGCTTTTCACATAAGTAAGGTATTCATCTATGGATGACCGTTGTGTTTCCGTAGTTATTTCATTTACCAACTCATGTTCAGGTGCAAGCACTAAAAAATCAACTCCGAAAATGGTATCAGGACGAGTGGTGTACACTTTGATGGAAAAAGCTTCGCTTCTCCTCGCCTCACCCTCCTCTTCCTGAGGAGAGGGACCGGGGGTGAGGCTTTCCTCCGCTTGCGGAGACAATGGCACAGTAATATTTTTAATTTCAAATTTCATCTCTGCTCCTTCACTTCTCCCGATCCAGTTTCTCTGCATTTCTTTCATCGCATCACTGAAATTGATCGTTTCCAAGCCTTTCAGCAACCTGTCGGCATATTCTGTAATGCGTAAATACCACTGACGCATCTTCTTCTTTTCTACCGGATGGCCACCACGCTCACTCACACCATTCACCACTTCATCATTGGCAAGTACTGTTCCCAATGCCTCACACCAGTTCACTTCGCCATAAGACGAAAAAGCCAGACGAAAATCCATCAGAATCTCCTGCTGCTTTTTCTCATCAAAATCATTCCACTCATCAGCAGAAAAAGAATAAGTAACGTGGGGTTGTACATTGGCACTACCGTTCATCTCAAAATCTTCAACCAGCGCCTCAATAGATTCCGCCTTCTCACTTGCATGATTATACCAGCTTTTAAAAAGCTTCAAAAATATCCATTGCGTCCAGCGGTAATATTCCGGATCACTGGTCCTTATTTCGCGGCTCCAATCGTAACAAAAACCGATTTTATCCAACTGGCTTTTGAAGGTAGCAATATTCTTTTCGGTAGTCGTAGCGGGATGCTGGCCGGTTTCGATGGCATACTGCTCAGCAGGCAAGCCAAAACTATCAAAGCCCATCGGATGAAGTACATTAAATCCTTTCAACCTCTTATAACGGGAATAAATATCGCTCGCAATATATCCCAAAGGATGCCCTACATGCAAGCCTGCACCACTGGGATATGGGAACATATCCAGCACATAATACTTAGGCTTATCCGATGAATTACTCACCTTATATATTTCTGATTCTTTCCAGGCTTGCTGCCATTTTTCTTCTATCTCCCTGTAATTATACTCCATTCTATTTATTAATGATATTTTGTAATGTAGGCAATATTTTAAAATAAATATTCTGCACGTCTTCTTTTGCAAAATATTAAAACATCTATGCCTTTTATTATTTTTTTGTGAAAGAAACGTTATTGATTCAATGCCTGTTCACACTAATGCAGAATGTAAATTACATTAGCAGTCATTTGCAAAGGCGCAAAAATACTAAACCTGTACAAAAAGAATTATTTTTGCCCGACCATTAAAGCTGTTTTTAATAAACTTATTTCTTTTGTATGGCACAATTCGGTAAAGCATCCACCAAACGCGGTAAACCATCTTACGTTTACGCAATCATAGGGGTTTCCCTGGTGCTGTTTCTCTTTGGTATCGTCGGCTGGATATTCCTTAATATCAAAAAGACCGGAGATTATTTTAAAGAAAATATTCAACTACATGCTTATATATACCGCACAGCAAGCGATCAGCAGATAGATTCTTTGAAAAATTACATTGAAGCACTTCCTTACGCCGTGAATGTGCAATACATCACAAGAGAAAAAGCCATCGAAAAATACAATCAGGAAAACGATACACTCTGGAAAACACTTGCCATCAGCAATCCATTGCCCGAAAGCATTGACTTTTACGTAAAAGCCAATTTCGTGGATAAGGACAGTCTGGCGACTCTGGAAAGTAGCCTGATGAACAATTTCCCTCAAACAGTTTCTGAATTTCAAACCCCCAAGGCTACCGTGGCAGGGGTAAGCCAGTTTGTAAAAACCTCCACATTGGTATTACTGGTGGTGGCCATTATTCTGTCTATTTTAGTGATCGTATCCATAGATAATACCATACGGCTAGCTATGTACAGCAACCGTTTCATCATCAAGACGATGCAAATGGTAGGCGCTACACGATGGTTTATAACGCGGCCACTCGACGGAAGAGCCATTATCAACGGCATTATCGCCTCTGCCATCGCAATAGCCCTCATGATAGGGTTCATCACGGCTTCTGAAAAATTCATTCCTTATTTAAAGATGCTTCACGATACTACCAATATGCTAATCATATTCGCAGGAATCCTCATACTCGGTATTTCTATTACGCTTTTAAGTACTCACCGTTCCGCCTTGAAATATTTAAAGATGAAGCTTGACGAATTATATTAAGTAAAAGAATGAATCCTTTAATTCCTTAACATTGCAAATAAAAATAAATATATGAGTACTCAAAAAAAGGTTACTCCTTCCTCCTCTTCACAAAAAGAAGCCGCACATTCCTCTCCTGAAGATAGTATCCTCTTTACCAAAGAGAATTATAAATGGATGCTGATTGGTCTTATTGTAATGACTCTCGGTTTTTTCTTAATGGCCGGTGGCAAAAGTGCCGACCCCAACGTGTTTGACGATGCAGCAATCTATAGTTTCAGGAGAATTACGCTGGCACCTATATTGATTGTGGCCGGGCTGATTATCGAAATATTTGCCATCATAAAAAAGAATAAATAAAAATAACTTCCAAGCGATGACCATCACATCGCTTTTTTTGTGTCTTCTATTTTAATATCTAAATCAATCCTATATAAAATGGACATCGTTCAATCAATCATCATCGGTATTGTTGAAGGCATTACAGAGTTCATTCCTATTTCTTCTACCGGCCACATGATCATTGCAGAAAAGTTATTAGGAATAAAGGAAGATGAATTTGTAAAAATGTTTACGATAGCCATTCAACTGGGAGCTATCCTTGCTGTAGTGGTACTGTATTGGAAAAAGTTTTTTGATTTTAAAAATCTTCATTTCTATTTCAAATTAATTATCGGCGTAATCCCCGCAATACTCCTGGGTCTGTTATTTGCAGATAAAATAGACGAACTGCTGGAAAGCACTACCACTGTTGCAATTGCGCTGCTGTTGGGTGGCATTGTCCTGGTCTTTATAGATAAATTTTTTAATCATCCGACCATTCGTTCGGAAAAAGGAGTTTCTTATACGAATTCATTCATCATTGGTATATGGCAATGTGTCGCCATGATACCGGGAGTAAGCCGCAGTGCTGCCTCTATCATAGGCGGAATGCAACAAAAACTTACAAGGAGCGCTGCAGCGGAATTTTCTTTCTTTCTCGCAGTGCCCACCATGGTTGCTGCCACAGGATATAAATTATTTAAGCATTATCACAATAACGGTGGCTTTTCAGGTGATGAATTGAAACTACTTGCCATCGGAAATATCGTTGCCTTTGTAGTCGCGCTTTTTGCTATTAAATTTTTTATTGAATTTCTAAAAAAACATGGATTCCGTATATGGGGAATTTACAGGATCGTGATCGGGCTTATTCTATTGGGACTTATTTATAGCGGGCATATACAACATTAACTTATTTGCTCCAAAAAGGATTCCGTTTATTAAAAAAATTACATCTTCCCCGATAAATTTTACTAATTTGAACCCTTATTTTTTTTAAATGCAGACTGCTTCTAAAAAAGTCATTAACGGGTGGGCGATGTATGACTGGGCCAATTCGGTTTACAATCTCGTAATCACTACCACTTTTTTCCCAATCTATTATACAGAAATGACAAAGGTTGCTCCCTACAACGGCGTTGTACATTTCTTTGGAAGAACCTTTGTAAATACAGCTTTGTACAATTATGCACTGGCATTTACTTATTTGGTAGTAGCTATTACCTTACCTATTCTTTCGTCTATTGCTGATTATAAGGGAAACAAAAAGAAATTCATGCAGGCATTCTGCCTCCTGGGATCTGTTGCCTGTAGCTGCCTGTATTTTTTCACACCACAGTATTTTGATTTCGGAATTATTTGTATGATGCTGGCCGCTTTCGGCTTTTACAGCAGCCTCGTATTTTATAATTCTTATTTGCCCGAAATAGCCGCCGAAGAAGACAGGGATAATGTAAGTGCCAAAGGATTTACTTACGGCTATATAGGTAGTGTGTTAATGCAAATGGTAGGATTTGCATTAGTTGTATTTTGGGAGAAAATTCCTTTTCTACACAGTGCAGGAGATGCCGTACGATGGACATTCCTCCTGGTAGGTATCTGGTGGTTTGGCTTCGCACAAATCACTTTCAAACGATTGCCCAAAAGTATTCCTTCAGAAAAATTTACAAAAAAAAGGAATTTCATTTCAGGTGGATTCATTGAATTGAAAAAAGTATTTTTTCAATTGATAAAAATGCCAGTGCTAAAAAGATTTCTTTTCGCTTTTTTCTTTTATAATATGGGCGTGCAAACGGTAATGCTCGCAGCTACCAATTTCGGAAGCAAAGTTTTGAACCTTCCATCTACCAATCTCATAATTACCGTAGTGCTCATTCAGTTGGTGGCCATCGCCGGCGCCTATCTTATGTCAAAGCTATCAGGAATGTATGGAAACTTCCCTGTACTCATAGGAGTAGTTATTTTCTGGGTCGCAATATGTATAGGAGGATATTACATGGAGACCGCCATTCACTTCTACATACTGGCAGTGGCCGTAGGCCTTGTAATGGGCGGTATTCAGTCTTTAAGCCGATCTACATATTCCAAACTAATGCCGGTTACCAACGACACAGCCTCCTTTTTCAGCTTCTATGATGTGACCGAAAAAGTAGCGATTGTAATCGGTTTAACTGCTTTTGGTCTTATAGAAGAAGAAACCGGTTCCATGCGCAATTCTGTACTTTCTTTAGTAGTCTTTTTTGCAATTGGCCTTATTGGTTTAATTTCGGCATTGCATAAACAACTAAAGGATAAAAGATTACTTGCCGTGTAATTCACCCAATTGATCCTAATCCGGTTGTGGCAAATAAACAAACACTCATGAAATTATATTCTGTAAATGCCGGACATTTTAGACTTGACGGTGGTGCCATGTTTGGCGTAGTGCCAAAAAGTATGTGGAAGAAATTAAATCCTCCTGACGAAAATAATATGTGCAACTGGGCCATGCGCTGTATGCTCATAGAAGACGAAGGGCGCCTGATCCTTATTGACAACGGGATGGGCAATAAGCAGGACGAGAAGTTTTTTGGCCATTATTTTCTTAATGGCGACGACACACTGGAAAAATCTTTATCAAAACATGGATTTTCCAAAGAAGATATTACCGATGTATTTCTAACTCACCTTCACTTCGATCATTGCGGTGGTTCCATAGAAAGAGTGAACGGCCAATTAATTCCTGCTTTCAAAAATGCTACTTACTGGAGTAATGAAAAGCACTGGGAATGGGCTACCCAACCCAACGATAGGGAGAAAGCCAGTTTTTTTAAGGAAAATATTTTACCCATCCGGGAGAGTGGAAAGTTACAATTCGTAGAAACAAAAGAAGGAATTGAATTCACTAAAAACATACACATGCGTTTCGTAAATGGCCACACAGATGCGATGATGTTGCCGCAAATAAATTATAATGGTAAAACCATTATCTATATGGCCGATCTGCTTCCTTCTGTAGCTCACATTCCGATACCGTATGTAATGGCATACGATACACGCCCGTTACACACGTTGAAAGAAAAAAAATCATTTCTTACAGAAGCTCAACAGAAAGATTTTATTTTATTTTTTGAACATGATCCACTGATCGAATGTTGCAACCTCCAATTAACAGACAAGGGCATACGCAGTAAAGAAACTTTCCTGCTTGAAAGTGTATTGTAAACCGATTCAGCACAAAAAAAAGCAATGAAAAAAATAAGTCTCTCTTTCCTGATAGCGGGAATGGCCGTCATCATTTATCTTTTCGTGAAAGAACAGTTCAAGGGCGCGGTTCTTTCTCCGATGGAGAATATGCTTTTATCAATAACCTATCTCGTTGTTGGAATATCTATTTTTATTTTATACAGAATAAGAAGCAAAGAAAATAAAAATAAAAAGGATTCGGAGAATCAATAACAAATCTTTTATCTGAAACTGATAAGAGAAGTAAGAGGATGGCGTAAATTTCTATACCCCATCATATCCACTTTTATAGAACCCACTGATATCGGGCTTTCTGCACGGAGTAGCAACCGGTTTGCATCATCACTTATCCATACATTCATTTTCTCACCGCCTTCAAAAATAGTTCCTTTGATCAGCAAAGGTTTGAATTTGATAGCACGGAATTTTCCATATTTTGTCTTTACATTTTCTTTCCCTTCATAGCGCAAATAAAGATGATAGATCTCATCATCCAAAAACATATCGAAAGGAATCTTGTCGCCTGGTTTGTATTTATTAAAATTAATATTCCTCGCATAATAAACGGCGCTTATCACATCCTGTATGCAGGGAGTTACTTTAAAAACACCATGGGTACTTACCGCTGTGCCGGCTTTATGATTGAAAGTCACATTATTATAAATCTTGTATCCACCTTCATTCACATTCCTGATAAATTTCACAGGCAACATACTCGCAGTATCAATATAAGTTTCATACCGGTCGCGAACTTTATAAAAGTTATCAAAGAAAGAATAAGAATCACCGGTGCCCACACAATGATAAACAGGTACGCCATTATACCTTTCAAGCGTAGTGGTGAATCTGGCTTCTCCTGCTCCTACATACATTCCCAGTGTAGTGTAATAAACCTTCATAGTAACTACTTCGCCTTCCCTGAAAGCCGTATTCTTTACACCGCAAAACTGATCTTCAGGTTGACTGGTAACAGCAAACAATAAAACTAAAAGAGAGATAATTGATTTCAAACTATATTATTTGTCTTTAAAAATTTTTATACCTAATATCAAAATACTCCCCGCAAGTGCGGGAATAAATAAATTGATCAACCAGATTCCAAAAGTAGTGCCTAATATGCCGACCGTATTCGCACTATACATGCTTAGCAACTCTGTACTAAATTTTCCCCTTATCCCCAGATCTGCAATCGCAAACGAGGGAACTATTGCCAGTACCAAAAAAAGCATACTTAAGACCCAGAAACTATCTATCCACACAATCTCTACCTGTAAAACCTGCAAAAGCAAGATATATTGTATGACGAAAACAAGATACCGAAAGAAAGAAAGACAAAGTAGCCTTAACAATAATTTAGCAGTAAACTCATCTAAAACACTAATGTATTCTACCAATCTCGCCGCTGCCGGGATCTTTTCTACCAGCCTGATGAGCCAGGACAACCTAAAGAAAAACAAAACAAGGATCACTGCCACCAACAATGAGATGAAAAGTAACATCTTGATCCAGAACATAGAAAGCCCCATTACAGAATCTTCCTGAACATTTTGAAAATACAAGAGGTATGCAAGCCCTCCACACCCCATCACTAAGGTAATAATAAGCTGGCTGATACTTCCTGCGATGGAAAGTGCGATGGCTTTAATGCGGCTGCCTTCTTTTACATACAAAATGCGGCCACCATATTCTCCCATTCTGTTGGGGGTATTTAAAGACAAGGCAAGGCCACTTAATACAGACCTGTAGGCTCTCAAAAAATTCATCTTTTGGACAGGCTTCAACAATACCTGCCACTTTCTTGCTTCCATGCCCCAGTTTACGAATGCCAATAAGATCACGAGCCAAAACCTCCATGCCCCTTCTCCAAACGGCGCTTCTTTTATCAAGGCTATTGATTGACGAAGATTAGGCTGAGCCTTTATTTGCTGATACAAGGAATAAAACAACCATATCCCCAATACCGGCGCAATAATATACTTGAAAATTATTTTAATATTTTTGTTAGCACGAATCATGAAATCTTAATACAGGAATTTTCACTTAATTTACAATCTTCTATTTTCAAAGCGGTAAAAATAAACTTCAATTGTATAAAAATTCAAAAATCATTTTAGGTATTGATCCGGGCACTTTATTTATGGGGTTCGGAATTATTGAAGTTACCCATGCGGGAATGTCGCTCATTATTATGGATGTACTGAAACTCTCCCCCAAAAAGGATGCTTATGAGCGTTTACAGATCATACATCAAAAAGTATGCGACCTGCTTACTGAATTTTCCCCCAATGAGTTTGCCATTGAGGCTCCTTTCTTCGGAAAAAATGTACAGAGTATGCTAAAACTTGGCCGGGCACAGGGCGTGGCGATTGCTGCGGCCATGCATTCGGGTATTCCGGTTACAGAATATTCTCCGCGCAAAGTGAAACAATCCATCACCGGAAACGGGAATGCCGATAAGCTCCAGGTATTAAAAATGCTGCAGCGGCTTATTACTTTCGAAGAAATTCCCAAACATTTAGACGCTACCGATGCCCTCGCTGTAGCCGTATGCCATCATTTCCAGGGAAATGCATTATTAAATAATCCATCAAAAAAAATAAACGGATGGAAAGATTTTTTAGTAAAAAACCCTGAGAGGGCAAAATAAATGCGCTTATCCTATCTCCGCTTACTCCATTGCCTTCAATATTTTCTCCTGTGTAGCTTTCAATTCTTCCTGTGTAGGAGAAAGTTTCATACGGGTAAAATTAATATCGTTCATTGTAGTTAAAGGAATCAAATGAAGATGTGCATGAGGAACCTCAAGCCCCACTACACTTAATCCACAACGGTTACAGGGAAAAGATTTTTCAATGGCTATAGCAATAGGTTTTGCAAATAATAAAATTTCGGATAAATAATCATCCGGCATATCCAGAAATTTATCTACTTCCAGTTTGGGAATCACCAATGTATGCCCCTCTACCAATGGATTAATATCCAGAAAGGCATAGAATTTATCATTCTCCGCGATCCTGTAAGAAGGAATATCTCCTTTAATTATTTTCGTAAATAAGGTCATGATTTTATTATTTAGAATTTCTTAGGTATTCCTCATTCACACAGGCTTGTGAGGTTTCATCTTACCACGCTGCTTTCCTGCAAAACCTTACCGGCTCTGTTTTGCTCATCCCTTATGCAGTTATTTTTTCAACCTTCAGCTTGATGATTCCTGCGGGCACTTGTATCTCCGCAATTTCGCCCACTGCTTTACCCAGCAATCCATTGCCGATAGGCGATGTGGCAGATATTTTTTTCTCTTTCAGATTGGCTTCTTTTTCAGATACAATGCGGTAAGTAACCTGTTTCTTAGTAGTAAGATTGGTAAGTGTTACGGTAGTAAGCACAGAAACTTTACTAGTATCTATGGTACTTTCATCCACTATGCGTGCAGTAGCAATTATACTTTCTAATTGTTTTATTTTAGCCTCCAACATACCTTGTGCTTCCTTGGCAGCATCATATTCCGCGTTCTCTTTAAGATCCCCTTTTTCACGGGCTTCTGCTATTGCTCTTGAAGCTGCGGGCCTCTCCACTGATTTCATGTGTTGAAGTTCTGCCTGCATTTTTTCAAACGTGTCCTTTGTAACATAGTTTACCTGACTCATAATATCTTATTTTAATTGTCAAAAACTTTACATCAATACGAAAAAAAATACAACGCCCCATATTTACTAAGACGTTGTATGGATACAAATGTAATAAATTTTAAAATCTATTTCAATCCCAATTTATCTAAAAGCACTTTTGCCATTTTATAAAGTGCTTCGTGTGTATAGCCGGCTATATGAGGCGTTAAAATCACATTAGGTTGCGCCGTTAGCCAGTTTAGTTTATGGCTTTCTTCTTTGGTATATGTTTCTAATTTTTCATTTTCCAGTACATCCAGTCCTGCTCCCGCGATCTTTTTATTTTTTAGTGCGGTAATCAAAGCCACTGTGTCTGTCACTTTGCCCCGGCAGGTAGAAATAAAATAGGGTGACTTTTCCAGCAAATTAAAAAAATGTTCATTGGCAAAATGATTGGTCTCCTGAGTCAAAGGCACATGCATACTGATAATATCCGAATAGCGACACACTTGCTCCAGATTGGCTTCTTTGATATATTCGCCGCCAAAATCAAATTTATATTTATCATAAGCAAGCACTGTCACTCCAAATGATGATAACAGATTTGCCAGTGCCGAGCCTGTATTTCCGTAACCGATGACACCGATGGTCTTACCTTCCAGTTCAATACCACGATTAGCTTCTCTGATCCATTTTCCCTCTTTTATCTCCTGAAAACTTGAACTGATTTTATTAGTGAGATTCAGAATCAATCCAAGTGCGTGTTCCGCCACTGCATTACGATTCCCTTCGGGGCTGCTCACACATTGTATTCCCTTCGATTCGGCATACTCCACATCTATCAATTCCATACCACTCCCCAACCTTCCGATCCATTTCAACTGCGTAGCCTTATCAATCAATGCCTTGTCAATAGGCATGCGGGTAGTCACGATCAATCCTTCCGCCTGCCCAACCACTCCGCTTAATTCATCATAATTTATTTTTTCAGAAAAAAGGATTGAATAGCCTTTATGCTGCAATGTCTCCATTAAATAACTATGTGCCTTAGATGTTATAATTACCTGCCTGTTCACTATTTTCTTTTTTTAATTTACTTCCGCACAAATTTAAAGAACTTTCGGGGCACCTTACTTTTGTAAGTAACAGTAGAGGCTGCCCTCTCTTACCTTTCTTATTACCCTTTGTAGTATCTCTTTATTTCTCCGCTGCAATCATACTGATCTCTACATTCACATCCTTAGGCAATGTTTTCACTGCTACGGTTTCTCTCGCCGGAAAATCAGCGGTAAAATATTTACCGTATTCCTCATTTACTTCTGCAAAAGAACTCATCTCTTTTAAAAAAATAGATGTCTTCACTACATTGCTGAAATCCCATCCGGCTTCATTCAAAACCGCTTTCAAATTCTCCATCACCTGAATGGTTTCTTCTCTTACATTACCTGTCTTCAAAACTGAAGTTCCCGGCATCAGGGCTATCTGTCCTGATAAAAATAAAAAACCTCCCGCTTTTACTGCCTGGCTATAAGGGCCTATCGGTGCGGGTGCCTTCGATGTCTTAATAATTGATTTACTCATAATTTTGTTTTTATAAAATAGAAAGATTTAAAGTTGCAAAACTTTCCATCAACTAACAAACCTATTTTTGCAAAAAATACAATATGAAGATTTTGATGATTGCAGATGAAGAGCAACAGAAAGAATTACAGTCCACAAAGATAGAGTATAATGCGGAGGTAGTTTTTAATAATACGCTTCTGAATGCAGTTGACTATAAAAATTTTAATTCCATTTTTATTCTTAATGAGTCATGGCGCAAATTCGATTTCAATATAGCAGAGGAAAAGCCTGTATTTATCAATTCTGTTATTGAACCATTATCACAATTAAAACTTCCACACTATGTAAGCAGAATGAATGCATGGCCCGGATTTTTACAAAGAGAAGTTTGGGAAATATCATCCAATGAAAATCAATCTTTTGAAAATATCTTTGCTTCTCTCAACCGCAAAAGTATTCCGGTAAAAGACGAACCGGGCTTTGTAGCAGCAAGGGTGATGAGTATGATCATCAATGAAGCGTTTTATGCTTTGGGCGAAGGAGTAAGTACCCGCGAAGAAATAAACCTCGCCATGAAATCAGGAACGAATTACCCCGCGGGGCCGTTTGAATGGACTGAAAAGATCGGAATAAAAAACATTTATACCTTATTGGAAAAATTATCCGAAAAAGAAAACCGCTACCATCCTGCACCTGCATTAAAAAAATTATTTTTAGAAAAACCCGGAATAGATTTATAAAATGAACTACTTATTAAACATACACACCACCACTGAAACCGCAATTGTAAATCTTACCAATGAAAACGAATTATTGGCAACTTTATTAAATACCGATTCAAAAAACCATGCTGCTTTTTTGCATAGTGCCATTCACCATATTTTACAGGAAAATGACATTCAACCGACTGAATTAAAGGCTATTGGGGTTACCGGTGGCCCGGGTTCCTATACAGGAATCAGAGTAGGTCTTGCTACCGCCAAAGGACTTTGTTTTGCTTTGAAAACACCCCTCATCGTGGTCAATACTTTAGAAGTAATGGCATTCTCCGCAATCGAAAAGATAAAGGATCAAAATGCCTTATACTGCGCGATGATAGATGCCCGCAGAGCAGAAGTGTTTACCGCAACATACGACCATACACTCCACCCGGTAAACCCTCCATCAGCAATGATTTTAACAGAAGAAACCACTCAAACATTCTCATCAGGCCATCCCATTTATTTCTTTGGAAGCGGTTCTGAAAAGTTCAAAAAAGCGGCCACCGGTTTTCACGATTTCCATTTTGAAAATATAGAAATAACCGCCTCCGCTTTAGGTAAATTTTGTTGGACTCAATTTTTGAAAAATAAATTTGAAAATTTAACTAATTCTCACCCTATATATCTCAAGGATTTCTATACGAATGCAAAAAAGGCTTAAAACCCGTTTTTTTTAATATTTCGTTACAGACTATATCTATTTACAATACGTACCTTCGCTACAGAACAGTTTCGAAAAACCATTTTCTTATCATTTAAAATCTAATAGGCATGTCATTAACAGCTCAAATTCACCAACCCAATCACTTAGAACACACGAACGAAAGTGAGGCTCTCAGGAACATGGATTACCTGAAAATTAAAAAGGCGGCATTGGTATTACGCGCGCTAAATCATAAGCTAAGACAATTGATTCTAAAAACAATTGACGAACACAAAAGGATTACCGTTACTGAATTGTATGTAAAATTGCGTCTTGAGCAATCAGTTGCTTCTCAACATCTTGCCATTTTACGTAAAGCAGAAATTGTAAATACAGTGCGCGAAGGGAAATTTATTTTCTATACGATCAATGAAGACCGTATTGCCGACATTAATACATTCGTAAAAAGCCTTGTCGGATAAAAAGCCTTTTTGATTTTTCCTTAAAGGAAATAATCTACTCAAAGCCATATTTATGAACTTCACATAAGTATGGCTTTTTAAATTGAAACTTATGTATATACAACAACTTTACACAGGCTGCTTAAGTGAAGCCGCCTATTTTATTGAAAGCCATGGAGAAGCGGCTGTAGTGGACCCAATGAGGGATATAAAAGATTATCTGCAGATTGCCAAAGAACGAAACACCACTATCAAATATATTTTTGAAACTCACTTTCATGCAGATTTTGTAAGCGGACATCTGGAACTCGCCAGACAAACCGGTGCTACCATAGTGTATGGACCCAACACAGAAACAAAATTTCCTTTTCATCTCGCCAAAGATGGCGAAGTATTTCAGTTAGGAAACATCAATATAAAAGCTTTACACACACCCGGGCATACAATGGAATCTACCTGCTATCTTTTGAATGAGGAAGGGGGCAAACCTTACTGCATCTTTACTGGAGACACTTTATTTATAGGTGATGTAGGCCGCCCCGACCTGAGCAGCGGCAATCTTTCCACCGAAGAACTCGCATCCGTAATGTATGATTCTCTCCAAAATAAATTAATGCCTCTCCCTGATGATGTGATTGTATATCCTACCCATGGGCCCGGAAGCAGCTGTGGAAAAAACATCGGCACCGAAACCCAAAGCACCATTGGCATCCAAAAGCAAACCAATTATGCCATGCAGCAGCAAACAAAGGAAGAGTTTGTAAAGTCTGTAACACAAGGGCTTTCAGAAGCTCCCGTTTATTTCAGTATCAACGCCAGAATAAACAAGGAAGGATACCACGATCTTGATGAAATAAAATCCAAAGGGCTGACGCCCCTTTCTATAAATGAATTTAAGATAAAAGCTAACAACGGTTGTGTGATTTTAGATACAAGGAACGAAAATGAATTCACCAACGGCTTTATCCCCGCCTCCATCTCAATAGGTTTGGAAGGAAGATTTGCAGAATGGGCAGGAAGTTTACTTTCCTTTAAGGAACCTATTATTCTTGTAACTCCCGAAGGGAAAGAAGAAGAAACGGTTATAAGGCTTGCCCGTGTTGGGTTCGACAAGACGGTAGGATTCCTGAAAGGCGGATTTGATGCATGGAAAAATGCTGGCGAAAAGACGGACCTCATCATAGATATAGAAGCCGATGAACTTGCAATGGATATACCTTTTGATCATCGTCTGACAGTATTGGATGTACGAAGATTTAATGAATTTACAGAAGGGCACGTAAAAGGTGCCAGGAACCTGCCACTCGCAGAAATGACAGATGTGGTACAAATTGCACAACTTGATGAAGAACTGAATATGTATATTCACTGCGCCGCCGGCTACAGAAGCGTGATAGCCGCTTCTCTTCTCAAGAGGCAAGGATATCACAACCTGAGAAATGTGTTGGGCGGATGGGAAAAAATAAAAGAACAAAAGAGTATTCCTATAGAAAAGGAAGCACAGGTATTAAATTGATCCGGCGGGATTACCTCAAACTTTACTTTATTCGTGAAAGAAAAGAAGATGTACATTTATTCTTTTGTACTGTAACCATCCATGGAAAGATCCCGGCAAATACGATATTTTTTATACAGCCAATACTTTGCCGACGGCGTAAGAATCACTCTTGAAATTGTAATTCCTGCTGTAGTCTTTTCTTTTCTGGGCTATACGGCAACAGGCCTCACTCTCTCTCTGGGCGCTCTGTGTGTAAGTTCTGCGGATGGCCCTGGTCCAATTGTGCATAGAAAAAACGGAATGTTATTTTGCAACATTTTCGTTTTTATTAGTGCACTCCTCACGGGAATACTCAATCATAACACACTACTGATGGGTATGCTGATCTTAGCATCCTCTTTTTTCTTTACCATGTTTTCTGTGTACGGCACCCGCGCTTCCTCTGTAGGCTTCGCATCACTACTTATCATGGTATTGCAGATGTCGGATGTAATGCCGTTCCAAAAAGTATTTACCGACAGCCTCCTCATCTTATGTGGCGGCGTATGGTATATGGTAATTGCTTTATTACTATATCGTCTTACACCACATAAGCCGGCAAAACGTTCTCTGGGTGATTGCATTCACGAAACCGCACGCTATTTATTGATCAAATCAGAAATGTATAATCCTCAATCTGATCTTGAAGAGCAATATCGCAAACTATTAAATCAACAGGCAATTGTAAATGAAAAACAAAATACAGTAAGGGAATTATTATTTAAAAATAGAGCGCTGTTAAAAGAATCCACTCCCACAGGACGTTTACTGGTATTAACTTTCGTAGATATTGTAGATCTCTTTGAACACATCATGGCCACATGGTATGATTACTCATCCCTTCGGGAAAAATATGCATCCACCGGCATACTTGAAGAATTTTCTCTTACCATCAAGCATCTGGTAACCGAAATGGACAATATCGGCGAAGCCATCCAGGCAGGAAGCACTTACCAAAAAGGATTTAACCTGATAAGTGAACTGAATGTAATCAAGGAAAAAATTGACAACCTGCAAAGTAGCGGAAGCACGATCATGCTCAAGAAGATATTGGTAAACCTCCGCAGCCTTGGAGAAAAGACGGATGAGATCCTTAAATATTTTATCGAGGATACTACCGGAAAAGGAAATCTTCGAAGCAGAAGGGAATACTCAAGATTTGTCACTCATCAAAAAATCAACGGCTCAGTTTTAAGAAATAACCTCACCTTCCAATCTTCTGTTTTCCGGCATTCATTACGAATGATGATTACCTGCGGAGTAGGCTTCTTTATTTCAAAACTAATTTTACAGGGGCATCATAGCTACTGGATCACGATGACCATTATCATCATCCTTAAACCTTCCTTTAGTCTCACCAAGAAAAAAAATTACGATAGGATCATGGGGACCGCCGGAGGCGGTATCATCGGCCTCTTATTGATTTATTTTGTAAAAGACCAGACCGCCTTGTTTGCATTTATCGTGTTTTTCATGATAGGAACTTATACTTTTAAAACACTCAATTATGTCGTAATGGTGATCTTTCTTACTCCTTACATCTTAATCCTTTTTCACTTTCTCGGACTTGGGGCGTTAAATGTAGCCGGCGAAAGGCTCATGGATACTGTCATTGGGTCCACGCTGGCATTTTTAGCAAGCTATTTCTTATTTCCACAATGGGAATCGGGACATGTACAAAAATATATGGGCGACGCACTAAAAGCCAATATACGCTACTTGCTAAAACTGAAAGATATTCTGACAGGAAATAAAATTTCATCGCTCGAATATAAACTGGCCCGCAAAGAAATCTTCGTAAGTACTGCCAATCTTTCAAATGTATTTAATCGTATGCTGAGTGAGCCTAAAAGTAAGCAACCTCACCGCAAAGAAATATATGAGTTCGTGGTGTTAAACCATGTGCTGTCTTCCAATATAGCCAGCCTCACTACATCGGCTTATAATGAAGAAAAACAATTTCCCAAAGACTTCCTGACAGGTGTAAATAATTCACTTTCCATATTAGAGAAAAGTACAAAACACTTCGACAAATCTTATGCGCCTGAAAAACTCAGGAACAATTCTGCCCCCTTCGGAGATAATATCAAACCACCTGACCCTCAAATGAAAGAACAGCTCGATTTTATCTATAAAATATCGAACGATATCAGTAAAATTTCTGAGACTGTTTCTTTCTGACCTCTACAAGGAAAGTATGTTTTACGCAAAACGAATCTCTTTTTACTTAACAAAATTTTGTGGGAAACATTGAAAGGAACTATCTCTAATTTTCGTCCAATGAGGCGTCTGCCTCTCACAATTTTATAAATAAAAAAATCCTCAAAAAATGGAAGAAAGAAATAATAAATCAATACATATCTTAAATACTTCGTCTAATCTATTGGGTATCTGTTTCATAGTACTTACTTCCTTAAAAGTATTGAACTTAACTGGCAAAACGCTTATTGATGAATTTACGGCAGTAGCCATTTTCATGTTTATGGCAAGCAGTCTGCTTTCTTTTTTATCTTTGAAAAGTAATAGTGAAAAGAGCTATCGCTATGAAAAAATTGCAGACATTATCTTTCTTCTCGGGCTTTTTTCCTTATTTATCATTACCATGTTTATTACATTCAACATTTTAAAATAAGGCTTTACAAAAATCTGGTAACCAATATCTTGATACCCACAATGCCGATAGAAACTGCCAGAGCCTTGATTATATACCTTCCTTTTATTTTTCGGGAAAGATACGCTCCCAGTTGAGCGCCGGGAACTACTCCTATCACCAGGCATATCACCATTTTTAAAACCAATGGATCGTTATAATTTCCTTGAAAATAGTGGGTCACCACGCTCACAGTCGCCATGATTGCAAGAATAAAATGAGAGGTAGCTGTAGCAATATGCACCGGGAATAAAAGCCATTCGGTCATCGCAGGCACATGTATAATACCTCCTCCTATCCCCAAAAGCGGCGAAAAATATCCTACAAAAACACTTAGCAACATTCCAAACCTGAGATTATACGCATACTCATAACTTTCTCCCCACTTATCTACAAGGTGCTGTTGCACCCATCCACCGCGTTTCGATAATGGTTCTTTAATTACTGAATGTTGTTTACCGCCTTTAAGGAAAAGAAAAAGCGCAAGCCCTAACATTAAAAAGCCGAAAAAGATATCAAACAGATCACGGGGAATTATTTTAGTAGTAAGTACTCCCAGGATAGAACCCGGAATGGTACAAATAGCAAAAATAATCCCGGCTTTATAATCAACACGCTTTGAAGACATATAAGCTACTGAGCCAGAGATTGCATTGCACGCAACCACCGCCATTGAAATAGCCGTAATAGTTTCAGGAGAAAAACCGGGATATACAATGATGAGAATAGGAACCAGGATAAATCCTCCACCCGCACCAATCAAAGTACCAAGTGTACCAATAAAGAACCCTGTGATAATTAATAAAAAAATACTTTCCATATTAAGTTTGAAAAAATAAGCAATTATTCAGAAACAAAAATAATTATTTATTATAAAAATAACCATAAGGGAATAGTGACAAAAAATATCCATAGCAAGCTTTTTTATATTCGATGATACAGCTTCATCCATGAGCACTAACCTAACAGAAAAAGATAATCTCCATAACCTGTATAAAATGAAAGCAGTAACAAAATTTTACTCATTTTCTTATTTATCTTTGAAAACATTTACACACTCTTACAATCAACAATACCCTTCTGTTATGAAATCTTTAGTCTATAAATCAACAGGAAGCTGGTATCTGATAAAAGATGAAAAGGGAAATGAATACAATGCGAGAATAAAAGGAAAATTCAAAATAGACTCTATCACTTCTACGAATCCGCTGGCAGTAGGCGATATAGTGGAAGCCGATAAAGAAGACGGGGAAGATTCCATTGTAATTACAAAAATCTATGATCGAAGAAATTACATTACCCGTCAGTCGCCTCACAATAAACATGTGCACCACATCGTAGCTGCCAATCTTGATCAAAGCATTTTACTGGCTACACTCAAAGATCCCAAAACTTCTACCGGATTTATTGACCGTTTTTTAGTGGCATCCGAGGCTTATCATGTACCGGCTATCATTGTATTTAATAAAAATGACCTCCACAAAGCCAAGGAAGAAGAAAAATTTCAAAAGCTACAATCATTGTATGAGAAAATAGGGTATCAGGTATTTGCAATGAGCCTACTGGAAAACAAAGGTATTCAACGGGTAAAGGATTTATTAAAAGGCAAAACAACATTGGTAAGCGGGCATTCCGGAGTAGGAAAGTCTTCTTTTATCAATTCTATTTTTCCGGATGTTCATTTAAAAGTACAGAATGTAAGCGACTGGAGCGGTAAAGGATTACACACCACTACTTTTGCCGAAATGTTTGACCTCCCTTTCGGAGGAAAAATAATTGATACTCCCGGAATGAGGGAGTTTGCCATGATGGATATAGAGCCGGAAGAATTATCGCACTACTTCCCCGAAATGAGGGCGCTCCTGAATGGTTGTCATTTCAATAATTGTATCCACATTGAAGAACCGGATTGCGCCATAAAAGCAGCTTTAGAAGCAAACATCATTTCCACTGAACGATACATAAGCTATCTCAATATCATGGGCACTATTGACAATAAAAAATGGTAACGGATTTATTATATACGCAGGGACAATAGTGAATAATTTTATCCGGACGGGACGCTTTCATCGGCGGTCTCAACAACCTGCCCATCCGGATGGTTCAGCTCTTTGAAGCCTTCTGCAACATCCTTAAAAAAATCAAGGATGCACCTCTGGTGGATACATTGTAAAACAAAAAAACAGAAAAAGATTTATATAAAATCAAAGAAGGGAATTTTCAAAAAAATTCCAGGTTAAAGCTTAGTAAGCGTTTCTCTCCAGAAACTGCGCCACTTCTGCTACTGCCTTATCTACCTTTTTAGCACCGTTGATGCGACGAGGGAGAATAGAAACCCCATTAAAAATATTATAATGCAGCGTAAGAAAAATATTTTTATACTTAAAATCCCAGTCAAGGGTATCTGCATCATCTATCTGGTTTAAAAATTTCACTTTGAGATCATCGGCAAGAGTGCCAGCAATAGAATAGAATTTAGAAATGCCGCAATTATCATCAATTACAGCTTCAGTGCCGCCAAAATTCGTTTTCAAATGATAACACATAGGTTTACGTTTTATTAATGGGAGAGGGATCTTATTTTTTAATACTTAAATTTTCCTGCTTTCTTTGAAGCTTTTATAGCGTCCTTATCGCCTGATAAAATCTTCTCCGCTCCCACATTTTTTCCATTGGTGGGGCAACCATACTTCTCCTGTCTCTTAAAAATGGAACAGCCTGAAAGCAGATAACAAAAGGCAGCAAAAACTATAATTTTTTTCATCACTTTATATTAATAAGCAGCAATCCTTTCGCCAAAACGTTTCTCTCAATATCATAAAACCCCTGAAAGGAATACTCTAATTTTTATACCATCCTGCATACATCAAATAATTATGAGCAATGCGTTCGATCTCACCTTTTATCAGCTCTTCAGAAATATCTTTCAACTTCTTTGCAGGCACCCCTGCATAAATACTACCAGACTCCACTATTGTATTTTCGGGAACTACGGCGCCGGCTGCAATGATACTGTTGCTACCGATCGTAGCATGATCCATAACAATGGCACCCATCCCTACCAATACATTGTCCTCTATAACGCATCCATGTATGATTGCATTGTGCCCAATGCTCACATTATTTCCAATATGTGTAGTTGACTTTAAATAAGTGCAATGAATCACGGCACCATCCTGCACATTCACTCGGTGGCCCATGCGTATTGAATTTACATCGCCCCGCACCACAGCATTAAACCATACACTGCATTCATCCCCCATGATAATATCTCCGCATAGGGTAGCATTGGGTGCAATAAAACAGTCCTTCCCCCATGTGGGGCTCATTCCTCTTACTTCAAATAAAAATGACATGGAATTAATTCTTTGTACTCACCCTACCGCAAGGAAATGAATATATGAAGAAATAAAAATAGTTTTTTGGGGTCAACGACGCAACCATGATTCAGGATTAATAAAATCATTCTCCTTCATCAAAATAAAATCTACCTGTCCCTGGCCTTCATCATTCAATCCCGCTTTCCCAATCGCCTCGCCGGTTCTTACTTTATCACCCCGTTTCACACTTGCAGAAGCAAGATTACTGTAAACGGTAAAATACTTTCCATGCTTTATAAAGACGGCCTGTTTATCTTCAATATAACTAACCAGGGTAACTTCTCCATCAAATACTGCTTTCACAGTTCCACCGGGTTTAGTACCAATGGTAACCCCCTGGCTGTAATAATCTACATCGCCCGGCAATTTATTATTCCCGAAGTGATAAATCACAAAGCCATCAGCAGGCCATGGAAGAGAGCCTCTGTTTTTTTCAAAACTTGCATTCAACTCTTTATCTGCTTCACTGCTCACTAGTACACTACCTATACTGGTGGTAGAGCGGGCAGCGGGTTTCGAAGGTTTTGCAGCCACTTCATTGCCTTTGGAAGATGGCGGCGCTACCGGAGTTTTTGCTCTTTCCTTCTCTCTTTCTGCGAGTCTCGCCTTTTCCGCATTCGCTCTCGCAATCTCCATTTCGCGCCTGATCATAGCACTAATGGCATTCCGCACTTTGGTATCCTGTTTCCTTTTTGCTCTCACCTGTGCCAGGAGTTCTTTCTGCTTTCCTTTTAGTTGGCTTACAATGGTCGCCTTTTCCTGCTGCTGCTTCTGAAGTTTATTCAATTCCTTATCCTTCTCTTTGAGCACTACATCCTTTTGTTCTTTATTACCCGATAAAGCTTCAATCTTATCTTCAAGCATTGCCTGAGTTTTCAAAATATTATCCGCCTGCATCTCCCGGTAAGTACGATAAGACTTCAAATAAGCGATCCGCTTAATGGCGTCATTAAAATTATTGGCAGAAAAAATAAAATTGATAAAATCATAATTATCTCTGTTCTTATAAGCATATACCATGCTCTTGGCATACTCCACTTTTAAAGTATCAAGTATTCTTTTTATCTTATTGATCTCAAGTTGTGAGAGATAGATGTTGTCGTTGAGTTTTCTTATCTCTCCGCTGATATTCCCAATCACGTTCCCCTGTAAGTCCATTTTTTTATTGATCAATGAGAGCTGCCCTACACTTACCTTGGTAGTTTTCTGATTTTCAAGAAGCGCTTTTTCTGTTTCTGCAATCTCTTTTTTTAATTGTTCGCGCTGCTTCTCAAGCGCCCCCTTATCAGTCGGTTGCTGAGCAAATGAGGGTAAAGCAAATAAAAAGAAGATAAAAACCGTTATAATTTTCCTTGGCATGCACATATTTTTTTATAAGAATAATGGGTTGACACCTATGCAGGCTGCAATCCTTAAAGTAACAATTATTTTGTTTTATAATTTCGTGGAACGTTAAAAGGAAATGATAATTCCTTGTTAAACTCATATTGCTTAAAAGTTATTCCAATATCCACTTTTGACTTTTCAGAAACGGAAATTTCCCGGTAAGTTGAAAAATCCAAATTATTATTTTTTTCATAATTGCTGTACAACAAGCTTGCTGTACGGTTTTGATTCAAATCAATATCATCCAGTTTTATTCTTTCCAAATGATTATCACCAATAGAAACCGTGAGTAAGTTTTTGAAGAATGCACCTACAGTCCCTATCATGGTATGGTTCTCTGTTTGCCTGTAGGAAACGATACTATCCCCCACATACACGGGATTGCCCATAATGATATCCTGAAGGATAGAAAAAGTCATCGGTATGTGCGAAATCGTTTCCACGTAATCGAAAGGATGGTACTCTATGGTCTTATTAAGTTTGTTCAGGATAGCAATCTTATGAGGTGTAATATATAGTCTGAACGCTTCTATACCCAAAAAAGTAGCACTGATGGATACCCATAGTACACTGTCTTTTTGCAAACGGATAAATGCATTGAAGTCAGGTTGTTTCCCATTACCATCTTCATACTGCACTTTTGCTTTTGCATAAAAAGTTCTAAAATCAATTCTGCTTTTTTTAAATGATTTCAACAAGGAAAGAGCTGCTTCTGTATTGACCCCACTAATATGAACGCTATCACCGCTCTTCACTGTTATATTTTTTACAGGAGCATCTTTTTTATTAATAGCCGTCTGCAACTTTTTAGTAGAATGGCAACCCGATGCGCTCCATCCAAAAATAATCAACCACAAGATTTTATACCCACACTTCATTCAAAAAGATTTAAAAATTAAACACGGCCTGTGTGGCCAAATCCACCATCGCCTCTTACGGTCGCTTCTAATTGCAATACGGGTTGCAATAATGCTTTTTCCACTTTGCACACCACCATCTGGGCGATCCTGTCTCCATGATGAATGATCTGTTCTTCTGCAGATAAATTGATAAGAATGATCTTTATTTCTCCACGGTAATCACTATCAACCGTCCCCGGCGAATTCAAACACGTAATGCCATGTTTCAATGCCAGTCCACTTCTTGGCCTCACCTGAACTTCATACCCCTCGGGGATCTCCAGAAAAAGGCCGGTAGGAAAGATCTTCCTTTCCAAAGTTTTTAAAGTAACAGAAACGGGTAGGTTTGCTCTCAGGTCGAGCCCTGAAGAGCCGGAAGTAGCATACTCAGGAATTTCATTTTCCGAAGTATTTAAAATTTTTATTTCCACATCATGCATATTGACAAAGATAGGAATGCTTCACAGGAGATGAAAAAATAAATGAGTCAGAAATATTTATTGTATCGCTGTTAACAAGACCGTTGCATAAGCCGCTATCCCTTCTTCGCGCCCAACGAATCCCATTTTTTCTGAAGTGGTTGCTTTGATAGAAACTGTATTCTCATCTACCCCCAGAATATGTGCAATGACTTGTTGCATAGCAGCCACATAAGGCTTTACTTTAGGGACTTCAAGACAAATAGTAGAATCAATATTTCCGATCTGATAACCCGAAAGATTGATCAGATCATTGGATCTGCGCAACAAAACTTTACTGTCAATATTTTTAAAAGCTTCGTCTGTATCGGGAAAATGAAAACCAATATCACCCAGACAGGCGGCGCCCAACATGGCATCGCATATTGCATGAAGCAATACATCTGCATCACTATGGCCTAAAGCGCCTTTGGTATGTTCTAATTTGATTCCACCTATCCATAATTCTCTCCCCACCACTAATTGATGAAAGTCAATACCAAAACCGATTCTAAAAGGTTGCATTCGCAAATTGGTTTAATTCATTTTCTCTTTGCAGAGTATCGTGCTGTAATAAAAACAAAACGCCTTAAAAATAAGGCGTTCAAATATATTCAAAATAAATCCAAAGCCCCCCTTGGAGGGTTGGGGCCGCTACTCATTCGTTCCTCCCACTGCTGCAGATTTATCAAGATTAAATAAAATACTGAATCGTAAAGTATTGGACAAAGGATTACGGTTGATTCCACTACCAGAAGGAATCAGGTAAGAGAAATTAAGGCCGAATAAATTATAATTTAATCCGGCTCCTACTGTAAAATATTGTCTGTCTCCTTTGGTAGGTGCTTCATAAAAATATCCCGCTCTAAAAGAAAACTGGTCATTGTAAGTATATTCAGCGCCTACAGATATCTGAAACTCTTTTAACTCTTCACTAAATCCTCCTGGTGCATCGCCCAATGAGGTGAACCAGCTACTCACCACTCCCTTGTCATGGTATTGAACCAATCCTAAAGAATCACTAAGAAGCGGAGGTGTAGGAACCAAAAGCTTATTAACATCCAGTCCGAATGTTATTTTACTGGTCTCATCAATTACGTTTACATACGCAACTCCTAAGCCAAGATTGGCAGGAATAAAATCTTTTTGAGAGGCATCACTTGTATAAGAAATTTTAGAGCCTAAATTAGACAGCGTAAGACCCCAATTGAAACCTGAAACAGTACCGCCCTCTGATCCATCATTGAATAAAGAGAGGTCGCCTGCGACCGCCGTACCTGCTTTATAAGTAGATCCCGAAGAAGACTGGCCACTGGCAAGATTTGAATTGATGTACCGTAATGATATTCCCAACCCTAATTTTTCGGAAAGTTTACGGGAATATCCTGCATCCACGGCGAATTCTCTTGGCCTCGAACTTCCTAAAGGATTTCCATTAAAATCGGTGAATTGAATATTCCCCAGACTGAAATACCGCAGGGAAGCAGAAATGGCCTGTTGATCATCCAACTGATGATAGCCTGCTGCAGATACAAGATACACATCGTTCAGGTCTAGTCCTTTGAGCCAGGGTGTATAAGTAAATGCAATAGCAGATTTACTTTTGGCAAATGGTATCTTCGACAAGTTCCAGAAAATAGAGCTTGCATCGGGAATGGTAGCAATACCTACATCACCCATACCGCCGGAGCGTGCATCAGGTGAAATTCTCAAAAAAGGAACAGCAGTAGTAACTACATTGATTGGTGCCGAACTTTGTGCTTGTATAGATAAGGCAATTACCATCAGCATTCCCAGTGCCGTCAGTTTCAAAATGACTTGTTTCATGTGTATCTTATGTTCTGATTAGGTAGAGCTAAACTTTATATATAGGGGGTTTTGAAGATTGTAAAAATAATTTATTTTTTATAACAACCAATTTATTTTTAAAATATATTGAAAACTACTTTTTCTATGCCTTTGTTTTAGAAAAAAAGTATAGGAATAAACAGGTTTTTTTATAGAGAATTGAACGCCACAAGTATTTATTTATTGTATATTATAATACATTATAAAGTGATTCCATTCCTTATTTTTTTATGAGCAATGCTCTTCTTATCCATTCCAAAAAGCCAAAGCTTTAACCAAAAAAAATACATACCCATTTCTTTCAGGCAGGCTTATGGATTATTACTCTCCAATAAATTTTTGCTAAATAAAGGAGATAAATACAAAAAGAACCGCATTTGTGAATAGATTGCAAAATTATTTTGTGGCTCAAAATTTGGATTTGCCGATAAATCAAAACCAAATAAAGTATTTATATTCGCATCAAGAAAAACGACCCCTATCACAATAAGAAAGAAAACCTTTCGTTAATAAATCTGCAAAACGAATGTCCATGTTAAAAACATTATCCCGCGGGAAATTTACCCTAATAGTTCTCGCCGCTTTAATAGCGCTTCCTTCCTGTAAAAATGGAGGACCCTTTGGTAAAAAGAAAGAGAAGTCGTCTGTAACAGGATGGAATTATGATGATAAAAATTACGGCAACTTCCACGTATTAAAAGCAAAAGAACAAAAGACCGGGCCAGGCCTCGTCTTTATACAAGGTGGTACTTTTGTGATGGGTTCCAAAGAAGAAGACGTGATGGGCGACTGGAACAATGTTCCCCGCAGAGTGAGTGTCAATTCATTCTACATTGACGAAACCGAAGTAGCCAATGTTCATTACCGTGAATATCTTTATTGGCTTTCCAACACATTCGACAACGACACTACCGTCATGAAAATGGCACTCCCCGATACACTCGTATGGAGAAGTGAACTTGCTTACAATGAGCCTTACGTTGAATACTATTTCCGTTATCCGGCTTACAACTATTATCCGGTAGTGGGAGTTTCCTGGGAGCAGGCACACGATTTTTGTATCTGGAGAACAGATAGAGTCAATGAAAAACTCTTAATTGATAAAGGATACCTTAATAAAAGAGCACCTCTCGCTGCCATGAAAGGTGGTGAAGGAGACCAAACTTTTAATACCGATACGTATCTGATGAATCCCGATCTTATCAACAATAAAACAGCTCCTAAGAAAAATGGGTTAAAAGATGTAAGTGGCAGGGCAAGAAAAGTGGTAACATTTGAAGATGGTATTCTATTACCGGGCTACCGTTTACCAACAGAAGCAGAATGGGAATACGCAGCGTATGGTGTAATAGCTCAAAATCCTAAACCCCGTACCAAAGAAAAAAATCATGGTGAAGAAGTTCTTTCCAACCAACAGGTTTACTCCTGGAGTAAAAATGTGAACGGCCTTCGTGATAATCGCCGTGGTAGCTGGCAGGGAGAGTTTCTTGCAAACTTTAAAAGAGGAAATGGTGATGTAATGGGAGTTGCCGGCGGTTTAAACGACCGTGCAGCCATCCCCGGACCTATCAAATCTTTTTATCCCAATGGATACGGATTATATAACATGAGTGGTAATGTGAGCGAATGGGTAGCAGATGTTTATCGTCCTATGACCTCAATAGACGAAGATGATGTAAACCCATACCGTGGTAACAAATTTGAAAAATTCTTAAAAGACGATCAGGGTGAATATGTAAGAGATACCCTGGGCAGATTGAAAAAAGTAGTTATTACCGATGAAGAAGCTTCTTCACGCCGCAACTATCAGAAAGGTGATGTGATCAACTATCTTGACGGAGACTCTATCTCAAATGTTACTTATGGCTACGGCATTACCACCTTGGTAAGCGACAAGTCAAGAGTAATCAAAGGAGGAAGCTGGAACGATATGCCTTACTGGTTATCACCCGGAGCACGCCGCTTCATGGAGCAGGATCAGTCAAGCAGTACAGTAGGTTTCCGTTGTGCCATGACCCGTCTGGGAAGCCCCGAAGGAAATGGATTTAAAGAAGGAAACATCTTTGGTACCCGAAAACAAAACAAAAAGAAAAACTAATCTTAAATCTTCTTTCATATTAAAATGAATTTTCGAATAAAGAAAAACCTCCCGTTGAAAAACGGGAGGTTTTTTCTTTCTGTTAAGAATATACCGCAAAGGATCATTTTGGATCTTCTTTATTAATTTTACGCACTTTGAAAATTGATACCACCATTCCCAAAACTCATATATATATTCATGTTTGAATTTCATGCCGACAGAAAAAGATATTTCGATATTCAATTATTAAATGCGGAGAAGTATGTAGTTCCTTTCATTGAATCTGAATTTACGATTCGTGAAGGGATGCGTGTACTGGAAATAGGATGCGGAGAGGGCGGTGTATTAAAAGCTTTTATTGATAAAGGTTGTATCGGAGTAGGGGTAGAATTTGACAAGATAAGAATAGAGAATGGAGAAAAATGGCTGGAAGAAGATATAAAGTCCGGGAAAATCTCCTTCGTTGTAAAAGACATCTATGATACCGACCCGCAAAGCTTAGGCGGCCATTTCGATATTATTATCCTTAAAGATGTTATTGAACATATTCACGACCAGCAAAAATTATTGACCCGCCTAAAGGATTTTCTCACTCCCTCGGGAATCATATTTTTCGGATTTCCACCATGGCAAATGCCCTTTGGCGGTCACCAGCAATTGTGTCAGAAAAAATTATCGAAAGTCCCCTATTTCCATTTACTGCCACGCCCTATTTATAAGGGTATTTTAAAACTATTCGGAGAAACTGATTCGGTTACCAATATCTTACTGGAAATAAAAGATACCGGTATCTCTATTGAACGATTTAAAAAAATAGTAAAACAGACGGGATACACCGTCATTGGGAAAATCCATTATCTCTTTAATCCCATTTACGAATATAAATTCAATCTGAAACCACGGAAACAAAACCGTGTAATAAGCAAGATTCCTTACCTCAGGGATTATGTAACTACCTGTGTATATTATATTGTGAAATCGGAAGTGGAGATCTGATAGATATCGGATTAAGAGTCGAGAACTGAAAATTATTGAAATCAATTAATTTTCTATGCAATTACATTTTAGGTAATGTGGTCAAAAATAGTTGGTTTTTTACAAGAAAATTGATTGATTTTTGACTTGCCAAACGAAGAGTAACAAGCTCTGCTGGAGAGCAACTTGCGAGCAATAATTTGGTGCATAAAC
>JBDTGA010000128.1:0-25815 GCA_039937655.1 Ginsengibacter sp.
TCTATAACTGGTAAACTTTGGACTGAAATAAATCCAGCCACCTGTCTTCCAACTGGTAAACTATAGACTGAAATGCTGGTAAACTTTACTCTGAAATAAGTGGTAAACTATGATGTGTAATATCCACCGGGAGCAAATTCCATTACGCGGTCTTCCTGAGTTATTGAAAGTTCTTTCAGCATCCGAAGCGTTAATTCTTTACCACCAGGACGAAGCACCCGCTTGCCCATTTTTGAAAGTAACCAGTGTCCCTGATGTGTATCAATTGTTGTGTTTCCCATTAATAAATTTTTAGATTTACCTAGTAAATCGAAGAGCAAAGATGGTACGATCCCTATGAAATACTTAGCGAGATGAGGAAAGAATTGAGTAGAGGTAAGGTTAATTAAGATTTATTCTACTTAACATAATATAAATTATAGGAAAATTATTGAAATTTATGTTAAGTAGGATTTTATGTTTGACCCATCAGATATGTTTTCTTTCTTCTCCCAAAGCATTAAAATTTTAAAATTAAAATTTGACAGAATAAAGCTGAGAAGAAAATTATTCATAAAAGTACTGATCACAATAAAAAAAAATTCTTACACAAGAAAGCAAACAAATTTCCTTTCGGATAAAACGGATTTTTATTAAATTTTTCCATATTTTTTGTAATAATCAATCAACATGGCTACTACTGCATTATAAGAATGCATTCCCTGGGGTTGCTGATTCATTTTAAGATAATGACCGTACATCCATGTAATGGCAGGCTCCAAAAAACTTTGGTGATCAAGATCAAATTGGCGCATTTCAAGTATATCATTTTTTACTTCCGGCATCAACTGTTCCAATGAATTTCGTGAAGCAGACGAATCAAAATAAAACACCTCACGATTGGCATAGATGTAAAGATCAAAGTAAGCCGAATAATGAAATAGTGTATCGTGAGAATTTACGGCGGCGAGGTAACCTACAAAATTAGCTTCATTTTCTTTTGCATAACCAAGCTGATGTGCCATTTCGTGTGTAGCAACATAAGGCCGCAAAAATTCAGGAACGGTCGTGTTAATCTGTGCTTCACCGGTAAACGGATTGTAATACCCTGTGAATCCTAAATAATTTCCAAGCCATCCGTACAATGAGGATTTCACAGAAAGATCCTGATAATGTAGAAAGGGGTACTCTTTTTCGGCTTCTCCATAGCATTTTTCAGCTCTCTGTATCAAATCCTTTTGGCTGGGATAGCTGAAGGCTTTCTTCATTACGGCTATTTTAGAGGCATTTACTTTTTGCAATAAAATATTTTGGAGCATCAGCAAATCAGAAGTGTCATATTGAAGATCAGGCAATTTTAATTGATACACAATCCCTTTTCTATTATAATTAATTCCCCAAAAGACATTGAAAATGATATAGATAAAAGAAAAAATTAAAAGGGAGCCAAAAAATTTTCTTAAAATACTTTGTTTCGATAATTTTCTCTTCAAAGCCAACTGTATGTTCTTAACTACTTTCCAGAGTAGCCAGCTACCAGCCATAAGATATACGATATCCCCCAGGCTGAAAGGTATCCAACCAAAAAGAAACCTGAGAAATCGGGAAAAATATAAATAGATTTTTGTGCTGTAAATGTTTTCAACCCATCCTCTGTTAATAGAAAATAATTTTATAATCACAATCAGCAGAAGTGCTATAATCCATAAATTCTTATTTTGTCGCCAATATTTTTTGATAACCATAAAATTATTTCCCTTCAATTAAATTTTTAAATTCATCATTTTTGATTGTTCTTTCACAACCGGCTTTTGCCTGTATAATAAGATTAAAGTTAGTGTATAAAAAAAAGTTACCGGCAATTTCTGTATGAGCCATCCTTTATTACCCACGTATCACAAAAAAATACAAAAATCAATTATTTTTGATTAAAAAATCAACTAAATTACCTTAACTTTGCAGCCCTTTTAATTGGTGTTATGGGTAACAGGCGTGAATACGATATTGCATTTGTAGGATTAAAACCGGGAATCCATGAGTTTAATTATGAGGTAGATGACAAGTTCTTTGCCGATAATAAGGAAACAGATCCTGAGACGATCGGGTTCAGGAATTGCTCCGCTTCTGTGAAGCTCACACTTGAAAAAAGCAATTCCTTCATGCTTTTAAAATTTGAGGTTGGTGGAAGTGTTAGTGTGGTATGTGACCGTTGTGGAAATATTTTGCCGATGGATCTTTGGGACGAATTTAACCTTGTCGTAAAACAAGTAGAGAATCCTGAAGAGATGAATCAAAATGAAGAAGATCCGGATGTGTTTTATATTTCGCGTACAGAAAGCCATATCCATCTTGCCGACTGGATTTATGAATTTGTGGTGCTGAGTATCCCTAACCAGAGAATGTGTAGTGAGGAAGAAATGGGGGGACCACAGTGTAACAAAGAAATATTGGCCATTTTAAAGAAAATGAGATCAACAAACATTGAAAATAATCATCCTTTGGAAAAAGGACTTGAAAAATTTAAGAAAAACAATAATTAATCATATTTTAATTTACGGTTATGCCAAATCCAAAGCGCAGACACAGTCAGCAAAGAAGTGCAAAGAGAAGAACACATTATAAAGCAGATGCCCCTACTCTGAGCGTTGATGCTACTACAGGTGAAACTCATGAACGCCACCGCGCACACACAAGTGAAGGGAAATTATTTTATAAAGGAAAAGTTGTTGCCGAAAAAGCGCCTAATAAAGCCTGATAGACTTTCCTCGCAAATTTTTATACCATCCAAAGATAAAGTTTGATTCATTTCAACTTTACCTTTGGATTTTTTTTATAAATGAATCACGTAAATTGAAATTTACTGTTTATTTTTATCGCAACATTTTAATACAATAATTAAATAATGAATATAGCACTGGACATGATGGGAGGAGATTACGCTCCTCTCGAAGCAATCAAAGGCGTAAAGCTTTTTTTATCCGAACACAAAAAAAGCGACGATATTCACCTCACTTTGATCGGTGATGAAAGCAAATTAAAAAACCTCATTACAGAATACGCCATTACCACCGAAAATATAACAATAGTTCATGCACCACAGGTAATTGAAATGCAGGAGCATCCAACCAAAGCACTGAAAGAAAAGCAGCAATCCTCAATTTCCATCGGATTTCATTTACTGGCAGCTTCGCAAATAGACGCATTCATAAGCGCCGGAAATACAGGCGCAATGATGGTAGGTTCACTCTATAGCATAAAAGCAATTACAGGAATCGCACGTCCTGCAATAGGTGCATACATTCCGGGTGATAACGGTAAACTATCCTTGCTGGTTGATGTAGGCCTCAATGCAGATTGTAAACCGGAAAACCTGTCTCAGTTTGCATTGCTGGGGTCATTATTTTCCAAATACATTCTGAATTATGAAAATCCGAGAGTAGCACTCATTAATGTGGGGGAAGAAGAAGGTAAAGGGAATATTTTATGTCAGGCTGTTTACCCGTTATTGAAGGAAAATAAAAGAATTAATTTTATCGGAAACATTGAAGGACGTGATCTGTTGAAAGATAAAGCCGAAGTTTACGTGTGTGATGGTTATACCGGAAATATTCTACTGAAATTTGCCGAATCCATTTATGATATTGTTCAGAAACGGAAAATAGATGATGAGTATTTCAACCGTTTCAATTTTGAAATGTATGGTGGTGTTCCTGTTCTGGGTGTCAATAAACCGGTGATCATCGGGCACGGTATTTCAACTGCAGGTGCATTTAATAATATGATCATTATGGCAAGAAAAATGATTGAACAGGATTTTATCGAAAAGATCAAAAGTAATTTTTTATAATAGCAAACCCCTCTCCTGCTTCCTAGAAAAATTTTATTGATTCTAAATCCCGATAATATCCTCTCATAAATTATAAAATTTCAATGTCTTTGTATGCCCGTAATTGTGGGAGTGACCTTTATCAAACTATTTACAGCCTGATAACAAAAATGAATTCTTTAATGTTTATTTTTATAAGCCATATTTAAGATGCCTGATGAAATTTTACAGAAAATATCTGTTGCTTTTTTTGATGACGGGAATTTTCTTCTCCATGCATCATTCATCATTGGCTCAATCTGATACGACGATTAATAATAAAGAGGACAGTACCCGGGAAAAGCGGAAAACATTCCTTGATAAAATGTTCAATAATCTCAAAAGAGATACTGTTGAGGTAGATCGTACCAAAGAATTACTGAGAAATGAAGATGCTTTCAAGCCTTACGAAGGATCTATTATTAGGAATATATTCATAAAAAGACTGCCTTTCGGAAGTTCGATTGCCGATACTTCCAGAAAATTCATTAGCGGTCTCACCTCATTGGCCAACGACCTGCATCACATTACAAGGGTCAAAATAATCAAAAACAATCTTTTTTTCAAAAAAGGCGAACCTCTGAGACCGTTTCTCATGGCCGATAATGAGAGATACTTACGGCAATTGCTGTATGTCCGGGATGCCGACTTCAGGATAGACAGAATAGCCCCCGGATCGGATTCAATAGATGTGATTGTGGAAGTGAAAGACGTGTTCTCAATGGGCGGCGCTATCAACTCATTTGAGACTACAATGAGCGACATTGAATTTAGAGAAGACAATTTCGCAGGCAGTGGAAACGCTGCTGTAGTATATGGCCTTTACGATGCAGATAGAAAAAATAAAGTTGCATTGGGCGGCGAATACATCAACAGAAACATGGGAGGCAGTTTTATAGATGGCACTGTAGGATATCAGAGCTTTTACAAAGCGCTTCGGGGGCCAAAAGAAGACAATAACTACTATGTAAATCTTGTAAAGCCATTGATCAACCGATACATGAAATGGACTTATGAACTGGATGCCTCATACCATGCCACCAGAAATATGTATTCCTCCAGCGACTCTATCTATTTTTCGGATATACGGTACCGTTATTATAACGTAGAGGCCTGGGCAGGATATAATATCAATTCACAGGATTTTACAGTCACTGAAGAATCAAAGAAGCTAAGAAAGTTAATAGGAGTTCGGTATGTGACCCAAAAGTTCAATGTTGTTCCGGGTAAATATCAGTCAGAATATAACTGGCAATACGCTGATTTGATGGGAGTACTGGCCACCCTTACTTTTTATCGGCAAAACTTTTATAAGACGCAATATATTTACGGGTTTGGTCGAAATGAAGATATTCCCGAAGGATTGCTCCTGAGTTTTACTTCCGGATTTACCATTAAACAAAATAAATCGCGTCCGTTTATAGGATTCAATTATGAGCGGTACCACCGTAGCCCCGAAGATAATTATCTGGGATACATTATTCGCGGGGAAGGATACCTCAATAATAAATCCATAGAAGATATTAACCTGCTGGGAAGTGTGATGTACATTAATCATCTTAAATCTATCGGTACTAAGTGGAAACAGCGTTTGTTTCTGAATTTAGACCTTGCCCAACAAGTGAATACTGTTTTAAATGAACCATTATTTGTCAGCAGTAGTTTCGGGTTACCCGAATATGGAAGAAATGACATAGTGGGTGGAACAATGCGTACCACATTCAAGGCGGAGTCTGAGTTTTTCAGTCCATGGTCACTGGTTTCATTCAGGTTTGCTCCTTTTGTATTCAGTAATGTGGGTTTATTTTCTCCCTATCGATCCGATTTGAAGGTATTGACTTCAGTAGGCGGAGGGATAAGGACCCGTAATGAAAGCCTCGTATTTGGAACCATAGAATTGAAGGGATTTTACTTCCCTCAGAAAAATTTTTATGATGATCATTTCCGTCTTTCATTGTCCACCAATATCATCTTCAAATACAATACACAATTTGTAAAAAAGCCTGATTTTATTCAAGTTAATTGATGAAATTTATGGGGCTGAAAGTTCAATGCTTCCGCTCATTTCTTTACAACAGGCCCTGAAAAATAACAATGGTCAAATACACAATTCCCTGACATCAACAAAGGAGTTTTCTCACCATAATAACGAAAGTTGCAACTTCTGAAAACTATATTGGCTCCATAAGATATGAGCAACGTTTGTACACCTGCCTGGCTTTGATAGGCAAAATCAAAAATGCAATCGGATACTTCACAGGCAAGTTGTGAATTGAAGGTACCAAAAGAACCCAGGCTTTCCGCAAAGACGTTACTTATGTAGGTGGGGAAATATCCATGCTGATCATTATAAATAAACCGTACCACTCCCCCAGCGATATTTACATGATCAATATTCCAGTTGCCAGCCATTCGGGGGCTTCCATACAGATCAGTTCCAAAAATAGTGTGAGTGCCGCCCCAGCAATAAATATTGGAGATACGGTTTTCCTTTTCTTGATCCTGCCCTCCGGAAATACACAGTTTGCAATTGGCAAATCGTATTTTATTGATAATAGTAATTTCAGCATTGCGTGTAAGTCCGTTGGGAGAAGAACAAATGCCTACCACAAAACCGGAAATAGTTAATTCTTCCAGTTCTGTTCCGGTACTTCCGGATTGGGTTTGCAGTTTTCCCGATTTACCATAATAGTCTAACAGTGATGGATACCCTCCATCGGGAGGAAGCGGATTGGAAGGAAGATTGGTAAAGGGATCAATAACAATACCGGAATAGGGCGAATTGCGGCTATCCCTGCATTTACCATCGGTAAATTTCTCAAAGGGTAAACTATAGAATTCCTGCGAATTGCGAGTGGATGGAGGAGAAAAAAGCCCGGCGATTTTTATTTTTCGGATCTTACATCCTTTACCATTCTGTATTCCGATGGCGAAGGCGTTGTTAAACATCGTAATTATTTCGCTGCCAGTATTGCTATCCCAAAACGAGGATTCTCCCAAAATCTCAATGGTGCAAAATGATCTTTGGTTATCAGAGCCGGGATTACCGGTTCCCCGGATAACTAGGGGTTTTGAAATCTTATACCGCCCTGCAGGAATATAAACCGTGCGGATATTATTTTTGATACAGGTATTAATTGATTTTTGAATCGCTGCATAATCATCTGAATTATTTCCTTTGGCGCCAAACCATTTCACAGAAAAATACTGGTTTACCGAACGCGGATTTACAGTTAAGGAAGTATCAAATATCTGCTGCTGGTAATCTGCATTAAAACTACCTCCATTAATAATACCCGTCCCTTTTAACCTGAATCCATTCTCGATCTCAATGAATTTCCCCTGTGGGATGTTCAGCGTTCCATTGATTATCACATCTGCTGAGTTTATTAAGACAGTTCTTATGGAAGAGTTATTAAATGCTGATTGTAGAACACTTGTCTGATCTCCGCCTGTACCGGATCTTACAATAAAAGTTTGTGCATTTGCAGCCGTATTAAATAATAAGAACAGGAGGAAAATACTTTTCATAGACTATTTTTTTTGAGCAAAATAAGATTCAAATGTATTGAAGTAAAGAGAAGGAGCTTATAATTTTTTTGAAAAAATTATGGTTCAGATAATTATAATCAAATCATTTTAAATATCTTTAAAACAAACTTTCACCGTGAGTTTATTATTCCGACGATATTTTGAATTAGCCGCCTGGGTCTCGGGATTAATATTATTGGCATTGATGAGTCCCGGCACAGATACTCATTATTCCTTTTGCTTTTTTAAATTCATTGGTATCCAATTTTGCCCTGGTTGTGGCCTGGGGCATTCTATCAGTTACTTATTTCATGGTAACATTCGGGCTTCTTTTGCTGCACATCCGTTGGGTATATTTGCCCTGATCATAATTTCATTCAGGATATTTCGTCTTTCATCACTACATATATTTCCTCACGCTCAAAAAGATAATTATGGACAACAGTTATAATTCAATAAACCCCTTGATTTTAAAATACCTGTACGACGTAACTCCGGAAGAATTGGTTACCATCAATTCGCGCATAAAAGATTTCAAGGAAGATGAGATCACCCAATTTTGCATGATCTATCGCACCAAAAGAAAAGACCCGCAATTGATCCTGATCCTCTGTCTTATTGGTCTGGTGGGCGTTGCCGGAGTCCAGCGATTTATTCTGGGGCATATAGGCATGGGAATTTTATATTTTTTTACCGCTGGTTTGTGTTTCGTGGGTACCATTATAGATGCCGTAAACCACAAAGAGCTTGCTCTGGAATACAACGCAAAAATGATTTCCGAAACATTGAATATGCTTAATATGGTGAGAAGGTAAAAGCATCTTCATTTGGAAGAATAATTAAAGCGATTCAAATTCCGTATTCAAAAATTTTCATTGGAGAAAAAAATCATTTAATTAGAATATCATTTTGCGTTCCAATTATTTTTATAGGTTGAGATAGTTCAGAAGGTTTGAGAAAATGAATTAAATTAATGATTCAATCTTTCTTTTATATCCAGTTTAAACTTCCTTGCATAATCCTTAGCCACATCATATCCGGCATCAGCGTGTCGTATTACCCCTAGTCCCGGGTCGTTGCGTAATACACGACTCAGTTTTGCCGCAGCATCATCTGTCCCATCAGCTACAATTACCATACCTGCGTGAATACTATAGCCCATCCCTACTCCACCACCATGATGGAAACTTACCCAACTTGCCCCACCGGCAGTATTCACCAATGCATTTAAAACGGGCCAGTCTGCCACGGCATCACTTCCATCCAGCATAGATTCTGTTTCCCGGTTAGGACTGGCGACGGAGCCAGTATCCAGATGGTCGCGGCCAATTACGATTGGAGCTTTTACCTTACCGGTTCTTACAAGTTCATTAAATGCGAGTCCTGCTTTCTCTCTTTCTCCCTGTCCTATCCAGCAGATCCGTGCGGGTAGCCCCTGAAAAGCGATTTTCTCCTGCGCCATTTTTATCCAGCGGATCATTCCTTCGTTTTCAGGGAATAATTCCATTATTAATTTATCAGTTTCAGCAATATCATTCGGGTCCCCACTTAATGCCGCCCAACGGAACGGGCCTTTACCTTCACAAAAAAGCGGACGTATATAAGCTGGTACAAATCCCGGGAAATCAAATGCGTTTTTCAAACCTGCTTCAAAAGCTCTGGCCCTCAGATTATTTCCATAATCAAAAGTAACCGCACCACGTTTTTGTAATTCAAGCATCAGTTCTACATGCTTCTTCATACTTTGGTAAGAAAGCGCTACATATTTTTTAGGATCACTCTTTCTTAATTCATTCGCCTCTTCAAGGGATATTGTGTGTGGCACATAGCCGATTAAAGGGTCATGAGCAGAAGTTTGATCTGTCAAAATATCTACAGTAATATTCCTGTCAATCAATCTTTGTAAGAGATCTACTGCATTGCAATGAACGCCTATGCTCCATGCTTTTCCTTCTGCTTTTACTTTTAACGCTTTGTCAATTGCCTCATCTATATTTTCAATTATTTCGTCCAGATACTTTGTTTTCAGCCGCTTTTCCATTCTCCATTTTTCTACTTCAGCAGCGAGGCATACACCATTATTCATTGTAATTGACAAAGGTTGAGCACCTCCCATTCCGCCAAGGCCGGCAGTAACACTCAAAGTGTTTTTGAGAGAATTATTAAAATGTTTTTTGGCAACTGCACCAAAAGTTTCATAAGTCCCTTGCACAATCCCCTGGCTACCGATATAGATCCATGAACCGGCGGTCATTTGCCCAAACATCATTAACCCTTTTTTTTCCAACTCATCAAACACTTCCCATGTTGCCCATTTGGGAACCAATTGAGAATTGGAAATTAAAACTCTCGGAGCGTTGGGATGTGTTTTGAGCATCGCTACAGGTTTACCGCTTTGTATCAAAAGCGATTCATCATTTTCCAGATCTTTTAATGCTTTGATGATAAGATCAAGGCTTTCAAAATTCCTCGCTGCTTTTCCTCTACCGCCATACACAATCAATTCGTCCGGTTTTTCTGCTACTTCGGGATTAAGATTGTTGAGCAACATGCGCAGCGCAGCTTCCTGTATCCATCCTTTGCAGGAAAGTTTTGTTCCGGTGGGCGTTTTGTATTTTATGGGATCGTAATTTTTATATTCTTCTTTCATTTAATTTTTTTTATATTTTTCTGCAAGATTGAAGTCGCTTTTAAATAATCATCACAATCAATAGAAAAATTAATCGTATTTATTTCTTCCAGGATTGGTTTTTGTTTCAAACAAATCAATAATAGTTATGATTTTCAGATACATTAAAGTAGATACGATTGTGCCTGGTTACACTTAATAATCTTCATCTTCGTCTTCTTTTTTCTATTTTTACTTCTTTGCATATTCTACCACATCTTCATGCTCAATGTTAACTATGTATTCATGCAATTTTTTTTAATTTCTTTTGATAATTTCATAAAAAGTGCCTTATCAAATTTACAATTGTACTCCGATTCGGAAGGACTATTCCAATTCATATTCTCCCATAAACTCCACAGCCTTTATCATATCATCATGTAAGAATCTATCGTTTTCATTAAATGAAATTTTCCTTCTGAATTCTTTCACTATGTTTTGAATTTCAGGAGATGATTTTAATGGCTTTCTGTATTCCAATGCCTGAATGGCTGTGAGTAATTCTATGGCCAATACTTTTTCTACATTTTTTATTACACGGTAACACTTTGTAGCTGCATTGGCCCCCATGCTCACATGGTCTTCCTGATTATTGGATGATGAAATAGAATCCACTGAAGCCGGTGTACACAATTGTTTATTCTCACTCACAATTCCAGCAGCGGTATATTGAGGAATCATCAAACCCGAATTTAAGCCGGATTCTTTCACCAGGAATAACGGCAGGCCTCTTTGTCCACTCAGTAACTGATAGGTTCTTCTTTCAGAAATGTTCGCTATTTCACTCATGGCAATTGCCAGGAAATCCAATCCCAATGCCAATGGCTGTCCGTGAAAATTACCACCACTCACAATCCTGTCCTCATCGGGAAAAATATTAGGATTATCAGTAACTGAATTTATTTCCTGTAAAAAGGTATTTAATACAAATCCAAATGTATCGCGTGTAGCTCCATGCACCTGGGGAATACAACGGAAAGAATAAGGATCCTGAACTTGTGATTTTCTCTTTGAAAGGATTTCGCTTTTGTCTAAAATATTTCTTAATCGCTTAGCTACTGAAACCTGGCCGGCATGAGGCCTTATGGCATGAAGATGTTCATAGAGACAATCTGCATTACAATCGAAAGCATCAAACGAAATAGCGGAGACCATATTGGCCCAGTTCAATAACTTTTCAGACTCTATCAGGTTGTACATTCCATAAGCACTCATAAACTGTGTGCCGTTTATAAGGGCAAGGCCTTCCTTACTTTGCAGTTGCAGAGGCTCCCATCCAAAAAATTTCAAAGCTTTCTCCGACGGCATTCTTTCTCCCTTAACCTTTACTTCTCCTTTACCAATTAAAGGGAGGCTCATGTGTGAAAGCGGTGCAAGATCGCCGGAAGCACCGAGTGATCCTTGTGTGTAAATTACCGGCAATACCTCATTATTGTGCATATCCATCAGCCGTTTTACCACTTCTATCCCAATTCCCGAATTACCATAACTCAATGATTTTATCTTGAGCATCATCATCAGTTTCACAATTTCATCAGGTACCTCATCGCCCATACCGCAGGCATGTGACATGAGTAGATTACTTTGAAGTGTTTGTAATTGTTCTTTTTCAATTTTCACATTTTGCAAAAAGCCAAATCCTGTGTTGATACCGTAAAAAAGCCCGTCAGAAGAGTCTATTTTTTTATCGAGATAATCTCGACACTTCATAATAGCTTCATGTGCACCATAAGTGATTGAGACTAATTGCTTATACTTCAATAAATTTTTTACCTGCTGAAAAGTGAGAACGCTTTTGTCAAGCGGGAGATAATTATAGGTCATACAGTTAATTAATAAATATGGTCAAAAGTAATTAAAAAAAGTGTCGCCCTCTTTAGTGAAGAAAACATTGGATTCATTCTCAAAATCAAATTTCCTATACAATTTCAGTTTCTTTTAACAAGAGATTATCTTTGCAGAGAGGTAAAACTAATAGCTTCGTAGATTCCAAGATGTATAAATATTCAATCCTTGTACTTTTAATGCTTTTTGGGCGAAAGATGGCTTTTGCACAAGACACCCTTCCTAAAATCACAGTGACACAATTGGGAAAAAGAGCATTGATCTCCTGGAACAACCCTTACACAAATGTCGGCACTATTAATATTCAGAGGTCAGCAGACAGTTTAAAAAATTTCACGACCATCGGTACTGTGCTAAATGTAGGTCCTGGAGTAAACGGATTTACGGATCAAAAAGAATTTATTCCATCTAATCAATACTATCGCCTGTTTATTTCATTTGAAGGAGGCACCTACATTTTTACACACTCACACAGGCCGGTAAAAGACACCACGAAAATAATCGCCGAAATAAGGGAGCTTCCGGTACCACAAGAAGAAGCGGTAGAACCGGTGGTTCCTCCCAAACATGAAAGAAACATTTTTGTACCATCACCACATGTATATACAGGAAAGGGCAATAATATCATTATATCGTTACCTGACGTTGCAAAGGAAAAATATTCCATAAAATTTTATGAAGAAGACGGGACCTTCCTTTTTGAACTCAAAAGAATTACCGAAAGCTATCTTACCCTTGATAAGGCAAATTTTTTGCATGCAGGGCTCTTCATTTTTGAATTATACGACAACAGGCTTATTATTGAAAGACACAAATTTTATATTCCAAAGGACGGAAGACCCATGCCCTCTCTTGATCTGGAAGGCAATATCATCCGATCTCACTAATAACCGCATCGAAAACTTTTTCAAAATTTCGTTTTACTTTTTCTTTTACTTCCTCGAAATCCACCTTATGGCCTAATTCTCTTTCGATAGAAGTAACCTGCTTATTCACAATGCCGCATGGAATGATGTTATCAAAATACCCAAGGTCGGTATTTACATTCAGGGCAAAACCATGCATGGTAATCCACCGGCTGCAACGTATTCCCATAGCACACATTTTCCTTTCCCTTCCATGAATACCCGGGTCTATCCATACTCCCGTCTCGCCTTTACTTCTGTCGCCTTTGATACCATACTCTGCAATGGTGAGAATAATGACTTCTTCAAGGCTGCGCATGTATTTTCCGATATCTGTAAAAAAATTCTCAAGGTCAAGAATAGGATAACCAACTATCTGCTGCAGTCCATGAAAAGTAATATCCCCGCCTCTGTTGGTTCTGAAAAATTCGATCTCTTTTTCTTCCATTTCATGCTCGCTCAATAAAACATTTTCTATATGCCCGCTTTTGCCGAGCGTATAGACGGGCGGATGTTCACAAAAGAGCAAATAATTAATGGTTGATAATTGGTGAGTGACAATAGCCGGCTGTCCATTACCTACTGCCAATACTCCGCTATCAGAGGCTTTTCGCGCCTCTGATTTTATTTCCAGGTCTTTCTTAACTAATTCCTCCTGGTAGTCCCACGCTTTTTTATAATGGATGATTCCAAGGTCTTCAAAAATGATATGCTGTTTTTCCAATGCAAAGATTTTATCTTGCAAAGATAAGAAAGGAGAAGATGTAGTCTGAGGCAGCCTATTTCGAAACCGTGTATTTGAACTATTCATTATTAAATTTTGAATTCATAAGTATGAGCGATTTACAGGAAGATATTCAATTGCCATTGCCCACTGAGGATGGCCATTTGCAGGACGATGAATCGCGTGAAGAAGGAGAAGAACTTTTTGAAAGACTCACCATTGTTTGTGCCAAAGGCCAGGAGCCATTGCGCATTGATAAATTTTTGATGGGGCGCATAGAAGGTGCTACGCGAAATAAAATTCAGCAGGGAATAGAGGCAGAGCGGGTTTTGGTAAATGATAAACCAATAAAATCAAATTATAAAGTAAGGCCGGAGGATAAAATAATTGTCTATCAAACCTATTTGCCCGAAAGTAATGTGATCGTTCCGGAAGAAATCCCAATTACGATAGTGTATGAAGACAATGATGTAATGGTTATTAATAAACAACCAGGAATGGTAGTACACCCTGGAAGTGGGAACCCGGGAGGTACTTTGGTAAATGCAGTAGCATGGTATTTAAAGAAACAGAATCCGGAGATTGAGGAAACCGAGCTATCCCGTTTTGGGCTGGTACATCGTATAGATAAAAATACTTCAGGCCTTTTGGTGATAGCAAAAAATCCGAAAGCGATGACATTTCTTGCCAAACAATTTTTTGACCATACGGTTCACCGCAGGTATGTGGCACTTGTGTGGGGCGATTTTGAAGAAGAAGAAGGAACTGTTGTCGCGCATGTGGGACGGCATCAAAGATTCAGAAAGTTATTTACTGCTTATCCCGAAGGTGAACACGGAAAAGAGGCAGTTACTCATTACAAAGTTTTGGAAAGATTTAATTATGTTACTCTTATAGAATGCAGGCTGGAAACGGGTCGCACCCATCAGATACGGGTACACATGCAATACACAGGCCATCCTCTTTTTAACGATGATACGTACGGAGGTGATAAAATTGTAAAAGGAACCGTATTTACAAAGTACAAACAATTTGTAGAAAATTGTTTCTCTCTTTGTCCCCGCCATGCCTTGCATGCGCAACAATTAGGATTTATTCATCCTGTTACGAAAATGCAAATGAATTTTGAAAGCCCGTTGCCGGAGGATATGAGTGCAGTAATTGAAAAATGGAGGAAATATTCTGTAGGTAGCGGAAAGTAGGCAGGCCTTACCGATTATGAATTGATCCTCATTTTTTTATAAAATCAAATAAGGTTGCCTTAAAAACGCCTCTTTCTCTCCTTTTAAAAATGGCTTTCCAGTTTCCGTTGTAGCTCAACATAGACGGAACAAGAAGGTTCCCTACTTTTGTCATCTGAACTTTCATATTCACTTTAAAATCGTAGAAACCTGCATCGTAGCTCAATGAATAGTTGCGTGCTACTATCTCAAAATCTCTTTCGGTAAACCACGTGGTTAACTCATCAATTACTACCTCTCCTTCTTTTCCTTTTTTTACTTTAATAGTAAATACATAGCAGGGAATAGAATCATAGTTGCGATAGTCAATACTCATATCGTATTTGTCGGCCATAGATTTATCAAAGATTGAAGTCTTATTGCTAATGAAAGGAAGGCCGTTGATCTTTTTTCCCGGATTAAAAAAAAGCATCTTCAATTGTTCTTTGTGCTTCTGCATTCCGTGTAGTCCACTTGCAGAAAAATCGTATCCTTTTACGATATTATTTTCACCACATACAGAACCTTTGGTAAAAAATAAGCCAGCGTACATTTCTGCCGTGTAATAATTGAACTTTCCTTTATTATCAAAAATATCTCCGGTAGTACTTTGATTAAGTACCTGCATATTCCGGCAGTCGCCCGAGCGTACTTGTTTTGTCTTGCTGCGCAAGGAAGCTTGAATGTTGCCATTTTGATCCAGCATTCTGATGTCATTCAAGGCTGTGTAGCCTACGATGTGAAGATTACGGAATGCTTTATAGAAAGTGGTATCATTTTTTACCCTTTCAATAAAAGAAGCTACGTCCAGTTTATTGTAAACAACTACCTCAGAAAGAGTGATATAATTTTCATTCACTTTTACTACAGTATCATTGCTATGTCGCACCAAAGATGTGTCATGATCCTGTTGAGCTTGAAGGAACAATGAGGTTAGCAGCAAAACAAAGATTAGGGAAATCTTCTGCATCATTCTGTAAAAATAAATCTTAAATACGTGAAGGAAATCCAAATAAACTTCTTCTGCTATGGATGCATAAAAACCGGAATGAATAATCTATTTATTAAAAGACATTCTATAGTCAACGGAAATTTTCCCTTTTGAAATATCATCCAGCTTACGTTTCAACAGATTTTTTCTGAGAGGTTTCAGATAATCAATAAAGAGTTTACCGTTTACATGGTCATATTCATGAAGGATCACCCTTGCTGTAACACCTGTAAATGTTTTGGTATATTCAATAAAATGTTCATCAAAGAAATGGATGGTCACTCTTTCCTTTCTTAAAATATCCTCTCTTATTTTGGGGATACTCAGACAACCCTCATTATAAGGCCATTCATCTCCTTCTAATTCCTTTATTTTAGCATTAATAAAAACGCTTTTGTAGCCCAGGTCGCCCGGATAATCATCTTTTTCATCCTCCTCCAGATTTTCAATAATCTGAACACTGTCCATGATAAACAAACGAATATCTTTGTTTACCTGCGGAGCAGCAAGCCCCACACCTCTGCTATTATACATGGTTTCCCACATATCTGTTATTAATTTTTGCAAGTCGGGATAATCAGCATTAATCTCTGCTCCTACCTTTCTTAAAACCGGGTTGCCATACGCTACGATCGGAAGAACCATAAAATGTAAGTTTACTATTAATTAGGGTTGCAAATTTACTAAATTCCTGCAAGTTTTGGATACCTGGTGTTGTAGTCCGTGTACAGATCCCCTGCTACAAACACAGTTATGAAGCGAACATTAAAAGTTTCACAGGTTTTATATAAAATAGTATGGAAGGGTAATAAAATGTAAAATAATAATGCTAGTAAAAGGATCAAAGTCCCGCAGGCATCTCTTTTTTCTGCCGGTATTTAGCAAGAGAAGGATCCATGGCTATTGCATTATCACATATTTTCTGTCCTTTTTCTTTTTGTCCTAATTTCTGAAAAGTCATTCCGGCCATGTAAAGAGAAGTAGCATCTTTAGGATTCAAGTCGAGTAACGTTTTAAAATAGCCAAGTGCCTCCTCATATTTTCGGGTATCATACATCGCATTGGCAATGTTATTAAGCAATTCTTTGTTGTTTGGCTTGCGTTCCAGTACTGTGTTTAAGGTCTTTAATCCGTTTCCAGTATCTCCATAGTAAAGCTGTGCAAATCCATAATTTTCATAAAAGTCATTTGACTTGGTATAGCCTTTTTCGGCTGCCCTGTCAAAATATTTTAATGAGTTTTTATAGTCATTCTGATTATAGTAAATGAGACCCAATTCATACATCCAGGCACTTCTCGAAGTATCCGCATCAATTGCTTTCTCATAAAAAGTAATCGCACTCTTCTCATTTTCAAGTTCCAGATAGGTGCGCCCCAGGGTATAGGCTGCTTCTGCATCCTGTGTATTCAGGGCAATAGCCTGCTTCAGGTATTTTTCTGCTTTGCCATAATCTTCCAGATTGTAATTGCTCATACCGAGAATACGATCGGCATTATCGCAACCTGTACACTTTTGCGCCAGCTCAATTGCTTTTTGAAACTGCCGGTTACTAAAATATAAAGAAGAAAGTTCCTTAATAACTTCCTTATTCCCCTGATCTATTTTATAGGCTTCTTCAAAATTTTGTGTAGCCTGTGAAACCCTTCGCATGGCCAGGTTTGCTTTGCCGTTAGCAATGTAAGCTTCCATGTAATCAGGATTGATCTGAATCGCTTTTTCAAAATTTTGAGAAGCAACAGAGTATAATTTAGCGGCATTTTCCTCTACCCCTTTATTAAAATAATATTGTGAACTATCTGTATTTTGAGAAAAAGAAAATGAGGTCAAAAAACACGCGAATATAGTGATATAGAAGGTTTTCATTATAATTTATTTGCAAAAAGAATACCACTATTGAAGTACTACCGCACTTAACGCCGGCAGATTCAGATTTATTTCAGTGGCATTACTCTTTTTATCAATAATATGCACTTTGATTTCCTGGTCGGAAAATTTTCCTGTTCCCCAGTATTGTTTATCATCACTGCAAAATATTTGTTTCCAGGAAGATTTTGATTTGTCATTGGGGTAAATCTTCCAGTCATACCTTTCCACAGGAGTCATGTTGAAAATGACCAGAATATCATCTTTGCGTTTTTTCCCTTTTCGCAGGAAACTCATCACACATTCGTTTCTGTGATCCAGGTCAACCCATTCAAATCCTTTGGGATCAAACTGATATTCAAAAAAAGCAGGATGGGAAGTTAATAATCTATTAAGATCAATTATCAACTTCTGTAATTTTTTATGCGGCTCATATTCAAGTAGTTTCCAATCGAGTTCTTTACTGAAATTCCATTCGGAAGTTTGCCCGAATTCATTTCCCATAAAAAGTAATTTACCACCGGGATGGGTGAACATATAGACATACAATACACGCAGGTTTGCAAACTTTTGCCACTCATCCCCCGGCATTTTATAAATCATAGGCGATTTTCCATGCACCACTTCATCATGACTCAAAGGGAGTACGAAGTTTTCGTCATAAAAGTAGGCCATACTAAAGCTGAATTTATTCTGATCATCTTTTCTGAATAAGGGATCTACTTTAAAATAGTCGAGCGTATCATGCATCCATCCCATCATCCATTTCATTCCGAAACCCAGGCCGTCGGCAGTAGTGAGCCCCGTAACCTGCGGCCAGTCGGTAGATTCTTCAGCGATCATCTGCACATCCGGGAAATCGCGGTACACCATTTCATTCAGATTTTTTATGAAGGCAATGGCCTCAATATTCCCGTTGCCCCCAAATTCATTGGCTTCCCACTCTCCTTCTTCTCTTGAATAATCTAGCCGGAGTACAGAACTCACCGCGTCCACGCGCATTCCGTCAATGTGGTATTTATCAAACCAATACCGTGCATTGCTAATTAAAAATGACCTCACCTCTCCTCTTGCATAATTGAAGATATAAGAATTCCAGTCTGGATGGAATCCTTTTCTCATGTCAGCATATTCATACGTATGGGTACCGTCAAACATAAATAATCCATGTGCATCGTTGGGGAAATGAGAAGGTACCCAATCGAGGATTACGCCGATACCTTCATGGTGAAATGTTTCGATCATCCGCATAAAATCTTCCGGGATACCAAACCGTGATGTGGGGGCAAAATATCCTGTACCCTGATATCCCCAGCTCGCATCGTAAGGAAATTCCATTACCGGCATAAACTCTACATGAGTGAATCCCATTTTCTTAACATAAGGTACCAGCAGTTCTGTTATTTTTTCGTAAGAATTAAAAGAGTCTTCATCATCCGGTACCGGCTTCATCCAGCTTCCGAGATGTACCTCGTAAATACTCCAGGGGGCATGAAGTGAATTGATTTTTTTTCTTTCCTGCATCCACTCTTTATCATTCCAGGTATATTTTATTTTTTTTGTTTTAGAGGAAGTGGCTGGGCGAAGTTCCCAATGCCGTGCAAAAGGATCTCCCTTGTATAATTTGATTCCTTCAAAACCTATGATGTAATATTTATAATTTTCGTATTCGCCTATATTCGGAATAAAGCCTTCCCATATCCCGGATTTTTCAAGACGCACAAATAACGGATGAGATTCCGTATTCCAATCATTAAAATCTCCTACAACGCTCACGTACGTTGCATTGGGTGCCCATACCGAAAAATAATAACCTTTCGTTTTTAAAACAGTAGCATGATGAGACCCAAACTTTTTATAAAGGCTATAATGAGTCCCGTTTTGAAAATTATGGATATCTTCTTCGTTGAATAAAGAATAGTTCCATACAGGCTTGGAAGTATCCACAAAATTTTCTTCCTCGTAAGGTATTTTTTTTGAAGGCATACTGCAATTTACAATTTTCGTTTATCCTTTTTCAACAAGATATTTAAATGTTGATTTCAGGTTACCTATCTGGAGATTCAATGTTTCATACAGAAACTTTCCAATTGATCCTTAGCGCTTCATTGACTGGCTTTTAAATATCCACCCATTCCTGATTCAGTATTGTTTTATTTGAAGAATGTAACAATCAGCCGGTTGTATAATTAGCCGATTAACCGGGCTGTCCGCTCTTGCTCTCGTAGATTTATTTTTGGCTTACATTCTTTCCCATCATACTTTTGTGTAAATCAAATTTAACTCTTACATGAAAAAGATTATAATTCTAACATCTATTGCTTTAACTACCGCATCTTTAGCAATGGCGCAAAGAGAAGGAACAACCAGATTTAGTATCGGCCCCGAATTGGGAGTAGCCGCTTCCAACCCCTTGGATTATATACCCGAAGATAAAGGATGGGGTCTTGGCTTGGGTGCAAGCATGGAAGGGGAACATTTTTTTCGGGAAAATGTAAGTGGTGTTTTTTATCTCGGTTTTATCAGCTACGCCGGGCGATCTACCGGTGCTAATATAAAAAATAAGGCTTATAATGTGGTTCCAATAAGGGTCGGTGCAAATGTATATGCAGGAAGCCGGTTTCATTTTGGTGCTCAGATTGGTGCAGGTATAAATAGTATGGGAGGTAAAAACGTCACTACTTTTGCCTATACCCCACAACTGGGTTACAATTTCAGTAGAAATGATAAACCGCTTGACCTTACTTTTAAATATGATGGTTACGCAGCTAAGAACAGTTTCAGTGCTATAGGATTACGGTTGTCATTCATTCTTTAAGCCATGAAATAAAGATCATCAGGAGACTTTTTATTGACTCTTTCCAACATTGGAAGAGCAGATATCTAAATAGTGTAATTAAACTCTTAAAATTAACTCAATGAAATTATTAAAAATTTGTCTGGTATTTTTGATTATCGCCGGACTTTCTTCCTGTGAAGTCCAGGATATCTATAACGTAAATGATATTGTAGATGGAACTCCGAGCAATGCGGATACTGTATTGCCGCATAAGTTTAAAAAATATGAAGCATCCGATTCTTTAAGGGCTATTCACAGCGAAGAGAACCTGCTTCCCGAATATAAGAGGTAAAATAAGGGTGATAATGTGATTATATAAAAAAAGCCGTTTTAAAAAACGGCTTTTTTTATATAATTTTTTAGAAATTACCCCAGATACGCTTTCAGGGCACTGCTGTAGCGTGCTTTCTGAAGACGTTTAATGGCTCTTTCTTTGATCTGGCGAATACGTTCTTTGGTAAGATCGTACTTCTGTCCAATTTGCTCAATGGTAACGCCATTCTCGCCGTCCAGGCCAAAATACGCATTCACGATCTCAGCTTCGCGTGGACTAAGAGATTTTAATACACGGCGAATTTCATTTTTCAATGAATCGTGCATTACATCTTCATCAGTTTCACCGCCGCCTTTTAACAGATCGCCCATGGCAACATCTTCCGCTTCGTGTACCGGTGCATCCAATGAAGTATGACGGGTATTGCTTTGGAAAATGTTGTTGATCTCCGTTTCGCTCATTTCTAGAATTTCTGAAAGCTCTTCGGTAGATGGTTCTCTTTCATGTTCTTGCTCAAAAGCCATATAGGCTTTATTTGCTTTGTTGTAAGTGCCAATTTTGTTTTGTGGCAAGCGGACTAATCTGCCCTGCTCTGCCAACGCCTGTAGTATAGACTGGCGAATCCACCACACAGCATAAGAAATAAATTTGAAACCTTTGGTTTCATCAAAGCGTTGTGCCGCTTTTATTAAGCCGAGGTTGCCCTCGTTAATCAGATCACTTAATGATAAACCCTGGTGCTGGTACTGTTTTGCAACTGAAACTACGAAACGTAGGTTGGCTGTTGTGAGACGCTCTAAAGCTCTCTGGTCGCCCATTTTAATTTTCTGTGCTAAAATAGTTTCCTCTTCCGGAGTAATCATCCCAATTTTTGAAATTTCCTGCAAATACTTTTCAACCGCCTGAGAATCGCGGTTGGTAATTTGCGTAGCAATTTTAAGTTGCCTCATTTTGTATATAATTAATAGTGATTAGACAATTTTAACCGGGGAATAGTTACTAAAGATTTGTTAAGTACAGCGATATCTTTACAACCTTTGCAAAGTTACAACGCATATTTTAAATTTCATAGCGTTTGGCATAAATAAATTGTTGAAAAATAATATTTTGTAACCTTATTTATTTTATTTAACAGCTTTTCTCCTTATTTAACAGGTTTGATTATTTCTAAACGTCTGATTTATATAATACTTTTGCTTACTTCAAAAAATCAATTTTGCATTTATGATAGATTTTCGCTCTGATACTTTTACAAAACCTACCCCTGGCATGCTCGAGGCCATGTTTCATGCAAAAGTAGGTGACGATGTTTTTAATGAAGATCCTACAGTTAATCAATTGCAATCATTACTCGCTGCTAAGTTTGGAATGGAAGCAGGTTTGTTTTGCGCAAGCGGAACCATGTCAAATCAAATTGCCATAAAAAGCCATACCCAGCCCGGCGGTGAAGTGATTTGTGATAAAATGAGCCATGTCTATATTTATGAAGGCGGAGGCATTGCTTTTAATTCAGGTTGCCAGGTAAAAGCGGTAGAGGGAAATTTGGGACGAATCAAAGCTTCACAGGTAGTCGAGGCGATCAATCCAAACGATATTCATAAGGCCAGAACACAATTGGTAAGCCTCGAAAATACTGCAAATAGAGGTGGAGGTAGCTGTTATCAAATTTCTGATATTCAGGAGATTAAAGAAGTCTGTTTGCAAAATAACTTAAAGCTGCATCTTGATGGAGCAAGATTGTTTAACGCCATTGTTGCCAAAGAAGAAGACCCAAAAGAATACGGTTCCATTTTTGACAGCATTTCAATTTGTTTGAGTAAAGGACTGGGCGCGCCGGTAGGAAGCGTTTTATTAGGCAATAAAGAATACATTCAAAAAGCAAGGCGTATCAGAAAGGTTTTTGGGGGCGGAATGCGACAGGCTGGATATTTGGCCGCAGCAGGAATTTATGCTTTGGAAAACAATATAAAGAGGCTTGCACTTGACCATCGGCACGCGAAGCAAACTGCAGAAGCATTATCAAAAAAAGAATTTACGGGCGAAATAATTCCTGTTGAAACTAACATTATCATTTTCGAAGTAAAAGGAAAATACACGGCTAAATCCCTGGCAGAGAAATTAAAGGAAAATGATATTTTAGCGATGGCCATTTCTTTGAACCAAATCAGAATGGTGCTTCACCTTGACGTGACAGAAGATATGGTTCGAAAAACTATTGATGTAATTGAAAATCTATAGGCCTAATTTTTGTGACGTTTGATTTAGTTCCTAGTGAATATTTTTTTACGGATTAGCGAAGAGCTATTAAGTGTCAATAGATAGTTTTTCTAGTAAAACAACATTTAGTGCAGATTTTTATTCTAACTAGTAACTAGTAAATCATAACTCATAATAAATAACTTATAATTCAAAAACATGTTTCCAAAAGTAAATCCCACAAAAACCAATTCCTGGAAAAAATTACAAGATCATTATAAAGAAATGAAACACATTTCTATGAAGGATCTTTTCCGGGAAGATTCTGATCGTTTTAAAAAATATTCTTTCGCCGTTCCTGATATTATCTGCGATTTTTCTAAAAATATCGTGTCGGATGAAACCATTACTTTGTTGATTGAACTGGCAAATGAGTGCGAATTGCAAAAAGCGGTTAAAGCCATGTTTAACGGCGAATTAATAAATGAAACAGAAGGGCGTGCCGTATTGCATACAGCTCTAAGAAATTTTTCAGGAAAGCCGGTGATGTCTGAAGGGAAAGATGTAATGCCCGAAGTAAAAAAGGAGCTGGAACATATCAAAAACTTTTGTAGCAAAATTCATAAAGGCGAGTGGAAAGGGTACAACGGCAAAAAAATAAAATACATTGTGAACGTCGGAATAGGTGGTAGCGACCTGGGGCCGGTGATGGTTACTGAAGCTTTAAAACCTTATTGGAAAAAAGACATTCAACCTTATTTTGTCAGCAATATCGATGGTACGGATTTGGCTGAAGTTTTGAAAAAAATTACTCCTGATGAAACGCTGTTTTTAATAGCTTCCAAAACATTTACGACGCAGGAAACCATGACCAACGCTCATTCTGCAAGAGATTGGTTTTTGAAAAGCGCGAAAGATAAAAAAGCAGTTGCGAAACATTTTGTAGCATTGAGCACTAATGAGAAAGGCGTGGAAGAGTTTGGTATCGATAAAGATAACATGTTTGTTTTTTGGGATTGGGTTGGCGGTCGTTATAGTTTATGGAGCGCTATCGGTTTGTCCATCGCGCTAACAGTGGGTTACGATAATTTTGAACAATTGCTCAAAGGTGCTTACGAAACTGACAAACACTTCAGTGAAAAGAAATTCGAAAAAAATATTCCAGTTTTAATGGGCTTGATAAGTCTTTGGTATATTAATTTTTTTGGAGCTCAGTCAGAAGCCATTCTGCCTTACGATCAGTATTTACATCGTTTCCCCGCATATTTTCAACAGGGAAATATGGAAAGCAACGGAAAGCACATGGATCGGAATGGAAAAAAAGTTACGTATTCTACCGGGCCGGTAGTTTGGGGCGAACCGGGAACCAACGGCCAGCATGCATTTTATCAATTGCTTCACCAGGGAACTCCAATGATTCCGTGCGATTTTATTGCACCGGCCATCAGTCACAACCCAATGGGCGTGCATCATAAAATTTTATTATCTAATTTTTTCGCGCAAACTGAAGCTTTAATGAATGGTAAAAACCGCCAGGAATTAAAAGAACAAAAAGTGCCGGAAAAATTAATTCCGTTTAAAGAATTTGAAGGAAACAAACCCACCAATTCATTTCTTATTACCAAAATAACACCGTTCACTTTAGGAGAATTAGTTGCTTTATACGAGCATAAAATTTTTGTTCAGGGCGTAATCTGGGACATCTATAGTTTTGATCAATGGGGCGTTGAATTAGGAAAAGTATTGGCAAAAAAGATTTTGCCTGAATTGGAAAGTCAACAAAAAATTACCTCGCATGATTCTTCTACAAACGGTTTGATCAATGCTTATAAAAAGTTGGCGATGTAGGAATTTAGAAGACTCAATAATTTACTAGGTAATAAATCTTAAAATAAGAAGGATTACTTCTAAAATCAGAGCATTTCTTGCAAAATAAAAAACTTGCTTATTTATTGATTTACTGATAATTGAATTGATCGGAGTAAAATTTAATTTAAAAATCCGATTTGCTTGCTGCTGAAATGTGATTATCCTTTTTTTGCTGAAGATATAAAACAACCGACCTATTTGAGAATTCTAATGTCGTTGGAAAATCTATTGACGTGTTATTTTCGCCACTTTCTACTTTCGATACTGTTTTAAAACTTCTGACTACATTATAATCGGTCAAGGTTGCTCCACCGTTTTCGCCCGCCTTTACCGGAGTAACGGTTTTCTTTTCTATCAACGCAATATTTAAAACAGAATTTTGGATATTACCAGAGACATCAAAATTGATATTTATTTTTCCATTTTGAATTTGTGTTTTCCCGATAGTTAGTGATGCATCCGCGTGTTCGGAAAATATTTTGTTCAATGCGGTAGAAATTTTATTTGCATCACTTCCAACCATTTCAATGGTGCCATTAACAATTAATTGCGGAGTATATACATTTGAATGTAACGCTGATGCATACATGTATTGTCTTTGGCTATAACCGTGTGAGCTAAATGGATCTTTCCATCCAAGCCTGTCCCAATAATCAACATGAAATGAAAGTGGAATTACATTTTCTTTGGAAGTGTAAGTTGCGACAAGTTTATCTGCCGGCGGGCAACTTGAACATCCTTGCGAAGTAAATAATTCAAGTATAGCTATTTTATTTGATTCGGGTTTATTTTTCATCGTGGTAGAAGACGTGCAAAACCATAATGTAAAAACCAGGATTGAAACAGACATTATATAAACCAACTTTTTCATAAAAATGATTTTTTAAAAAGTACGTTCGGCTATTTCAAAAGGTTTCAGATTAATATTTTTTTCGCTTTAAAATACTGAATTTACAAAACTCGTATTTTTATTTTTCAATATTAACCCCAAAAAAGATTTAAAAATCTTCAAATATTGTACAACAATTTTTTTACCGTTAATTTA
>JBDTGA010000129.1:0-11353 GCA_039937655.1 Ginsengibacter sp.
TTTGTATGTAGGGATTGCTACAAAGTTTTGATTATTATAAAATCTTTTACACCATAATGGATAACTTCTTTCTACTGATTATTTTTATCTGTATTTTTCCTTTTTATACTTTTGCTCTCCTCATCAATTATAATCAGTTAAATAGCCACAATAATTATATGAATCATGTTGACATTCATCCTTCTTCTCTTGCAATAAGAACCACTTTATATGGAATTGCAGTAAGTGTTGTGTTGATTTTTATAAAAGGAATTTCCGGTTACCTGGGCCATTCCTATGCATTAATTGCTGATGCCACTGAATCGGGCGCCGATATTTTAAGCTCCGGTTTATTATGGCTCGGCTTACGTATCGCTATGAAAGAGCCTGATGAAGAACACCCTTACGGTCATGGAAAGGCAGAACCTTTAGCGGCAGTAGGTGTTGCTTTTTTTTTAATTGCAGCAGCTATTTGGATAGGCTACCATTCTGTAATGCTCATTAATACACCTCATACTTTACCGGAAAGTTTTACTCTATTTGTTTTATTGATTGTAATCGCCATTAAAGAAACTATGTACCGATATGTTATGAAGATTGGCAATAAAATAAACAGCGAGGCAGTAAAGGCAGATGCGCGTCATCACCGAAGTGATGCTATTACATCTGTAGCAGCATTTATCGGTATCTCTATTGCCATAATCGGCGGCAAAGGTTATGAAGGTTCTGATGATTGGGCTGCACTGATCGCTTCTGCGCTCATTTTTTATAATGCCATCGTTATATTAAGGCCGGCATTATCAGAAATTATGGACGCTGCCCCCTCTAATCAAATTGTTGAGAAGGTAAGAGAATTATCTGCTTCAGTGCCGGAAGTAAAAAGTATAGAGAAATGTTATGTGAGAAAAATGGGGTTTGACTATTATGTAGATATTCATATAGAGGTTGATGGAAAGTTAAGCGTTACTGAGGGGCACCGTATTGCTCACCTGGTAAAAGATACCCTTCTTGAAAGTAGTTTAAGAGTAACCAACGTTTTGGTTCATGTAGAACCTTTCCATTAAATATCCTTAATTAATTTTTCAGTTAAAAAATAAAAACCTTCGAAATACATAACACGAGTCATTTGGATTTTGTCATTTATAAGTTTGTTTAAGGATAGAATACTGCAAGCAAAATGCTCTACCAAATCATGCCGATATAATTAAAATCAATCGGGTTTTCAATTGTGCTTATCAGAATTTTAAAAGTACGGTAATCGTTGTAAATTTGCTTTTTGTAACAGCAGCCTGGCAAATCTATCTACTGATATTTTTACCGGATACTTTCAATGCATTTTTTATTCCGGCTTAAAGCGCCGCCATTGCTCAATTTACTCAACAACCACCTCCAAAGATGGTAGTTGTTGAATAAACCTGAAATGTATGTCATCAAATAGTAAAAATTGATACGTAGGGATACTTTAAAAAACTAAAGATAAAGTTGACCTTATTTATTATTTTTACCCAATTATATACACTTAATTGTTAAAGACCGTGTTCAAAGCTAAACCCCAAAACCAAAACTTCTGAAACAAACATTACTATGATACAAAAAAGTTTATTTGAAAAATTAGCAGGTTTTACAAAACCTGCTGAATTGAAAAAGGTAGGATTATACCCTTATTTCAGGCCCATCGAGGAAAATCATGATACAGAGGTCGTTATTCAGGGAAGGAAGTTGTTGATGTTTGGCTCAAACAGTTACATGGGCCTTACCAATCACCCTAAAGTAAAAGAAGCGGCAAAGAAAGCAATAGATATGTATGGAAGTAGTTGCTCTGGTTCCAGGTTTTTAAACGGCACTTCCAAATTACACATTGAATTGGAAGAAAGGCTTGCCGATCATTTAGGTAAAGAATCTGCATTAATTTTTACCACCGGTTTTCAAACAAACCTTGGGACAGTATCCTCCATAACCGGTAGAAATGGTGTGATCATATTAGATGAATTAGATCATGCATCCATTATTGAAGGGAGCCGGTTATCTTTTTCTAAAGTATTGAAATTCACCCATAACAATATGAAGGACCTGGAAGAAACTTTACAATCTGTTCAGGCTGACAAAATCAAGATGATCGTGGTAGATGGGATATTCAGCATGGAAGGAGATATTTGCAACTTGCCGGAAATTACCAGGCTCGCTAATAAATATGAAGCACTTGTAATGGTTGATGATGCTCATGCGTTAGGCGTAATAGGTGAGTTGGGAAAAGGCACAGCAAATCATTTTAATTTAACTGACCAGGTAGATATTATAATGAGTACGTTTAGCAAATCGCTGGCATCAATTGGTGGATTCGTAGCCTCTACATCCGAAATGATAAATTATTTAAAACATAATTCAAGGCCAATGATATTCAGTGCCAGCGTTCCGCCATCAGCTGTTGCTGCTGCTTTAGCTGCACTTGAAATAATACAAACAGAACCAGAAAGGTTAGAAGCACTTTGGGCCAATACAAAGTATATGGCAAAATCATTACTGGGACTCGGGTTTGATATAAATACCTCCGAAACGCCTATCATTCCGATATATATCCGCGACAATCAACTCACTTTTCAGTGTACACAGCGGCTATTTGAAGAAGGCATATTTGTAAACCCGGTAGTATCTCCGGCAGTAAATAGTAATTCCTCTCTTTTGCGGTTATCAATAATGGCAACCCATACCAGGAGTCAATTGGATGAAGCTATTTCTAAAATTGAAAAAGTTGCCAATGAACTTCATGTATTTGAAATGAAACAAGTGTAAATGGGATAGATACCGGTTCTGCCAAATTCTTTAAATCAATCTTTCTATAAATAACCAAACGCATGAGCATTGAAATAAGAGAAGTTACCAATAAAAAGCAATTGGACACTTTTATCAATTTCCCAAACAGGTTATATAAGAACCACAAGTATTATGTTCCGCTATTACATTTTGATGAGAAATCCACATTAAGTAAAAACAGTAACCCTGCATTCGATTATTGTGAAGCCCGTTACTGGCTTGCCTATAAAGGAGATAAAGTAGTAGGCCGAATTGCGGGCATAATAAACAACGCATACATTGAAAAATGGAACAATAAATACATGCGTTTTGGATGGATAGATTTCGAAGAAGATGAACAAATTGCGGAAGCATTAATAAGGCGGGTCGAAGACTGGGCCAAAGAAAAAGGAATGACCGCCATTCATGGGCCAATGGGTTTTACTGATTTGGATCATGAAGGAATGTTGATTGAGGGGTTTGATCAGTTGGGGACTTTAGCTGCTATTTACAATTATCCTTATTACCCTAAATACATCGAAAATCTGGGTTACACCAAAGATGTTGACTGGGTGGAATTTAAAATTAAAATACCCAATGCCATTCCCGATAAGATAGAGAAGCTGGCGGACATTGTTGAAAGAAGGTATAATCTGCGATTATTAAAAGCAAGAAAAACAAAAGAGATATTGCCCTATGCAAAACAAATATTTGAATTAATTAATGCTGAATATGAAGGATTATACGGAGTAGTTCCTTTAACTGATAAACAAATTCAATATTATACCAAACAGTACTTCTCTTTCATCCGTACTGATTTTGTTCCATTAGTTTTGGACCAAAATGATAAGCTCGTGGCATTTGGAGTCACCATGCCATCCTTATCCAAAGCTTTACAAAAAGCGAAGGGAAGTCTATTTCCTTTTGGATTTTTTCATATCCTGAAGGCATTGAAAAAAAACAATATGGTAGATTTTTATTTAATTGCAATCAGGAAAGATTTACAGGGTAAAGGTGTAAACGCGATGTTAATGCATGAGATGGCTAAGTCATATATTAAGAACGGTATTCAATATGCTGAATCAAACCCTGAGTTGGAACTTAATAAGAAAGTACAATCTATCTGGGGCCATTACGATGCCGTTCAACATAAAAGACGGCGGTGTTTTATTAAACATTTATAACATCGGGAAGCTAAAAGTTCAAGATGAAGAAAAATATTTTAATCACCGGGGCAAGTGGATTTATTGGAAGTTATTTAGTAAAAGAAGCGATAAAAAGAAATTATCAGACTTTTGCCGGAATAAGATCTTCCAGTAATAAAGAATATTTAAAACATGCGGACATTCATTTTCTTGAGTTGGATTTTAGTGATAAAGATTTATTAAACGCTTCACTTAATGATTTTGCCAATCTGCATGGAAAATTCGATTATATTATTCATACAGCCGGTTTGACCAAAGCCATAAATAAAGCAGACTATTCTTTGGTAAATTATGCATACACAAAAAATTTTGTGTACGCATTAAAAGAGAATAACCTTGTACCTGATAAGTTTATTTACATCAGCAGCCTTGCTGCTTTTGGACCGGGTATTAACACCCTTCCCATAAATCCGGGACAGGCCCAAAAACCTTTGACAGAGTATGGCAGAAGTAAATTAAAGACAGAGGAATTTCTTTATTCCCTCTCGGATTTCCCTTTTTTGATTATCAGCCCTACTGCCGTTTATGGCGCAAGGGATAAAGATTTTTTATACTTAATAAAATTAATTGAGAAGCATCTGGAAATATATTTAGGTAGTTCGAAACAGGTACTCAGTTTCGTTCATGTTCATGACCTCGTTGATGCCATTTTTTTAGGAATGGAATCCACCATTGTTAATCAAAACCTGTTGGTCTCAGATTCGAAGCAATACACTTCAAAAGCCTTTAATCAAATCATTAAGAAAAACCTGGATAAAAAAACAATTTCACTTGTTGTTCCTGTACTTGTAGCACGATTATTTGCATTGTTTTCAGAAGCCTCAGGGCGTATTAAAGGAAAGGCACCAGTATTAAACCGAGAACGCCTTAAAGAGTTTGAAGCAATGAACTGGAGTGTTGATTGTGCTGAAATTACTAAACTTGGCTTTGTGCCTCAATTCAGTTTAGAGGAAGGCATCAAACTTACTGTCAGGTGGTACAAACTGTATGGCTGGATAAAAGAAAATAATTCTACGCAGTCGGCACCCAATCAAAAGCAGACATGATTTGGTATCATTTTATTATGACAACAAATCTTCATTTTGGAAAATTATAATCCATACTGCTTATCCCGGATAAATTCAATCACTTTACATGGCATCACGCCTCATGCTATTGGCGTGATGCTACAGCAGCGGCAATCAATGCCCGGTCGGGACCTTCTCTTCGGCGACCTGAACGATTTTCGCCTCACCTTCAACATCATTGCAATAATTTTATATGTTCGGGACGCTTTCTTCCGCGGCCTGAACGATTTTTGCCTCATCTTCAACATCCTTGCAATAATTTTATACGGTCGGGACGCTTTCTTCCGCGGCCTGAACGATTTTCGCCTTTGTAGGAGCAGGTTGCGACTTGTCCTGTGTCTCAACCGAGTCTCCCAATAGCGGCCCCGGCATCGTTATCGGAGAGAAATAATCAATTGGCAATACATGAAGAAATTTGTATATTTGGTAAAATCAAAAAATTAAAACTATGGGAAAGTTTGTAATTAAAACAGGAAAAGACGGACAACATTATTTTAGTTTAAAAGCCGGCAACGGGGAGAAGATACTTGCCAGTGAAGGATATACTTCAAAAGCCGGCTGTAACAACGGCATTGCTTCCGTTAAAACCAATTCTCAGGATGATAGTAAATACGAAAAAAAATCATCTACCAACGGGAAACATTATTTCGTTCTGAAAGCAACTAATGGTCAAATTATTGGGACAAGTGAAATGTATGAGAATACATCAGGACGCGACAATGGCATCGCATCGGTAAAAAGCAATGCACCCAATGCAAGCATTATAGAAGAATAGTATTCTTTCTTTGATTAATGTCATCACTAACCATCCGTTTTTGTAAGGACAGGTCGTGACCTGTCCCTACATTTAATTATCATAATTTTTATACGGTCGGGACGCTTTCCTCGGCGGCCTGAACGATTGACTCGTTGTAAAAAAGTTTACTCAATCGCTTCGATATAATATCTCTTGTTGTTAATAATTGCGGTGTCTTTAATTTTTAATCCCATCAGTTGTTTTCCCAGCGGAGACTGAGGCGACAATGCCATAAATGTTATTCCTTCTACAACAGCCTTGCCTAAAGCAACACTCATAAACAAATAACCTTTATCGGTTTTTATCAGGCTACCGTTTACAACTACTGCTGCAACAATAGTTGGGTTAATTTTCTCTACCATTATTTTTTGCGCAATCACCTGATTTAATTGTTCCCGTTTATTTGCCTGCTCAATTTGCAGCATGGCCAAAGCCGTTTCATGTTTATCACCGGCAGTGCTTTTTGTTTCGTTGGCACCGCTTTCTTTTAAGTCTGCTAAATCCTGTTGGAGTAAACTTATTTTATCATTTACCATTTGAAGATAGTGCTGATGTACTTTTTGTTTTAAAGTCATGATGAAATATAATCATTTGCTGACATTAATAATGTTATTCTGTATTCTCACCAATGGTTCATGTCTCACGAAACATCATGGGTAACTGCTGTTGGACGCATTATTCAGTATAAAGAATCTAAATTTCACCGACTCTCATTATTTTGGGTAACACTAGCAGGAAAGTAAATCCTTATTTATTTTCCAACCAATAAACCAATCACCCAGTCAACTAATCAACCAATAAACTAATTAACCAATCACCTCCATTTCCATTTCAATCCCAAAGTAGCCCATCTCCCCACCATAGGTACGGCACCCGCTTCCACATAAGATACATTGGTAAGGTTGTTCACGTCTGCATATACTTCTAATATTTTAAAAGTAGCAGCTATTCGGGTATCTAACAGAAGGTATTGTTTATAATGTATTCTCTCCTCGTATTTCGCACCTAAGATGAATTGGTATTTATTAAGGTAGGTGAGGTTAGCATGTGCTGCTACTTGATTGCGTAAATTTTCCAAAGCGTATTGCGAAATTTTATCCGGCTTTTCAGAATTAATAATTTTAGGATGTAGCCAGGTATAGGAAAGTCCGGTTACCAAACTAAAATCGGAGGAATGGTCCTGATTCAACAAGCGATAATCCGCTGAAAAAGAAATGCCGTTCGTATTTATCTTTTGGAAATTCTGTGGCTGCCATGGATCGGTTAGATTGTCTTTTACCCAATCAATAAAATCGGAAGTATTTTTATGAAAGAAGGACAATGACGCGTTCAGTAAGCCGGTATTGTATTTCATACCCATCTCCGAATAAAATGAATGTTCAGGTTTTAACTGATCATTCCCGATATTCCCCGGGCCTTTATAATATAAATCGGTATAAGTGGGCAAACGCTGTCCTGTACCTGCATTGGCAAATAATCTAAAATTAGTATGAACATCATATCCTATATCTATTCCCGGTAAGAGTTGCCATCCATAATCAGAATTGTAATTACCATAAGCGCCTATGTTGATGAGCAATTTTCGAATTTTATTAATACTATATTCTCCAAAAACACCATAATTCATTCTGGAATGTTTACCCAAACTATTACTGTTGATGGCTTCATTTCTCCCTTCTAATCCTACCCCAAAATCTCCGATTCCACTATAAAAAGTATTGTTTAATTCAGCATCCAACACATTGGTAGTATGAATGTTTTCATAATAAGCCGGATTATGTCTGATGAAAATATAATCATCATGGTTATAACGATAGCTGATGCGTGGGCGTAAAGTCCAATAGGTTTTGACAGGCAAAATAGCGGAGACGCCCACAATGCCGGTTCGAACCGTTTCTTTGGATTCGATGTCTGCAGGCGCTGCATAAAATCCGTTGGCGCCAAAATTATTGTAAACGTAACCACCCATGAAACTCAAACTTTTTCTTTTCCCCAAATCAATATTGTTCTGATAAAAAATCTTTTCATTATCAAACGCTGTATTATAACGATATCCGGAAGATTGAGCATGGCTCATGGAAATAAAATGCTTTGTTTTATCACCTGCAAAACTGGCGGATGCATCCAATCCATAGCCACCAAATATTTTCTGATCGCTGGTGTTTTTTTGAAAAGAACTTCCGGCATACATATTCAGATCTGTCCCGGTATGTTGGGGTTGCCTTGTAATGATATTGATAGCGCCATTAAGTGCATCAATACCGTATATACGGGCGGCCGCGCCTTTAAGTATTTCTATTCTTTCGATGGCATCCGTGCTTACAGGAATGTTCATCATGTTGTGTCCGGTTTGTGGATCGGTAATCCTTATTCCGTTTAATAAAACCAGTGTCTGATCAAAAGTGCCGCCATCAATACCAATGTCGGCTTGTGTTCCCCATGGTCCACGCTGGCGCACATCCACTCCCGCTACATAAAGCAATAATTCAGGTACCGATTTTACGGGCAAAGATTTAATAATTTCCCGGTCTATAATGGTAATATCTCTGTTCTGTTTTGAAAATGGAATTTGTATCCTGCTATTCTGTATAATTATTTCGTTTAAGGTTTTTGTTGAAACGTCGTCTTCAGATTTTTCTGTATATACCTGCGCCTCAATTAAGTTGCTTCCAAGAAAGAAGATAAAAATTAAAGTAGCAATATATTTCATTACCATATTTTGAACTTTGCGCGCAAAGATAGAGGACGGTTATTACTGGAAAAAAATTTTTTTATATAAATGGATAAAGGATTGGCAACGGTTTTCTTAACGGTAGGCCGGCCTACTTTATTCCGTCATGCGTGGTCACTATGAAATAAAAACAAAGATGCGACATAAAAAGAGTGGTTCGTGAAACACGAATTAAGGAGGGAACCATCGGGAAGCCAGCACATAATGTCATTATATCCAATCCTATTAAGGGAGTTGCAGCAAAGACAAGAGGGAAACATAAGCCAAATGGACAGAAATATTTTAGCTTTTAACCGGCGGCTTTTATTCTTACAGATTTATCGTAGAATACAGTAAAATCAATACTTCCACTTAGGCAAACTAACCTTCAAAAAAAGTTCGTATAGTAGTAAATATATATCCTTTAATATAAAAGACTTCCACTATTCTGTAACTTTTGAAACATTGGTACACTCTACTTCATAGCAGGGTTATTAAAATAGTATCAGAAATCTCTTCTAAAATACTGAGACAACACAAATAGATACGAATGACTGAATACAGTGAAGATTTCAAGTAAGGAACTATTTTACTAACGCTTTTATGAGTGCTGATTTTATTGCCGGACATATATATCAATTGGAATTTAACCAGGCTATTAAATCAGGTTGGAACCTAACAATAAACATTAATGAAAACTATGGACAAACAATCACTTCAGGAATATTCTGATGATGAGATCATTCATAAAATATTGCAATCTGAGCCGAAACTGTTTGAAGAACTAATCAGGCGTTATAATTCCTTGCTTTATAAAATCGGGCGAACTTACAGATACAACCACCAGGATACCGAAGACCTCATGCAGGAAACCTATGCCAGCGCCTACTTCAACCTGGCAAGGTTTGAATACCGCTCTTCCTATAAGACATGGCTTACAAGAATAATGCTTAATCATTGTTACCAAAAGAAGCGAAAATTTAGTTTCAAAAATGAAATAGCTCTGGAGGAATATGAAACAAATGACTCAAATACAATGTTTCGGCAGGAGGATAACACCGAAAAAAATCTGATGAATAAAGAACTGAAACATGTAATAGAAAGTGCCCTGCAAAATATATCATCCGATTACAGAATTGTTTTCACCCTACGTGAACTTGCGGGCTTTAGTGTTTCAGAAACAGCCACAGTGTTAGACATCCATGATAGCAATGTTAAGATAAGATTGAACCGTGCCAAATCAATGCTCCGCACTCATATAGAAAAAATGTATTCACACGAAGAAATTTACGAATTCAATTTAGTGTATTGCGACAGCATGATAAAAAATGTAATGACGAAAATTCATATCCTAATGCAAAACGATTCATAGTAAAATATTTTGTGACTATATATTAAGCCTGTAACATTCTTATAAAAATAAATTTATAATACCTCATGATTCAATTAAAAACTAACCCGCATTTTCTGAATGATTTCTGCGTAGCAGGTATCAACTATCGCAAAAGTGATATTAGTATCCGCAGCAAATTTTCTCTTTTACCGGAGCAATCAGCTTTATTATTACAGGCAGCAGTTTCCGAAAATTTTCCGGGGTGTATGGTGCTTTCTACCTGTAACCGTACAGAGATATATGGAATTTGCGATCATCCGCAGAAGCTTATAGAAATGCTTTGCATCCACACTCATGGCAACCTGAAAGATTTCATGGAACAGGGTTATCAATATTATGAAACGGATGCCATTGAACATTTGTTTAAAGTTGCTGCCGGATTAGATTCTCAAATAATTGGTGATTATGAAATTCTGGCGCAGTTAAAACATGCCGTAAAAGAGGCAAGGGAAAATGGTTGTATTAATAATTTCATGGATCGTGTGATCAATTTCGCGTTTCAGGCCTCAAAAGAAATAAAGACCACTACCCTATTAAGTTCGGGAACCTTATCCGTTTCTTATGCTGCCATCAAAATAATAAAAGAGAAAATTGCAGATCTCAATAATAAAAAAGTTCTTCTTATGGGCGCAGGGAAATTTGGTCATAATATTGGGAAAAATCTAAAAGATTATTTACCCGATTGCTCCCTTTTCTTTACCAATCGTACAGACAGTAAAGCGCTTGAGCTGGCAGAAGAATGTGGCGGACAATTTGTTCCTTATGATAGTGTGCCTTCGGCAGTGAACGATGCAGATGTAATTATTGTAAGTACCGCTTCGGAGACCTATACTCTATTCCCCTCACTTTTTACCAACCCGAAACCACATTTAATACTGGATCTCTCGGTCCCCAAAAATGTAGATCCCGCTTTACAAAATATAGATGGAGTTTCTCTTTTAAACGTGGATGAAATTTCAATGATACTGGATAAAACAATATCTCTCAGAAAATCTGAAATTCCCAAAGCAATGTCTGTCATCAATAACACCATAGAGGAATTGATGGAATGGTATCACAAACGATTAAATAACCAGTTCCAGGGTAATGTGATGGGCAAATTATGCAATATCAACGAAGCCCATTTTTCAAATCAGGCAATTAGAGGGAATAGAAGAGCGGAGAATTTCTAAGGAACTGAAAAAAATTATTAAGATCGCAACGAGCGATGGCTGTTTGGCAGGTTACTCTGGTATAGTTTTTTTGACAAAAAACAAAGCTGCATCGAAATCAGTTTTATATTAAAATTGACAATGTAGTCAAAAATAGTTGGTAAATTCTTTGGAACCACTTACTGGGTAAGGATTTTAGTAAAGTTCATTGAAAGTGGTTTCAATGAACTTTTTTTGTTAGATGAAAAAAAATAAAATTTTG
>JBDTGA010000130.1:0-25946 GCA_039937655.1 Ginsengibacter sp.
TGCCTATAGATGCAAGCATTGACCAAATGGTATTTACATTTTGTAAGGCTTATGAGGTGATAGGTAATCCTATCTATCGTGCTAAGGCTATTGCATTAGCAGCCACCGTCGTGAATTGCCAAAAGGAGAACGGGATGATTCCTACGTTTTTATATCAACTACAAAAACATGAGTTTTGGCCAAACTGTATGATTTATAGTTTAAGAATGTTAGAGAAAATGAGTGCTTTAAAATAAAATATATTCGATATAAAAAGGGATTACTTAACAGTATTTGCATTAATTCATACAGATTTAGTTTTTGTCTCTAAAAAAATAGTAGAACCAAAAATAAATTATGGAACAGGAAAATGGAGGTCAGAAAATATTAATAGGTGTGGTTGGACTGGGTCTTATGGGGTGTAGTATCACTACCTGCTTACTTATGGCAGGACATTCTGTTATTGCTGTTGCATCTTTACCGGAAGATCTTGAATTTTCTGAAAAGAGAATAACAGCACATCTTCAAAAATCAATGGAAGAAAATCTGACATCTGTTGAGCCATCTGAATATTTTAAAAAACTGGTAATTACTGAAGATTATAAGCAATTGCTTCAATGTGAATTAGTAATGGAATGCACTGTTGAAAACCTGGAAATAAAAAAAATGGTTTATGAAAAAATTGAGGCTGTAATTTCTCCGGATGCTTTGTTGACAAGTAATACATCGGCCATTCCTATTAGTATTCTTCAAAGCCAAACAAAGTATCCTCAACGTTTTTTTGGATTACATTGGGCTGAACCTTCCCATACTACCCGTTTTCTGGAAGTAATATGCGGTGATTTAAGTGATATTAAAAAGGGAGAGTATTTATATGAACTGTCTTACAAATGGGGCAAAGAGCCTACGTTGGTTCGCAAAGATATCCGTGGATTTATTACTAATCGCTTGATGTATGCCATGTTTCGTGAAGCATTTCACTTGGTCGAAAACGGATATGCAACAGTTGAAGATGTGGATCGTGCTTGCAGAAATAATGCCGGGTACTGGATGACGTTGGTGGGAGTTTTTCGTTGGATGGATTTGACAGGAGTAGCGGCCTATCACAATGTGATGAAAGATTTATTTCCAACGTTAGACAATAGCACAGAAGTGCCCAGACTTATTGACGATTTAGTGAAGAGTGGTGGTAAAGGCATAGCAAATGGAAGAGGATTTTATAATTATACTGAAGAAGAAATAAAGCTGTGGAAAGAGACATTCACTGAATTTAGTTATGAAATACGGAATCTGGCGCTGAAATATCCGGCAGATGTGGTAAAGAAGAAGCTCAAAAAAATGAATGATAAAGTAGATTGATGATCTCAGTTTAACCGGGGACTTTCATATAGGACTATCTGTTGTAAGAGTTCTAAAAAAATAGGTTGTAATGTGAATTTTGATTTTTGAAACTCAAGTGAATTTAATTTGAAAAGAACAACTTAGAAGAAATGCAAAGAGTAAAATATTAAATAAGGGATATCGGAGAGTGTTGAATTTTTAAAGACTCACTATAATTAAAATTATGAAAAAGACAAAAGCAATATGGATAATAATCTTGTCTGGTTTAATTGTTATTATCACTTTACTTTCATTTAGGGATAGGGGTTTAGAAGTGCAAAAAAATACACAAAGTATTGATTCGGGTAAACCAAATATTATTTTTCTTTTGTTAGATGATCAACGTTGGGATGCTTTGGGTGCTATGGGGAACACGATTATACAAACACCCAACATGGATAAGCTGGCTTCCGCCGGGGTATTATTTAAAAATGCGTATGTTACTACCTCTATTTGCTGTGTGAGCAGGGCGAGCATATTAACTGGTCAATACGAATCACGTCATAAAATTCATGACTTCTCAACAAACTTAAGCCCCGAAGCCTTTACAAAGACGTATCCTGCATTGCTAAAAAGTGCCGGATACCATGTTGGATTTATCGGTAAATTAGGTGTAGGCCATTATATTCCTGATCATCTTTTTGATTTTTTAGTTAATACGGAGCCAGGTGATAAAGGGCAACCCGATTATATAACTACCGATAAAAATGGCCATAAAATTCATGACACCGATACGATCGGTTTTGCAATTCAAACATTCTTAAATCGTTTTGGAAATGCTGGTCCATTTTGCCTCTCTGTAAGTTTTAAAGCGCCGCATGAGCAGGACGGTAATCCTCCTAAGTATATCATTCAGCCAAAATATAAAGATTATTACAAAAGCGTAATGATACCCGAGCCGGTAACTGCTGATCCCAAATATTGGAATCAATTTCCTGATTTTTTTCGCACTGACAAGAATTTTGCGAGGGCAAGGTGGAAAGGCCTTTTTGGAACTCCGGAATTGTACCAGGAAAATGTAAAAAATTATTACCGGTTAATAACGGGGGTAGATGATGTGGTAGGAGAGATGATGGAGAAATTGAAAAAATCAGGTATTGATAAGAATACTATTGTTATTGTTATGGGCGATAATGGTATGTTCCTTGGGGAACATGGTATGGAAGGGAAATGGTATGGTTATGAAGAATCTATTCGGGTACCACTTTTTATTTATGATCCTAATTTACCAGATAAAGTAACACAGTACAAAGCTCCGCAAATTGCTTTAAATATTGATGTTGCTCCTACCATCCTTTCAATGGCGGGAGTTAAGGTGCCAAAAGGTATGCAAGGTGTAAACCTCATAGACCTCATTGAAAAGAAGATACCTGAAAGAAAAGATTTTTTCTATCAACATTACTTTTTTGGAAGCCCAAAAATACCCAGGGTAGAAGGAGTGGTGACAAAAGATTTTAAATATATGAATTGGATAGAGCATAATTATGAGGAGTTATATGATGTGAAATACGATCCGCATGAAACTGCTAACCTGGTTGCCAATCCAAAATATAAAATGAAACTGAAAGAAATGCGTGTCAGATATAGGGAGTTGAAATTTATCTATGGGGTTCCGGCCAAAGATTGGGGTCACTAAAGTTTTGCTCCCGTTACCCATTTGGATTTCAAGAAAAAATATACTTTGTAAGGGACGAAACAATGAATGATTTTATACGTTGGGACGCTTTCCTCGTTGACCTGAACGTCTGCCCACGTAATGGTTTAGACCGCTAACGTATTCAGACCTTCTTTAGAAAATTCGTTAGTTTACTCCTTAAGAAGTATAGCATTCGATAAACTAAATAGGGTTTGATTCACTCCCTAGTGACTGGTTCGGTTTCTAAAATGGATAACCCGCAATTTCTTCATTTGAATTGCTGTAATACATCTTTCTTGTTTTAGACAATATTTTTTCTCCAGATAGCGCTACCAATGGATGATTGTTATTCCTGAATTGTATTCAGTAAATCAACCCGTCGGTATGCGCGAACGAATAAATAATAGTTATCCTGATTTTTTCTGACGGTTGATTCATTACCAAAAGATAATAGCTTCTATTGTTTAGTTTTTTATGAATTTATGGTGCTATGATCAATCTTTTAAAAAAAAATAGTTAGGTTCGTCTCTTATCAAATACTTGCCAGCAAAGGGTTTGAAGGTTTCCTGTTTTAGCTTAAATATTAAAAAAAAAAATTTCTTTGGTTCAGGTCAGTTCAGGACAGCGTAACAAATAATCTATATTAATTTTAACTTTTTAATAAAGTTCTGGCTTTTATTCAATCGAAACTAAATAATCAATATGAAAAGAATTTTAAATTCGGCACAGTCAGGTAAGAAAATTTACTTTACTGTATTATTGTTAATGGTTTGTTCATTTGTTTTTGCGCAGAAAATTACTGTGAAGGGAACAGTAACCGGGGACAACCAGCAACCATTGACAGGTGCGACCATAAGCACAAAAGGAGGAACAATTGGTACTTCCACTAATGCACTCGGAGAGTTTACCATACAGGTAAACAAAGGAGGGACTTTAATAATAAGCTTTATCGGGTATGAGAAGAAGGAGGTAGTCGTCAATAATGCAAAAGCATTAGACATCTCATTGAGTACTACCGAAGCCGCTAGTTTGGAAAATGTCGTAGTAATAGGATATGGTTCTCAAAGTAAACGTAATCTTGCCTCTGCGACATCTGAGGTCACAGCAAAAGATTTTAAAACAGCAGTCGTTAATACTTTGGATCAGGCATTGCAAGGCCGTGCAGCCGGTGTGCAAGTGGTGGCTTCATCTGGTGAACCAGGTGCTCAGGCGGTAGTTAGGATTAGGGGTAGTAATTCACTTAGTGGGGATAATCAACCATTATATGTTGTTGATGGTTTTCCTGTACCAACTTATACAGAAGGATTAACTGCTGGTGCAAAGCCCGGTCTCAAGAATGCCTACACACAGAATGGATTATTTGGTATAAACCCCGACGATATTGCGAGTATGATAGTATTAAAAGATGCTGCAGCAACAGCGATATATGGATCAAGAGGCGCTAATGGAGTTGTGTTGATAACTACTAAGGAAGGAGTAAAAGGGGCGGGTAAAATCGGGTTAAAAAATACTTATACAGTTGGCGTTGTTGCGAACCCCATAAAGATGATGACAGGAAAGCAATATGCAGAAATTGTAAATGAAACGAATAATCTTGTTGGAAATCCTCCACCTTTTGGTAACATAGATACTATTAACACCAACACCAATTGGTATGATGCAGTAACACGAAATAGCTTAAGAGAAGATGCCTCGCTTAATATATCTGGTGGAAGCGCAAAATCTTCATATTATATCTCTGGTAATTTTGTAAATGATATAGGTAACATTCTTTATTCTGCAAATAAAAGAGGAAGTCTCCGTGCAAATCTGAATAGTAAGGTAAATAATTGGTACACCGTTAAAGGCCAATTCTCATTTGTAAGGCAAAATACAAACCGTGCTTTTTCAACTGAAATGAGATGGCCTACAGGAGCGGGATTACTAGATCTTATAAGACAATCACCAACCGTCCCGATAGATTATCTCGGATATAACCAATTAGGTATTCCCGGTGGGGTCGCTGGCTGGTTTGGCAACCCTGTAATTGAGCTAAATAATAAAACAGATGTAGTGAAAAATGATTATACCATACTGAATTTAGAGAATGATTTTAATATTTTTAATTCTCTTAAACTGGTAGTTAATTTTGGGGCTAATCAAAATCTGTCAAGAAGGCAAATATTTTTGGATGCGAATACAGTATTAGGGAATTCTGATAATGGAGTGGGGTACAATTATATGGCCAATACTTATAGTTATAATATAAATGCATATTTGGCGTATAATAAATTATTTAATGAAATCCACAAGGTTGATCTAACGTTGGGGACTGAATATAATACTCAAACACTTGAGGAGTCAGGTGCAAGTTCCAGCGGTTTTTCAATTCCTTTTTTCGGTGTGAATAATATTGGCAGCGCTTTGGTTCAAACTATAAAATCTTATAGAGAAGACCGTAGATTACAGTCTGCTTTTTTTAGAGGTAACTATACCTTTAAAGAAAAATATGTTTTAAACACCTCACTTAGGATTGATGGAGCATCTCCCTTTGCTGCCAATAAAAAGTATGGCACATTTCCTACCGTAGGAGTAGCATGGAATTTGGATCAGGAAGGATTTATGAAGAATGTTCGTCTTCTTTCAGCTTCAAAAATAAGAGCTTCTTATGGGGAAACAGGAAGCCAGGCCATTGCACCTTATTCGTCTTTACAACAGTTTGTGAATGGAATCTATCCGGTTGGTGCGGGTAATACCCCAACACTTACGCTGTTCCCATCAACGCTTGGAAACGCAAATCTATCATGGGAAAAAACGAAACAGTTCGATATCGGAACAGATTTTAAAATATTGAATAACCTGCTTTCATTCAGTTTCGATTATTATAATAAAATTACTTCCGACTTACTTCAACCAAGAACCCTTCCTTCACAATCAGGATACAATCATATTACTGATAATTTTGGTGAAATACGTAACAGGGGTATTGAATTCACTGTTTCAGCAAATATTATAAATACTGAAAGCACTCAATTCTCTACACAATTTAATATTTCAAGAAACAAGAACGTTCTTCTTAATCTTGGCTCCCAAACGGCCTCAACCTTTGTAAGTATCGGTAACAATTTAATAGGTGGTGTATCGGGAATTTTAACACCAGGGCAGGAAATTGGTCAATTTTATGGATATCAATTAACCGGGCTTGCTCAAAGTTCTGACTTCACTAATGGTGTACCAAATTATCCTTTCGCAGGAGGTGCCTCATTACAGAAACCCGGCAGTATAATGTATGAAGATGTAAATAAGGATGGAATGATAAATGCAGCAGACAGGCAGGTATTGGGTAACTCTCAACCTAATTTCACTTTCGGGTGGTCTAATAATTTTACCTGGAAGAACCTGAGTGTTAATATGTTTGTAACGGGTTCGGAGGGTAATAAGATTCTGGATCTTACAAGGTTTTATATAAATAACGGCGTTGTAAATTACCAGGGGAATGTCTTTAATCAAACACAGGATTGGTATGAACACAGATGGACTCCACAGAACCCTACCAATGATGTTCGTTATCCCGGAACTCAGCTTAATATTCCGCTGGGTGACATTACATCTTCCATGATAGAAAATGGAAGCTATGCCAGATTGAAATCATTAACCTTTTCTTATATTCTTCCAAAACTCAAAGTGGTTAAAGATCTTACAATTTTTGTAACCGGTACAAATTTGATAACAATTACCAAATATGCAGGCTTCGACCCAGAGGTGAGCACTTTTAAACAATCAATACTTCAACAAGGAATTGATTATGCTGCTTATCCTTCACAAAGGTCTTATTCATTCGGAGTATCCTGTAATTTTTAACCATTCAAATTTTAATATTATGAAATTAAAGTTTATCATACCTGCATTGCTTATTACTGCAATTTGCACGGAATCATGCAAAAAAAATCTTGAAGAGACCGCTTATTCGTTTCTTTCAACCAATACCGTATTCTCTAGTGAGACCGGGTTAAAACAAGCTACTCTGGGTGTTTATGATAGTTGGAGAGCTGACCCAATCTTTGACCCGGTTTATCAGTGGACTCTGGCTGAAGCTGGCCAGCAATATGTCACTTCGGGCATGATTGCTGCAGGGATTATTACTCCATTCTATAATTTTAACGAAACACCTTCCGATCTTAACGTGACAAATGTATGGCCAAGGTATTACCAAACTATCGCGAGAGCGAACACGGTGATAGCACATGCCGGTGAGGCTGTAAAGGATTCTGTTGTTGCTAATACTTACAAGGCTGAAGCGCGTTTCCTCAGAGCTTACGCTTATTTTATGCTTGTACGTGATTTTGGAGGTGTCCCACTAATAAAGACAGAAATTAATTCTATTGCTCAAAGTGATCAGATTTTTGCCACACAGTCTTCTGTTCAGGATGTGTATAATTTTATTATTCAGGATCTTCAATTTTCTGAAACTCATTTGCCAGCCTTTTGGACTGGTAACGATTTGGGCAGGATATCTGCCGGGGCAGCTAAGGCACTCCTTGGGAAGGTTTACCTTACCGGGGCCGGATTACCTTTAAAAAATCCACAATATTATCAACTGGCCGTTAGTAAATTAAACGAAATTGTTGGTAGCAGCAATGAAGCGAAATACAATTTCGGCTTGCTGCCTAAATTTTCTGATGTTTTTTCAAATAAGAATAAGCATAATAAAGAAATTGTTTTTTCATGGTCCAACGCATACAGTAGTGCAAATTCTCACAATGGAACTTTATTTCCTTTCTTCTTACTTCCTACTGGATTGGCAGGAACCACTCAGACAGGATATGGCCTAACGCAGGCTTTTTATAATTTGTATGAAAATTCCGATACGCGTAGGGATGTTACTGTTATTAGCCGGTATGTTCTTCAGACAACAGGAGATAGCATTATTTATGATAATACCATACATCATTATATTAATAAAACTCAGGGAGGTGCAATCTATGGGGATGCAACAATACAATATGTAGGGATGGCGTATGGGAAATTAGCCAGAGACCCAATTGGATCAAAACCTACCGCTTCCAGCGTGGATTTGATTCAGATGCGTTTCTCTGATGTGCTTTTATGTCTTGCGGAAGCTCTTAATGAAACAGGCAATTCCGGCGACGCAGTGGCACTCGTAAACAGGGTTAGAGCCCGGGCCGGTGCTACACAATATTCAGTGGGTAGTCAGGATCAAGTAAGAAATGAAATCAGGCTAGAGCGGAGATTGGAATTGACGGGAGAATATACTACAGTGTTTGACATAAGACGTTGGGGTACTCTAAAGAATGAGATCGCTGCAATGGATCCTGCTCAGGTTGTAAATAATGATTTGGGTGCCTATGCATCAAAATTTGAATTGTATCCTATACCTCAGGCTGAGATTGATGCCAATCCCAATTTAAAACAAAATCCAGGATACTAATTTAAGTATGAGTAGAATATTATAAAATCAGGATTATTTGAATAAGAATAAGTGGTCATTGGAGTTTTGTTAGAGTATTTTGTGAGATAATTTTCTTAAGTATGGATGACTTGCTACAATGATTATTTCATAGATGTTTTAGAAGAGGTAGATCAGAGATTGTTTATCATTAAATAAATTCTGATTTGCCTCTTTTATAGTAATTGGCAATTTAGGAATTGCTTAATGGGGAAGCCCATACTTTTATCTATCACATAAATAGGAATACGAGACACTATATTAAATACGGTATTCGATAGGCAACATCAGTATTGAACTCTTTTGGTCTGAAAGAGGATTTTCTGATTTTTATTTCCTTACTGTTTAACATACTGAAGTATGAAAGAATCTAATTTTTTTTCAGGTTACAGACATCTATGCTTCGTATTCGTCTTATTATTCAGTTGCACACTTAAATTATTTGCTCAACTGCATAATGAGAATGTTATAATGAACATACCGGGATATCCTCAGGTGTTTGAACTCAATATAGGGCAGAAACACACAGTACGAATAATTCAGAAAGAAAAAATATTATCCCGAAGTATAAAACTTGTTTCTGTCAAGCCTTATTTTGAACCGTATCCTTTGTTTAAAAAGGGAGCTCCTAAAATATATTCAAAAGCAGAGGTCGTAATAGAAGTTTCGGGCAAACGAATTACATTAGTTCATCGTCCTTATCAAATGCCTGTTGAATTTAGTGGATTGCGCATATATGTGGAGGCTATTAAGGATTGGGCTTTGAGTGCTGATATTGCAGATTTGAAAAAATTGGAGAAGCAAGTTAGACTATCGGTTTGTGCTGCCGGTGAACCATGGGGCCCACAGAACATGATTTTTCCGATTGAGGGATATCGCTGGAAAGCGGGAGTCTATCAAAACACTTGGAGTTCCTTAGTACCTTATAACCTCAGGTATTATCATAGAGGAGAAGACTATGGTGCTATACCTGATAGATTGAATGTAGTATCTCCTTTTGATGGAAAGATTGTTGGTTCACCTTTACCTAACGGTGATGGACAATCGAATGCAGTTTATATTCAAAATGAAAGTGGTGTTATTTTTAGAGTTGCTCACATGAATATTGAAACTATTCATCATGATTGTATAATAGGGAGTATGGTAAAATCTGGTGAGATATTAGGCAAAACAGGGATGACCTGGAGTGGCCGTAAGTCGCAGATGAATGACTCTCATTGCCATGTTGAATTACAATACAACGGTACTCAATTGGCTTCCTACCCATATTTTATGGAGGCGTATTTAAGAACTTATCCGGATAAAGTGGTTGCAGTGGCGGGTGGGTACCAATTCACTGATGTGGGAGAGAATGTGTTACTTGATGCAACGCGTTCCTTGGCAAGAAAAGGTGAGACCATAAAATCCTATACCTGGGAATTACATAACGGTGAGATAAAAAATTCTTCAAAAATAGTATTGCGATATCAACATCCGGGGTTATATACAGAACAATTAACTGTCAAAACTGTATCCGGGGCGGAGGATCGGGACTTTGTACAAATTCGGGTTTTTGATTCCACAGTTAACAAAAAAAATATTGCTTATGGCTGGGCAGCTTACGATCCTGTGAGGGATATACACCCCAATACAAAGGTTCTGTTTTGGAATCGCTTGATTAATACGAAAGGTACTGTTTTAATGAACTTTGGTGATGGCTCCGGTGCAACTATAATAAGTAAAGAAATGTACCACGCATACAAAGCGAAGGGAAGATATGTTGTTACACTTTCTTCGCATAGTAACAATGATGAGCCCATAACGATAAAAATGGAAGTTGTGGTGGAATAGATATTTGAATAATAATATCTTTCTGATATACTTTGTTTGAAATGTTTGTGGATAGAAAGAATACTGTTTATGTATTAAGGATAAACATTAAAACCGGCAAGGCATAATGGCCTGTATGTTTCAATGCAAGAAACGATATAATAATAAAAGGCAGGTCACATCTTAAACTTGCTTATTTTAAACTTAAAAAGATCAAATGAAGAGAAGTGAATTTATTAAAGTGTTGGGCAAAGGAGCTACCGTATATTCCTTGGTACCTGTAAACCAGATTTTTGCAAGGCCCCTGTTTTCATCAGGGTTAATGAAAGGTCAGGATTGGGTAAGAATTAGTGGTGTGTATCCGCATTTGGCAGTATTTAACCAGGGTGGGGAAGATCTTTGTAAAAATGCTGGTGGTGAATGTGGTATTGGAGCCCTGGTTCCCTGGGCTGGTAAATTATGGCTAATTACTTATTCGCCCCATTGTCCTAAGGGAAGCGCGGATAAATTATATTCAATTGATTCTGATTTGAATTTAATTATCCAACCTGAAAGTGTAGGAGGAACCCCTGCAGATAGAATGATACACAGGGAATCAAATCAATTAATTATTGGTCCTTATTTTATTGATTCAAATAGAAATATTCGGGTAATTCAACCTGCAAAAATGCCCGGACGATTAACAGCCGCCGCACGTCATTTAACTGACCCGGGTAATAAGGTTTACTTCTATGATATGGAAGGGAAATTATACGAAGCAAATGTGCATACCCTGGAATCAACATTGTTATTTGAAAAACCTGTACCCGGATGGCATGGTAAAGGCGCCTATACAGCGCAGGGAAGATTAATATTAGCAAATAATGGAAATAAGGAAAACAAAGCATTTGATATTAAACCAGGAATGCTCGAAACAGGAAGCATTTCTCAAAATGAAGAACAAAAAGGAGTGCTGGCTGAGTGGGATGGAAAAGATTGGAGTATCATTAGAAGAAGGCAGTTTACGGAAGTAACCGGTCCTGGTGGAATCTATGGATCTCCCGATGATAAGGCTCCCTCATGGAGCCTGGGCTGGGACAAGCGTTCAGTGATCTTAATGTTGTTAGATCATGGTAAATGGACAGAATTCAGATTGCCCAAATCAACGCATACTTATGATAGTCCTAATGGTTGGTACACAGAGTGGACAAGGATTCGTGAAGTAACCGGGGGGAAATTAATGATGGATATGCACGGAATGCTCTATGAATTTCCAAAAAACTTTTCATTAGAACATATTGAAGATATCAGGCCCTTGTGCAATCATTTATTGATAATAACGGATTTTTGTGAATGGAAAGATGAAATCGTTTTATCTACAGACGAAACAACTATGATGGCCAATAAATTGCCGGGTCAATCACAATCAAACTTATGGTTCGGTTCCTGGAATGATTTATCCTCATGGGGACCCTCTAACGGTTGGGGAGGAGTTTGGCAAAATGATGCGGTAAAAGCAGGAATCAGTTCTGACCCTTATTTAATAGGAGGTTTTGAAAAGAAAATAGTCCATCTCACCCATCAATCGGAAATTCCTGTCAACTTTACATTTGAAATATATAAGTCGGGGCATTGGGAGATTTATAAAAATATAACAGTAGGCCCTGAAGCCTATGAATTCTACATTTTCCCGGATACTTTTGAAGCAGACTGGATAAAAGTAAAAACCGATAATGATTGCGAGGCAACGGTTTATTTCCACTATTTCACGCGTGGACATAAAGCAAACCAAAATAAGAAAATATTTGATGGTATTGCAGGAATAGAAGATAAGGAATATGATGGAGGCTTGATCAGACCGGCAGGTTATAATAGGCACCTGCAATATCTGGATTTAGCAAAGAAGGATAAACGTAACCCCGAAGGGAAATACTATGAAATAGATGAGAAAATACAATTTCTTGAGCCGGAGGATAAAAAAAGCAAAGAAGTGGCTGGAATATGTTCTATAAAAAAAGACTTTGAGATTGATGACTCCTCTGTTATTGTGAAAGATAAATCTGGTACATATTGTTTACCTAAAACTGATGCAATATATGATCAACCATTTGAAACAGGCTGGCCAAGAGGCAAAAGGGAGGTCATGACGGAACGTTCACTATTAAATGTTCATGGTACTATTTTTGAAATTGCCAACCAAACGGGGATGGCTACTATGCGTCCAATATGCTCACATCGGAAACGAATTATTGATTTTTGTTCCTGGCGGGGACTACTGGTAATCAGTGGTACGAAAAAAAGCGCTAAAGATGATGGCCATCATTTTTCATCGAAAAAGAATTCTGCCGCAGGATTGTGGTTTGGTACTGTGGATGATATTTGGAAATTGGGACAGCCTGTAGGTCATGGAGGTCCATGGAAGAATACGGATGTTAAAGCCGGTGAATTTTCATTGCCTTATTTAATGACAGGCTATGATAAAAAAGAAGTCGAATTAAACTCAGACAGCGATGTGTCTATTTCACTTGAAGTTGATTTTGATCACACTGGTTGGCATCTTTATAAAACTTTTGAGGTTGCGGCGGGAAAAACTGTGGTACATCAGTTTCCTGATGGGTATAGCGCTCATTGGATAAGAGCAATAGCTGATAAAGATACTAAGGCTACTGTACAATTTCTTTATAGCTAAAGGTTTTTGGGGTTATAACCCTACAACTATTTCCACTTTTGAAGTGCTGATGGATGCTATTTCTATTCTTTTAGTATATTCTATTATGAACAGTGAATTTTTTGATTGACAATTTGTTATTGGTATCTTTTTAAATCTGATTGGATTTGTTATTTTTTTAAACTCATTTTTTACAATTGCCGATATTCAATATGCACCTAAAATCAATCTATAAAGTGGAATATGGCTTTCTCTTTTTGGCTTAATTGATTATTGTTATTGAAAGATAAAATGAAAAATAGGCGTTAGCCATAACGGCCCTTATCGTTGAAAAGTTTTTCAAAGATTAGTTATTCGAAAAACAGGCTACTTTAAAAATTATAATAAGCATTTTAAGTATTAAACCTTTTATAAAAAACTTTAGTTATGAAATCAGTAAGTTTTGTTGTTATCCTTATTTTTTTCTTTTTACAAGGCCACTCTCAAACTACAAACACCAGTCCTCCTTATATAAAAGATTTAGTAATTTATGAAATAGCACCAAAAGGATTTACTTCTCCCGCGGGGCCTGAAAGTGGTACTTTTAAAAGTACTGCCGAAAAAATGCCATATCTAAAAAAGCTAGGCATCAATAGTATTTGGCTTACAGGCCATAATTGGGCGGACGCTAATCATTTCTATGGAATTTGGACCCAATATGCAACTATTCGACCAGACTCTATTGATCCCACTTTGGGTACACCAAAGGATTTTAAATTACTTGTAGAAACTGCACATAGAAACGGCATTAAGGTTTTTTTAGATGTAATTACTCATGGGGTAATGTCCTATAGCCCGCTTATCAAACAACACCCCAACTGGTTTAAAGGTGGCTCCTGGGGTATGACTGATTATGACTGGAAAGGCAATCATAAGGATTTAGACGATTGGTGGGTAAAAACCTGGACGGATTATGTGTTTAACTATGGCATTGACGGCTTCCGTCTGGATGTAAGTATTTTCCGTGCCGACTTATGGAAACGCATTAAAGAACTTGCAGCAAAGAGAGGTCATTCGATTGTTGTTTTCAATGAAACAAGAGAACCATTTACAGAAGGCGCATTTGATTTTTATCAGCGTTATGCGATGATACAGAACCAGGTGCGGCCCAATATCTATACAGCACCTTTGTTTTTAAATAATGTAGCCCGCTATTTTAATACTGATACAGTCAGGCAGAACTATTATTATTCGATTCAACTTAGTTGCCATGATAATGGATGGATGAAATTCCCTGCGGGCGTAAATCCCTATGTGACTGAAGGTAGCCGTTGCCTGTTTGGCTATTCTACTTTGTTTACTCCTGCTATTCCGATCTTTATGAGCGGTGAAGAATTTAACGCTGATTTCAAGCCGTTGCCTCGTTTATCGCCTGATCTTTTTGGTAAGACACCTCCAGGTGATAGTAGCCGGTGGCTCTATGGCTCATGGATACAATGGAATCAATTACAAGAGCCTGATAAAAAAGCTATGTGGAATGATGTACAACACATGCTTTCCATCCGCACGCGTGAAAAAAGCATTATTCATGTTATTATGCCTGGCGATAAAGTTAAAAGAATATTACCAGTTGAAGGTAACTATGATGAAGGAATACCTGTGCCTTATCTGCTATGGAATAAGAATACCGCTATTTTGGTAGCCGGAAACCCGGGAATAGATAAAGACATAGAACTCACCCTGAATATTCCTTTAGCAAAAGCAGGATTACTACAAAGTAAATTTAGGGTAACAGACCTTTGGAATGACGGAAAACCTGTTGTGATGACAAAAACCGCCTTACAACAATTTGTTATTAAAATCAAGAAAGACAAACAGCCTAAAGGAGGTTTGGCTGTATATAAGATTGAGGGTATCTGACCAATAAAATTTTCAAATACGCCATTTAATAAATACAACGGTAGATATTCAATATTAAAGAAATTTTGCGTTCTATGGAGATAGTTGAAAAGTTATGGGTAAGATAATGATCGAATTTGCCGGAGAATTAAAATCAGAATAAAACAGTAGTAAAATGGAAAGAAAAAGAATCTTCATTATTTTAATTTTTCTAATTGCATCTACGGAGTTAAGTGCGCAATATTTAAAATTGGAAACTAATAAAAAACCTTTTCTTCGTTCGGTTCAGATAGAACTCCCAAATCAGGAAAACAATGCTATCAAAACTTCGTGGCCATCAATTGGTGCCTGGTTTTGGATGAAAGAGGATTTGGAACCCGGAGGCTACAAAAATTTCATTGACTTGTATGAGAAATATACTCCAATTGGGTTGTTGGCGACAAGCCTTCGGTGTCCGGGGGAATTGACAGATCCTGTTATACATGATCAAATTAAAAAAGCTTCAGCGTATGCCCGAAAAAAAAGTATAGGAATTGTTATGGACCTTGATGTGAGGCATGCCAGAGAAAAGTTTAAAGAAAAGTATCCCAATGAACTTCAACAGGTATTATTATTAAGAGAGTGTAAACTTAAAGGAAGTGATACTGTGATGATGAAAATAAAGTCTCCTGAATATGAGGATCATTACACTTTTGGAAGAACGGGTTATGTTCCGGTGAATAGTAAATTAGTTCGGGTTTATTCGTACCGAAAAGAAAACGGTCTGATTAAGAGCGGTTCTGTAAGGGATATTACTAATCGTTGTCAATCCTTCGGTAATAAGAATGAATTACAATTAACTGTTAGCTGCAAAGATGAAGACGAAGGCCGTACAGCTTGTGCATTGGTTGCTGTCACTATATTTACTCCGGATGTATTTGCCCCTCATTTACTTTCTTATCAAAGGGGAATTTTATCACAATATGCTGATGCATCTCTTGCGGGTGCCTGTAAAGATGAATGGGGTTTCCCGGGCAGGTTTTCTCCTAAAACAAATGACCTTTGGTATTCTGTTTTTATGGCGGATGAATATGCGAAAAAACAACCGGGACATGAATTATTACGCGACATGTTGCTGATGTCTATCGGTGAACAAGGGCAGGAGGCGGAGCGTGATGCGGCTATCAATAACTATATGGAAATGTATTGGAAGCGTAATGGAGAAATCGAAACAGACTTTTATCATGCGGTAAAAAAACTGTTAGGAAAAGATGCAATGGTAGCTACTCATCCCACCTGGTATCCCTATCCTGACGTGAGGGAAATATTTAAAAATGGATTGGATTGGTGGAATGTCAAACGTGATCTGGCACAGACAGATGAAAGCACGCCGTATTGTGTACGCACTGCATTGGCTAAGAAAATGCAAAGCCCACTCTGGTACAATATGTATTACAATAAGTCAATCAAGGAATACTATAAAGAGCTTTGGATTTCTGTTTTGGGTGGTGGCCGTATCAATTATCATCCGCTCTGGCCACATCCTGTTGATAAACTAACTACATCATTGCTTGGAGACACGCTTATGAAAGCAGAGTGCCGGATTCATTTACTCAACTACATTTCGTCAGCGGCAATTGATTGTAGGGTTGCTGTAATCTTTGGGCATCCATCTGCTCTGAACTGGTCTGATGGAAAGGGCTTTGCGGATGTGGGAATGGATGTTACCAACGCATTGTGGAAAGAAGGCTTTTATGCGGATCTAATTCCCAGCAGCGAGATAATAAATGGTTCATTAAAAATCAATTCAAAAGGAAAGATTCAATATGGATCTCAACAATATGATGCAGTAGTATTTTATCATCCGGAATATAGCCGTAAAGAAATTGCTGATCTTTTTGTAAGTGCCGGGAAAAAAGGTGGGACAGCACTTTATCGTATAGGTAATTGGACGAGAGACTTTTATGGTAATAAATTTAACGGAGACGCTGCTATGCCATTGGAAATGAAAAATTATGACAGTGGAATGTTATGCGCCCGGGAAATTATAAATCAACTTAAAATGAAAGGAGTTCCATCTCAAACACGTTGTGAAATGCGTGGTACTTCCGGCTTTCCGGCCTCTATGATGCCGGGATTGAGTGGACAAGTACGTTTGATTGATGGTACCGTTATCATTGCTTCGGGTAAAAATAATGTGATGGGTGATTCTATCCGAAAATCTATTGTGGTAGAAGGACGAAAGGTAAGCTTCGATGCCATTGGAATTGCAGCAGTGCGTTTGAACAAACACGGCTATATAGAAGCTATTGCCGGCGGTGGTCTGAAATCTTTCAAGACCGAAACATTTTCTATTGATCTTCCTGAACGTATGGATATTGCACTTTTTAAAGAGCATGGGAAATGGCGGGGTATTGTTCAGGGTTATAAAGGGAAGTTGCCCGCAACGTTAACCAAAATTACCAAGGACTGGACCCGTATAAAGATACCGGAACAGTATCGTGAACCGAATAGTGATTGATACAAGAAATATTGTTGAACATTCATTCTCGAACAGTAGCGCTTGTGTAAAGTATTTTAGAATCTTATTCCTCTTAAACTTAAAGTGGTATATGAAATGGCCAACAAAATAAAGCCTGTATTTTTTTTGCATTCTTTCATTATAGGTTTGATGTTGTCTTAGTGTGCTGAAGCTTCAAATGATATTGATCCTTCTTCAGTGAAATCTGTGAGTAATTGAATATGCTAATCGTAGCTGGTTCGGATTGTTTTTGAGCTTTTATAGTTTTAGATAGGAGATGTTTTTTCGAGATATTATTACGGTAATAAGGAAAAATATCTCATACGGGTGTAACCATTTTTTTGAAAGTAGTTAGTGCAGAATATTCTCATGGTCCTTCGAATGCTAATAATGCTTTTGGTTTAAGAATCTCTTCTGTCCATGATATTAATTCTTTGGTAGATAATTCAAACAAGGATTCTTAGACTGAACCATGAAGAGATATTGTAAGAATTAGCAAAAAATATATAAAAATTATATAAATGAAAATAATTTTAAAGAAAAGCTTTGAAGAAGTCGCACGATAAAAATACATAGTAAAAAATCAGGATAGGACAGGATAGAATTTAAAGTAATCAATTTTAATTTGCTATTCCTTACAGGAATTCATGGAATTTAATTGAAAGAGAAAACATTTTGATTCATGTAATCACGTAACTAATTAATATACCCTTATCTGAATTTTAGAAAGATAATGAAGCGTAGAAAATTTATAAAACTTTCATCCCTGAGCACTATTGCTTTATCTGTCTTTTCTCGGGGCAATACGTTGCCATTTATTTCTAACGGTTCCTTCGGAATTTTTAATCGTTCAGAAGGTATGGCAGATTCGATTTCGTTATCAGAAATGAAGGATTGGAATATTATTGTTGGCACTGAAGCAATTCCAAGTGAGAAGTATGCAGCAGATGAATTTCAAAGACTATTCAAAGCTATTACTACCCACGAACTAAAAATCAAGAGCGGATCGGATGGGTATCATGGAATATGCATTGGAGCAGATGTGGCAATTCAATCGCATACACCTGATTTTACTTTATCCTCACTAGGAGAAGAAGGATTACATATTCGTGCATCTAAAAATGAATTAGTGATAGCAGGCGGCCGTCCAAGGGGAACTTTGTATGGGGTATATGAATTCTTTGAGCGGTATATTGGCATCCGTTTTTTGACGCACGATCACACGTACATTCCTCAAAATGCATCTTCCGTTTTGATTCCATCGGGAGATTATAGTTATGCACCCCATTTTTCTTTCCGCTGGTCGTTTTATAAGGAGAATTTTGATCAACCTTCATTTGCAACCTGCCTTCGGGTGAACACGATAACAAATGAGGAACGTCTCGGAGGTAAAACCAGCCAGGAATTAATTTCACATTCGATCTCAAATTATGTACCTGTCTCCATCTATGGCAAAGATCACCCTGAGTATTTTGCATTGGTAAATGGAATACGTAAGTTGAATGTTGGTGGCGGTGGCCCTCAGGTTTGCTCAACTAACCCTGATGTAATCAGGAGTGTTACAAAAGGCGTACAGAAAGTGTTAGATGATGATCCATCTCTTAAAAGTATAAGTGTAAGCCAGATGGATAATGATTCAGTATGCGAATGTCCTGTTTGCAGTGCTGTCAGTACCAGGGAGGGGTCTATGGGGGCGCCTCACCTGACACTAGTAAATGCAGTTGCAAAAAGTATAGCCATTTCTCACCCCGGTGTAAAAATCGGCACGCTGGCCTATTGGTATTCGCGCAAACCACCTAAGAATCTAAAATTGTTGGATAATGTGGAGATAATGTTATGTAGTATTGAGTGCTGTAATCTACATCCACTTAATGATCCGGATTGCAGCCGTAATAAATTATTTTGTGAGGATTATTATAAATGGAAAAAAATTTGCAACACTATTTTGATCTGGAATTACGATACTAATTTTAGCGCTTATGATCTTCCTTTTCCAAATTTTAATGTAGTTGCTAAAAATATACAGCTTTTTGAGGAAAATGGTGCTGAGGGTGTTTTCATGGAGGCAGCCGGTAACGGCTTGTCTGCTGAAATGAGTGATTTACGTAATTATGTTATGTCCCGGTGTCTCTGGTATCCTACAATGGAAAGCTGGGAATTGGTGGAAGAATTTTGTCATCTGCATTACGGATTTGCCGCACCACCAATCATGGCTTATCTGCATTTCTTACATGATAATGCTGAAAAACGCGGTGTACACCCTAACTGTTTTCCCAAGGCAGTGGAAGTAGGACTTGATCTCGCGGTTTCGCGCCAGATTTATTCTTATTTTCAGGAGGCATTAAGTCTCGCTGGTGATGAGGTCACTCGCCTTCGGGTGGAGAAGGCTACCATACCAGCATTGCGTGCACTCTTTGAAACAGTTCCCCGGATTTGTAATAATGGTTATTATCAATTTGACACTTCTGTTGTCGGAGAGGAAATTTTTGATAGGTATAAAATTCTTACCAAAAAATTTTCTATGGAGAGGGTTTCTGAAGTAAAAATGACTGCAACTTATTTGAATGAATTGGATACGTTGAAGAAAGGCCTGCCTGTAATTATTCTGGAGAATGAAATTTGGAAGGTTCTGATACTACCGGAACAAAAAGGGCGTATTGCAGGTATATTTCACAAGCCCACAAAAAGTAGATTAATCAATGAGCCCGGTGCGGAAAATGCAGGAATCACGAGTTCAAAAGTGACTGAAAATACCTGGGTGCATGAGAAGAATTCAGTAATTGTTACCATAAAATATGAAGATGGCAGCATTTGGGTTCGCACGATTTCTTTACCCTTTCAGAAAGAAGAAATCAGAATCAATGCAGTCTATACTGCCGGGCAGGAAAAGTCTGAATGGGAAATTATTGAAAGTCCCTGCTTATTCAGAATATCTGGTTCTGAAGATCCGAAAGTTATTTCAGTTTTTACAAAAGATTTAAAATGGAACTGGGAAAATCCGGATTGGCAATTTGACAGAGAAATTAATTTTCGCCATCCTCTGAAAGCCGGAACAAATTGTACTTCTTATGCATTTTACGATCATTCCAGACATTTGGGGATAAAACAGACATTTGAGAAGGGGGCTTTCAATCGTTTTTTTCTTTTCTGGCATCCGGGAAGAGAGGAAGTAAGAATGGAAATGTGCTTGCCTGTGAGAACCATCCAAAAAGGCCAAAGGCTTTCATTTAGTTACGGGATTAATTTTCTGGAAAAGCAGCCCGGGATGCTGTAAAATGTAAATGGGGAAGATAGTTAAACAGAATACATCAAAGATTTTATTTGCTTAGTATTCAGCTATTATAATTCCATTTAATTTTACAAACACAATGCTTCTCGTGGTATTACCATAGCTCATTTATGGTGATGCGTTTGGGTATCAATTAACCTGTATTGATAAAACGAAAATTTTAAAATACGATTAATATTTAAAAAATAAAGAAGCGATGAAGTCATCTCATTTTAAATTTTTGATTTTTTTAATAAGTGTGGGTTTAATTACAATTGTGAGCTATGCTCAAGGCTCAGTTAGGGATTCCTCACATGTAGATCATATTATTTATCTTGAAAATAATGAAATCAAAGTTGGAGTAAACTTAGATTTAGGAGGCTCAATTACCTGGTTAAGTAGTAAACAAAAAGACGAAAATCTGATCAATAATTTCGATTGGGGAAGGCAGATACAAATGTCATTTTATGGAGGCCCCAATCCTTATATGCCCAATGGTAAACAGCCGAAGCCTTTTTGGAAAACACTCGGATGGAATCCAATACAATCCGGTGATTATGCAGGTAACCGGTCGGAAGTTATAGATTATAAACAAAGTTCTACAGAAATCTATGTAAAATGTATTCCTATGCAATGGCCATTAAATAATGTTCCCTGTAATTGCACTTTTGAGAGTTGGATAAGGCTGAATAAAAATACGGTTTTGGTAAAATCACGCCTGAATAATACGCGTAAAGATTCTACACAATACCAGGGACGCTCACAGGAACTGCCGGCTATATATACGAACGCTCCCTTTACAGAATTAGTAACTTATCAGGGACCGAAGCCATTTCAATATGATACCGTAAGTCATATACAAAATGAAAACATCCCGGGGTCCGGTAGGATTGATTGGGCATCATGGCAGGCAACAGAAAACTGGGCAGCTACTTTAGACAAGAACAACTGGGGGCTGGGAGTGTGGAATCCAGGGGTGCAACGTTTTAAAGGGGGCTTCTTTGGGAAAAAAGGAAGCCCGGGAAATTCAGGTGATAAGCCAACGGCCTATATTGCTCCTGGCTTTGATGAGATATTGGACAGTAATATTATTTACACGTACAATTATGTATTAATCCTTGGATCACTGAAAGAAATAAGAAAATATGTGTATCAACATTCAACGAAGGATAAATTACCGAAATACATTTTTTCAAATGATCGGCAACATTGGATTTATAAAAACACAACAGACTTAGGATGGCCTGTAAATGGTTATCTTGATATTAAGTTATCAAAAAATTCAGCTCTATTGAGCCCTCTTTCATTTTGGAAAGCAAAGAGATCTCATCATTTGATTATAAAAGCTGCCTATAAAACTAATTCGAAAAGGGCTAAGGTTTATTGGCAGATCTTTGGTGAAAAAGATTTTCGGGAGACAAATTGTGTGGAGTTTGAAATTAATTCCAATCAAAAATTTGAAACATACAAAATCCCCATAGGGACTCAAACTAATTACAGAGGAATTATCTCACGCCTGAAGATAATTCCGATTGAAGAAGAGCAGAAAGGTGCCGGTTGGGTTAAGATTAAATCAATATCTGTCAACTAATCATGGTCATTCAATAAGACTGGTATAATAGCCATTGAAAGAACCAAAAAAATATTTATCAGATTTTTAATTTTATAATAAAGTACAGGTTTTTTTATAATCAGGTCAATACAGGATAGCCGGTATTGTTTGTATCTATATCTTTATCACATTCCCTAACAAATTTTATAAACTGTATGAAAAAGTCTCTTGGTATTATAATACTACTGCTTATAACAGCTTCTGGTTTTTCTCAAGTTAAGGTCAGTCAATTATTGTGTGATAATTTATCCAATCCTGTTGGTATAGGCATTTTACAACCTGAACTTAGTTGGCAATTGATTTCTGATAAACGAAATGTAATGCAGACTGCCTATGAAATAAGAGTGGGCCTCAACTATGACCTATTGAAAAAAAATAAAAATTTGGAATGGAACAGCGATAAAATTCTGTCAAATGAATCTGTTCATGTAATTTATAAAGGCAATCCTTTGAAATCCGGGAAGAAATATTTCTGGCAGGTGAGGGTATGGGATAATTATGGTAAAACATCCGGATGGAGCACACCTGCTTTTTTTCAAATGGGACTTTTGAATACAAATGAATGGAAAGCAAAATGGATTGAACCCGCTTTCACAGATACGGTAGGCCAACCGAGCCCCATGTTCAGAAAACAATTTACAGCGAATAAAAAAATAAAATCAGCAACTATTTTTGTTACGGCTCATGGTTTATATGAAGCTCAAATAAATGGAAAACGTGTAGGCAATGATTATTTTACACCCGGATGGACAAGCTATAATAAGAGGCTTCAATATCAGGGCTACGATGTAACTAATCTGGTAAAAGAAGGAAACAATGCTATTGGGGTAACACTCGGCAGTGGCTGGTACCGTGGCCACCTTGCATGGGAAAATAATAAAAATATTTATGGAAAAGACATTTCTCTTTTACTACAATTAGACATCATTTATAATGATGGTTCCTCAGAAACAATTGTATCAGACGAAAGCTGGAAATCAACAACAGGAAGCATCAGAAGTTCGAGTATTTATGATGGAGAAACCATTGATGCACGCATGAAAAAGACAGGATGGACTATGCCGGGTTATAATGACTCCAAATGGAGCGGAGTGAATGTTGAAAATTTTTCAAATAATAACTTGGTTGCTACCATCAATGAGCCGGCAACAAAACAAGAGACATTTAAACCGGTAAAAATTTTCATCACACCCAAAGGAGAGAAAGTAATTGATTTTGGGCAGAACCTGGTGGGCTGGGTAATGCTGAAGGCGAAGGGAACAGAAGGCGATACAATTATTATAAAGCACGCAGAAGTACTGGATAAAGAAGGTAATTTTTATACGGCCAACCTTCGGGGTGCAAAAGCAACCTCTACCTATATTTTAAACGGAAAGGGTGAAGAATTTTTTGAACCCCATTTTACCTACTATGGTTTCCGTTATATAAAAGTAGAAGGCATTAAAGGGAATTTGAACCCGGATGATTTTACTGCGGTTGCTATTTATGCTAATATGAAAACTACTGGTACATTCTTCACTTCTGATCCGCTCTTGAATCAATTGCAGCATAATATAGTATGGGGACAAAAAGGCAATTTTCTGGATGTTCCAACAGATTGCCCTCAAAGGGATGAACGTCTTGGCTGGACAGGTGATGCACAGGTTTTTTCAAGAACAGCATCCTTCAATATGAACGTAAATAACTTCTTTGATAAATGGATGAAAGATCTTGCGGCGGATCAATTGCCTAATGGTAGTGTGCCGCATGTAATACCTGATGTGCTTCGCCCAAATTCAAATGGTTCAACTGGGTGGGCAGATGCTGCTACTATAATACCCTGGAATATGTATCTCGCTTATGGAGATAAAAGAATTCTGGAAGATCAATACCACAGTATGGAAGCCTGGGTGGGGTATATGCAGCAACAAAGCCATGATTATTTGTGGAATACCGGAACTCATTTTGGAGATTGGTTATCGTATGCTCCGGATAATGACAGGCGTGGGTTAGCAGCAATAACGGATAAGTATTTGATAGCGCAATGTTTCTTTGCTCATTCTACACAATTATTAATCAATTCGGCAGAAGTACTGGGTAAATCGGAAGATGTTTTGAAATACACCAAACTACTTAAAAACGTAAAAGATGCCTTCCTGAAAGAATATGTTACACCAAATGGCCGGCTTGTATCCGGCACTCAAACGGCTTATGTACTTGCTTTGAATTTTGATATGCTCCCTGATTCAATGAGAGCACAGGCTGCAGCGAGATTGGTGGAAAATGTTCATGCATATAAAGATCATTTGACAACAGGATTTTTAGGAACTCCCTATTTGTGTCCTGTTCTTACGCGGTTTGGTTATACAGACGTTGCCTATAAATTATTGTTACAAAAAACTTATCCATCATGGTTATATCCTGTAACGATGGGTGCAACAACGATTTGGGAAAGATGGGATGGTGAAAAGCCTGATAGCACTTTTCAAACGCCTTCTATGAATTCATTTAACCACTATGCCTATGGCGCTATTGGCGATTGGATGTACAGAGATATGGCTGGTATAGATACTTATGAAGACGGAGCAGGTTATAAGCATATAAGAATAAAGCCGCATATTGATGAGAGTGTAAGTAGTGTATCCGGAAGTTTAGAAACCTATTATGGTAAGATACATTGTGATTGGAAAGAGGAAAATAATAGAGTTTTGATGAATGTTGAAATTCCTGCAAACACCTTTGCAACAATTTATATACCTGCTAATAATAAAAATGAAATAGAAGAAGGTAATAATGCCCTTACATTATCCAAAGATTTAAAAGTTGAAGGGGTTGATGATGGATATACCATCGTGAAAGCAGGATCAGGGGTATATCATTTTAGTTTTGTAAAAAGCAAATAAAGAGTGGATAAATATATCAGGGAAGTAATGAAATAATTAAATGAACATAAGAGAATGAAAAAGAATGGAAAATTAATTTCGATTTTTCTATACTTAATTGTCTCTGCAATTTTGATGTTGTTCAATGGTAATTGTAAAACATCAAAAATAATTTCTTCCCAAAAAGCATTACTAAATATATCAGTGGATCTTTCTACTCAATCACAGGTAATAAAAAATATTTTTTCGGATGTGAATGTTTGGGATTTCAGGACAGATTGGCTCAGTAAGGTGCAGAATTTACCAGACGATTATTTTTTGAATAATTTCCCTTTTTTGAAGACGATTCAAATCATGACGGCAACCGGAGGAAATGCAGAAAGAGATTTGTTTGTTGATCCTGAGAATCGAGGTAATTTGACAGACTATAAATTTAATGAACTTATTACCGCACTGCATAATTTAGTAAGCTATGGATTAAAGCCGATGATTATTACAGGAAATGTTCCGCTTAAATATTCAATTGATCCTGTTAAGGGTGTGTTTGGCGTTAATGTTCGACCGCCGTATAATTATGATGTGTATTACAATTATATAAAGGCACTTGCAGATACTTTAGTTTCTGAATTTGGGATCAATGAAGTAAAGACATGGTCCTGGGGCGTACTTACAGAATATGAAAATAAGGATTGGTTTTTAGCGGCTGATAGTACTCCTTCATCTACTGAAATAGCCTATTTCAAGCTTTATGATTATACAGTATCGGCTTTGCAATCATCAATTGGTGCAAATAATCTGATAGTAGGAGCACATAGTATGACAGTTACTGCCGGGCTTTGGGATGAATTGGATTTCATTGACCACGTGTCGAAAGGGGTGAATTTTAAAACAGGAACTATAGGAACACAGATCAATTTTTTAAGTGCATCC
>JBDTGA010000131.1:0-37814 GCA_039937655.1 Ginsengibacter sp.
TTTTCTCATGCAGTTTTATGCACAAAAAAAGGATAGTATTGAAACCGTTTTCATTACTATCCTCACAAATTAAGTACTATCATGGATTACAGCCAAATTTTTGCACCATTTTTGACCACATTGTCAAATAAAATATTCCGATAGTACCTGTAATCACCAAAGCTGCCGAAATGAGTTCTGCCTGTGTGGGGTGCAATCCAAAAATGGAATAGGTTGTGTTTACACGAATCGTCTCCACGAGGAACCTTTCAATACCATTTACGATCAGGTAAATACAAAACATAATACCCGGAACTTTTATTTTTTTCCTTATAGACCACAAGAAAAAGAAGAGGAGGAATGAGGCTACTATTTCATAAAACGGTGTGGGGAAGACCGGCTGAGGTAGTGCCCTGCAATATTTCCCTTCACAATCAGGAAGTAATATCCCGTCCTCGTTTACATTGTGCGGATAAGTAAATGCAAACATCCATGTGGGTAAGAACCGGGGACCTCTGAAACTTTTGTGAGGGACTTTATCAAGAGATTCTTCGTGACGGTCAGTTACCATGGTGGTTACTCCCGATGGATCGGTCACTGTTCCGTTTAGGAAATAAGTGGAATTCTCTTTTAGTTTTTGTTGAAATTGTTCGGGAGTTGCGGGAACTGCATGCCCCGGAACGTCGCTTATGTAGGCACTATTGAATATACCCCAGTCTCCATCTCCTGCTGTCTGACAACCCATACGCCCAATGGCGTAAGCGATCATAAGAGCGGGGGCTGCGGCATCTATAAGGTGAAGTAGTTTGATCCCTTTTTTTCTTGCGTAAATGCAAATAGCAATCGTAGCGAAAATAAGACCACCGTAAAATGTAAGTCCGCTGGGCGCTAGTAAGTTCCCTATGGGATTCTCTATAAATCTATCCCAGTTTTCGAGGTTGTCAAATACTTTAGCGCCGATGATTCCGAATACCAGGGCGAAAATCACAATGTCGCCTACGCGGTCATGTGGCCATATCCTGATCAGTCTTTTTTCGGGCTTGGGCAATTTCTGCTTTTCTCTTTCCCGATATTTAAGATAAATGAGTGCTGCCGCGATGATGAGGCCACCCAGCCAGCTTCCCTGAGAAGAGAAGATATATTCCTGTAGATCAATGCCGTGTTGCCGGCTGGCTATAAATGCCCCGATGAGTTTGTACCCAAATATAAAACCTACCAGCCCGTTGATCAGAAGGTCAAAGAAAGAAGCAGGTTTGCCGGTAGTAATGGATTCTTCCCGGGGAAGCATGAGGCCTTGTTTCTCTTTTCTCTTTAATTCAAGAGTAAGAAAATAAGCTGCTACTATAAATCCGAGTGCAACGAAAATTCCAAAAGTGAAAAATATTTTAAAGGCATTTATTTTCCAGCCAAACCAGTCATTAAAAACAAAATATAAATTTGGATACATAGTAACTTCAGTTTTGGCAAAAAAGTAGTTGCCTCACGCAAGGTATTTTTAAAAAAATAAAAACCTTCATATTGTATGAAGGTTTTTATCAACATTTTTTATTAGCAATATTCTTCGAAAGCTGCGGTGAGATTGCTGGATATCATCTGAGCTGAGGCTCCTTCAATATGATGTCTTTCCAGAAAATGAACCAGCTTGCCATCTTTGAATAAAGCGATAGAAGGTGAAGAGGGAGGATAAGGTAATAAGTGCTCACGTACTCTACTAACGGCCTCATTATCATAGCCGGCAAAACTGGTAGCCAGATGTGCGGGTTTCTTCCCACTGGTTTCTACAGCGAGTAATGCGCCGGGGCGGGCAGTTCCTGCAGAGCAACCACATACGGAATTAATAAAAAACAGAGTAGTACCTTCCTTAGCAATAGCTTGATCTACTTGTTCTTTGGTTACTAAATCTTCGAATCCTTTTTCGGTTAATTCTCCTTTCATCGGAGTTACTATTTGTTCGGGATACATATTGAATATTGTTTAATAAATTAAGAATGCAAATTTACGATACTTACCGTTTAATTAGGCATAGATTTTTGATAAGAGCCATCTTTCGGGATGTTGATAAAAGGGTATCCAATCAGAGGGAAACTATTGCCTGAGCTGTATCGGCTGAATGTATTGTATCAAATGCCTTACGATAAAATTCATAGATTTCCTGATTGCGAAAGTGTTAATATTTTTTAGAAGAATTTTTTTTGGGTTTGGATAAAATTCCGATAATCTTAGGTATAAAGATATTTTCAAAACTATTTTATAAGATTTTCTATCACACTATTAGAAGGAAATTAGAGATATACAATTCAAATAATCAGTACTTTCTGGCGTGATTTTGCGGTCTGGAGAATCATCTATAACTCGCAAAGAGTGCTTATTACATTAGGCTGCATTTACTGTTTATTTTCCTCTTTAGATTCCCTTTAGAAAAAAGAAATATGAAATTTTGTCATAAAAATTATCCTATACAAGACATTGTGGCTTAGGTATTTATCATTATTTCCGATTCTTGGCATTGGTATTTTATTTGACGTGTATTAAGAAAATAATTTAAAAAACTTTAAAAAAATACCACCATGACAACATTAAGATTTAACCAACCGACATTGAAAACTCTGGATAGTTTTCTGGACAACCTTATCAATGATTTGCCTGTTGTAAAAGACAGTAGTATGAATTTTCCGGCAGTAAATATTGTTGAAGCGAATGATGCTTACGAACTGGAATTTAATGTACCCGGCAGAAAGAAAGATGATTTCAAAATTACTATTGACAAAAACATTCTCACCGTTGCTTTTGAAAAGAAGGAAGAAAGTAATGAAGAAGGGAAACAGTTTATCAAAAGAGAATTTGTAATGCAGTCCTTCAAAAGATCATTTACCCTGGATGAAAAAATAAATGCAGACGATATTAATGCTAAATACGAAAATGGATTATTGCTCTTAACGCTTCCTAAAAAAGAAGAAGTGAAAGTGCTTGCCAAAGAAATATCCGTACAGTAGTTTTGTTTAAGTTTTGTGTTTGAGGGATCCCCGTAAATTTTTACGGGGATTATTTTTTATTTTTTTATAGGACTATTTATATCCCAGTATCTTCAGCATACTCGCTGCACTTTGTTCTTTTGCATACAGCCAGTCCACCAGTTTACCATTTTTATCATAATCAATTACCACGTATTTAGGAGAGGGGATAAGGCAATGCTTTATGCCGCCGTAACCACTTATCTGATCCTGGTAAGCGCCTGTGTGAAAGAACCCTACATACAGTGGCTCGCCATTGGTTACCTTGGGTAAAAAGACTTCATTGATATGCTCTTCTGAATCATAATAATCATGACTATCGCAGGTAATGCCGCCGAGCGTCACCCGCTGATATTCCTCATCCCATTTATTCACCGGCAACATCAGGAACTTTTCGCCGATGCCCCAGGTGTCGGGTAGTGTTGTGATGAAAGAAGAGTCAATCATGTACCATGTTTCGCGATCATTCTGCATTTTTTCGCCTATTACACTGTAAATATGGGCCATGCTTTCTCCTACAGTATAGCTGCCAAATTCTGTAAAGATATTAGGCATAGGAACTTTACTTTTTTTGCAGGCTACTTTTATATTTCTTACGATCTCATTGATCATAAACTGATAATCGTATTCAAATCCCAGGGAATGTTTTATGGGGAAGCCTCCACCGATATTGATGGAATCAAGCTCGGGGCAAATTTTTCTAAGCTGGCAATAGAGGTTGATGATTTTGTTCAATTCACTCCAGTAATAAATATCATCTTTAATTCCTTTATTCAGGAAAATATGGAGCATTTTTAACTGAAACCTGTCTTCATATCCTTCAATATCATCTACATAAAATTCAAGGATATCTTTTGCACGTATGCCTAACCGTGATGTATAAAAAGGAAAGTTAGGTTCTTCCTCTGCGGCTACGCGAATGCCGATATTAAAAGGGACTCTTACTGATTTCCGGTATGCTTTTAATTCATCCTTATTGTCCAGAACCGGTATTACATTCTTAAATCCTGTATTTATTAAACGGGCAATGCGGCTGGTATAAGATTTTTGTTTGAAACCATTACAGATAATAAAAGTGTCTTTAGTTATTTTCTTTCTTTCATACAACTTATGAATGATCTCAATATCGTAAGCATACGATGTTTCAAGATTGATATCGTGCTTTAATGCTTCTTCTACAATAAAGGAGAAGTGAGAGCTTTTGGTACAATAACAGTAGTTGTATTTTCCTTCATACTTATGTTTTTTAAAAGCGTTTGCAAACATTTTTTTTGCCTTATTGATCTGCATCCCTATTTTAGGCAGGTAAGTGAATTTTAAGGGTGTTCCATATTTATCAATCAGGGCTTTTACATCCACTCCGTTGTACCGGAGATAACCATCTTTAAGATCGTAGCCTTCCTGAGGAAAATTAAAAGTCTGATCTACAAGGTCGCTGTAAGTATTATTCATTAAAAAATATTATAAGCTTTTAAAAAATATTTACAAATGTAAATGAATGGTGAAATTAAAATGAAAAATAATCTTTACGTAAATAAAAAACCGTCCCATTTGCAGAGGACGGTTTCATTAAAAAAAATCAGGTTAATTATTTTACGGATAAAATAAGATTTTTAAAACTTTCAGGTTCATTCATGGCCATATCGGCAAGAATCTTCCTGTTGAGGTCAATCTTCTTTTCATTTAGTTTATGGATAAACTGGCTGTAAGTAAGTCCTTCGGCTCTTACTGCTGCATTGATACGGGCAATCCATAAAGTACGGTATTCGCGTTTTTTTAATTTACGGCCTACATAGCTATAGGTCATTCCTTTTTCCATTACATTCTTTGCAACGGTATAAACGTTTTTCCTTTTTCCGTAATAACCTTTAGCGGCTTTAAGAATTTTTTTCCTTCTTGCCCTGGATGCTACTGCATTTGATGAACGTGGCATACTTTAATATTTTTATTATTTTTTAATTTCAACTCCAATTCAACATTGAAATTGTATAGTCTTTTTAATTTCCTTTGATGAACAGGAGTTTACTTTAATCTTAATAATCTTAAGACTCTGCGCCTGTCTGTAGCTCCAACTTTTCCTTTCATTCGCAAAGCTCGTTTACGTTTAGTAGTCTTTTTTGTGAGAATGTGTCGTTTGAAAGGCTTTTGGTAGGTAATTTCACCAGTGCTGGTTACTTTAAAACGCTTCTTTGCGCTTGAGTTTGTTCTAACTTTTGGCATTATTTATCTATTTTACTTTTACACCCTTGCCGGCGTCCCGAACAGACGGGAACTTATGGAGCCATGTGGGCAATATGTTTTATAAAAGAAGCCACATTAGCCAAAACATAAAATGCTAACGGGGTGCAAAAGTAAGGGAATTTTGCAAAAAAGAGTATTATTTTTTGGATGCAGATGGTAGTGCCGGATAATAAATTGACTTTTGAAAGTCAACATTATCCGCCCATTTTCTAACTACAAACTAAGAACTATAAACTAAAAACTATCTCCCTTGATTCTGATTGGTAAATACTTTCTTCAAAATGTCGGTAACACGGGCCGCGGGGTCTTTGCGAATGCTTTGCTCTTCAAGGCCGATGTGGTAAAATAATCCGTCCAATGCCTTTTGAGTAACATAGGCAGTAAGGTCTGTGTTTACAGGAGTGGAACTGAGCTTGTTGTAAACCGTAAATACGTCTTTCCAGTATCTGGTAGCATCTACATTTCCCAGTGATTTGGAAACGATGGGAGTGAATGCGGTGGTAAGCTGGGCGGTTGTCTTTTCTTTCAGATAATTGGTAGCAGCGGTATTACCACCCTTTAAGATTCCGAAGGCATCCTGTATAGTCATTTGGGTAATCGCATTTAAGAAGACGTTTCCTACATATTTTGAAGCATCTTCGGCTGCCCGGTTCATAGACAGAACGGCTTTATCCACCGTGCCTCCTAATCCTACATTCCTTAAAGTTTTTTCAACACCCTGAGCCTCCGGGGGCATTAATATTTTGATCATGGCATCTTTGAAGAAGCCATTCACCATGCTCAGGTTCGAGGTGGCTGTATCGGTTCCTACTTTTAACGCTTCCTTTAATCCCTGTACTACATCAGCATTGGTGAGGGTTCCATTGGTGCCAACAGAATCTAAAATACTTTTTGCGGTCTCACATCCACTGAAAGAGAATGAAATAACAAGCCCAAGGAGATAGATTTTTTTCATAAATTGATTTTGTGATGAGGTTTACTTTGTTGTCAAAAATAAAATAAAATTGATCGAATATCACCATTTTGTGAATATGCCATTTTTCTGAAACGTAATTTTGAGATAGTTTCTTTGTTTATAATTGTAATTTTAATCCCTCTTTTGGAAATTATTTTATATGTACTATCAAAAAAGTGTTGTCTATAGGAAGATTTTGGTTGTTATTACTGTTCTTATTATGGTTGCTTACGTTTCAGTGTGTCTGGTACCCTTTGTAAATACAAGTGAGAACTGGTTCATAGCCGTTCCCGGAATCATTTTCCCGCTACTTTTTTTTCTATTGCTTATTCTGATGGTTGTGTGGGCTTTCCTGAAACAGAGGTGGGTATGGGGGTGCATGATAGCACTTATATGTGGTATTCAACAGATAATGGCCGTATTTTCATTTCATTTTCCTCACGATTTTTCTACTGCAAAGGAGCCCAATACTTTGCGGGTGATGCAATGGAATGTGATGGGATGGGACCAGGATGAAGACCAGGGGAATGTTGAGGATGGGGGAGATACTTATCGCCCTGTAATGATGAGTTCAGTAAAAGGTCAGGATGCTGATGTACTTTGTTTTGATGAATTTTTTGAACCTAAGGACACTACTTTTTCGAAGTCTAATATAGCATCTATTACCGCCATGGGATATCCTTATCATTTTTTTTCACCTACAAAAAATTATAGAAATGATTCTACTTCCGGAGTAATTATTTTTTCAAAATATCCTAGGATTAATTCAGGTGAATTCGACCTGGACAGAAACAAAAGAGGTGATCATCTGATCTTCATGGATATTAAAGTTAAGGGTACAGTTTTCAGAATATTCGCCACTCACCTCATCGCTATTAATTTTGCACAATGGGATGATGGCCAGGAAGACAGAAGTGTGAAAGATTATGGGTGGATCGTATCAAAATTGATAAAGGGTTATGAATACCGGTATTATCAGGCGGAGTTTGTACAACAAAAAATAGCAGAAAGTCCTTATCCTGCTGTTCTATGCGGCGACTTCAATGATATTCCCAATTCGAGTACCTATTTTAAAATGAAAGGAAATTTACAGGATCCTTTTCTGGAAAAAGGGTACTGGACAGGGCGTACTACGCGGCAGAGTTTTCTCTTTATTTCACCACGTATTGATTATATTTTTGCTGATAAAAAATTGAAAGTGTTACAGTTTCAAACACTCCACATTCCTTATTCAGATCATTTTCCGGTACTGGCCGATTTGCAATACTGATTTTTATTCAGTCTTTTTTTTGTAAAATTATTTTTACAGGTACTTAAATTATTTATTTAATGTTTTATTATCATTTGCCTCTTTACCTTGCAAAATTGTTTATATGATTTGTCTTTAAGATTTTAGATTTACCATGTTAGAGAAAACGCGTTCTTTCTTTAGAACTATTTTGATTGTTGCCAATCTGTGTGTGATAGTTGCTTACCTTTTGGTGTGTGTACTGCCTTATGCCAACACCGGTAAACATTGGTATTTTGCGTTTCCGGGATTGGTATTTCCGCTGGTACTCTTTACACTCATTTGTTTTATTATTTTATGGGCTGTATTACGTTCACGATGGTTCTGGATATCATTGATAGTAATGTGTGCAGGCACCCAACAAATACTTTCGGTTCTCTCATTTCGTTTGCCGCAGGAATTTTCTTATGAAAAACCTCCTGCTACTTTGAGGGTAATGGAATGGAATGTGGAAGCGTGGGAGCATACACAGGAAATGATGGAGGTTGTAAAGGCGCAAAATGCGGATATACTTTGTTTTGAGGAATATGCCGACATAAGAAAGCTGGAGGATCCTCATTCCACTACTTCCGTCATTATGAAAATGGGGTACCCTTATTATCTTTTTGCAAAGACAAAAGATCTTTATAGTGATGAGATCAGAGGAGTGGTTATTTTTTCAAAATATCCTATTCTGGATTCTTCTGTTGTGAGCTATGGCGCACATACGCAGGCAGAGCACCTTATTTCTATTGATATAAGGCCTGCCGATAAAACTTTTCGCATATTTACCACCCATCTCCAGTCAGTGCGTTTTGGACCATCTGATTACGGAAGCCTTAGCAGGATGAAACGTGCACGTGATCCGGGATACAGAGATTCCCGTACAATTGTTTCCAAACTTAAAACCGGATATGAACAACGCTATCTGCAGGCGCAAATTGTAAAACAGAAAATCGCTGAAAGCCCTTATCCCGCTATTATCACCGGTGATTTTAACGATGTTCCCAATTCAAATACTTACTTTACCATCAAAGGAAATATGCAGGATGCTTTTTTGAAAAAGGGTTACTGGATAGGACGTACTTTTCGATTTATATCACCCACCTTACGAATTGATTATATTCTCGCTGATAAAAAATTTAAGGTAGATCAGTTCAAGGTAATTCACGTTCCCTATTCAGACCATTTTCCTATAGTAGCGGATCTGCAGTATTAAAAGTCTTAATGCTCTGTTTTTTCTTGCGCTGTAGTACTTTTTGAAGGGTTACCACTGAATCAAGTATGGCAGCTTCAAACGTATCGGCATTCTTGCTTACGAAGTCATCATTTCCCGGCACTACCAATCTTATTTCACATATTTTGTTTTCAGGAACGCCCGCAGTATCTATCTGTAAGGTTACTTCGGCACTGATGATTTTATCATCATACCGCGATAACTTACTTACTTTATCGTTTACAAAATCTTTGAGTTCTTTCTTTGCCCTGAACTTTAATGTTTTCAAATTGATCTTCATAAAAAGAGGTTTAAAATTGAAAAATAATTGTTTCAATATTACGAGGAAAGATACTTACAAACCATGAAGTTACTTTACTATTTTAGAAGTTTACATAATTATTAAGTTCCTGTTTTGCTCTGTTGGAGACCCTGTTATTTACAATAATAAACAGCATCCATAGTTATAATGCAGGAGAAAAAAGTTAAAATTTTTGGTAACAACCTTATACGGCCCTTTCCCGGCCTTATTTTTGTAAATTTGATATTGAAAAACCGAAAAAATAAAAAATGAATAAGAGAATCTTTCTAAAAAATACATTCATGATGGCGGCATTTCAGCTTTTTCTTTTTCAGGCTAATGCGCAAAATAAATCTTTTAAGATTTCTGTAAAGGGAGATACTATTAATGTGGTGGATCATAATGGACTCAAGCAGGGCAAGTGGGTAGTACATGTAGATCCGCTACGTGGTGAACCCGGCTATGAAGAAGAAGGTGTTTTAGTAAATGATAAAAAAGAAGGCCATTGGAGAAAATATGATCTGCAGGGAGATATCATTTCGTATGAAAATTATAAAGCAGGGGATAAGGAAGGCCTTTCCCAATACTTCACTACTTTGGGCGATCTTGTGAGGGAAGAAAACTGGCGGGCTTATAATCCTGATGAACCTTATGATACCATCCCTATTTATGGTACAGGGAGTAATGAAATCCTGAGTTATAAAATTGTAAAAGCACAACCCTATAGTGTTAAGGATGGCAACTGGACTTATTATGACCCTTCCACCGGTAAAATAATCAAAACAGAAAAGTATGACCGCGGTTATTTGCTGGATCAGCCGAAGAATTCCGAAACAGTTTCTGATGAGCCGATGAAAAAAATAGTTCCTAAAGAGGTATTGGAATACCAGAAAAAGAACAGCCATAAAAAGAAAGTGAAAGTAAGGGATGGAAATACATCCGGCGGTTGATACCCTTTATTTTACATTAATTATTTTATAAGATAATTCTTTCAAAAGAGAGCCTGAAGAGGAGCCCGTGATACCAATGCCCACCGATTTCAGATTGGTATCATGCAGCAGCAAAATGATTTTTTCCATTTGTGAAAATGAATAATTTGAGATTGTTTCAATAACCTGATCTACCAGGTATTGATTGTACGAAAACAGAGGTTTCAATGCTCTCTCACTTTTGTCTTGCATCATATACACTGCCAGTATTTTAGAAAAGTATCCATAGAGAGATGGTAATATTAATTGAATAGGAACTGCTTTGGGATTCGCTTCAAAATATTGAACAATCCGCATCGCTTTTACAGGGTCTTTTTTACTGAATGCTTTTTGTAATTCAAAAATGTTATACTCTTTACTGATTCCGATATATTTTTCAATATCATCTTCTGTAATGTTTTTTCTTTCTCCTAAATTCAGGGATAGCTTCTCGATCTCATTTACAATACGGGAGAGATCGTTCCCAATATGGTCTGCCAATAGGTTTAAAGCCTTTGGTTGAATAGTGAATCCGTTTGATTTAAGATACCCGCTGATCCATCCCGGCAATTGATTCTCATAAATTTTTTTTGATAGGAAAACTTCCCCTTTTTTCTTAATAATCTTCGAAAGTTTGCCGCGCCCGTCCAGTGTTTTTCCTTTATAAGATACTACCAGTATGGTCGTTTTAAGAGGATTGTCAATATAAGGTTCCAGTTTCTCAATGTCTTTCATCTGTTGTGCCTCTTTGATGAGAACCAACTGTTTCTCTGCAAACATCGGGTAGCGTCTGCAGGCATTGATGATGTCTGCCCAGTTGGCATCTTTGCCATAAAAAACCGTTTGATTGAATTCGGCGTCAGCGGCAGACATTATTTTCTTTTCGGCATAATTCATTATTTCATCAATAAAGTAATCTTCTTCCCCCTCGAGCCAGTAAACAGGCTTGAAAATATTTTTCTTCCAGTCGGTAATAATTGTTGAAATACTCATTTTTCAAAGATAAAATTTTACATGTAACTTGTGCAAAAATCAAAATGTACCGGTACGGAAAGCTGTGTTAACATTTTGGCATGGTTTTGGAAAAACAGAGAACGTATTATCTTAAATCAAAATAAATATTAACACATGAGTTACGAAAACTTCCCGGAAAGCCAATCTCCCACGGAAAAGAATGTCACCAAAAGTAATAGCGGCCGAAATATTCTGACTGCTTTATTGATCATTGCATTATTAGGCACATGGGGATATATCATTTTTGACAAAAATAAAAACCGTCAGAAAGAACAAGACCTTACCAGCCAGATTGTAAACAGCGATTCTGCCAAAAATGAATTGCAGCGCGAACTGGACGATGCTGCTCTTCGTCTGGATGCTCTTAAAACAAGTAATGTAAAAGCCGATAGCCTTTTAAAAACGAAGGATAAAGATATTGAATCACTTCAGGCAAGGGTGCGCTCGATCATCAATAATAAGAATGCTACTGCTGCTCAGCTTGCAGAAGCCAAAAGGTTGATTGCACAACTGAAAGGTAATATTGAAACCTATACTGCACAGATTGATTCCCTGACTGTAGCCAATGCTCAGCTTACCGAAAACAATAGAGTGGTAACGGGACAAAGGGATGCTGTTCAAAAGAATTATGATTCGGCCAATCAGGTTATCAAACAGAAAGAAGACGTAATTGATGTAGGCTCTACCTTACACGCATCCAATTTTACCATTGAAGGTGTGAAAGAGAAAAGGAGCGGTAAAGAGAAAGTAACTACCAATGCGAAGAAAGTGGATAAATTAAAAATGACTTTTACGCTTGATGAAAACAGAATTACTGCTTCAGGCCTTAAAGATATTTATGTATGTATTACGGCTCCTGATGGTTCACCTGTTTCAGTAGATGCTTTAGGTTCAGGAAATTTCACTACCCGTGATGGTTTACGCAAAGCGTTTACAAAAAAGATACAAGTCAATTATGTGCAAGGGCAAAAACAACCTGTAACAGTTGAATGGGCTCAAAATAGTAGATTCCAGACCGGCTCTTATAAAATTGAGATCTATAACAATGGATTTAAAATAGGCGAAGGAACCCGTACTTTGAGAAAAGGCGGATTGTTTGGATAGATGATAACAAAATATTTTAAAAAAAACCTTCTGAGAAATCAGGAGGTTTTTTTTGTGTAAGCATACAACAGAATATGTCGAAAATTGAATGGTAGAAGTGAAATGAACCGATATCTGACAGCTATTCATATTTCAGATCATGGTATATGAAAAGCTGAATTAGGGCTTAAAATTTTTTAATAAGGTACAGTTTGTTTTATGAGATAGAAAGCGTGCTATTCATCTAAGAGTAGCTGTGGCGCGGACCGGACAAATCCCGAAAAAATCGGGAGAGCGATCGGGTTGTCCTTGATTTTTTTGCCTGCCCCAATTACCTTCGGGGTTTCTTCTGAGCATAGTCGAAGAATGCATCAAGGCAAAAGAAAAAGCAGAAAAACAGCAATAACAAAAGAGATTTTCGAAACCCTCTGGAATTATCTTCTCTTGATATAATCTGAGATTAGACACAAAGGGTTTCAATGCAATCATCCTATTTCCTTGTACTTGATTACTATAATATTCAATAGAAAGCAAGGCTGTAAAAAATTATCATCTAATCATCGGATACTTCATACCCTTTCGATTTTTACACAAAAAAATCCCTTTGCATTTCTGCAAAGGGATCTTTTTGTGTAAAGTTTATTTCTAATGGTAACGTGTAGAAACAGGCTGTTACATGATAAATCTGACCGTATCGGTCTAATTTATTAGTAGCCCATGTCACCCATTCCACCACCCATACCACCCATTGGAGGCATTCCGGCTTTGTCTTTTTCAGGCTTGTCAGAAATTACACATTCGGTAGTTAATAACATTCCTGCAATAGAAGCAGCATTTTCCAAAGCAATACGGGTAACTTTTGTAGGATCAATTACACCGGCAGCCAGTAAGTTTTCATATACTTCTGTGCGGGCATTGAAACCAAAATCCTTTTTACCTTCTTTGATCTTTTGAACTACGATGCTTCCTTCGATTCCACTGTTTACCACGATCTGGCGAAGAGGTTCTTCTACAGCACGTCTTACGATCTGGATACCGGTAGTTTCGTCATCATTGATGCCTTTTAATTTTTCGAGGCTCTCAATAGCACGAATGTAAGCTACACCACCACCCGGAACAATTCCTTCTTCCACAGCGGCTCTGGTTGCATGAAGTGCATCATCCACACGGTCTTTCTTTTCTTTCATTTCCACTTCTGTAGCAGCACCTACATACAGTACAGCCACACCACCACTCAATTTAGCAAGGCGCTCCTGTAATTTTTCTTTATCATAATCGGATGTAGTGGTTTCTATCTGGGCTTTTATCTGATTTACTCTTGCAGTAATTTCTTTCTTTTCGCCTTTACCACCTACAATGGTTGTATTATCTTTATTAATAGTCACAGCAGTTGCCTGGCCTAAAGAAGTAAGTTCAACGCCTTCTAGCTTGTAGCCCTGCTCCTCACTGATCACAGTTCCTTTTGTAAGAACGGCCAGATCCTGTAGCATTTCTTTTCTGCGGTCACCAAAGCCTGGAGCTTTTACAGCAGCTACTTTCAAGGTGCCACGCAATTTATTTACTACCAATGTTGCCAATGCTTCTCCTTCGAGGTCTTCAGAGATAATTAATAACGGACGTCCACTCTGAGCTACTTTCTCCAGAATATGAAGAATATCTTTCATAGAAGATATTTTCTTATCATAAATAAGTATGTAAGGATTTTCCAGGTCGGCTTCCATTTTTTCGCTGTTGGTAACGAAGTAAGGAGATACATAACCTCTGTCAAATTGCATACCTTCTACTACTTCTACAGTGGTATCAGTACCTTTTGCTTCTTCTACAGTGATTACACCTTCTTTACCTACTTTGGTCATTGCCTGTGCAATCAATTTTCCGATGGATTCATCATTATTGGCAGAGATGGAAGCTACCTGTTGTATTTTATCATTGTCGTTTCCAACAGTTACTGATTGTTTCTTTAAGTGTTCAACAATAGCAGAAACTGCTTTGTCAATACCACGTTTTAAATCCATAGGATTAGCGCCTGCAGCTACGTTGCGTAAGCCTTCACCTATGATTGACTGAGCCAGAACAGTAGCGGTGGTAGTACCATCACCTGCAATATCAGCAGTTTTGGAAGCTACTTCCTTTACCATTTGAGCACCCATATTTTCGATAGGATCTTCCAGCTCTATTTCTTTGGCAACAGTTACTCCATCTTTTGTAACCTGTGGTGCACCGAATTTTTTATCAATAACTACATTTCTGCCCTTTGGCCCAAGAGTTACTTTCACCGCATTGGCGAGAGTATCTACGCCCTTCTTCATTTTATTGCGGGCTTCTATTTCGAAAAATATTTGTTTTGCCATTTTGTTTTTTATTAAAATGTTTTAAAAGATGAATTAACTAATTTTCATTAAAATATCTGAAGCGCGCATGATAAGATAATCCTCGCTTCCGATAGTAATCTCTGTTCCGCCATATTTGCCATACATAACAGTGTCTCCTGCTTTTATCTGCATTGGGATCAGGTTACCTGTTTGATCGGCGTATTTTCCTTTTCCTACTGCAATTACTTTACCTTTCTGAGGTTTTTCTTTCGCAGTATCCGGAATAATAATTCCGCCGGCAGTTTTTTCTTCCGCCGCGTTTGGCTTTACCAAGACACGGTCGTCAAAGAGTTCAAAAGTTTCTTTTGCCATAATTGTTATTTTTTTAATTTATTATTGGGTTGCCTATCTACACGAATAATTGTACCAATCTTTTTTGGCAGATTAGTTGGCAGATAAAGTAGTCTCATGGCAGATGTTCTATGAAAGAAATCAGCCAAAATTTCATCTTTAGTTTTTGAATCAGGCTTGTCACCTGCAGAAGAAGGATTTGCCCTGCCCGACAGAAATTGAAAGGAGGAGATTTCTTTGTAAATATTCCCCGAAATTTTTTGTGATCAGTCCCTTTAGAAGATGGTTTCTGCTTTGTGTTGATTGGGAAAATCATCGGGAAGAAACAAGAGCGGAAGACGGGGCTCGAACCCGCTACCTACAGCTTGGGAAGCTGTCGCTCTACCAGATGAGCTACTTCCGCTTAATGCGGCTGCAATATATAAAATCTTTGTTTCCTTTTTAATATTGATTTCTTTCGTGTTCGAAAAAGGTTACTCAGTCAATGATTCAGCCGGTTCCTGTTTAACCCATTTATGAAGTGCAGTGGCGAGTTTACGGTCGTTACTCAACCTGGGCACTTTATTTTGGCCGCCAAGCTTACCTACACTTTTCATATAATCAATAAACCCGTTTTTCTGAAGGGTACGGATCTTTAAAGGGTGTAAAATGTTTCCTTTAATAAGGTCATCATAATAAATATTCTTTTTCCTCAGGTTGGCATCAACCATTTCGGCAAATTTCTTTGTGTTTTTGGGAATGGTTTCAAATTCAATATACCACTCATGAAAGCTTTTCTGCCCTGTGGTAGAGATATTAGGCGCGACGGTAAATTCTGTTATTCTAATGTTTTCGGCGTCTGCCGCTTCTATCAGGGCATCTTCTACTTCTTCACCAATTACATGTTCGCCGAAGGCAGAGATAAAATGTTTCACTCTTCCTGTTACCATAATACGGTAAGGATTCAGAGAAACAAATTTTACCGTATCACCGATATTATATCCCCACAGGCCTGCATTACTGCTGATGATCAATGCATAATTTTTATTGACTTCTACCTCTTTCAGCGTGAGGCGTGTAGGTTTTTCGTTTGTAATTTCTTCAGCCGGTACAAATTCAAAGAATATTCCGCTGTTGGTATTTAATAATAGCCCCGGCTCTTTCTGCGTATCCTGAAATGCAAAAAAGCCTTCGCTTGCAGGATAGGTTTCGATAGTGTCAATTGGCTTGCCGATACTTTCAAAAAGCCTGGCTTTGTAAGGCTCAAAGTTTACGCCCCCATGAACCATTACCGAGAAATCGGGAAAAATATCTTTTATCTTTTTACCGGTCTTGCTTTCCAGCTCGTCAAAATACATTTGCATCCAGGGAGGAATACCGCTGATAAGTGTCATATTTTCGTTGACAGTCTCTTCTACGATCCTGGACAATTTTTCTTCCCAGTCTTCTATACAATTGGTTTCAAAAGTGGGTAATTGATTGGATCGCAGGTAGCGGGGAATATGGTGATTTACAATTCCGCTCAGCCTCCCGGTGGGGATACCGCCCACCCTTTCCAGCTCCGGGGAGCCACTTAAAAAAATCATTTTGCCGTCAGAAAATTGTGATTTCCCGGTCTGTGCCATATAGCACAATAGAGCATTTCTTGCTGTATTGATGTGATTGGGAATGGAATCCTTGGTGATAGGTATATATTTTACACCACTGGTGGTACCGCTGGTTTTTGCAAAGTAAATAGGGAACCCCTTCCATAAAATGTTTTGTTTCCCTGATTTTATCTTTTCTATATAATTTTTAAAATCCTCGTATTCCCGTATGGGAACATTCTTTACAAAATCTTCATGCGATTTTATTTTGTCAAAAGAATGTTCTTTCCCAAATTCTGTTTTGGCAGCGGTTTTGATCAGGGAGCTAAAAATGCTGTTCTGGTCAGAAACAGCCGTTAGCATTGATCTTTTAATTTGCTTATATATATAAGAGGCAAATGGTTTTGCCAGATAAGATTTGAACTTCATTTTCATTTTAAAAGCGAATCGTTGGCTACAAATTTAATGGAAAAGTTTTTAATTAGAATTACCACTTATATAAAGGGAAAATCCGGATGTACCTTATTTTAATGAGGTTAGTTTTTTAGAAAAAAATGGGTGCTTTCTTATCTGTTTATTGTGATTTCTTCCCGGTTGGGTACATTGGTTGCTACCTTCCTTTATTGCTCCCAAATAGAATCATATTATGGGGTGTAAGGAAAGTTTGTGCATGACCCCATGTATTGGGAATTTTTGATAAAAATGCTGTGAAGAATATCTGGTAAAAAACATCCTGCTATTACCGGGTAATTTGAAAAAGGGAATGATACCGATTATACATATTCTATAGTCCAATTCCGTTTCCTCTATATTGTACTATGAATCTGTTATACCGGCATTATACCATAAGATTCATTAGACTAAATTAAAAATACACTTGTTATAACAATTTTGCTATAGATGGATCTATAAAATAAATGAATGGTAAGAGAAAGATGTGAATCTCGCCGGCCACATCTTATCTTTCTCAGTAAGATTATGAAAGGTTAACTGTGAGTAGCCAAGGTGAATTTTTCTTTCAGTTCACTTTTTTGAAACATGGCCGATCTGTCTTCTTGTGCTTGTTCGCCGCCTTGCTCACCCATTCTTCGACCATCGCCCTCACTCATTCCTCTGCTGCCATCTGAACGGCCATTATTGCCCGGTCCTTGCGGCCTGCTAAATGCATTGATGATAACATTAAGGGCTATTTCTTTGGAAATATCTTTAGGGTTATAATCATTGCCAAACATCTCTTTGAGTGGAATAGCAATTTCATAAGTAAAAGTATTGTTTGCACTCCAATTGATGGAAGCGTGAATGCCGTTAGGGTCGTTGGAAGGGATGATACCGTTTTTTGTTGTGAATCCTTTTACGTTCATCACGGTATCTGAAGCCAGAAAAGCGGCCCTTATATTTTGTATCATTTGCGCACGACCGAACTTCTCCTGTAATTCATCCTGTGAAGAACCGGAGGAAGGGCGTTTATATGGCAACGGAAAATCAATTACTTCTTTGTGCTTACCGTTGATTTTACTGATCAGAATTATTTTCATTCCCGACCTCATGATCTTTGCCTGGTTCATTTCATCGGAGCTTTGAAAACACAGATAGAGATTGTTATTGTCATTCTTAATATCGAAGAAGAGTCTGGTATCTCTATCATAATTTTTCAATGGCAGATTCCATTCAGCGGCATTTCCGTCAATGATGATAGTATTTGCCGGCCATTGAGAAGCGGGTTTGTCCTGTGCAAAAGCGATTGCTGATGTTAAAAAAAAAGAGATCGTAAAAAAAACAATTTTCATTAGGGTAGTTTTATTCAAATCTATAGTTTATTCTTGTTATCATTGAGTAAAATGTTTTGAATAATGAGTGATGGCGGCGGCGAGGAGTAGCGGATGGCCTTCATTGTTATGTTGTGATTTGCTTTCAAGGTTTTTAATAACTTAGTTCTTTCACATCGAAAGCTTCGCTACTAAAAAGATAAAAGAAGTTGTGATTTGCTTTCAAGATTTTTAATAACTTAGTTCTTTCACATCATAATGTCAAAAATTAAAAAGATCACCGTAGTTGTGATTTGCTTTCAAGATTTTTAATAACTTAGTTCTTTCACATCTATTTATAAAAACGAAAACGGAACGGCTGTGTTGTGATTTGCTTTCAAGATTTTTAATAACTTAGTTCTTTCACATCTGGAAGAAAACAGGCAAAAGCCATTTAATGTTGTGATTTGCTTTCAAGATTTTTAATAACTTAGTTCTTTCACATCAAGATTTTCATGTTTAATTTTTTGATTTGTGTTGTGATTTGCTTTCAAGATTTTTAATAACTTAGTTCTTTCACATCAATAACCATGCAAACAGAAACATTAGAATTGTTGTGATTTGCTTTCAAGATTTTTAATAACTTAGTTCTTTCACATCATAAGCAAATATGAACCAGTTTCGTTTAATGTTGTGATTTGCTTTCAAGATTTTTAATAACTTAGTTCTTTCACATCATCCCTTTTTTAAATCCTTTAAAGTGGTATGTTGTGATTTGCTTTCAAGATTTTTAATAACTTAGTTCTTTCACATCTTCTTCCACTCATCTATCTCATACTCCTCGTTGTGATTTGCTTTCAAGATTTTTAATAACTTAGTTCTTTCACATCATATAAAATTATCGGCACAGTAACAAAGGAGTTGTGATTTGCTTTCAAGATTTTTAATAACTTAGTTCTTTCACATCTTTGCTACCTGCGGCGCTTTCATCTCTGATGTTGTGATTTGCTTTCAAGATTTTTAATAACTTAGTTCTTTCACATCTCGTAGAAAAAAATCTGTTAAACATTTATTGTTGTGATTTGCTTTCAAGATTTTTAATAACTTAGTTCTTTCACATCTTACCATCTAATTTACCCGCACCATTATCGGTTGTGATTTGCTTTCAAGATTTTTAATAACTTAGTTCTTTCACATCCATCTTTATTTTGCCCAAACATTGGAACACGTTGTGATTTGCTTTCAAGATTTTTAATAACTTAGTTCTTTCACATCAGGGGAGCCGATAGGCCAGCCCGCGCCGCTGTTGTGATTTGCTTTCAAGATTTTTAATAACTTAGTTCTTTCACATCTTTGCAATATTGACGGCTTCGTTCAAATCTGTTGTGATTTGCTTTCAAGATTTTTAATAACTTAGTTCTTTCACATCTTCAATTTGATTTTCCCTGTAAAAGGATTTGTTGTGATTTGCTTTCAAGATTTTTAATAACTTAGTTCTTTCACATCTTAGTATTGTTAACATAAGGGTTTCCCCATGTTGTGATTTGCTTTCAAGATTTTTAATAACTTAGTTCTTTCACATCGGAAAGAACCGTTCGCTCCTCCTTTAGATTGTTGTGATTTGCTTTCAAGATTTTTAATAACTTAGTTCTTTCACATCACGTTTTGCTGAAAGGCCTATTGGTAGGGTGTTAGAACATGTTTTACAGGAATAAAAAAATGAATCATTTTCGTCTTTTTATTCCTGTTTTTGTTTAAAAAAGTTCTAATTGTTGAGCAGTTTCAGGATTTTCAGCAAGTTCTTTGCCCCTGAAAATCTCCATCATTCCGAATTGTTTATCAGTAATGGTGAGTATGCCCACATGGCCTTTGGGAGGTAAAATGGATTTTACCCGTTTCACATGTACTTCTGTATTTTCTTTGCTGCTGCAATGCCTTATATACATGCTGAACTGGAACATGCTGAAACCATCAGCCATTATCTTTTTACGGAACTGTGCATAATTTTTCCGATCTTTTTTTGTTTCGGTCGGAAGGTCAAAATGTACTAAAATCCACATGATACGGTATGCGTTCAGGCGTTCAAACATGATTCTTTTGTAGTTCTTTAACCTTATGAGAACGGCTGAACTCCCGAATTATTTTTCAATATGAGGGCTTCTATGGTATGAATCTGCCTTGGACTACTTGTTCTGATCTTTTTCGGAGGCTTCCTGACAAACCGAAGCAGGCAAGGCTGACGCTTTACATTACGGGGTAAAGTATTCTCCGGCTTTCTCCGTCAAAGCATTTGGCGAGGGATGCGGTAGTACGTTGTACCGCATTCATCAGAGGGCTTTTTTGTTCATCTATCATTACATCCATTACTGGGATTGATAACAATTCTTTTTTCATTGCCGGGGTCATCTCCAGAAATTTCCCATTCATTCTTATAATATTACAAACCACTTTATCTGCAAACGGGCGGTAAGGTTCCATGATGTCATCTGCGAGGCAATAGGCATTGTATTGATTGCGATGGAAGATTCCGAGTGTGGGGATCAGCCCGCTCGCTACGAGGCTTCTCGCCACTATGGCCCGTAAAATGGCATAGCCGTAATTGAGTAAATTATTAGGCGGCAATCCAAATCGCTCTCTTTTGAATTCAAGGAAATCAGGAAAAATATGTTTCCAGTAATACAAGGCAGCTTTGGCTTCGTTGTTACTGCTGTCGCCGCTTTTCACGGAACCCGCAAGCGTCTGAAGGTATTTATTTTCGGATCTTTCCATTTCCAGCAAAGCCGCTTGATTCTCAATTTTGGTCATGATGGTTTGTTGCCAGAGTTGTTTTTTGAGTGGGGCAGAAGCGGCTATCTGTGTTTTGAATTTTTGACTTTGCAACGTGTGCCCGTCGAGGCAGAGTTGCAGCCCGACAGGGTGATGGGTAGGATCGCAGGTGATAAGTGCGGTATTATTGGCAATCAGTTTGGCCATTACTGCCTGGGTAATAGTTATTTGCTGATTATCCAGAATGATGATTCCGATATCTTCAATGGGAACTGATTTGGTTTCACCGCTTTCTGATACTTCAATGACCAATTGCTCATTGGTGGTTTTGAGATAAGCAGGATTGCCGAAATATAATGTTCGTTTGATCATAATCTGAATAATTAAGGAGACGTAACACCTGCAAGGTTTTTTAAACCTTGCAGGTGTGATGTTATACTGGGAATAGGTATAATCGTTGTTACTCCTAATCTAAAAAATAACTTTCAAGTTTCTCGTAATCATCAAAGGATTTTATTTTATCCTCGTGTGCCCGAAAATATTTTTCTTCATTCCCGAAGAGTACATTTAAAACATTTAAACGCTCAATATGGAAATTATGGTATGATGACCATTTCCAATCCTGTGGATTTAAAGTGAATGTATGTTTTACAGGATTTAGGTGAATGTAAAGGATTACTGCTGTGAGGTATTCTGTTTCTGTGATGGCTTTTTTCTTGAAATTTTTTAAGAATAAAGAGCCGCGACGTTCATATTTCTTATTAAAGGCTTTGGTGTAGCCATTAAAAAAATTAGAGAATTGCTTGCTCAGCAGGTTAGAATCAGCTACACCTTCCAGGTTTTCGAAACCTGGAAGGTGTGTGGTAATAGCCTCTTTTGGCTTTATCCTAACCAGTAAATGAAAATGATTGGGCATCAGGCAGTATGAATACGTATCGGCTATTCTGTCAATGTGTCTGTGATATTGTTGTAAGAAGTATCGGTAATTTTCCGGCTCCCTAAATAGATCCTCATCGCCATTGGCATGATTAAAAATGTGGTAATAGGTGGAGGGGAGGAGTTGGTCCATATCTATTTTTTTTAATCCTGAGAGCTGTTTGTTTATCTGATAACGGCAACACCTGCCAGGTTTTCAAAACCTGGCAGGTGTGTGGATGCGCTTTCCATTTGATTTTGAATGTACTCAATAATTGCTAATGATCTTCAATAAAATATTCATTCGTACCGGCCTCATTCATTTCTTCATAGGAGGAAAGACAAGGTTATAGTATTCTATTGCTCCGTAGTATTCCAGTCGCCTCTTCTTTTTGATCTGTTGCATTTTTTTAGAATAGTTGATCCTGTTGAAGTTCTCCTTCTTTATAAATCTTTTTTAAATGTCTTGAAATTACAGATTCATCTCTATCAAACAAAATGACCATTTGATTTAACGATAACCAACAAATTCTTTTTCAATAAAAATATTATTATTCTGCGCCTGGAATATGATGATTTCCCTTATTTTATACTCTTGAAATATTGCCTAATCTATCTGTTTTAAGCTTAATGCAAGTGTCTTTTATCATTAGTTCATCTATACTTTTCTCCATTTTATTCAATGCAGAAAATTCTATCTTATTCAAAATTGAAGTAGCTACATCTTGTTTAATAAAAAAACATTGAGAATTTGAAAAGCTTACAGTCTTATAAATCCTTTGAATTTTTGCTTTTGTCAGGTTACTAAGGTCAATTAACTGAGGATTCACTCTTTCATCTTCATCAGGTAAATACACCAGATCGTTGGGTGACAAATGAAACAAAAGTTTATCTCCTTTTTCATTTGTTTCCGACACAGAGCTTAATCCATTTTTTTGTCTTTCAATGATTATATTTAATGGAATGGTTTCATAACTTCTTTTGCCTTCTCCGTTTTGGTAGATGGCAAAAAATAGGTTTGTGCCCTTGGCTGCTTCTACATATTTATCTTTCTTATTGCCGGATAGCCCTAATGGGAATTTACTGCTGAGTTCAAAAACCCTTACCTTATAAATAGGCTGATGACCTTTGTCGTTATTATATTGTCTGATGCTTTTATTTAAATCTTCAATCCCTTCCGGTGAAAAGGCTAATTCTGGATTGTTCCCTTTACTTGCCAGATAATTCTGTAAGATTTTTTGAATACCTGTGTCGGTAATGGACGCAATTACTTTTAAATCGAAAGAAGTATCTAACCTTTTTCTTGTTGCAGTAAGCAGTTTCCCTTTCGGAACTTTTACCCATTTTAAATCCACTTTTCCCGAAACAGTTTCCTTATGCATAGGCTTACGAATTGCCCAACTGTCACCTTTTGTTTGATGAATAAAATCCTTTGCGAGTTGACCATCCTTACCAATCCTCAAATTCCCATTTTCATCTTTGTAGCTTTCGTACTTATTAGTTGTTCTGTTTATCACCCTTAGATTTTGTTTGAAACTCACTACAATCGTTTCTAAACTATTCCGGGAATCAACGGTAAAATTATCCCATGGTTTAAGGAAATCTTTTGGTACTTCCTTATCTATCCTTTTACCTGTTTTTGGGTGATTGTACGTTACTTTTTCAAATTTGCGTAATTTCCTGTTCAGGTCAAATCGTTCGTCGGATTTTGCATGTTTGTTATTTAATAAATTTACATGATCGCGGGTTGCACAAGCGATTACCAAAGCATCCATAGCGTGATGGCGATGATCAATCCGTTTCTTTTGGAATCCTTTTGAAAGTTCGAATGGAATTGTAGGGATGGTGTGTCCTTCTCTATTTTCAACTAAAAAGAAATGTGAATTTTCCAGCTCTTTTATTTTTTTATCAGAACTCTTTTCTAATTCCGATAGTCTTTTATTTTGTTCCTCTTCAGAAATATTCTTGTCACTTGATATTCTTTTCTTTTTTTCTTCTAATTCTTTTTCTATCTCTTTCCTTTTAGCGTCTTTAGTTAATTGATTCATTCGTTCAAAGCGTGGTAAAATCAATTCATTCCATACATCATTTAGCCCCCAATCTTGTTTGAGTGTGGAAGTAATCTTACCGTTGCCAGGTATAATATTTTTAGAGTTTACGCCATCGTCGTTTGTTTCAGATCGAACAATATTGGACAAAACGGAAGAAATGAATTTGCTTATATAACGGGTATCGTTTAACTGTCTCTCGATCATTTTTTCAGGAATGTCTTCTAATAATAATTTGTTTCGTTTGGAGTAGCTTTTGGCATAATGCTCTTTTACAAAAGTTTCGTATTCTTCTACTTCAAAAACTTTGACAAGTTTTCCTAATCCTGTTTCTACTATTGTCCCGTGGTTATTTTTGATAAATGCCAAACCGATTTGATTGTCTTTCAATTTATTTATGGCGGATTCACAAATAACTTTATTACTGAAGCTGTCATCAAAAAATCTGCTTTGAGGAATAATATGTTCTATTTCATACTCAGTCGTAAATAATTTGTTCAAAGGGATTATTTGACCGGTATAAGGCGAACGATATTTTTGTTCCAACCAAAGTTTGTAGCGTTGCAGTTCTGCATTGGAGGGTTCGTTCTTCTTGCTTATTTTGTTAATATCATCAGGAATCTCAATATTGGAATTTAAAATTCCATCTTCGTAGATCTTCAGAATTTCCTGTTGCATAGGTGAATACGGACGAATATTTGCATCATTATTCATCAGTTCGACCAGTAATGCCTTTATGCGTAAATTAGTATTTTCATTTTCATTGATCTGGTCAGTCAATTTTTTACGGTCTTCAGCCGTATTTTTCATTTCTCTCCCCAATTCGATATGAATTTCATTAAAAAAATCCTTTACCCCATTACCGTATTTTGTCCAAATATCTTTTACCACCCTAAGTGTTTCTGACACTACCTGTTCCACAATTGGATTTCGTAAAGAATGTTGCCTGAATTCCCCTAAATAAATATCTAAATCGGTAACTGAATTCCATTTGCCTGCATTGTCAGCTTCAGAATGACGATCATAAACGACATAACTTGCTAGCCAAAGTTGTAAACCCTGAAAATGATTTTCTTGTGTTAAGTTAATGGCTTTTTCACGAACTCTATTTTTAATCTCTTCATCAAATTCTCCCGAAAGTATTTTGCTAATTCGGTCTCTGGTTTTGTCATCTATTGCTTCCCAATTCCAATATTTCCCCAATCGTATTAATGGCAATAATTTTTTGATGGCTTTTTCTGAGTAAGAACCATATTCGCTTTTGAATGGGGGGTACTTTATAAATGCTTCTTTGAATCCAACCTCGTCAATGTTTGTTTGATACTTCCTGTTATATCTTTTAATGAAACTATCAATGGCTGTTTCATATTGTTTCTTGTCTGTAACTGAATAGATTATATGCCATAGATGCTGTTCTATTTCAGGAGTAAGAAAATCAGATGGAATATTTTCTATTTTGGAAAGACGTGTTATGAATTGTGTTTTAGTTTGGTTACAAGGATACTTCTTGTCTTCGACAAAATTCCAACGATAGATTTTTTCATTCAGCTTAAAATGCCTTAAAAGAGTCTTTTGTTCAACTTCTTTTCTGCTGTTCAAAAATTTAAATAGTGTTTCATAATCTTCAATATTTTTTAAGAATTCATCGGTAACATTGGTGTCATCATCTCGTTTGTGAATACTCAAATTATACATCCATTGCCATAATCTAAACTCCTGATACAAAGGATGTGATTTTGGAATAGCTTTCAAGTATTCTATTTTTTCATCTCCATTGATTTTGTATTTTCTAAATTCGAGAGAACAATTACCAATAGATGATTTTTTACTTTTCAGAGGACGTTGATAAAAAATAATATCTTCTAAAAAGAGATGAGTAAAATCTTTATTGCCTAAAGCTAATTGATGAGCATTATTGTTACGGTATAATTCTCGTACACAATCATTAAACACTTGATCATTTTGCAGTTCAGGGTGAAATTCTCTTTGCTTCTCTAAAATAGCTTTTAACTCTTCTTTGTAAAACTTACGCTCGATAGTACAGACTAGTTTACCTTTTATTTTCTGCTTTGGGTTTTGTAATAAGGTTTCGTAAATGTATGTTCCGACTGTTTTGTGAGATTGGTCAATTTCTTGTTCTGTTTTTTTCTTTATTAAAGTCCAGTCATCTTCTTTGGGTACCCGGAAACTTCTTTTTTCTATACCATCTTTACCTCTTTTAGCAGTGCCATCATCATTCAGGTCGGTAGTAACAATAAAATCTCTGACTTTATCTTTCCAGTCAAACAAAGGCGTCTTGCTTGATCTGCGATATACCCAGCCGTTTTCCAAAATCAATGAATACCAAATTTCGTCTTTCCCTTTTTGAACTTCATCCGCCAGAACTTCTGTGATTTTTAATGAATGAAATTCAACTGATTTATTAGGATTTTCTTCTTCTTCTTCGCCACGCAATTGATAATAACCACGCTTTTGATTGAAGTTTAAAAGAATCCAGGCCAACTCTTCTTTTTCTATTTTTTTCGTTAATGCTTTTTTTCGCAAATAGTAAATTGTCCAATCGTATGGGATTAGTTTGCCATCAATTAAAAATCCTAATTGATATTTTTTGAAATCTTCAAGCATTTCTTCGAAAGATTTTTTGAAGATAAATTCAAATTCGCCTTTTTCTTTTTTCGGGTTGTATGTTTCTTTGTAGGCAATTTTTGGTTCGGTTCCTTCAACAAATTTCCCCAGTCGCTTTTCGAAATCAATCTGATTGGCATAATGTTCGGGTAGGAACCCTAATACATTTAAAACACGATGTAACCGTTCGCGTCTTAATAGATGGCGCTCTCTTAATCTTCTAACACTTCTGTATCCAGTTCTTTCTGCAGTTTGGGATACAGAATTCCCTTTACCAAATTCTCCGAGAATATCCTGACTCATCGGAATTATCCTGCTTCCTGTACCAAGTATTTTACCTTGTTTTTTTTCAAAATCCTGATCCACCAATGCCCACCCAATACTATTCGTCCCCAAATCCAGTCCTAAAATTTTTTTACTCATAGCAGTTTATTTTAAATATTTATTTTACTTTTGTCTTCTTGAAAGCAAATCACAATAAGGATTATTCCGTTGTGAAAACATTTACAGGAGTACCGCTTTAGTGCGGTATTGTTGTTTTATGTAGCCTCGTTTCCATATTTTTTTATTCCTGGTATTTTCCTCATATTCTTCTCAAACTGTAATCAGCAGTATCCCTCTTAAAAGAAGAATCCTCAAGGTAGTAATTTTATAAATTCAAAAAAGATGTGATGTAAGAAAATACCTGTATTTTTTTGGTAGCCTTTTATTGGGTTTTGTTTCGTGAACAGGAAATGGTGGTGGTAAGGCGTACCAGCAAATACAGCCCGAATTTTCAGGCCGTAAATTGAATCGTTCTATAATAAATAGGTGGAGCTATTTTGTGAAAGTATAAGTAATGTAACCTGTATTTCCACCTCCTAAATCAACGGGTGATTTGGCAGTGAAATGGCTGCTGCTGATGGGGCCCAACTGAAGCCGATAACCATCTTCCACATTCTTTGGATTTTTGCCGTTTAGTTTTTTGAATTGAAATTGGGCACTGTCTTTTTTGCCATAAATGCTCCAGAAAATTTCTTCTTTGGTTCCGTTAGTAAGGGTAAAAGAGCCTTTCCCGTTTTTTATCAAATCCCACTTGCTTCCTTTAAAATCTTCATAGGGAGCTTCATCAAATACATTGGTCACTTTAAAATCGGCGGGTACTGCTACATTAATATCAGAAAGGGTCCATGTGCCTGCAAGATGTGCATTCGTTGCTTTTAGATCGGTAGCATTTTTAGAAGAAGAACAGCTTGTCAAAAAAATGGTGGCTGCTATAACACTTATAATTCCAATAATTTTTTTCATTGTGAATAAATTTTAGAAAGCGTACTACACAAATCCTGCCAGACACCCCCTTTTTATAAACTATCTGAACTCGATCGCTTTTACCGGCTGAATTCTTTTTACCAATAAAGAAGGTATAATGAGCATGAGGAAGCAGATGATAAGCGTACCAATGTCAATGGCTGCAATCTGCCACCATATTACATCGGCATGAGCCACCTTCATGAAATAGGCTTCTTCGTCCAGCTTGATGAATCCGGTGGCTTCCTGCAGGTAGCAGATCCCTAAACCAAAGAGGGTTCCCGCGATCACTCCTGTAAACGCGATAATGATGGTATTGTAGAGAAAGATCTTTTGTATCGTTCCGTTTTTTGCACCCACGGCTTTTAGTATCCCGACCATCGTAGTTCTTTCCAGTACCAGGATAATAAGGCAGGTTATCAGGTTAACGACTGCCACTACCATCATTATTACGAGGAGAATACTTTTTATTCTTCCCTGAAGATTGAGCCAGTCGAAAATATTGGGATAAATTTCCTGTATGGTTTTACTGTACCACTTGTCGGGCAATATTTCGGAATTGTATAAATAATTATTGACAGAATCAGTTTGCCTGTAATCTTTGAGGAATATCTCGTAGCCACCTATTTCATTGGGTTGCCAGTCATTGAGCCGCTGAATTAATTTGATATCGCCTATGCAGAAATTGTTATCATATTCGTCAATACCGGTTTTAAAGATACCTGCTATCTTTAGTTTGCGGGCACGCTGGCTTCCATCATTTTGAATAAATAAAATGATAACGCTGTCATTTACAGTTGCTTCCAGTTGATTGGCGGTATGCTCGGAGATATCAATGTCCTTACTATAACCGCTATCCATAAACGAAACCCATTTTCCCTTTACTAAAAATGAATTGATGCGGTTGAAATCAAAACTGCTGTCAACGCCTTTCATCAGTACACTTTCGATATCATCTTTAAAACGGATGATGGCCGATTTGGTGGCGTAGCGGGCTACGTTTTTTACCTGCGGCATATTTTTTAAGAACAGTTCGAGGGTGTCATCCCGTTCGATAGGGGATTCTTCGGCGATATTGGCCTGTGCCATTGCGTTTTGTTGTACACGGATGTGTCCCCAAAAGCTGAATACTTTGTTGCTGATCACATTCTGAAAACCATTTACAAAACTCAATGCAACGATCATTACCGCTACACTAATGGCTGTGGCAGTAATGGCCAAACCGATGATGAAGCGGGAAAAAGTTTTTTGCTTATTAAAGGCAATTCTCCCGGCTATAAATGATGAAACATTCAAAAGACATATTTTTGATACCTTGTAAAACTAATTTTTTTTAAAACATTTACATGAAATCCTTGAAAGTTGTTTTTCTTTTTGCTTTTTTTCTGAACAGCAAAGGTTCCTATTCACAGGCGCCGGATAGCATTTATGCAGAAAATATCAAGACGGTGAGGATGTTTAATTCCGGAAATCAATTGAGCCTTCCTGTGATCAGCCTCAATGGTGGCAATAGGGTAGAACTGTTTTTTGACGACCTGGATGCCGATGTAAAATATTATTACTATACCTATCAACTTTGCAATAGTGACTGGACCCCGGCAAACCTCGGGCAATTTGATTATCTCAAAGGGTTTACCCAGAGCCGTATTACCACATATCGTTTTTCGTCTGTTGCTCTTACGAGATATACCCATTACCAGATCTCGTTGCCTGAAGGAAGTATGTATCCTACCCGTTCGGGGAATTATATTGTGAAAGTGTATTTGAATGGAGATACTTCCCAATTGGTTTTTACCAGGAGGCTGATGGTGGTGGATAATAAAACTTCTATCATTGCACGGGTTACGAAACCCTTGTCGCCACAGTATTTTTACACGCATCAAAAATTGCAGTTTACCATAGATGCCAAAGCACTTTCCAGTTTAAATGCATCACAGCAAATAAAAGTAGTGATCCTTCAAAATAGCCGTTGGGATAATGCGCAGAAGGATTTGAAACCTACTTTCATCCGGGGCAGTACATTGGAATATAATTCTGAAAATACGGCTGTATTTCCTGCGGGGAAGGAATGGCGCTGGCTCGATCTCAGGGATTTTCACCTGCAGAGCGACAGGGTGGCGTCTGCTGATTATAAAAGATATTCTACGGATATTTTTCTACGTCCCGATGGTTCTCTTGCGGGCCAGCAATATATGTATTACAAAGATCTGAACGGGATGTCGTCCATAGAAGCCGATCGTGGAACCAATCCTTATTGGGAAGGGGATTATGCCACGGTTTACTTTTCATTTGTACCGCCTAACGGTGTGGCATACGCGAATAAGGACCTCTATTTATTTGGGCAATTGACTGATTATGGCTTTACCGACAGCCTGAAAATGACTTTCAATCCTGACAAGCATATTTATGAAACGCATCTTTTCCTGAAGCAGGGATATTATGATTACACGTATATAGCGGTAGATAGAAATAATCCGGCCATTCGTTCAGAACTTGACGGTGATTATTTTGAAACAGAAAACCTTTATACCATTTTAGTGTATTACAGGCCTTTCATTGGGCGTTCGGATGAACTGGTAGGCGTGGCTAATTTCGATTCAAAAGCAGATCAGCCGGGGATGAGTTTTTAAAAGATGGAAGGAGCAGAATGTGTGTTTTTTACTTTTTCAATGATCTTTTTGTTGCAGATGTTTTCTTTGAAATAAAGGATTCGGAGATAATTTTTTTACAGAAATTACTAAGCATTTCTATTTATTTTTCTCCTGTTTTGGCTTTTTTCCCAAATTTTCTGAAAGGTATTATTACTACCTGATATTCCCTCGTCCGGTATTACCCACTGGTAATGGAGGGGTTTTATAAATTATAGGAGAATTGGCAATTTTTTATATTGTAATTTTGCGTGAGTATTAAACTATGAACACAGCGAAACCATTTAGTATAGAAAGAGATGAGACAGATGTATTGACTCATGATGGAAATGATTGTCAACTGGTAGTGTGGAATGATGAAGTGAATACATTTGACTGGGTGATTAAAACATTGATTGATGTGTGCGGACATTCTGCCGAGCAGGCAGAGCAATCTGCAATGATCATTCATACCAAAGGTAAATATGCCGTGAAAGAAGGCTCTTATGATACGCTGAAACCAATGTGCGATGCCATCACAGAGCGTGGTATTGGCGCTACGGTAGAAGAACTTTCCCAGAGCTAAATTTCCTCTTTTACTTCAATTAATAATATCCATATTTTGGACGAAGCAGCTACGTATGATTTTCCGGATGTAAATTCTGCTGATGAAGAAGGGTTTATTGCCGAAGGAGGTAATCTTTCTTTCGGTACTTTGATGAATGCCTATAAAAAGGGGATTTTCCCGTGGTACAATCCTGGAGAGACAATCCGGTGGTATTCTCCCGATCCGCGTTTTGTTCTTTTTCCCGATAAATTGATAGTCAGCCACAGTATGAGAAATGTGTTGAATAAACATCTTTTCAGATTCACTATGGATAAAGTTTTCGTGCAGGTGATTCAAAATTGCAGGAGGGCAGAAAGGAAAGAACAGGAAGGTACCTGGATCGGGGATGAGATTGAAGATGCCTATAATGATTTATTTAAAAAGGGGTTTGCACACAGTGCGGAGGCGTGGCAGAATAATGAACTTGTTGGCGGCTTGTATGGGGTATTGATGGGTAAAGTTTTTTTCGGTGAAAGTATGTTTGCCCAAAAAAGTAATGCAAGCAAATTCGCATTTATCAATTGGATGGAAATACTGAAAAAAAATGGGATTGAATTAATAGATTGTCAGGTTTATACCCAACATCTTGAAAGTCTGGGTGCTGAATTTATTCCGAGGAAGGAGTTTAATGGGCTGTTGGAAAAACTGATAGAGTAGTGTCAGATGCTACATTTTTCATAAGGGCAATCTTTTATAAGGAAACCTTTCTGCATATTGATAGATCATTCCCCGGATGTAATCATTTTCGGTATAAGGGGTAAGAAAAGTTTTCAGTTCATCCATCAAATGGATATTTATATCAGAAGGCAAATACCCCATACCGTAAAATTTCCCTTTTTCTACCAGGATGCAACTTTGCTCACTTTCATCAAGCCCCTCATCTACTAAAGCAAATGAGGGTAATTCTTTTTCAAAATGGTGAATACATTCAAGCACTCTTGCATTGTATTCTTCTGCAGATTCTTTTTGTTCACAGGCTCCTTTGCATTTGTTTTCCAATAGCGACTGGCATTCTATATTTCCCGATTGAAGAAAACAAAGTTTGGGGCAAAGCTCAAATTCTTTCACTAATTTCCGCAGTAAAGAATGTCCTTCTGTAATTAAGCTGAAAGTGTATAGTGCTTTTAAATTCCTTTTCTTTTTTTCGATACCCAATCTTATATATCCTTTGCTGTCTTCAAATGAGTATAGCCCATAAACCTGTTCAAACCTTTTCTGACTGCGGTTTTGCTCCGGCCACAATTTTTTGATTTCTATACTCTCCAGGATGAAAGCCATTAATTCAGTACCCGTTTCATGATAGGTAATGTGGTAGATCTTCTTTAGAAACTCCTGCTTTTGCTTATTGGTTTTGTTGTTGGAAAAATGACTGTTTACTCTTTTACTAAGGTCCTTTGCTTTACCTACATAAATTATTTTTCCTTTCTTATCATGGAAATAATATACCCCCGGAGAGTGTGGTAATTTTCTGATTTCTTCTGCGTGAATATTGGGTGGTAAAAATTGTTCTTTACTATTGGCCTTCAACATCATTTGTACATGCCCGTTAGTATCCTGCTGCAACAGGTAGTGGAAAAGTTGTACCGTTGCTGCTGCATCGCCTTTGGCCCGGTGTCTTCCATCTATTTCTATTCCAAGATGGTTACATATCTTTCCCAGGCCATACCCCTTTAATCCGGGTAATATTTGCCGCCCCAGACGAACGGTACATAATTTCTTACAATTCAGTTCATAACCGGATTGCTGCAAGTGATGCTTTACAAAAGAGTAATCAAAATTTACATTGTGTGCTACAAAAATCTTGTCGTGCAATAATTCATAAAGATCGTCTGCTATACTTTTAAAATCGCGTTCATGTTCCACCATTTCATTGGTAATTCCTGTGAGTGATTCCACATAGCGCGGAATAGTGTAGTATGGATTAAGCAGCGTTTGAAACTCTTGTAATATATGCATACCATCGGTAACAAAAACAGCGATCTCTGTAATTCCGTTGGAGGCAGCAAAACTGCCGGTGGTTTCAATATCAACAATTGCGTATAACAAGGGTAATCTGATAGTTTATACTAATCTAATTAGCAAGTTACTAAACCATGTTTGTATTACATTTGCAGGCTACAAATTTTTTTTAATAAAATATGGAATTAAGTAAGAATTATATCCCCGGAGCAACGGAAGAAAAGTGGTATAAACACTGGATGTCTAAGAAATATTTTAAAAGCCTTCCTGTGAGTGAGGGTGGTAAACCTGATGGCCGCCTTGCTTTTACAGTAGTAATACCGCCGCCAAATGTGACAGGAGTACTGCACATGGGGCATACGCTTAATGAGACCGTACAGGATATTTTAGTGAGAAAAGCGCGTATGAGCGGATTCAATGCCTGTTGGGTTCCCGGCAGCGATCACGCTTCTATCGCCACCGAAGCCAAAGTGGTGGATATGTTGAAGAGAGAAAAAAATATTGATAAAAAAGATTTATCGAGAGAAGAATTTTTGAAATATGCTTTTGAATGGAAAGAAAAATACGGGAATATTATTTACAGCCAGATCGCCAAATTAGGTTGCAGCGTTGACTGGGACAGGGTTTCATTTACTATGGATGACCATTATTATAAAGCGGTGATCAAAGTATTTGTGGACCTGTATAGAAAAGGATTGATCTATCGCGGTGCCAGAATGATCAATTGGGATCCTGCGGCCAAAACCGCATTGAGTGATGAAGAAGTAGAATATAAAGATGTAACAGGGAAATTATATTATATAAAATACGCAATAGACGGGACGCAGAAGGCAAAAGGCCAGGAGGACCCCTTCATTGTGATAGCTACCCAGCGTCCCGAAACCATTATGGGCGATGTGGCAGTGTGTGCCAATCCTTACGATGAACGTTACATGCATTTGAAAGGTGAAAAAGTAATCGTGCCTTTGATCAATAAAGTAGTACCGGTGATTTTTGATGAGTATGTTGACAAAGATTTTGGAACAGGGATTTTGAAAATTACTCCGGCACATGATATCAATGATTTTAATATCGGGTTGAAATACAACCTTCCTGTCATTGATACTTTGAATGATGATGGAACTTTAAGTGAAGCCGCACAAATTTTTATTGGTGAAGATCGTTTTGTAGCCCGCAAAAAGATAGTGGAAGAGTTAAGGAGAAAAGGGTTGCTGGTAAAAGAAGAAGAATACGAGACAAGATTGGGATACAGTCAGCGGACTAATGTGGTGGCAGAGCCGAAAATATCCACCCAATGGTTTGTGAAGATGAAAGACCTTGCTCAACCTGCATTAGAAGCAGTTACCTCGGGGAAAGTAACTATTCATCCGAATGAAAAGTTCAATGCTACTTACAAATACTGGCTGGAGAATGTGAAGGATTGGTGTATCAGCCGGCAACTTTGGTGGGGACAGCAAATTCCTGCCTGGTACGATGAAGAAGGGAATGTATATGTAGGAGAAACGGAAGAAGAAGCGAGGAAAGAAATGAGTAATCAGAAATTGCCGGAACGAGAAATGCTGAAAGCTGAAAGCTCAAAGCTCACCCGTGATGAAGATGTTCTGGATACCTGGTTCTCTTCATGGCTGTGGCCGATAGAAGTGTTTAAAGGAATTACAGAGCCTGATAATGCCGACATCAATTATTATTATCCTACTTCAGTAGTGGTAACGGGGCAGGATATTATTTTTTTCTGGGTGGCCCGCATGATCATGGCGGGAATGGAATACAAGCATGAAAAACCCTTTAGTGATGTTTATTTCACAGGAATGGTACGTGATAAACTGGGAAGGAAAATGAGTAAGAGCCTGGGCAACAGCCCTGATCTTTTATTGCTCATTCATGAATATGGAGCCGATGCTGTGCGCTTTGGAATTATGATCTCTTCACCTGCGGGTAATGATTTGTTATTTGATGAAAGCAGCCTGGAACAAGGAAAGCATTTTAATAATAAGTTATGGAATGCAATGAAATTGTTGAAGATGTGGGAGGAAGGTTCGAAGTTCAAAACTGAAAGTTCAGAGCCGAAAGTGGGAGGTAGCGGAGAGTTCGCGATTCAATGGTTTCAAAATAGATTGAATGAAGTTCGTGGTGAAGTAGAAGTTCTAATGAGCCAATTCAGATTGAGTGAAGCATTAAAAACCATTTACTCTTTGATCTGGGATGATTATTGCAGTTGGTTTTTGGAATGGATCAAACCTGAATATGGAAAAGCGGTTGAACAAGATGTATATGAAAAGGCCGTTTCACTTTTTGATGAATTACTACAAATCCTTCATCCGTTTATGCCTTTTATCACTGAGGAAATTTATCATTTGCTCAAGGAAAGAAAGGATGACCTTACCGTAAAACAGTTTGATCCGTTACAACCGGCAGAAAAAGAATGGTTGCTGCTTGGTAACAAACTGAAAAATGTGATCAGTGCCATCCGCGATGCGAGAAATAAAAACAATCTGAAGCCCAAAGAAACCGTTTCGTTGTTTATAGAAACCAACGATCCTTCTTCGTATGATTTACTTAAAGATATTCTTGCAAAGCAGATCAATGCTGATTCTATTGAATTTAATAAAGATCCTGAAGCATCCTGTATAATGACTGTTGCGGAAAGTGAAAAAATTTATATAAAATCAGATGTGACGATAGATGCCGGTGTACAAAAAGAAAAACTGACCAGGGATTTGAACTATCTTAAAGGTTTCCTAATTAGTGTAGAGAAGAAATTAAGTAACGATAGATTTGTACAGAATGCCAGGCCTGAAGTGATAGAACTCGAGAGAAAAAAGAAACAGGATGCAGAAGAAAAAATTAAAGTAATAGAACAAACATTGTCTGTATTATAAAGCTATTCAGCACTTAAAATTTTATGTATGAAGATGATTTTCAGATATTCCCTATGCTTCTTTTTGTTGTCTTTCCTTACAAAAGTTTCTTTTGCGCAGGATACAACGATTATTACCAAAGTCCCTAAGTTTAAGCCGCCGGTAGTGAAAACATTTTTGGGTGTGAATCTGAATGGGGCACAAGTAACGGTTGATGAAGCAAACCAATTAGTAGGATTGCCATTAAAAATTGTGGATGATAACAATACGGCTTACAACATTGATTCGTACCAGTTTCTTTATAAGCAAAAAAGTTATGTTAGAAATGATGAGACCGGCGAGAAAGAAGTTTCTTTTACGATCAAGTCAGATAGGTTTAAGGCTACCCCTTTGCCCAAAATATGGATTGATAATATTAAAGGGCAGTTACAAACGGATGAGCAATTGTATTTTTTTGACATCGTCGTGAAGGATAAGAAAGGGCGGGAATTCTTTGCTCCCGAAATAAAAATTACTATCAAATAAATGATTGAAATAAAGCAAGCAGGAGTCAATGACCTTAACACGGTTTCACAACTTGCCCATACAATATGGCCATTGGCCTACGGCGCTATCCTGAGTGCAGATCAATTGGAGTATATGCTCAATAGGATCTATTCTCTTTCTTCGCTTGAGCATCAGTATAATATTTTGAAACATCATTTTATTCTGGTTGTTGACGATGATATACCGGTTGGCTTTGCTTCTTTTTCTCCGCATGAAAATCCGGCGGTGTATCATTTGCACAAAATTTATGTACTCCCTGATCAGCAGGGAAAGCATACCGGTAAAAAGATGCTCACTTATGTGTTGGAAGAAATAAAGAAAAACGGAGCTACTTCCCTGCAATTGAATGTAAACAGGCATAATAAAGCCTTGCATTTTTATGAGAAACAGGGGTTTACAATTATCCGCGAAGAAGATATTGACATTGGTTCGGGATATTTTATGAATGATTATGTGATGGAATTGGCGTGGTAGAGAAAAAGTTTTTTAAAATAATTTCCATGGTACATGGATTTCTATTAGTTTAGTTCATCACATCGCTAACCATTTATGAAAAATAAAAAGTATATCCTTATTCTGTCCCTCTTTTTTGGGCTTATAAATCTAAAGTTACAATGCAACAAAGATCGTCAGCAACCACCTGATTATAAGTATCAATTTTCTGAAAAGATTTCTGTAAGCCCTTACCGGTTAAATTATCATGTTGGTGACACTATTATGTTGCAATTGGATGTGCCGGGTAAAAAGTTGTTTGATTCTAAAACCAATTCTGAAGTTTACTATGATTCGGTTTCATTTAATATAGGTGTAAACGTAAATCTGGTATTTAATAATCCCTATATTGGTGATGGGCCTTTCGCCTCATTTATTTTCTATCCCGGTGTTTCTGCTTATTCTCAAACTTATAGTGGCACCACACTGGCATTCCTTACTACTGGCTGTAACCTGTCATCGGGTTATCAGGTAAAGGTGGGAGTAGTACTCCTGAAAAAAGGAGTTTTTGCAATGGGCGTATATAATAGCAGCATTCAAAACTGCTTTAACGGAAATGCAATGAATGCACAAGTACAATTTTCGATGGATATTGATGATACTCATACATCTTATTATCAGGGATTGCCTTTTTCGGATATAGGTAAATTTCAGGATAAGAATGTTTTATTTCAACTTGATTCGAAAATGATGGCGATCATTAATGTTGAATAATTCTTTTGTGTTGGATTATTTATTTGCGGAAAAGTGTAGATAACAAGGAGGTGTCAATTCTTAACATCCGGCCAGCCAAAACTATTCTCTTTTTTTTTAAAAAAATGGTTCTGAATCTTTCCGGTCGTTATATGCTTTTGGTTCAGGGATAATCGTACATTTTAATTTGCTTTCTGTTTTATTGATCATGAAATGTTTTATAACTTTTGGAATGTGAACAGGTTTATTAACCCCTATAATTAGTCGACCCTTAAAAACTCTGTAATCCTTATTGTTGGAAGTTTATAATAAAGAATAGGGTGATAAAGATTGCAAGTTATTTGTAAAATCACTAAAAAGCCTGCAAATTTATGTATGCTTTC